>NZ_QWEO01000034.1 GCF_009936035.1 Neglectibacter sp. X58 | reverse complement strand
GCCTTGAATTTGCCATTCTGTCCCTGCAAGGCAATCCCGCGCATTTTGAACTATATGTCAGCGGTTTTTCATTGACCGGCTCTCCCATAAAGAATACCGGCTTTGTTTTCTTTGCGTTGTGCGTATTATTCAATATCGTCAATGTGTGGATGGAGGAGGGCGTTTTCCGCGGGCTGTTTATTAAGCTGCTCTCTGAAACAAAGCCCTTTATGGCCGCAAATTTGATTGCCGCATTTCTGTTTGGCATTTGGCACATTGTCATGCCAATCAGGAGCTATATAGATGGTGAGGTGTCATTTGGGGCAATGGCTTTTATGAGCATCGGTTATGTGATTCTCGCCGGGATCATGGGTGTCAAGTGGGGGCTTCTTTACCGCGTGACAAGGAACCTATGGGTTGGACTTGGTGACCATCTGTTCAATAATACCGTTGCCACCAATATGCTGCATGTGGTTTCTTCAACGGGTACGGACGAATTGCAGATTGTCCGGATTATGGCAGCGCAGCTTGTTTCCTTCGTTTTGGTGTTGGTGATTTATCATCACAAGAATAGAAAAACAAATGAATAAAACAAATTTTCCGGGGTACTTATCCCCAGAGAGTAAGCGCCCCTTTTTCAAGGAGAAATCGGTTATGCGTCATGTCTATATTCGTGGTATCCTGGCTCCGATCTGGCCGGAAGATTGAAAGCGATCTGTGGCATCACCCTCGGAAATATGTGGTTCCGGTGGTAATGCTGCTGCTTGCGGGAGGTGTCTCGGCCTGGCCGGTACTGCTGTATGTCCTGTTGGCTCTGTTGGCTGTGGAAATTGCAATTTTACTTTTTATATGTCGGAGGCATCCGGAGTGATGGATAAAAATAAATGAAAAAGATATTATGCGGTTTCGGGAGGAGCCGGGGATATCTTAGTGTCCTACCGGGATGGCATGCAATGGAAGACCGGGGATACTGTGACGCTCCATACGCCTTTTGGGGAGAAACGGGCGAGGATTGCGGGAATCCTTTCTTCTACAAACGCATCAAGTGAAGCGGGAAGCCTTGGATACATTATATGCTCAGAACAGCTGTTTACGGAAAGCATCGGTGCGGCAGGCTATACGGCTGTGGATATACAGCTTGCAGGCAGCGGCACGGATGAGACAGTATCGGCAATACGGAGCCTGCTTCCATCTGACGTCTCCATTGCAGATAAACGACTGTCAAATTCGGAATCCCAGAGTTCCTACTATACAGGCGCCGTGTTTATTTACGGGTTCCTGTTTATCATTGCGCTGATCACCGTATTCAATATCTTTAACAGTATGAATGCCAGCGTGGCGGCGAGGACCAGACAGTATGGCGTGATGCGTTCCATTGGAATGGGCGCCGGACAGCTTTATAAGATGATTGCTGCAGAAGCAACCACCTATGCAGTTTTAGGATGTGTCACTGGATGTGTACTGGGATTGCCGTTGAATAAGATGATGTTCCAGTTCCTGATTGCAGATAAATGGGGAACAACCTGGCAGCTTCCGGTTGCCTCCCTGCTGCTGATTGTCATGTTATGCTTCGGCTCTGCGGCGCTGGCAATTCGGCGGCCAGTCAAAAGAATCGGGCAATTGTCCATTGTGGATACCATAAAGCTGCAGCAGTAACACATGGATACAGACAAAAAATTTTGTAATGTCCGAGTTTTGTAACAATTCAGCCTGTTTTTAAGCTGATCGGATGAATGATACGGATGTTTCTGTGACATTTGGGTTTTGCAATGTCCTTACCATAAAAAAACAGTTCTTGGTCGAGCGGATGCGGGCAACGAAATCATGATCTCACAAAACATTTCATGACATCCAGATAGCATTTCATTACAAGAGCCTTGAAACGGTGTCCTTTGCTCTATATACTGATAAAAGCAAAGAACTTTTTGCAAAATTAGCCATAGAAAGGAGACGCAAGCATGAACGTACAGATGATGGATGGACTCCTGGGTGCCAGCTCCAATATCAAGCTGGCGGGTACGCCCATGAGTGTGTACCGCCAGGCCAGTGCTGAAGGCGACATGGAGAAGATGAAACGTGCGCTGGGCTATACTGGCGAATGCACCGAGAAGGCCGTCAAATATCAGGAAAAACTGGACGAGGGCATGAAGGCTGAGGCGGAGGCTGAAAAGGAAAAGGCCAAGCTGGAGCAAGAAGCCGCCATCGAAAAGCGCCGGGAGGAACACAAGCGGGCGGAAGAAGGCGCAGAGCCGGGCCGTTCCCAGGAGACCGACCAGGTCCAAATCAGCGAGGCGGCGAAAGCGGCGCTGAAGAACATCCCGCCTGTCGAGGCGGCAGAACCAGTTTCCAGTGAGCCGATGATTTATACGCCGGCTGGAGAGGTTTCAGCCGTTCCGGCAGAAACAGAACCCAGTGTTTCATTTTCTGCATAATATTTTAAGGAGGAATATCTTATGACGCCAATTTCTGGTTTGAATCACGAAGCAATCCGCCCCTTGTCCGCTCCTGAGAAGACACAGGGCGCGCCTAAGGTTCAGAAACCCGAGGAGCCTCAAAGCCGCCAGCCAAAGGCCACGATGGATGAGTACGTCCCCGAGGAACCACAGGAGCCCTCCGGCCGCTACTGGATGGGCAAGGATGAGGATGGTCAGCCAAAAATTCATTTCGACGATCCGGAAAAGGCGGCAGGCGCGCCCAAAAAGCCGGAGGAAAAGTGGGTCTGCGATACGGGCAAGGTGGACCGGGAAATCGAAAAACTCAAAAAGAAGCAGCAGGAGCTGAAACAGCAGCTGGGTACCGAAACCAACGAGGCCCGAATCAAAGAATTGGAACGCCAGCTGGCCCAGGCGGAACGGGAACTCAGTGAAAAAGACAACGATACCTACCGCAAACAGCACTCTACATTCACGCAGATCTCATAGTTCATGGAAAGCGGCGGTTTTTAAGCAGACTGCCGTTTTCTTGTGTTACAACACAAAATCACAAAACTATGGAGGTGGCAACCATGTGTAACCTGCTACAAGCAAATCTGTTCCGCCTGTTTCGGAGACTACACAGCTGGCAGGACTATCAGAACAAGATATTTTGCACCCGGTACGGATCATTCTGCTTGACGCAGGGCTGAGCGCGGCACTTTGCCTGGGCGGGATATGGCTATTCCGGCGAAAGGATATTAAGTAGCTAAGAATAGGAAAATGTTAAGAAATTCCACAGGGAAAACACAAAAAGAAGAAAAACAACTTTGATATAATGGCAGTGAAATCTTAGGGAGGCAAAGGGAAAATGAGTAAACAAAAATGGATCGATCCTGTGTCGGTCTATTGCATCATCTATACTGTAATTACGCTGTTAAACAGCGTTTTGTATCTCTACAACGATATTTATGAGGACCCCAGCGGCAACTGGCATGAGCTGGACAGGGCGATCATCCTTCTGATTGGCGTTGCGGCGTTTGAGCTGTGTACCAGTCTACCCATTAAGCCGCCCATCTTGCGGTATGTGGCCGCGTACATCCCGTCCCTGCTGCTGGCCTTCGCCTATGTCTGGTTTACCAGTTTGCGGGAACCATTGGCAAAAACGGCGTATCAGGATATTTGGATTAACTTTACGGGCCTGTATATTGTGCTGAGTGTCGCCAACACCATTGTTGGCATTTGCAAGAAAAAAAGGGAGTGAAAGCCAAATGGCAAATTCTGTGAATAGTATCGCCCATATCCTGGTGGTAGATGATGAAAAAGAACTGGCTGACGTATTGGAGATTTATCTAACCGGCGATGGCTATATAGTCCATAAATGCTATACCGGTGCAGAGGCATTTGACTGCATGGAGCACACAGAATTCGACCTGGCGCTCCTGGATGTGATGCTCCCCGATGCAGATGGCTTTCAGCTTTGCAAGAAACTCCGGGAAAAGTCCTATTGCCCCATTATCATGCTCACTGCCAGGGTGGCAGATAGGGACAAGATTATGGGCCTGACCATCGGGGCTGATGACTATATCACCAAGCCCTTCAATCCCCTGGAAGTTGCAGCCCGAGTCAAGACCCAGCTGCGGCGGTACAGGCTCTATAACAGACCCGTCCCAAGGCAGGAGGACCCTGTCCATGAATATGACATCCGGGGGCTGGTCATCACCCAGGACAACCACAAGTGTTTCCTGTTCGGGAAGGAAGTCCAGCTGACTCCCATCGAGTTTTCCATCCTCTGGTATCTCTGTGAAAAACAGGGGATTGTCGTCCCCTCCGAGGAATTGTTTGAGGCAGTGTGGGGTGAAAAATACCTGCACAGCAATAACACCGTCATGGCCCACATCGGACGGCTGCGGGAAAAGCTGGGCGAGCCCGCCCGAAACCCAAGGTTCATAAAAACGGTATGGGGGGTCGGCTACACCATTGAAAAGTAAGAAAGGCTTCAGGCCGCTGCGCAGGAAGATATTCCTCCGCGCCGTCACTGTACTGGCAGCGACTACCATTGCGATATATTTTTCCTACACGGTCCTCTTACAAGGCCACTTTGCCAATGGGATGATTGCCCTGTTTCAAAGCGTCCTGGGTGTGGATTACGATGTTGCTCTTCAATTCTATGAACATATTTTTCGCAGCCACAAAGACGCCATCATCCTGCTTTCCCTCCTGCTGGTAGCAGTTGGGCTACCTCGGCTGTCATACCGTTCTGCGTCTTAACCGCAAGCACAGCACGGACATCTGCCAAAGCAGGCACCTTTTCTGCTATCTGCTTTGTGGGTTGTCCTGTTTCGACAGGCTTCGACACTCCCTTGGCTTCTACGAAGATTTCCTGGCTGTCGGCAAATGCATAAGCCACAGCTTCCAGTCCGTCTGCCAATGAGTGCATCAGCTTCACCACATCGAGGAGCAGATTAAATTTGTTAGCGTTTGTCATGGTTCTCGCCTCCTTTCAGTTCGTGAATCTCGACGGTCTGCACCGAATCACCTGGAGAGAGAACCAGAACGTTGACCTGCTGACCAAAGAGGAAGTCGAGCAGTTTCTTGCGAATCTGCACCGTACCGCTTCGGACTACCGGAGAAGGTGTGCCGCCGGGGTTTGCAATGTTGATACATACCTTGTGTTTAATTCCCATTGCACTTGGCTCCTTTCCGAGGAGTTTTTCTCACCCCTCTGTCCATAAGCGAAAAATGAGGGGGAATCGAACCCCCTCAAATGAAACTTTTTTAGATTTTCTTTTTCAGTGCTGCATAAATCTTGGTAAGTCTGTTACGGATGGCCGCCTCGGAAACGCCCTCTTCGGCTGCAATCTGCACGTTGGTCATGCCACGATAGAACTTTTTCACAATGGTATCCTTCTGCTTGTCCGTAAGCTGTGACAAAGCAACCTTCAACTTTTCTATCTGTAGAGAACGCTCCTCATTTGCAATGGAGGTCAGAATCTGTGCCAGAGGATTATAGGTTTCATCCTCAAGATACGGGTTGCGGTCATCCGCATCGTCGCCGTCCCCGTCGTGGTAGCCGTCATAGTGAATCGGACAGTGATATGCCTCTCTACGGTCGGCATCCAGTTCGTCATCGTCCATACCATGAAGCTGAGAGATGATGGTTGCGTTTTCTCCGTTTTCACCGGGTGTGATGGTGTAGCTTGTACCATCGTTGAAGTAGTAGATGTAATTTGTACGGTTGTCTTCCGCTGTTTTGAACTTTCTCATTTAAAGTCCCTGCCTTTCTTTTCCGCCCAATTGGGTGGCGGCAGGGACACAAAAAGAGCCGATGTAATGATGTACACCGACTCTGATACCGAAAATGGGCATGACAAAGCACGGTGGGTACATCTCGTTCAAAAAACAGCCTGTTAGCTAATTTCTTGACTCTTGATGTATCCCGCCGCCTTAAGGTCGACCACTTCGGGCATTGGAATATTTTTTCTGACAATCTCCTTGTGTTGATTGTCATAGACATTATAATTCTTTAAGATTTTTCATGACCAACTCGGTGAGTTGGTCGAGGAATGCCCATAATATCGGTGTTTTCTGTTTTTGGACATAAAAAAAGGACCCCTTTCGGGGTCCAAAACCAACTCAGTGAGTTATCAAAATTTATTCATTATCTTTTATGGTGCTTCCTAATTCATCAACACCTGCTCTTTTACAGATGCTATTGAAATCCTGTACGGAAATACCAGGCATATTCTCCATAATGCGAATATAGGTTTTATCTGGGTCATGGTAATAGTCCAGCTTATTCTTCGACTTTTCAAAAATCTTTTCTGTAATGCGAAGACTTAATTTCATGCCAACACATATAGCCATAAGGACATCTGTACCCATATTGTTGTATTTATCGTTTTTTATCTTTCCGTGATAATTTTTATGCAATCCTGTTCTATCATTGAACACTTCCGGGTAATTCCATTTTCTGTTTTCCATCAAATACCACAGACATTGGCATAGCGTACTCGTCGGGTCGCCTAATTTTTTCATCAGTTCTATTTCTTCAGCTTCATCATAAACAGAAATATACTCATGAAACGCATCATAAGCCTCGTCGGGTTCGTATGCGAAATTGGCCTGATATTTCGGATGAAATGTTAATATTCGTTGGTCTATCCCTTCCACACGATGCAGAACAGAAAAACCAATCAAGTCCTTCGACACATTTCGGTATTCAGTGTACTTATACTCGCGGATATTAATAGCACATTGAACCAGCTTTTTCTTTGCTTTTGCTGTTAAATGGAGTTCGCCTTCTTTTATTAGAACATACTGCTTCTCAGCAAGAACAAAATAGCCATCTGCATATACGAAACGGCCTCCATCTACCCACTCTCTTAATGATGAGTCTGCGGATAGAAGTTGATAGGCTTCAAGCGGTGTTAATGCCACCAGTTCCTTGCTTCCTGTTATTTCCGCAAATACTGCATCAAAATCATCAAAATTTCGGAGTATATCAAGCAAACCAACCTCAATCAAACGGTACTTGACCGAAACACGAGATACAATAAAAAATGTACTCAAATCCTCAATAAGGATATCGCAGGATGGAAATATATCGTTTTGTGGGTCGTTATAACTGGCTATTAACTCCTGTGCCTTCTGTTTGAACATTTCAAAAGGCATCAACACTCTTGGAGCCAATCTATGTGCCTGCCACTCCAACCACTTTACCTCATTTTCTTTTGTCTTTTTCCCTTCCGGAGGCTCAAAGAATGTTTCGGACTGTCGGCACATAATTGGATACAGTTTTTCTGATGCGGCAGCATTTTTCAATGCCAAAATTTCAAAATACATCTTATCCTTTTCCCAATGTAGTGCCTCGTGTATAAGAGTATTTCGTTTTGCGCCCTCGCCGTAAACCGCCTCAGAGGCAGGGTCAATCAATATTGTCCCCGCAGGAAAGTGAACGGACTGAGATGTGCCATTATCGGCATCATATACATCAACCTCTCCATCTAAAAGCAAGCAACATCCAAATATATCGAGATTTCTCGAAAGTGATACTTCTTTGACTGTAAGTTGTGCTTCTGCGAGAATCTTCTCAACGGGAAGTGACATCGGAGCCAGAAGAGCCTCTTTGCAATGCTTAGTCAGATATTTAGTTGCATAATCATCCAGGCGATTCTTGCCAAGAATTAAGGCTCCTGTTTTTTTATTGATATCATAGATATCGCTCGATGTCAGCTTCTTCGTCATCAATATCGGATTCTCCTTTTTCCATGTAATCAAGAGGCATAGTAGCCAACAATTTTTTTGCTTCACGCCATGTCGGATAATACTGCTCTACTAAAGCGTGGAATCTATGCGTGTGGTTTTTCTCTAACAAATGCACTAATTCGTGAACAACCACATATTCAAGACACTCCACAGGTTTCTTTGCAAGCTGCAAATTAATCCAAATCCTGCGCTTGTCAATGTTACACGTGCCCCAGCGAGTTCTCATATTCTTAATACGAACTTCACTCGCATATACTTCCATTTTCTTTTCGCAACTTGCTACAACGGTATCCAGGACACGGCTCAATTCCTGTCTATACCACTCAATAAATAATTTCTCTTTTGCGTCCGTTGATGTACCTTCCGGCACAGTCATTACTATTTTGGTTGGCGTTTTTACAATTTTCTGTTGCTTGTCCTCATAGATGACCTGCAAACGGTATGGTTTACCCCACAAGTAATGGGATTCGCCGGATACATATTCTCTTTTACTCTGACGCTCCTGCGCCAACATTCTGTCACGAACCTTAGTAATCTCCGGTAATTTCTTCAGGACAAATAATTTTATATCTTCATCCTTCAGTTCCAGGGGAGAACTAACGGTCACATTGCCTTCCGGCGGGTTGACTCTAACATACAGATTTTTTAGATTGCTCTTTCTTATAATTTCAACGGTCAACCCACCGATTTCCATTTCTTCTTTACGCATCGTATTCTTCCTGCCTTTGTGCAATATCGAAGACATTATTGGTTTCTTCAGTCGCCTTGTCTTCGCTATAGCTATGAAGCAATAATTTTTTATAAATAGCAAGTCTTATACGCTGCTGTTTTTGAAAATTTCTCTTCCATTCCGGTTGAATCGATACTCGGATTGCTCCATCAACATCAATCGTCAATTCAACATTCTGCTCAAAATAGTCATACAACGCACGTCTTGCGGCGCTATCCTTAATCTCATTAGGATAGCTACCACTGGTTTCCGGATGGAGAATGGCTTCCGCCAGTTCAACAACCTGTCTGAGATATTCTTCATAACTCATAGCTTCAATCTTTCGCTGCATGATGATTTTCTTCAGCATCTCAGACAACTTTCCATAGTACACACTATTGGAACTCATCTTCTTAACAATTTCATGCTGCAAGTTGTTGTCGATTGTCTCAGCTTTTGCCTCATTGTCACCAGGCAGGTCTTTAACCAGATCCGCCGGAGTTGTCGTTTTCCCTTGTAAGAGAAGTTCAACAAGAGACATATTTCCGAGTTCACTCACCACTTTTGTGTCTTCGGCACGGATGTAGGTATCCAAAATATAGCGCATATCAGCCTCATATGGCTTGAGGTCAATATAATCGCAACTTGCCAACTTAATCATTTCCTTGATTTTGTTATAGCCGGATATTTCACCACGCAGGTGATTTACATCCTCTTCGGTATAACCATAATCAGCAACCAATCTGTCGCAGCAATTGGCAAAGGAACGAGAAAGAGCCGCCGTCAACGCATACAGTGTGTCTCTTCTTGCGGTTTTCTCATCACTTTCGCTGTCATCACCGCAAAAATATTCAATGTAGTCGGTATCTGCCTGTGGCATAGGAACATTCTCAATCAACGCTTCAAGAGAAGTGAGTGTTCCTTCCAACTCAGATTTTGCTTCATCATAGCGATTTTTAATGAGTCCTTCGACATCTTCTTTATCGTAGCCATCGAAGGCCTCGGTTGTGTAATCTGCAACCGCAAGCTGCACATTACGGAATAAGTCCATATAATCCACGATATATCCATAATCCTTGTCCTCGCCATCTGGTCTGTTAACACGGCAGATAGCCTGGAACAAGTCATGGTCACGCATGGATTTATCAATATAAAGATAGGTTGCACTCGGAGCGTCAAAGCCAGTCAGCAGTTTATCAACCACAATAAGCAGTTTCATCTGCGCCGGCTCGTGTTTGAAGCGTTCCTTGGCATCCTTTTCAAACTCAGCAATTTTCTTTCCGCCGAGCATACGCTCATAGATTGCTTTTTTATACTCGTCTTCGCTTGCTTGATTAGGGTCAGTCGTGGCCGTTCTGACACTCTGTGTGGTAGGTTCATAAGAAGTAACAACAGCACACTTAGTAAATCCCATGCTCATGAAGATTTCCCAATAGCGGCAAGCCTCATAAATACTGTTTGCCACAAGCATAGCTGTGCCACGGTCTTCCTTAAGTCTCGGCTTAAGGCTCATATCAAAAACGATATCGGATGCAATTTTCTCCAGACGCTGCTTGGAACTATACAGTTTATTGATAGAAGTCCAACTCTGCTTTAATTGGAGTTTTGCACGTTCAGTCAATCCGTGTGTTTTGTTTTCAAACCACAAATCGACTTTATCCTGGCTGGACAAATCCTGATCTACATCCCTCGCTTCATAACGAAGGTCAAGAACCACTCCGTCCTCTACGCCTTCATCGAATTTATAAGTATGGATGTATGTACCGAATGTTTCCAGGCTCGTCTGCTTGTCCGTTTTCAAAAGAGGAGTACCCGTAAAACCAATCAGAACGGCGTTAGGCATCAGCACTTTTACAGCCTCATGCAATTTGCCGGAATTGGTACGGTGACACTCATCGATGAATGCCACGATATTGCCTTTTGCACAGAAATCCTTCGGGAGGTCCTTCAGCAATTCTTTTCTGTACTGGTCAATATCAGACTGATTTCCCGCATTATGTCCATACTTGTGAATCAACGAACACACGATGGCGTCCTCATTCTTATCCAAAATGGAACGCAGGTCAGCACAGCTTTTGGCTCTACGAACTTTTTCATCCACATCAATGAAAAGGCTTTCAATTTGGTCATCCAGTTCATCACGGTCCGTAATAATAACAACTCGGCTGTCTGTGACGTTTTCAATAATCCACTTGGTAAGCCAAACCATAATCAGCGATTTACCGGAACCTTGGGTGTTCCAGATGATACCGCCTTCTTTATCTTGGATTCGCTTACGGGCAGCAATGTTAGCAAAATACTGATTGTGTCTTGTAACCTTCTTGATGCCCGCATCATATATCACGAAATCATGGATAAGAGACAAGAAGCGTTCCTTGTGGCAAAGAGAAATTACACCATCTCTCAAACGGTTAACTTCCTTGACCTGTAACAGTTTCACGGCAGCAGATAATTCATCTGTTGCTTTTTTGTCCTCTTTCCATTTCAGATAATACTTCTCAGGCGTATCGGTTGTACCATAGAAAAGACCTTCTGCTTCATTGCCTGCAAACAGAAACTGTGCCGTACTGAAGAAATTCAGTATGTTTTCACGCTTCTGATTCTGCAGCATCTGACGGATGCCTTTCCCGGCACTGACATAAGAACTCTTCAATTCAAATATGCCAAGTGCGATACCGTTAATATACAGTACAACATCGGGACGTTTTCTCGTTACCTTATCAAAGCGCAGAACAGACACTTCTTCCGCAACATAGAAATCATTGCTGTCAATATCGTCCCAATTTATATAGTGTACTGTCTGGCGGCGGCCACGCTCATCCTTCGCTCCCTGTCGTCCATAACGGAGCAGGGAATATACGCCTCGGTTAATTTGATAGAGCGTATCGACCTGATTATTCACTTTGCTCAAGAGTTCACTGATAGCAGTTTTGATCTGGTCATCACTGTACCCACGCTTTTTCAGATTGGCTTTCAGCAAATCTTCCTTGACAGGTGTGTTGTCGATATCTTCAAGGTTTCCAAGATAAGTATAACCGAGGTCATCCACCAACCAATGCAGGACTCTTTTTTGTAATTTTTTCTCCGCATCTACAGTTGCCATCTTGCGCCTCCTTACTTAGTCAAACGGACGCGACCTGTCAGCAGGTCATTCATTGCGCCCTCTCTGATTTGAATCATTTTTTCTCGCTCTGTTTCCAGATCTCGTATTTCTTCATCCATTGCTGTCAATACTGCAGAAATAGCTTCTTGTTCCTTTGTGTCAACAGGTATCTCAAACTCAAATTTTTTCAAGTCCTTTTGATACAGGTGTTTAATTGTAGAACCTGCCGACAGCGTGTCAATAAACTCTCTGAAAACAGAGGATTGTAATACACGAAACAGAAAGGCAGGTACAAGGCGAGAATTCGTCCTGAATACAAACACGCCACTGTTCAGTGTGGCAGGTTTGTTAAGTTCAGGAACAATAGCTACCTTGCCAATAGTGCCATCCTTGGTTACCAGAACATCATTCTCAGAAACCTGTATATTGGTATCCATATCATAGCGTTCCTTGGTAACATACGAAATGTTGTCCAGGCTCACAGTTCCATTACTGAAATCTGTACCTCCAATCAAATAACTGTAGCCACTTCTCAAATACTCGTGTTTTTTCAAGCCCTGCCATCCAATTCTTGCCTTTGGGGTAATTACCTGGTTGAAAGTCACAGGTGTCCAATCACCAGCATAACCATCCAAGCGTGTCTTTTTGGTGATTAAATCTTCCAGCGCACCATCACGAATGCTTTTCTTTTTCTCGATTAGTTCAGCAAGGTCATCAATATAGGTGTCAAACAGCGACAGGGTACGAGCAATTTCTTCCTGTTCGGGAATAGATGGAAGCACCACATTAACTTTTTTCACGACTTCCTTATTTAGGTTTTGAACACCGCTTCCTGCTGCAAACGACTCATATTGACGTTGTACATATGAGGATGACAGAAGATAATATAGAAACTCATCTGTTGCTTCTGATTGAAAATCGTATAAGCGAAGCCAACCGTCATGTATACATCCATCTATGTTCAAAATATAAGGTCGTCCAAAACTCATCGAATTTGAAAGAATAAAATCACCGGGATAGACACGAACTGAATGTAATGCCCCTTTTGGTGTAATTCTTTCAACCGTTGATATAATGTATTTTCCGTATCTCGGGGCATCACCGATTTTTATCCAGTTAACACCATCTGTACTTGAGGTTAAATAACTTTCAATAGGACGAGGAGATGCACCTCTCTTAATTTTCATAAATTCAATAAATGTTTTCTCGTTCCATTCGGCAGGATAAGTTACCATTTGTATCCCATCCTTTCCAGAGCCGATACTACTGCTGCTCTTGATTTCGCAGTTCTATCCTCAATCTCACCAAGGGTGTGTTCATATCGCTTTGCAATCAACAGCACCTTGGAAGAAAGTGTATTCAGAACCTGCTCAATTTCATCGCATACATCCGCCGACAGTTTTGCCATCCACTTCATATCAAAGAGAAGATGCTTGATTTCTTCATCGGTCAGTTCCGCATATTTTGTCACCAGTTTTTCATCAAGTGCTTTACGGGCTGCTTTATATGCCTTGTCCACGGCATCCATCTCGGCATACTTCTGTGCGTAAAGTGTCAACGCCGCATATTCGTCTGCGTAGATTTCCGGCACAGCAGCGGACTCTGCAGCCACCTTCAATGCAGCTTTCAGTTTTGCCTTACCAAAGGTTCCGTTCTTGTTTCGGATATCAAACTCACCCAATTCCGGCACTTCTCGAACAAGAGTCTCCATCTCCGAAGTATTGCCATTGTCAAACAGAGTCACGAGCTGCATCATAGCATCCATAACGGCTGATGTCTTTTTGGCATCCAGTTCCTTGATGCGCTTGTTCAGATTGGCCTTTGGAATACCATCGCCCTTTTCGTTCAGCACATCTTTCAAAAGGCCGTCATCTCCGGACTCTTCTTCACGCATTTCATCCAGTTCGGCCTCAAGAGCAGTGGACTGTTCCATCAACGCTGTCAATTCAGCAAGTTCATCCGCAAAGTAAACAGCCTCCATGATTTCTTTCGGAATCAAAGCGCCTTCAAAGGATTTTACCTTGGAAGTATCATCAACTTCCACAGTTTCTCCACTTTCATCCTTCTGCTTTTTCTTCGCATATTCGTAATCAATTTCCCTTGCAACCTCATAACCGCCTGCCTTGATAGCATATACATCATCCTGTAGCTTTGCGTTCCAGTAATTCAGCAGGCAATCATAAACATCGTAATTGTCAAGCAGTCTTGCCTGTTCATATGCCTCACGAAGCATTGTCGCAATCGTGCGAATAAGTTCCTTCGGATTGGTGTCCGCATCAATGCCAAGGAGGATGTCCTTTACTTCCGCCTTCCACTGTTCAAAAATCTCTTCTGTTTCACGTTTCTTTTCGGCAAGGATGCTCTCGTCCTGGCTGATAACACCTTCAATCTCACCGGATGCGAGGGCGAGTGTATAAATGTTATGCACCTCATCAATACAAGTGAAAATTTCCTTCTTAAGATCAGGTGCGATAGACCACAGTTTCTTAAGCGAATCAATGTCTGTTCCCGGAATACCACCTTTCAAGTGAGCAGCAATATTCTGCGGAAGCGTATCATCAATTTTCGGGATGTATCTCGGAATGTTCAGATTACCTCCGTTTTCATTCAACACATCACTGTATTTCACAAAACGAGAGTATCCCGGAATAATGTCTTGATTGATGAAGGTCTGAACAATTTTCTCAATATCCTGTTCACGAAGCCTGTTCTTGCTGCCATCCTTCTTAAAGCCACGGCTGGCATCAATCAGAAAAATACCTTCTCTTGTTTCTGCATCTTCCTTGTCAATGATGATAATGCAAGCAGGAATGCCTGTACCGTAAAACAAGTTCGGTGGCAGACTTACAACGCCCTTGATATATCTTTTCTTCAAGATTTCAATACGGATAGTTTCCTCGGCATTGCCTCTGAACAGAACGCCGTGAGGCATAACAATACCTGCCTTACCCTTGGTGTCCAAAGATTTCAAAACGTGTAAGAACCAGGCATAGTCGCCATTCTTTTCAGGTGGAATGCTGTACCCATCAAATCTCTTATATTTATCCTCACTCGGCTTAATTCCGTCCGTCCAAGATTTATCCGAAAACGGCGGATTCATTACGATGAAGTCAAATTTCTTCAATTCATTAAACTCATCCAAATACTGAGGAGTGGACAGCGTGTTGCCACTCTTGATTTCGCCAGTACCCTTGTTGTGCAAGATGAAGTTCATCTTTGCCAAACCGGCGGTATCAGGATACTTTTCCTGTCCGAAGATAGTTACAATGGAATCACCGTTTTCGTCCACAGGTGCCTCATCAGCAGACCTAATAAGAAGGCTGCCACTGCCTGCCGCAGGGTCATATAATGTCCATTTTTTTGTCGGCATCTCCTTAATATTGCCGATGCCAATCAAACGAGCAATAATACGGGACACCTCACTCGGTGTATAGAACTGTCCCTTACTCTTACCGGATTCCTGTGCGAATTTCATCATGAAATACTCATAGGCATCACCGATAATATCATCGCCGCTTGCACGGTTATTTTTAAAGTCAATCGCAGGATTCTGGAATACGGCAATCAAGCCGGAAACTTTATCAACAAGTTCTTTTCCAGATCCGAGTTCTTCTGGGTTATTAAAGCTAACATCCGGCAGAGAACCCTGTAGACGGTTGTCCTCAAGGAACTTCTGGATAATCTTATCCACACGCTCGCCTACATCACTCTTGCCTTTTGCAGCAATCAAATCTTCAAAGGATGCACCCTTGCTGATTGTGAACTCAGCAAACGGCTGACCCTTGTATCTGTCAGACACATATTTAAAAAACAGCAAAACCAACACATAATCTTTATAGCGTGACGGCTCCACACCGCCCCTAAGCTTATTACAAGCCTCCCAGAGCATTGAATACAATTCGGATTTTTTCACAGCCATAGCCCTCTTTTATCTCCATTCTAATAAGTTATTCTTTAAAACATACGCTATCATTCGATAGCACTCTTTCCGCTTTTTACCCATGCATCTAATTCAGAGGATTTAAATTTCCACTTCTTTCCGATTTTATGGGCAGGAATTCCTGTGTCCTTTTTAATCCAGTCTCTAACTGTAATAGGCTTAACTCCTAAATATTCTGCGGCCTCTTCAATGCCTATCCATTTGTCATTCATCATTTCATTCACTATTTTCACCTCGTCAAATGTTGATGGTTAGAAAACTCCTTTTTATATTATATCACCGTTTTTACTTGTTTTCAATATATTATGTGATGTTTCTTGATGTTTGGTGATGTTTTAAACAAAGACACCATAATAAAAAAGCCGAGAGCCAGAAGAATACCTCTAACCCTCGGAATGTTATACTTTCAAACTGTCTCAGTATTCACTTGTTTATAAGTATTTCTTGAAGGCGTTTTTCATCTTCAAGGCAACGTCCATCGCCCAATCGAACTGTTCAGACCACTTATCCTTATTATCAAAATCTGCCGGATGGGATATAAGGATTCTGCTGGCTTTCTTGTCCGGCAATTCTCTCCAGTCAAGTTTCATATCCATATCCGTTTCAATTTCCGTCTTATGGGAATGAAACTTATGGAACAGTTCTTTATCATCGGAAATATACCACTCTACAACAATCTGGTTATCCTTGCGAATCTGATTGATGCTGATATGACAAGCAGAGGAGCCTACGCTCATAGTCATCCAATGGTCTGTGCTTGCCTTTCTCTTATTGAACTGCTTTGCAAATGCATGGTTTTGGAATGCATAATCATTGAAGGCAACCCAATAATCATATCTCGCTTGCAGCGTAGGGGAATTGCTGGTGTTACGCTTGATTTCCTTTGTCCAGTCATTTGGCTTTTCTACCACTTCAAATTTAACGGCAATGTCAGAACTGCCGATTTGGTAGAGTTTGATTTCTACAAGGAAGAAAGCAATATTCTCATCGGTGTGATTATTGAGCCACTCAATTGCAGAGCGATGTTCTTCTCTTGCTCTCTTTACAACCCAAATTACGATATCAGCAGATTTCCCGGATGCATATGTAATCAGCTTGCCCAGGTGGTCATGGTTCGTATCCTCAAGCTGATTCTCGATGATGATTTTTCTGTCCGTTCCGGTTTCAGTTGCGTAGATATCCACATTGAAGTCACCAACACTGGACTCCGTCTCATCAACGGTTATCTCTAATCCAACAGCATCTGCCAACAGGGTAAGATTATCCTCTTCCGCAAGCCAAGGAGTGAAGTCTAATGCCTCATGCGGCCATACCTTTCGCAAATCTTTTATTTCTTTCAGTTTTCCTAAATTAATCAACTCTATTCCTCCTTGCCGTGCAATTAACCATTCTATCAACTCAACAATAGGCAAAATCATCTTGTCCACTCGACTTTGCCTATTTTCAACCTGTCAACTCAACCTATCATTTTCGCCATAAGCCGAGTGTTAAATCTTCCGTTTCACAGCCATCAAAACAATATGCCATTTGCACGGAAATGCCTTATTTTCAAGCCTTTTTCGGTATTCAGTTCTGTACTTTTGACATCAAGACTACGCACTCGACGTGCTGCGTATGAGGGAACATATCTACTGGCTGGATGGCCTGGACGCGGTAATCCTTTTGCAGAAGCTTTAGGTCTCGGGCCAGAGTTTCGGGGTTGCAGGAGATGTACACCACCCGCCGGGGGGCTAGGGTGCGCAGGGCCTTCAGGAAAGCTGCGCTGGCCCCGGCCCGGGGCGGATCCATAAAAACTACATCGCAAGGCTCTTTCTGGGAAGCCATTTCCTCCATGAAATCCCCGGCGTCAGCGCAGGTGAAATAGATGTTTTTCACTTGGTTTTCCTTGGCGTTGCCAATAGCGTCCCGGACTGCGTCCCGGTTCACCTCCACCCCCAGCACCTGGCCTGCGCCGTTTTTGGCTGCAATCATCCCGATGGTGCCAATGCCGCAGTAAGTGTCCAGCACCTTTTCCTTCCCGGTAAGTCCGGCAAACTCAATGGCCTGCTGGTAGAGCGTCTGGGTTTGCAGGGGGTTTATTTGGTAAAAGGACTTGGCGGAAATGCGGAACCGGCAGCCGCACAGCTCATCCACAATAAAGCCCGGGCCATACAGCACTTTTTCCTGCCTGCCCAGCACCAGGGAGGTACGCATGTCGTTTATGTTCTGTATCACAGTGGTGATTTCCGGGTGCCTTTTCAGCAGCTCTGCCAGGAAATGCTTTTTTGCCGGAAAGACAGGCGTGCCGGTTACCAGCACCACCATAATTTCCCCGGTACCAAAGCCCCTTTTTACCAGCACATGGCGCAGGAATCCCCGGCTTGTGTCCTCGTCGTAAGGGGTCAGCTTAAAGCCTTTCAGCATCTCCCGGAGAGTGCAGATGATTTCATCTGCCTTCTCGTCTTCAATCTGGCAGGAATCCACTGGCACCACCCGGTGGGTGCTGGACTGGTACACCCCGGAAATGGCCCTGCCCCGCCGCTTGTCCCAGGCAAAGGCGGCCTGCACCTTGTTGCGGTAGTGCCAGGGGTGCTCCATCCCTATGATGGGGCGCACCTTCCCAAAGGATCCCAGCAGCTTTTGGCAGCGGGCCTGCTTCCATTGGAGCTGCCGCTCATAGGAGAGATTTTGAAGCTGGCAGCCCCCGCATTTTTTATATACCGGGCAAGGCTCCATACCTGCGCCCCCTTTCGTTTTTTACGCTGGCCGATCCTTACACCAAAGCCTGCAGGGCAGGGAAAGGGGCAAGGCTCCGTTTAAGGATGCCATGGATCTGGGCGATAGCCACTCCATAGTTTACCATAGGTACGCCGGCCTGTTGGGCGCAGGCCAGGCGGTGTTGCATTTCCTTTTCGTTGAGCATACAGCCGCCGCAATGGACAATCAGGGCATATTGGTGTAAGTCCTCCGGGAACTCCCCGCCGGAGGTGAAGTGGAATTCCGGCTCTGCCCCGGAAAATTCCCGTATCCATCCCGGCAGCTTCACAGTGCCGATATCCCCGCACTGGCGGTGGTGGGTACAGCCCTCAGAGATGAGCACCTTGTGGCCGTCCTGGAGGGATTTCAGCTTTGCCGCCCCCTGCACCAGGGTTTCCAAGTCCCCTTTATAGCGGGCAAAGAGGATGGAAAAGGAAGTGAGCTGCACATCCTCCGGGGTGTCCTTTGCCACCCGCCCGAAGGCCTGGGAATCTGTGATAATGAGCCGGGGCTTTTTTCCAAGGCCGGCAAGCAGCCCCTTCAATTCCTCCGGCTGGCAGGCCGCAAAGGCACAGCGGGCGTCCAGAATATCCCGCATGGTCTGCTGCTGGGGGAGAATCAGCCGGCCCTTGGGGGCGGCCTCGTCTATGGGCATTACCAGCACCACAAGATCGCCGGGGGAAAGCAAGTCCGCCACAATGCGCTTTTCATTTTTCTCTGTCTTTAACAGCGCGCCCAGCTTTTCCTTCAGTTCCCCCACGCCCTCCCCAGTGAGGGCGCTGACATAAAGCCCTTTTTCCGGGAGGGGCCTGCGCACCGGGAGCAGGTCGGCCTTGTTCAGGGCGATGATGTAGGGCAGCTTCTTTTCCTCGAACAGGCTTACCAGCTCGTTTTCCGGAGCTGTAAGCGTCCGGGCGCTGTCCGCCACCAGCACGGCGATGTCGGTCTGGGCCAGCACCTGCCGGGCTTTCTCCACCCGCATGGCCCCCAGTTCCCCTTCGTCGTCCAGACCGGGGGTGTCGATGATGACCACCGGGCCTAAGGGCAAAAGCTCCATGGCTTTTTTCACCGGGTCAGTGGTGGTGCCCTTTACCTCCGACACCACCGAAAGGGCCTGGCCCGTCACCGTGTTCACCAGGCTTGATTTTCCCGCATTGCGCAGCCCAAAAAAGCCGATATGGGGCCGCTCGGCGGAAACTGTTGCGTTCAGGCTCATGTTCGCTCACTCCTTTTCCTGGTCCAGGTTTTCTGTATACAGCTCCGTATAGCCGCACCGGGGGCACACGGCTGCTTGCAGCCTGGAGACTTCCTTCGCGAAAAAGCGTCCCTGTTTCCCCAACTTTACCTGATAGCCGTGGCCTCCGTCCAGCAGGACATAGCCTTCTTCCATCTCGGTGTTGCAGCGCAGGCATTTTCTCATGATTTTTCTCCTTTTATGGCCGTGAAAGAACGGATAAAATAATCTTCCCCCGCCTTTTCTATGACCAGTTCTTTCCCGTACTCCTCCGAAACAAAGCGGTACATATCCCCTTCTTTCCAGCCCTTTTCGCACTGGAAGGTGCCGGGGGCGAAATCGCCGGTGAAATTGTAGAAGGAATCATATTTTTCCAAATAGATGACTTTGCTGGTATCCTTCAGGTCGTCCACCGTGATACCGGCATATTTTTTCAGCAGCGCCGATATCTCCTCCTTTTTAAAACGGTGGACAGGGATAATAAAGTCTGCGGTCGCGGGAGGGCTTCCCATCCCCATGCCCAGTATGTCCTCATATCCCTCCAGCCCGGGATACTCTCCTTCCTTTGCCGCTGCCATTACGTCATCGTATTCCCCTGCTTCGTGGCACCCCAGCATGGTCTGTGCAGGGCAATACCGCAGGAACTCTTCAAAATCCAAGTCCCGCACGTCGGTGTATTCGCTGGTAAAAAAGCAGCTAATCTCCGAAGCGTACCGAGTGTTATCCCCATACCGGACAGGCGCAAAGGCTTCGTTGGCCTTCTCAATTTCCTCCGGCGTCAGGGTGACCGCTTCCTCCTCCGGCGCGGCCTCCGATACTTGTGAAGAAGCCGGGGCGCTGCTGGGTGGCGGCGCGGAAAGCTCTGTCTTTGTGCATCCCCCTAAGACCAGTAGGCAGGCGCACAAGCACAAGGATAAAAATTTTTTCCCCATACGTTTTCCCTCCCAATAAGTGTTTTTATCAGGATACCATGCCCGCCACCCGGTGTCAATCAGAACCTAAAGTCCCGGCGGTTGGAATTCTTAATGTCCTTTATATTCTGCTCCGCAATCTCACGTACCTTGTCCTTGGGGATGCGCTTTAACTCCTCTTCCACCATCTTATAGCCCACTTCCCTGGTTTTCTCCGAGGCATAGTCCTCCAGATATTCCGACAGGGTCATGAGGGCGTTGGGGTGGCAGCAGTTCAAAATCTGGCCGGATTTGCACAGGCTCATAAAGCGGTCGCCAGTGCGGCCCTCCCGGTAGCAGGCGGTGCAGAAGGAGGGGATGTGCCCGTTTTCCATCAGCCAGCACACCACCTCGTCCAGGGTGCGCTGGTCGGATACGTCAAACTGCTCTGTGTCGTGGGGGCGTTCTTCCTCCGTATAGCCGCCTACAGAGGTGCGGGAGCCGCCGCTTACCTGGGAGATGCCCAGCCGCAAAAGCTTGCTGCGCACTTCCTCTGTCTCCCGGGTGGAGATAATCATGCCGGTGTAGGGCACAGCCAGGCGGATGCAGGCGGTAATTTTGGCGAAAATTTCGTCGTCAATGCCGTTGTCGAACTGATCGGGGTCGATGTCGTCAGCCCGCTTTAGCCGGGGCACGCTGATGGTGTGAGGCCCAACGCCATGAACGGCCTCCAGGTGCTCGGCGTGCATAATAAGCCCTGCAAACTCGTATTTATACATTTCCAGGCCGAACAGCACGCCCAGGCCCACATCGTCAATGCCCCCCTCCATGGCCCTGTCCATGGCCTCGGTGTGGTAGTCATAGTCGTGCTTGGGGCCGGTGGGGTGCAGCTCCAGGTAGCTTTCCTTGTGGTAGGTTTCCTGGAACAGGATGTATGTGCCGATGCCCGCCTCCTTCAGCTTCCGGTAGTTCTCCACTGTGGTGGCGGCAATGTTTACGTTCACCCGGCGGATGTCGCCGTTTTTGTGGTGGACGCTGTAGATGGTCTTAATGCAGTCTAAAATATACTCAATGGGGTTGTTCTTGGGATCTTCCCCGGCTTCAATGGCCAAGCGCTTGTGGCCCATGTCCTGCAGGGCGATAACCTCTGCCTTTACCTCCTCCTGGGTCAGCTTTTTCCGGGGGATGTGTTTGTTTTTCAGGTGGTAGGGGCAGTAAACACAGCCGTTGACGCAGTAGTTGGAAAGGTACAGCGGGGCGAAAATGACGATGCGGTTGCCGTAAAAGGCCAGCTTGATTTCCTCGGCAATTTCGTACATCTTCTCAATTTTTTCCGGGATTTCGCAGGCCAGCAGGACAGAGGCCTCCCGGTGGGTAAGCCCGGCGCAGACATAGCCTGTTTCGGTTTTTCGGGGGCGGGCCTTTTCCAGAATCTGGTCAATAAGCGCCGCGTTGTCCTTGTTCTCTTCAGCATAAGCCAAAGTCTCCCGGATTTCCCCGTCGTTAATGAACTCCTCAGCCTTTAAAGATTTCGGATCGTACTTTGCCATTTTGCATTTCTCCTTTTCTTTGGGGCAGCGCAGGCGCTTAGGAAAGCGCCGCCTTAGCCTCAGAATTTTGATGGTTTCAGGTTTATATTGTCCCCTTGCCCGGCGCATACCGTTCAAGGAACCCTTCTATAGTTTGAATGTTTTCTTCCAGCACCGCCCGGTACACATCCATGGAGCGGAATTTTTCAAAAGAGTACAAGCCCCGGGCAAGCAGCCCGCGCTTCATCTCTGTGATGCTCTCCCGCTGGGCAGGCGTGGCCCGGGCGGCTATGTCGTCGCAGAGGGTCTCGGCCTTTTCAATGCTTTCCCGGTCGAAAAACCACAGGTCAAAGTTCCACTTTTCCCCGTCTATCATGGCCTCAAAGCCCTGGAACCACACGGTTTTCGCCCCGCCGTCCGTTTCCTCCCTGGCCTCATACCAGACGGGATGGAAGGCGTCCATCACAAACCCTGTCAGGCGGTACAGCTTTTCTAAATCCATGCCGTCGTTTTCAATGTCGATGTCAATATCGTTCCAGGCCATCATATCCATGCGCAGGCTGCCAATGATGTGGGGCGTGCCGTATGCTTTCAGATGCTCCAGCAGCCCGGAGGCTTGCAGGATGTGTTCCGCCTTTTCTCTCAGGGTCATATGGCATCCTCCTATCCATATTTCTCCGCCATTTCCCAACAGCTTTCTGCAAAAAGCGTTCCGGCTGCCGCCATCACTTCCTCGTGAGGCAGGGCGGGGAAACACTCCCGCTTTCGGCCCAGAAGCCGTTCCATGCCTGCGGCAATGCGGGCCGCCGCCCTGGCGTGGCCGTTTGCCTTGTTCCTGTCGCCGGCTTGCTGTGCAAAGGAGGTGAGCAGATCCCTTTCCTTAGAATAAACCAGCTCCACCAGCTTGGCCCGGTATTCCAAATCTTCATTGCTCATGTCCGGATATCTTGCCAAATCCGCTGCGTGCTGGGCCTCGTGTTTCAGCAGGGAAACCTGGAAGCTTTCCGATTCCAAATTGTACGCGGGCTTCACGCAGTGGATAAGCCCATCTCCATTAGACCATCCCCCAGTGCGCACAATGCCAAAGGAAATATAATCCATCCAGCCCTGAAAAACAAACCCATCCAAAAACTTTACAGGGTATTCCTGCTCCCCTTCCGGGAGTTGGACAGCGTAACGCTTTAGCTCCTCTGTTTTCCAGATGTATGGCCCGTAATAGCCGCTGGTTTTGCCGCCTAAAAAGTGGAACCCCTCTGCCGCAAAGGCTTTGGCGGCTTCTTTTTCCTCCAAATCTTCCATAGAAAGGCTTTTGTCCAGGCCCAGCAGACTCGCGAGCCTTTGCCGCAGGGCAGCGGCGGCTTTTTCCGGCGCCTGTTCCAGATAGAAAACATCCCGGCAGTATTTCTGATATGCAAGGAGAAGCTGATTCAGCTTAGGGCAAACCGCATAGGAAAGATACTTCTCCTGCTGAAACCGGGCTTCATATTTTTCCAGCAGCTCCTGGTGCTGGGGAAACCTGCCGCAATAAGCCATGGCTTCCTTTAAGCAGCCCTTTATAATAAGGCCCCGGTATACGCTGTGGTTATACTCTTCCATGGCGGCCATCCTTCTTTACGTCACCCCTGTCCGTCACAATTTCATAGCCAATGGAGCGCATCCGGGCGCTGAGGCAGTCCTTGCACTGGGCAGATTCCTCCCCGGTGCAGATTTTATTATCATACAGGGCGTATTTTTTCCGCACAGACACAGGAGAGAGGTTGGGCATTACCACGTTTGCCCCGGAAAGGATGCCCATTTCCCGGCCTTCGGGGTGGATGGTGCCCAGGGCTGTGGTGGCGGGCAGCAGCACCGGCGGGTGCAGCAGCCGGATGATGGAAAGCAGGAAGCAGGTAAGCTCCACCGTTCCGGCAGGCTCCTTTGCAAAAACCGTGTCCGCGTGGGGCACAAAGGGCCCGATGCCGCACATGTCAGGCTTGAACTCTTCAATAAACTTAAGATCCTTTGCCAGGGTCCGGGCCGTCTGTCCCGGGGAACCCACCATGAACCCGCAGCCCACCTGGTATCCCAGCTCCCGCAGGCTTTTCAGGCACTCCATGCGGTTTTCAAAGGACATCCCCGCCGGGTGCAGAGATGCATAATGGGCCTTGTCCGCTGTCTCGTGGCGCAGAAGATACCGGTCGGCCCCGGCCTCCTTTAAAGCTTTATAGCTTTCATAGCTGCGCTCTCCCAGGGAGAGGGTGATGGCGCAGTCTGGATATTTCTCCTTCAGCTCCCTGATAAGGGCGCACAGCAGCGCATCAGTATAGTAGGCGTCCTCACCCCCCTGGAGCACAAAGGTGCGAAAGCCCAGGCGGCGGCCCTCAGCCGCGCATTCCAGGATTTCCTCCGGGGTAAGGCGGTACCGCTGGCAGTTTTTATTGGAGGCCCGGATGCCGCAGTAGAGGCAGTCGTTTTTGCAGATGTTGCTGATTTCAATCAGCCCCCGCACGTACACATCCTTGCCGTATATCCCCTGCCGCACCTCCACCGCCTGCCGGGCAAGCTCCTGTGCAAGTTCCGGGGTGCGGTTTTCTATGAAAAAGGCGTATTCTTCTATAGAAAGCCCTTGGCCTTTTACAAGGCGGTTTGCCAAAGAAGATAAATCTGCTGTCATGCTGTGCCTCCCTTCTGGTTTGAAAAAGCTGTTTTTACGCTGACTCCCGGCAGGGCGCCAATGCGCCCTGCCAGGGCAGAGATGGTGTCCTGGGGCGCGTCGATGGCAATGCTGATGATGTTGATGCCCCGCGCCCGGTAAGGAATGCCCATCCTGCCGATAATATACTGACCATATTCGTGGAGCAGCCCGTTGAGGGTTTCCACTGTGTCGCTGTTTTCCACAATCATGCTCATAACTGCAACCCGCGTTTCCATATGTCTCCATCCTTTCCCCAAAAGAGGACAAAAAAGCCGCGCCTTTGCAAGGCACGGCATAAAAACCCACAGGGAAGCTGTGCGTTTTCTAAAAGCTTTCGCTGTCCGTGCCTTTCACGCAGATGTGTGTCTTAATGTCAGGCACTAATAGTATACCTCATTTGTGGGAAAAAGTAAAGCGGCTGGGGAAAACGGAAGCATCCTTTTTGTGGTTTTTTATTTTGCGTATAGGGCTTGTTTGAAAATAGAGGAAGTGCCGGATTTTCGCCTGAGAGGGTTTCTGACACAGAAATCCTCTCACATTGGGCATAAAGGCGGTATTTCCGATTTTTCAAATAAGCCCATGGCTGCTGGGGTATGCTGTAAAAAGGGCTTTATGTGATGCTGGGCAGCCTGTCCAAGGCTGTGCGCAGGGGGCGGTACAGCACCAGGGCCAGAAGGAAATTCGCCCCGGCGTGGATGAAATCAAAAGGCAGGCCGGCTATGGCCCAGGCAAGGGCCATGGAAGCGCCGCCCAAGGGAAGGTAGGCAAGGGCGCACAGGGAGCCAAAGCACAGCCCGTATCCCCCTGCAAAAAGCGCCCACTGCCATGCCCTGTCCATCCAGCGGAACAGCCAAGCAAGGCCTGCCAGCAGGGGCCAGACGTACAGGTACATGGCCCACCACAGGCCAAAGCCATACAGCAGCCCTTCCAGCAGCAGGAACACCCCCAGCGCCCCTATGACATACCGCCCGAAGCACAGGGTGAACAGGATGAGCAGCAAAGTCACCAGCTCGAAATTGGGCAGGAAGGCCAGCGCTTCCTTGGAGGCTGCCAGCACCACGCCCATAATTGCCATCAGGCAAAGCGCAAAAATCTTTTTCATGCAGGGGGCTTTGCCTTAGTAGCCTGTGGTGAGGGTGAACTCAAAGGCGTCCCCGTCAGCAATTTCCGTGGAATCCACCCCGCTTGTCCAGGTTTCCCCGCCCTTTGTCAGGCACCACCATTCCTGCTTGGAATCGTCTGCTGTCTCGCCGTCCACAGTTTTCACAAACATGCCGAACTCGCTTTCCTCTCCGGCAATCAGGCCCTCCTCTTCCAGAGCCTGCCGCAGGGTTTCCTTGTCTGTGGCAAGCTGGAAATCCTTCACGCTTTCGTCCCGGTGCACCACCTGCAGGGTGATGTTCTTCACAGGGCCGCTTTCACCATCCCCAGCATCAGGCTTTTCCCCGCAGCCGGAGAAAAGTCCCAGCACCAGCAGCAGGCCCAGCGCCAGGGCAAGGCCCTTCTTTGTGTACGTGCGTCTGTTCATAAAAAATACCCTCTTTCTTTTGAGAGGGTGTCTGTGTTTCATCCCTCTCAAATAGTAAAATATAGTGAGGGGCGGCAGTCCTGCGGGCAGGACATGCACAGCACACCGGCGCTCGCGGCTGCTGTGCGGCCATCCGGGCAAGTCTTTCGGCTTAGGCGTCAAACGCGCCCCCCTTTCCCTTCCCAGCAAAAAGCCAGTGGGCAAATGCCTGAAAGCATTTAGCAGGAGGGCGCTCCGCCATCACGGCGACGTGCTCGCCGGGGATTCCCACCCCGTTCCTTTGTTAGGGCTTGTTTGAAAAATCGAAAACGCCGTCTTTTTGCCCATAAGCGGGCATCTTCTGTGTCAAAAATCCTCGTCAACCGGCAGGTTGACTTGCGGTTTTTTCCTGGAACCTGACCACTTCTGACCAAAAATTCGTCATTCCCTCTATTTTCAAACAAGCCCTAGGCTGTGCGCACCCGGATTCCCAACGGGGAACATGATACCACCAGGGGCAAAGTTTGTCAAATTCCCCTGGCTTTTCCTTCCGCACACACCCCCTTGCCATGGTGGGACAGAGTATGGTATAATAACCTACAATAGGTTACTATACACGATTTCAATTGTCGCAACCAGTTTGCCGTTTTCACGTGGGCGGTTGATGGCACAATACCAAAAAGCTTGATTCTCATTTTGTTTCCTCCTGCCTGGGGGAAGCCTTATAAAAACCTGGACGGAAAGGGGGAGTTCCATGAAGGGCTGGATAAAAAGCGTCCTGGGGGCGGCGGTGCTGTGCCTGGGGTTTTCCGGATGCTCGTTTGCGGGGTTCTCCACCCAGAACCTGATGTCGCCCCCCAAGGTGAACGCGGATCAGCAGAGCATTTACAAGGTGCTCCAGGGTGCCCAGCAGGATGTGACGTTTATTTACCCCCGCAGCGGGCAGTACCGATCCGCCATCATTATGGAGGATTTTACCGGGGACGGGGTGGAGGATGCCATTGGCTTCCACCTGCTGGAGGATAACGGCACAAACGGGGTGGAGGTGCAGTTCCTGACAAAGAGCGGCGGGGAATGGGCGGCTGTTTCTGCCTTTACCAACAACGCGACCCAGGTGGACAGGGTGTGCTTTGGCAGCCTGAAAGGCGGCGGGAAAAGCGTGCTTATCGGCTGGGGCAGCACTGCCGGCGATACGGGCCGCACCGCCACTGTAAACGCATACCTCTTTGAGGACGGAGAGATGCGGGAATACACCTTGGGGCGGTATGGCGAGATGACCCTGACGGATTTTGACGGGGACGGGGCAAGCGAGGTGTTTACCATTGACAAATACCTGCCCGCCCCGGAGGAGGGGGCGGAAGCCTCCCCTGCCCGGGCCAGGGTGTATGCCTTTAACCAGGGAAAGCCGGAGGAGATGGCTTCGGCCCCGGCAGACAATGCCATTGCCTCCTATTCCTCTATGATTTTCGGGCAGCTTACAGAGGAGCAGCAGGGGGTAGTGGTAGACGGGGCCACGGCGGACGGCAGCATGACCACCCAGATATTTGTGATGGAAGAGGACAGGCTGCGCAATTACCCGGCAGGGGTGAACACAGAGAATTACCTGAACCCTTACGCACGGCCTTCTGCGGCGGCTTTCACCTCCCGGGACATTAACGGAGACGGCATGCTGGAGATGCCTGCCGTCACCCGCCTGCCCGGCCTGCCGGAGGACGCGGTGCCGGACACCACCAGTTATCTGGTGGAGTGGGACGCCTTCCGGGAGGGGGGCCACAGGCGCACCGTCCTGTATGCCATGATGAATGTGCGGGAAAACTACTGGTTCCAGGTGCCGTACCGGTTCAGGCGGGAGCTTTCCGCCTCTAACGATCCGGTCCGGCGCACGGTCACCTACACCCAGCTTATTGGGGCGCAGGACGGCACCCCGCTTCTGGGCACAGCCTTGTTCACCATCCGGGTGTTCAGCCAGTCTGCCTGGGAGAGCAGGGGGGAGGGAAGCGGCTATGAGATGCTCTGCTCCCAAAATGATTCCGTTTATGGCATTCAGGTGCTGACAAAGGATGAATTCCTCCTGCGGTGCATTGATCAGGTGAAAGAAAGCTTTCAGATGATAACGGTGTAATGCCGGAAAGAGATAAATCATGGGGAGGACTGCGGCATGAAAAAAATCCTGGTGGCTGAGGATGAGCAGAACATTCGGGAATTTGTGGTGATAAACCTGGAGCGGGCAGGCTACCGGGCCTATGAGGCGGAAAACGGGGATCAGGCCCTAGCCCTTTATGATCAGGAAAACGGCGCTTTCGATATTGCGGTGCTGGACATTATGATGCCCGGGGAGCATGACGGCCTGGCAGTGTGCAAGGAACTGCGCCGCCGCAACAGCTCTATTGGCATTATCCTTTTAAGCGCCAAAACTCAGGAGATGGACAAGGTAAGCGGCCTGATGATGGGGGCGGATGACTATGTGACAAAGCCTTTTTCCCCTTCCGAGCTGGTGGCCCGGGTGGACGCGGTATACCGCAGGGTAGCCTTGGCGGCGGAAAACCGGGAGGGCGCCCTGCGGGACGAGCTGCATTCCGGGGAGTTCTCCCTGAACCTGCGCAACCGTTCCTTCATGAAAAACGGCGTGCCCATTGAGCTTACTCAGGTGGAATTTCAGATTATGGAATACTTTTTCTCAAACTCCGGCACAGCCCTGAACCGGGGGGATATCCTCCGGCACGTGTGGGGGCCAAGCTATGTGGGGGAGGAAAAGATTGTGGATGTGAACATCCGCCGCCTGCGCATGAAGGTAGAAGACGAGCCTTCCAGCCCTAAGCATATTGTAACAGTGTGGGGCCTGGGCTACCGCTGGGACGTGTAATGGAATAAAGCGGATGAATAAAAATCCCCTGGCGAAGCCGGGGAATTTTTATTTTCATATGCGAGCATGGCCCTATGATATCAGCCACGCATCACGTCGCGTTGGTACGTTCTGTCACTTGCATATGCAAGCGGTACGGTTTTAATTTAAACCCGTCAAAACAAGCCCCTATTGCGTAACAAGACCACAAAAAGGAGTGATGAAGCTATGGCAGTTTTCCGAGTGGAGCGCAACAAGGGCTATACCGTTATGAGCAACCACCATTTACGCAACAAGGAACTGACATTAAAGGCAAAGGGGCTTTTGTCGCAAATGCTTTCCCTGCCCGAAGATTGGGACTACACCCTTGCGGGGCTGTCACAGATCAACCGGGAAAAGATAGACGCTATCCGGGAAGCCATAAAGGAGCTGGAACGCGCCGGGTATATCGTCCGTTCACGGGAGCGCGACGAGAAAGGACGCTTGCGGGGAGCCGATTATGTAATCTATGAGCAGCCGCATACAGAACCTACGCCGGATTTACCTACGTTGGAAAATCCAATGCAATTAAATAAAGATATACAAAGAACTGACTTACCAACAAAAGAAAAAATAAATCCCTATTTCTCAATTTGGCTTTTTTCCTATTATACACAAAAACATGGGATTTTTCAATTCACAAACTATCGTTGCTTAAGTTTGAATGGCATTGTCACTTATTACGGAAACGCTGTCATTCACCTATGAATAAATTATATCATTTTCAACAACTTCCCTTACACACGCCAAAATGTTATTCGTCTTTTGAATCCATAAGAGTTGATTTTCGGATTTCAACTGTTCTGTCACGCCCTGCCTGTCGGCATATTCCGCTACCAGCCGAAAAAGCATATCCTCTGCCAGTGCGTCTACACTTGCAAGATATTCATTCAGCCTGCCGCTTGTAAGAAGGTTCATATTCAAAACCTTATTGTTTAGCTTCAAATACCTTGCATGTCTCTGACCCCATACGCCGATATGCCTTTCTTTTTCGGCAGGTAAGTCAAGCGCAGGTAAATGATAATCGCCAGTCCTTGTATATGTCCCGCCCATCTGCTCAAATAATGGTTTTTCCACAGTTCTAACCTTCCATAATTTTATTTTTTGGTTAGTTGTTGAGTGCTTTAATAATCACATCATTAACCAATAAATACTATTTTGAACTTTGCATTACTTTTCTGCATTGCAGCAAAGAAAATTACATTTTACGAATATATAATTAAATCTTCATATAGAGAAAGCCAGTGTGAAAAGCATTCCTACTTTTTACGCTGGCTTTTGCCCTTGCTATCGCCCATAAGCTGTATTCCAATAATGTTTTTAAATTATCTCCTTATGTGGTAACAGCTTTTGCGGTTTTTCTTTTGTCGTTTTTTATCGGAATGTGCCGCAGGGTTGTTTCTGCTGTTGGCTGTCGTTCGCCGCCTTTCCAATCTGGATTTTTACATTTTCAAAAATTCAGATTGGAGGAAAATACGGTGAAATCCGAACCCCAAAAAGTATATATCAAAGAAAGTAGCGGCTATGTGGAACTGTCTTATAAGGATTTCTGCCGCCGTAGGCAAACCGACCAAAGCTATATGGACAAGCTGTTTATCCCCGTACAGGGCTGCCTGCTTGAAGTCATGCGGGAACAGTACGCAGATTTCTACAAGGATAAAGAACGGTGGCGTTATCTGAAAAAGCTGGACACAAATCACAGCCTGCTATGCTTTTTGCTGTATATGGCCGCAAAAAGATTAAAAGAGACTGCCCCGACAAATGTTACAAATAAATCTTCCATTGTATCGTATAACCCGATATCCAAATACCCATCCAGTACAACCTCACTGTCATTGATCGTCACCTTTTCAATCTGGGATATGGTGGTAACTCTGCTGTCAGAACCTGTATCAAGAGAAACCGTAGAAATTTCGCTTACCCATGTGTCTTTCTGCATATCCTTTTTCATAATACGGTCAACGCCAAATTCAAAAAATTCCCATAGTACCCCAATCAGCATAGAAAAGGAAACTGCCACAACCATAAGGAATACCGGGGACAGACGAAAAAGTATTTTGTCCTGCTTATTGAGAAGTACGACTAATGACAGGCTTAGTGCTGCACAAACAATACCGTTTACCGTGTGCATAATGGTGTCCCAATAGGGGAAGCGGACGAAAAAGTTTTCAACCTCCCCTAGATAGTGTCTACACAAGGTAGAGGAATTGTGATAGAATGGAAACATCAAAAAAGACAGGAGAGGAAAAGATGGATGCTTCCTATCACAGACACGATATAAGCGATCAGGTGTGGTCGTTGCCGGAACCCCATTTGCCAGGACAACGAGGACAGTGGGGAGGGATTGCCCAGGATAACCGTCGCTTTATCAATGCGGTGTTTTGGGTATTGCGAACCGGAGCGCCCTGGCGA
>NZ_QWEO01000002.1 GCF_009936035.1 Neglectibacter sp. X58 | reverse complement strand
CTTTTCCTCTCCTGTCTTTTTTTGATGCTTCCATTCTATCACAATTCCTCTACCTTGTGTAGACACTATCTAATGCAATCGACCCCGCATTTCAGGGAAAAACCGTTGTCAAAATGAAAGACAAAGATGTTCCGAATATACGTGCCGCAATGTTCGCAACGAATACCCTGATTCTTTGGGAGTGTATAGCAATCAATCCACATTTTATAAAACCTCCATTGATAATTGATAGAGGGGGGCGGCTTCCGCCGCCCCCGGTGAAGTATCAGCAGACGAACACGCCCAGAGGGGAACCGCCCGCAGACCGCCAGCCCCGGCGGTGTATATCTGACAGGCGGATCCGTTCGGGCTTGCCGGGGCGTTCGTCCCAGCGAATCAAGGCGAAAACGCCGCCGCGGGTGAAGCGTCCGGCGGGTTCGTCGCAGAATCCGACGACCGTTCCGCCCTGAACGGGATAGCAAGCCCCGCACACGCATTCGACGCGCTGACCCAGCATGACAATAACTGTGCCGTCGTCGGCGGGCTGGGAGATCGTCACGATTTTAGAGGGGGCCGCGTCCCCTGCAACGGGCGCGGGGGCGGCGGGTTTCTCCACGACGGCGGGTGCTTCCTCTGCTTGAATTTCACGGGAAGCCCGAAAAACAGGGGCCATACTGTACCGATCAGGCTGGATATATTCGCCGGAATCGTCAACCCGAATCTTGGAACGCCGGGATTCACCCATATATTCATAAGAAACCGTTTTAGCGGTGCGCTTGGTGATTTTGATGGTGAAAACGCAATCGTGGTTGCAAATACTACGGGAAAAGTATTCCTTGCCGATTTCAAACTTGTTCATGTGATTACCTCCATATATTAAACGAAATGTTGACGTTACCTTTTACCGTGTCGGCCCCCTTTTCGTGTCGGCCCGTAAGGTTAGCCCCCGCCGTATTCTTAAACGCCCCGGCGGGTGGGCGGCTTGTGTTTCCCTCTTTCTGTCTATTATTATACTCGCGTGAGTATGAAAAGCCAACACGCAAAATTGCACAAAGATACTCGCGTGAGATTGTGCAATATTCATACTTGCGTGAGTATTTGAAAAGTGCTATAATCTCAAAGGAAGCAGAAAGGAGGGGCAAGCATGGAAAAAAAGAAATACGCAAGCAACACCCGCGCAAAAAACAAATGGAACGCGGCGAACTATGATCGTCTTTACCCTTATGTGAAAAAAGGGAAAAAAGCGACGTATCTTGCCGCGGCACAAGCGGCGGGAAAGTCGTTGAATGAATGGATAGAAACGACGCTTGACGCGGCGGCACAACAGGCGAACGAGGAATAATAGAGAATAGCGAAAACGAAACCCGCCCTTGCTTATGGCTTGGGCGGGTTTTCCTGCATGGAGGGCCTATGAATTACAAAGGGAATCAGCATTTGAAGTGGGAAGATCGGCTTTCCCTTGAACGTATGCTAAAGATAAAAACGCCGAAACCGAAAATTGCGGAAGCTTTGGGCGTTTGCCTGAAAACCGTATACAATGAAATTGCGCGGGGAATGTGCGAACAGCTTACAAGCGAACTGGAACCCGTGTCGCGCTATTGCGCGGACGTTACGGAACGGAAGTATCAGGAACATTTGCGGGCAAAGGGGCTGGACATAAAGCTGGGAAAAGATTTTGCTTTTGCGGAGTACATAGAAGAACAGATCATTGAAAAAAACGGTCCCCCGGCGCGGCTTTGGCACAAATTGCGATTGACGGAATGAAGTTTGACACCCATATTTGCGAAACGACCCTTTATAACTGGATTTATCGGGGCGATATTTTCTTGAATGTAACAGCGGAACACCTTTTGTATAAGGGGGACCACAGGAAGCCAGAGGACAGGGACAGACAGAAACGGGCGCGGCCCGCAAAGGGGGACACCATAGAGGAACGCCCGCAGGAAGTAGCGGACCGCGAAACTTTCGGAAATTGGGAAATGGATAGCATTATAGGTTGTAAGGGGAGCAAGGCCGCGCTGGTAGTGCTGACAGAGCGGCTGACCCGTTACCCCGTGATTTTTCGCGTTCCCGATCACACAATGGAAAGTGTCGTGAGGGGGCTTGACCGTATAGAGCGGAGGATGGGCGCAGGGTTCCGACAAGTGTTCAGGTCAATAACCGTTGACAATGGAAGCGAATTTCAAGATTGCGCCGGAATGGAGAGGTCAAAGCGGGCGCGGAAGCCCCGCACAAAGATTTATTATTGCCACCCGTATTCTGCATACGAAAGGGGGAGCAATGAGAATATGAACCGTATTATTCGGCGTTTCTTTCCAAAGGGGACAAGCTTTGACGAAGTGACCGCGGCGGAGGTTGCAGAAGTGGAAGAGTGGCTGGCGAACTACCCGCGGCGGATATTGGGCTGGGCAACGCCGCAAATGCTTTTCGAGCAGTACATAACATAGCCGACGGGAAATTGAACAGACAAAGAGAGAGGCCGGAAGCGTGAAAAACGCCCGGTTTGATTTCCTGTTGCCTTTTTGCACAAAAACGGGGGTTCCGAGTGCGTCGGACCCCCCGTTTTTTATAAGTTGGGAAAATTTATTGAACTTTTTTGTAATTTACTCTTGACATTTGGCTAGGAATCTCCAGGGGAGAGAGGAAGGCCCTTCTTCTATGGGGCTTCCCCTTTGGGCATACAAAAAGCCCCCTGTGCGGACGGGCATCTGCACAGGAGGGCTTCGTTCATAGCCCGTTTTTACGCAGGCCGCTCTTGCTTATTTCGGAACGCTTTCTGCTGCGCCCGCAGGTTTTATTTGTTCTCCTGGTCGCCCACGTCCATAGGATACTGGCGCATATAGGAGAGCAGCTCGTCCACTGTAGTGAAGGCAAGGCCCGTAACCGTATCGGCGGCGCCATAATAGATGGTGATGCGCCCGGTTTCCGGATCCGTCAGGGTGGCGCAGGGGAAGGTGACGTTGGGCACGTCCCCGGTCAGCTCGTAGTCCACCTCAGGCCCGAACACATAGAAGCTGCCCCGTTCCTTCACAATCCAGGGGCGGTCAATGTCCAGGAGGGCCACGCCAAAGCGGTACACAAAACCATTGCAGGAATTGAGCACGCCATGGTAAATCATCAGCCAGCCCTCGTCCGTCTCAATGGGGGTAGGCCCGGGGCCGACCTTTTTGGACTGCCAGCCGTTTGCTGTGCCAAAGAGGAAGCGGTGCTTGCCCCAATAGCACAGGTCAGGGGATTCGCTGTAGAAAATGTCCCCGAAAGGCGTGTGGCCTGTGTCGCTGGGACGGCTGACCATGGCGAAATTCCCGCCGATTTTCCGGGGGAACAGTACGCCGTTGCGGTTATAGGGCAGGAATGCGTTCTCAAGCTGGTAGAAGGTTTTGAAGTCGTAGGTGTAGCCCACGCCGATGGTGGGGCCATGATAGCCGTTGCACCAGGTGATATAATACCTGTCCTCAATGAAGCACACCCGGGGATCATACCGGTACTCCTTGCGGATAACGTCCTTCTCCCCTTCAAAGACAATGGGCTCATGGTTGATGTCCCAGTGTACGCCGTCCTTGGAGAACCCGGCGAAGATGTCCATCTCCACGCCCCGGTTGTCGCACCGGAACACGCCTGCGTAAGCATCGCCAAAGACCACCACGGCGGAATTGAAGATGCTGTTGGAGGTGGGGATGGCGTCCCGTTTGATGATGGGGTTTGCGTCATACCGCCACACAGGCTTTTCGTACCCTGCGGGCTTGTCCTGCCAGGGCATGTTGGGCAGGGCGGGCCTGCCGATAATTTTTGCCATACTGCATACGCTCCTTTTCAATACATTCCCAGCAGGCCCCTTTTCCCGGAAGCCCGCCGTCACTATGTATTATATCCCTCCCGGGCCTAAAAAGCAAGACGGGGAGGGAAAAAGAGAGTGTCCAAACACGCATTTTGTGCTGTCGGCGCATGACCATGGGACTCCTCTCTCCTGGTCTCGTCTGCCGACTCGGTCGGGTCAGAACGGTCCCCACTGGGAACCTTCCCCGGCTCGGTCAGCTCATGGCAATCGCCACTGGCGATTTTCGCCCCACACCCTGCAAACCCTTTTGAAAAGAAGGGTAAACATTCCCTGCGGGAATGTTTGAGCCTAAAACCACTTATCCAAATTGATGAATTTCTTTCTATAAACTCCTCACTTTGGACACTCCCCATCCCCCCCCGGCTTGCATGTCCGGGCAAATTATGGTATAGTATTCTGCATAAAAGAGGTGGTGCGCGCAATGGCTAAAGATAAACGGGCAGTTCCTTTTGTAAAATGGGCAGGCGGCAAGCGCCAGCTAATGGAGTCCATCACGCCGCTGCTTCCCAAGCGGATTTCCTCTTACTGCGAGCCTTTTTTAGGCGGCGGGGCGGTCTTTTTTTCCATCCAGCCCAAAAAGGCGGTTGTAAATGATTTAAACCAGGATTTAATGCTGGTGTATGAAACCATCCGGGACGATGTGGACGCTTTAATTTCGTCCCTGCAAACCCATGAAAATACAGCGGACTACTATTACATGATGCGGGACATGGACAGGGACAAGAAGGCATACAGCGCCCTGTCCCGGGTGGAGAAGGCCTCCCGCCTGCTTTATTTAAACAAAACCTGCTTCAACGGCCTGTTCCGGGTAAACTCCTCCGGGGAGTTCAACACCCCCTTTGGGCACTATAAAAACCCCAATATTGTAAACGAGCCTGTCCTGCGGGCCGTAAGCCAGTATTTTTCCGCCAGCAGCATCACCTTTTGCAGCGAAGACTTTTCCCAAACCCTGGAGCGGGTAGGGAAAGGCGCCTTTGTTTACCTGGATCCCCCTTACGATCCCCTTTCCGGCACAGCCAATTTCACCGGGTATAACCAGGGCGGCTTTGGCAGGGCGGAGCAGATCCGGCTGAAGGAGGCCTGCGACGGGCTGACAAAGCGCGGCGTCAAGTTCATGCTTTCCAATTCCGCCACAGATTTCATCCGGGAGCTGTACCAGGCATATGACGTCACCGTTGTCAAGGCCAAGCGCGCCATCAACGCCAACGCCCGCAAGCGCGGCGCCGTAGAAGAGGTGCTGATCCGCAACTATAGCCGGACCCTCCGGGCATTTTCCGGGGCCTCGGCCGTGTAACAGGCGAAAAGAGCAGAACATCAAAAAAACAAAGGAGGACAAGAGCATGGCGCCAAAGCGGGAAATCAGCATAAAAGACGTAAAGGTGGACGACAGCTTCTGGAACGGGCGGATAGGCAACGCCGTGGAAAAGGCGGTGCCCTACCAGTGGCGGGTGCTCAACGACCAGGAGCCTGGGGCAGTGCCCAGCCACGCGGTAATGAATTTCAAAATCTGCGCGGGGCTGGCGGAAGGGGAATTCGGGGGCTTCCGGTTCCAGGACAGCGACCTTGCCAAGTGGATAGAGGCGGCGGCCTACAGCCTGCTGTATAAAGACAGCCCGGAAATCCGGGCCGCCTTGGAGGAGGTTGTAAGCGTCATTGAAAAGGCCCAGCAGCCGGACGGGTATCTGGACACCTATTTCATCCTAGAAAAGCCGGAGGAGCGCTGGCGGGACATTGCCCATGGCCACGAGCTGTACTGCGCGGGCCACATGCTGGAAGCCGCTGTGGCCCTGTTCCAGGTGACGGGCAGCAGGCTTTTAACGGTGATGGAAAAAACGGTGAACCTTATCCGCCAGGTGTTCGGGGAAGGGGAGGGGCAGATTTCCTCCTACCCCGGCCACGAGGAAATCGAGCTGGCCCTGATGAAGGCATACCGGGCCACAGGCCAGGAGGCGTATAAGGAATTGGCCCTGTATTTTATTGAAAACCGGGGCGCAAAGCCCGGCTTCTTAGAGGAGCCAGGCTTCCAAAACGCCAGCAAAAACAGGTGGTTCCAGGCGTCCTACCACCAGGCCCACGCCAGGATCCGGGAGCAGGAAACCGCCGAGGGCCACGCGGTGCGGGCCATGTATTTCTTCACAGGGGCGGCGGACGCGGCCCTGGAAACAGGGGATCCCACCCTGAAGGCCGCCCTGGAAAAGCTGTGGGAAAACGTGACAAGGCGGCGGATGTACGTCACCGGCGGCGTAGGCTCCCAGGGGGAGGGGGAGTGCTTCACCATCGACTACGACCTGCCCAACGACACCTGCTATACGGAAACCTGCGCCGCCATCGGCCTTGCCATGTGGGCGCTGCGGATGCTGCGGCTGGAGCCAAAGGAGGAGTATGCCGCCATTATGGAGCGCGCCCTTTACAACAACGTGCTCAGCGGCATCTCCCAGGACGGGGAGCACTATTTTTACGTGAACCCCCTGCTGGTAAAGCCGGAGGTGGCCCGGTTCCGCCGGGATCACCAGGACGTAGAACCAGACAGGGTGAAATGGTTTGGCTGCGCCTGCTGCCCGCCCAACATCACCCGCACCCTCTGCGGCCTGGGGGGCTATATCTACACCCGGAAAGGGGACGCCATTTACCAGCACCTGTATATCGGCAACACCGGGGAGTTTGAAACAGAACAGGGCAAGGCCCGGCTGCGGTGCGTTTCCTCCATGCCCTGGGAGGGCAAAGCGGAGATAACCTACAGCGGCCCCGCCGGGGTAGAGGTGTACCTCCGCGTGCCCGGCTATGGGGAAAATTTCCGCATCACAAAGGCAGGCGCTCCCGTAAGCTTCACCCTCTCCCAGGGGTATGCCCGGCTGTGCCCCCAGGACGGGGACGCGTACACCCTGTCCTTTGACATGAAGGCCCAATACCTCCAGGCAAACCCCCAGGTGCTGGAGGACTGCGGCAAAGCCTGCGTCCAGCGGGGGCCGTTGGTATACTGCGCCGAGGAAGCGGACAACGGCCCCCTGTTAAACAGCTTCACCGCCGATCTCTCCCAGCCCCCCGTTTTAGAAACAAGCCCCCTTTTCGGCGGCGTCACAGTGGTAAAAGCGGCAGGCTCCCAGATAGATTGGGAAAAGTGGCCCGCAAACGCCCTGTACGCCCCGGCGCCGGCCCCCACCCGTCCCGCCTCCCTCACCCTGGTGCCCTATTTCCTGTGGAACAACCGGGGCGCCGGGGAAATGCTGGTGTGGATGAACGCCCGGTAAAACAGGCATACCCCCGCGCAGAAGGCCCCGCCTCTGGGAAAGGAGGCGGGGCCTTCCTGGTTGTCCGGCCCGCCCATCACCCCTTCTGGGAATAGAACCGGGAGCTGGAAAGCACCAAGTCCCCCGCGTCGTCCTTTTGGAAGGTGTTCTCCTCATAGAAAACGAAGCAGTCCAGATGGCGGCGGACAGGGGAATACCGGGGGACAGCATAGTAAACCCGGTTTATCACCTTCCCCCTTGTCTCCGCTATGTCAAAATTTGCCAGGGGATGCTCAAACAGGCTTTCCGGGACATTCCCGCCGTCCAGCCAGTCCTTTATCCGGTTCCGCAGCTCCGGCAGGCTGAGGGCCTGCCTGCGGGCCGGCTTTTCCGGCTGCACAGCCTCGTAAAAGGTGTGGATGAGATCTAAAGCCGCGGGGCCGCCCGCATACTTCAAAAACAGCAGCAGGGACGGGCCGGAGGGGCAGTATTTCCCCTTTTCCAAATCAGAGTAAGACCGGACGTCCATGTGGAGTATCTCCGACATAGCCTGCTTGGTGGCCCGGCGGGCAAGGCGCAGGCTGCGTATCTGGCCACTTAAAAATTTTCTCGTAAATAATGTGTTTGTGTGCATTTGAACCTCCTAAATAGATAATTATTGTAGAAGAATATTATATCTTGCGGAGGCAAAATTCCAGGAGGGGCACCTCCGGTTTTGGAAAACGCTGCCTTTTCGTGAAACTTCGTCACGAAATTTGTCATATTTTGACGCGCCTCCCGGCAGGAGAGCCATAGCAAAACGCCCCATGCATCTCTGCATGGGGCGCCCCGCTTGAAAAAGGAGATTTATGAAAAAGAAACTTGTACGCTTAGTTTTCCTGGCGCTTGGCGGACACGCCGGAGTTTTCTGACAAAACCAGCTCAATCTGCAGCCCGGACTCCCCCGTCATAGCCCTGTCCACTGTCAGGGTCACCGTTTCCCCGGGCTTCTTGGTGGCCAGGAAAGCAGAAACCGTAGTGCCGGAGGTAATCTGGGTGTCGTCAATGGCAGTAATCACGTCCCCCTGCTGCAAGCCGGACTTGCTGGCGTTTTCCGTAAGGAGTTCGTATACATGGCAGCCGGGAGTCAGGCCGTACCACATGGCGTTCATCTTGTCTATATAGCGGACAGAAATGCCCAAAGCCGCCCTGTCCTTCACATAACCATATTCAATCAGGTCGGACACAATAGGCTGCACTGTGTCGGAAGGAATGGCAAACCCAAGCCCTTCATAGCCTGTCGCCACAATCTTAGAGGAATTGATGCCCACCACATGGCCTTTCATGTCCACCAGCGCGCCGCCGGAGTTGCCGGGGTTGATAGCCGCGTCGGTCTGGATGCAGTTCAGGGTAAAGCCTGTGTCGCCGTTTGTAATCTGCCGGTTCAAAGCGGACACATAGCCCATGGTCACGCTGGAATTAAACTGGATGCCTCCGGGGTTGCCGATAGCCATCACCGTGTCCGTCACCTGCAGGTCCTCGGAAGAGCCAAACTCCGCCGGGGTCAGCTCCTGATCCGCCTCAATCTTCAGCACAGCCAGGTCGGTCTGGGTGTCCTCGCCGATAAGCTCTGCCTCGTAAGACATGCCGTCATGGGTCACCACCTTGATTTTGGTAGCCCCGTCTATCACATGCTGGTTTGTGACAATGTACCCGTCCTTGGAGAAGATAATGCCAGAGCCTTCCCCGGCGGGGGAAACCTCCCCGCCCTCGGCAGGGGCATACTCAATGCCGCCGAACATAATGCTCTGCTGGCTTATCTGGTAGTTCTGCACGCACACCACAGAGGGAATCAGCTTCTGGGCCACCTCCTGGGAGGTCATTTCCCCTGCTGTGGCGGTTGGGGTGGTGTTTTTGCCCGCGCCCTCCAGCTTATATAAGGTAAAAGCCGCTGTAGACTCCGCCCCCTCCGGGCTTTGCACCGCCACCACCCCGTTTTGGATCAGGGCCGCGAAAACGCCTACAGAGCCAAGGGAAACCACCGCGCAGCACAGCACTGCCGCTAAAAGCTTCAGGCCGAATTTCCCGCCCCGCTTTTTCTCTTTAGGGGGCTTGGGGGGCTGTCCGCCTCCCTGATAAAAGCCGCCGGGCTGCTGGGCTGTCCCCCAGGTATACTGGGCGGGCCGGGGCTGCTGGGGGGGCTGGGAGTAATACCCCTGGCCCCCTGTCTGGGCTGTATAGGGATAGCTGCCTGTGCCATAGCCGGCAGCAGGCGGGGAAGCGCCCTGGCTCTTTTCCTGCCCTGCCTCAGAGGCGGCTTCCGAAAGATTGTTTTTATTTTGATCGTCATAAGGGGAATACATAAACCAATGCTCCTTTCAAAGAATTGTATTATGGATGCTGTTTGCAGATGCATGTTTTTGGCTTTCCTCTTGCTGTGGTTCTATTATCCCCCGCCTTTGTGAAAATCATGTGACGGCGGGCAGACACTTTCCTGAACATTTCCCCGTTTCCCGCAAAGGAGGGGAAAAGCGCGCTTCCGGCAGAACCATGCCTCTTTTGCAGGGAAAAAGCCTGGCAGGCCAAAGCACGCGCCTGGGTTTTTTCCAACAAGCCCTGTATTTCGAGTTGACAAGCAATACAAAAAATGGTAATCTTAATAGTAGAAACTTTAGCAGATTGCCCTGCGCATCCGGGCGGCTGCAAAGGCAAGAAAGGGACGAGAAAACATGTCTGAATATGAGAGATGGCTCCAGCAGGAGCTGGACGACAAGGACTTGACGGAGGAGCTTTTGTCCGTGAAGGATAAGCCCGAGGAAATCAACGACCGGTTCTACCGGGATCTGGAGTTCGGCACAGGGGGCCTGCGGGGCGTTTTAGGCGCGGGCACCAACCGCATGAACGTGTACACTGTGCGCAAGGCCACCCAAGGCATGGCAAATTACCTTTTAAAGCACGCTGACGGCAAGCCCCAAAGCGTGGCCATCGCCCACGACAGCCGCAACAAAGGCGTGGCTTTTGCCCAGCAGTCCGCGGCAGTGCTGGCGGCAAACGGCATTAAGGCCTATCTCTATCCCCAGCTTATGCCCACCCCCGCCCTTTCCTATGCAGTGAGGCATTTAAAGTGCGACGCGGGCATCTGCGTCACCGCCAGCCATAACCCCGCCAAGTACAACGGCTACAAGGCATATGGCTCTGACGGCTGCCAGGTCACAGCGGACATGGCAGACGGCATTATGAATGAAATCAATTCCCTGGACATCTTCGCAGGCGTAAAGAAGATAGATTTCCAGGAGGGCTTAGACAAGGGCCTCATCGAGTATATCGGTGAGGAGACAGTGGAAGCCTTTATCAACGACGTGTATAAGGAAAGCCTTATCGGGGACGCCAGCAACCTGAAGCTGGTTTACACCCCCTTAAACGGCTCGGGCAAAATGTGCGTCACCCGGATCCTTGACAAAATCGGCGTAAAGGATATCACCATTGTGCCCGAGCAAAGCGAGCCTGACGGCAACTTCCCCACCTGCCCCTACCCCAACCCTGAAATCCGGGAAGCCCTGCAAAAGGGCCTGGAGCTGTGCGAAAAGGTGCAGCCCGACCTGCTCCTGGCCACAGACCCGGACTGCGACCGGGTAGGCATTGCCGTAAACCAGAAAGGCGAGTATGTGCTGATGACGGGGAACGAAGTGGGCATTATGCTCTTAGACTTCATCGCCCGGGTGAAGAAGGAGCAGGGGAAGCTTCCCGCCCATCCTGTGGCTGTCACCACCATCGTCAGCACCGACATGGTAGACCCCATTGCCAAAGAGTACGGCATAGAGCTGCGCCGGTGCCTCACAGGCTTTAAGTATATCGGCGACATCATTGCCGAGCTGGAGGAGAAGGAAGGCAATGCCAACAGCTACCTCTTAGGCTTTGAGGAAAGCTATGGCTACCTGTCCGGCGGCTATGTCCGGGACAAGGATGCCGTAGACGGCAGCATGCTCATCTGCGAAATGGCCTCCTATTATAAGGGCAAGGGCATGACCCTGGTAGACGCCATGAACGCCCTGTATGAAAAATACGGTTATTATAAGAACGACCTGATGAACTTCGGCTTTGAGGGCGAGGACGGCATGAAGACCATGAACGGCATTATGGACCGCCTGCGCAGCGCGCCCCCCGCCGAAATCGCCGGCACAAAGGTTGCGGGCCGCAGCGATTACCAGGCCTCCCAGTCCTATGGGGACAAGGAAGGCGCCATCGACCTGCCCAAGTCCAACGTTCTGGAATACCGCCTGGAGGACGGCTGCAAGCTGATTGTGCGCCCCTCCGGCACCGAGCCGAAAATCAAGATTTACCTTTCCGGCAAGGGCGCAACCCGCGAGGGCAGCGAGGCAGTCATCCAGAAGATGAAGGACGCAGTGCCCGGCCTTCTGGGGATTTAGAAGCCGTACCAATAGGGCCACTCCTATCGGTACAACTTCTTAGAACCAAACACAATTTTACAGCAATTCTGGGAAACGGCATGGCGTGGGGCTGTGCCGTTTCCCCCTTATCTGCCCATCTCCACACCCCGAGAATGTCTAAAACGTAAAGTTTAATAAAGAAAATCAAAATACAGGAAATTAGTTTTAGGATCAAACCCTTTTCTCAAAAGGGTTTGCGGGGTGTGGGGTGGAACCCCACGACCTTACACTGTCGGCATAAACTCTTTGCAATGGATTACTCCCCACGCCCCGCCTTGACCTGGAGAGTGGTTTGCTCTATAATAAAAGAAGATAGAAAAGGGGGCGTGCCAATGGACAGGGAACGGATTGAACGGGCTGTGCGGGAAATCCTGGAGGCAGTGGGGGAAGACCCCCAGCGGGAAGGCCTGCGGGAAACCCCCGCCAGGGTGGCCCGGATGTACGAGGAGATTTTCTCCGGCCTGGGGGCGGATCCCGCGGCGCATTTGAAGCTGTTCCACGAAGGCGGGCGGCATGGGGAGCTGGTGCTGGTGCAGGACATCCCCCTGTATTCCGTATGCGAGCACCACCTGCTGCCCTTTATCGGGCGGGCGGACATCGCCTATATCCCCAAGGACGGGAAGATTATCGGCCTTTCCAAATTCGCCCGGATAGTGGACTGCTTTGCCCGCAGGCCCCAGGTGCAGGAGCGGCTCACCGGGCAGATAGCCGATTTCCTCTATGCGCACATGGAGCCTTTGGGGGTGGCGGTGTTCATCCGGGCCGAGCACCTGTGCATGACCATGCGGGGCGCCCGGGCCGCCGGGGCCATGACCCAGACCTCCGCCCTTAGGGGCTGTATGCGGTCAGACGCCAAAACCCGGGCCGAAGTCATGTCCCTGCTGGGCGGGAAATAAAAGGAGGGCTGGCATGGAAACGCGCGGCTTTGACATAGAAAGATACTGGCAGGACATTGCCAGCCAGGACAGGAAGGCCCTTGCCGCCTGGTTCTGGGAAAGCGTCCGGATCAACTGGCACTGCACAAACGAAAGCTTTTCCGTACAGGAGTTTTTGCAGGCCAACTGCGAATATCCCGGGGAGTGGGTATGCCAGGTAGAGCGCGCGGAGGAGCTGGGGGACACGCTGGTAACAGCCACCCGCGTGTATGCCCGGGACAAATCCCTTTCCTTCCACGCGGTGTCTTTTTTTAAAATGCAAAATGGAAAAATCCTCCAACTGGATGAATACTGGGGGGATGACGGCCCGCCGCCCCTTTGGCGGCAGGAAATGCAGATTGGGAGGGGCTTATGACAGGCGTTTTCACAGCCCGGGGCCACAGCTTCCCCCTCACCCGGCCCTATATTATGGGCATCCTCAATATAACCCCCGATTCCTTCTCCGACGGCGGGCGCTATCTCGACCCTGCCGCCGCCCTAACCCGGGCCATGGAAATGGAGGCGGAGGGGGCGGACGTGCTGGATATTGGGGGCCAGTCCACCCGGCCGGGATACACCCCCATCTCCCAGGAGGAGGAGTGGGAGCGGCTGGAAGCGGTGCTGCCCGCCATTCTGGAAAAAACCCATGTGCCCCTGTCCATCGACACCTTTTACCCCTGGGTGGCAAAAAAGGCCCTGGCCCTGGGGGCGCATATCATTAACGATGTTTCCGGCTTCCCGGAGGAAATGCTCCGGGCTGTGGCAGATTCCGGCTGCGGCTGCGTGGTCATGTGCCCCACAGGCGGCGTGCCGGACATCCTCGCCCATGTAAAGGGCTTTTTCCTGGAACGCCTCAGGGCGGCAGAGCGCCTGGGCGTCCCGAAAGAGCGCCTGTGCTTTGACCCCGGCGTTGGCTTTGGGAAAACCTATGAGGAAAACCTCAGCCTCATCGCCCAGGTGGGCAAAACCCGCGTCCCTGGGGCGGCCTGCCTGATGGCGGCCTCCCGCAAGCGGGTGACAGGCCAGCCCTGCGGCAGCCCGCCCTTTGAAAAGCGCCTGCCCGCAACCCTGGCGGCCCACACCGCCGCCCTTTTAGGGGGCGCGGATTTCATCCGGGTACACGACGTGGCCCCCTCCCTCCAGGCGGCGCAGATGGCGGCGGCCTTGCGGGGCGCTTGGGAGGGGCGGGAACTGGAGCGGTAAAACCCTGTGCGCCCGGAAGCGGGAACCGCATAAAATTTTCACCAGCCCCATCAGCCCCGCCCCGGCAAATGTGCGCGGGCAGGAAATTTTCCGCCGCTTTCCTGGTAACAAATGGGTTACAGAACGCCGTTTTTTACCCAAAACCCCCTCTGTTTTACCATTTTTAACAGTTTGTTCACAGTTTATTTTTGTAGAAAATAGATAAAGAAAGGAACGATACAAGATAAGAATTTAGAATCTTTAACATATCCTGTATCGCATGGTAATTCGCTATGAAAACCTATATCCCTGAACTTTTCAGCTTTATCGGCAAAAGCCCCACCTCCGCCCACGCCGTGCAGGCCGCCCGGGCCATGCTGGAGGAGGCAGGGTTCGCAGAGCTGCGGGAATCCCAGCCCTGGGCCTTGTCCCCCGGCGGGAAGTATTACGTCACCAGGGGGCTTACCTCCCTGCTGGCCTTCCGGTATCCCGGCAGGGGCTTTCGGGGCTTTTCCATTGCCGCCTCCCACAGCGATTCCCCCTGCTTCCGGGTGAAAGCCGCCCCGGAAATGGAGGTGGAAGGCCGCTATACCAAGCTGAACACCGAGGTTTACGGCGTCACCACCCTGCACCTGTGGGCCGACAGGACCCTCTCTGTGGCGGGGCGGCTGACAGTGCGCACAGAAGGCGGGGTGAAAACCGTCCTGACCGATATTCCCCGGGCGCTGCTGCTGATTCCCAGCCTGGCCATCCACCTGAACCGGGAGGTGAATAAGGGCCAGAAGCTGGATGCCCAGAAGGACACCCTGCCCCTTTTAGGGGGCAGGGAGGCAGATGTGCTGGCCCTGGCGGCGGAAGCGGCAGGGGTGCAGAAAGAGGATATCCTGTCCCATGATCTGTATCTGTACAACCGGGCCGGCGGGACTGTTTTTGGGGCAGGGGGAGAGTTTATCTGCGCCCCCCGGCTGGACGATTTAGAGTGCGCCTTCTCCTCCCTGCAGGGCTTTTTGCAGGCGGAAAACGGGGAAAACTGCCTGGTGTGCGCCATTTTCGACAACGAGGAGACAGGCAGCCAGACCCGCCAGGGAGCAGACTCTGACCTGCTTTCCGGGCTTATCAGCCGTATCTGCCTGGCGGCGGGAAAAACGGAGGAGGAAAAGCTTCTGGCCCTGTCCTCCAGCTTTATGGTTTCCGCAGACAACGCCCACGCCGTGCACCCTGGCAGCCCGGAGAAGTCCGACCCCACCAACCGGTGCTATTTAAACGGAGGCGTGGTGGTAAAGCATGGGGTGCGCTATGCCACAGATCCTGTTTCCGCCGGGGTGTTTAAAAAGCTGTGCGCAGACGCGCAGGTGCCTGTGCAGGAATATTACAACCACTCCTCCATCCCTGCCGGAGGAACCCTGGGGAACATTTCCGGCTCCCACATATCTGTGCCCACAGTGGACATCGGCCTGGCGCAGCTTGCCATGCACTCCCCCTGTGAGACGGCAGGGGCGGAGGATCTGGCCCACATGGTGAAGGCCATGGAGGTCTTTTTCAGCAGTGCCATTATCTGCGGAGGGGACGGCCTGTACACCCTGCGGCCTGCGGAGGAAGCGCCGGCAGAGCCAGAGGAAGAGGCTGTAAAAGAGCCTGAAAAGGCTCCCGCGCCGGAGGAGGGCAGAGGCCCAGGCGAGCCTGCCCTTAAAACAGGCGAGCCTGGGCGGGATGCCGGGGAAGCGGAGGAAAGCGCGGGTTCGCCTTCTGCAAAGCAAGGCTCTCCTGCGCCCAGCGCCCGCGTACAGGAGGAAAAGAAGATGGACAGTAAGCCGGTGGTACACAAGAAAATCGAGAACAAGCCCGGATGGCAGAACGAAACCGTGTTTTACCAGATTTACCCCATGGGCTTCTGCGGCGCGCCCTATGAGAACGACGGCAAACCGGTGAGCCGCATTGGTAAGGTGAAGGACTGGGTGCCCCATTTGCAGAAGCTGAACGTGGGGGCGGTGTATTTCTCCCCGGTGTTTGAATCGGACTCCCATGGCTATGACACCCGGGATTACCGGAAAATCGACTGCCGCCTGGGCACAAACGAGGATTTCAAAGAGGTGTGCCAGGCCCTCCATGAAGCGGGCATCCGGGTGGTGCTGGACGGGGTGTTCAACCACGTGGGCCGGGGCTTCTGGGCCTTCCAGGACGTGCTGAAAAACCGGGAGCGCTCCCCTTACAAGGACTGGTTCCACATCAATTTCGGCGGGAACTCCGGCTATAACGACGGCCTGTGGTATGAGGGCTGGGAAGGGCACTTCGAGCTGGTAAAGCTGAACCTGCAGAACCCCCAGGTGGTGGAGCACCTGCTGTCCTGCGTGGGGGGCTGGATGGAGGAATTTGGCATTGACGGCCTGCGGCTGGATGTGGCCTATATGGTGGACCAGAATTTCATGCGCAGGCTCCATGGATACTGCCGGGAAAGGCGGCCCGATTTCTTCCTGCTGGGGGAGATGATCCACGGGGACTACCGGCGGATTATGAACCCGGAGATGCTGGACAGCGTGACAAATTACGAGTGCTATAAGGGCCTTTACTCTGCCTTCAACTCCCTGAACATGTTTGAGATTGCCCATTCCCTGAACCGGCAGTTTGGCCCTGAGGGCTGGACGCTCTACAAGGGGGAGCATCTGGTGTGCTTTGCGGACAACCACGATGTGAGCCGCATTCACAGCATTTTAACGGACAAAAACCAGATTAAGCCCCTGTACGCCGCTTTGTACGGGATGCCGGGCATTCCCTGCCTGTATTATGGCAGCGAGTGGGGCGCGGAAGGGGACAAAAAGGACGGGGATCCTGCCCTGCGGCCCTGTTTTGACGCCCCGGTGGAAAATGACCTGACGGAATTTTTATCCAAGCTGGGCAAAGTGAAGGCGGAAAGCCCTGCTTTGTGCTATGGGGATTTTAAGAACGAGACGCTTCTCAACAAGCAGTGGGTCATCCGGCGCGCCTGCCAGGAGGAGACAGTGCTGGTGGCCGTCAATGCCGAGGGCAGCGGATTCAATGTGAACTGCGGCCATCATGGCCCGGCTGTGGAGCTGCTGAGCGGGGAGAAGCGGGAGTTAAACGGCTGCATTGAGCTGCCGCCTTACGGGGTGAAAATCTACCGGCTGGGCTAACGGCCTGACTGCCCTCCCTGCCTGCTTATAGCGAACGCAGTTCAAAGAAGCAGCAGCTTTTTTGAACTGCTGTTTTCGCGCCTGTAAAAGAAAAGGAACGCCAGCTTTTTTAAGGGCTGGCGTTCCTTTTTCTGGCGCCCCGGTCCTGTGGGAGGGGACGCTTTTCGTTTTTTACAGGCTTTCCACCAGATCTGCCGCGCTGTCCAGCCAGGCGCCCTCAAACAGCTCGATAGCGCCCTGGTCGCAGGCTGAGGCCAGCTTGGGATCCAGGGGCAGCTTGCCCAGCACCTTTAAATCATACTTGGCGGCTACCTCGTCAATGTGGCTCTCCCCGAACACAGAGAAGGGCTTGCCGCAGTCCGGGCACTGGACATAGCTCATGTTCTCCACCAGGCCCAGCACAGGCACATTCATCATTTTTGCCATTTCCACAGCCTTGGAGACGATCATGGACACCAGTTCCTGGGGGGAGGTGACGATGATGATGCCGTCCAGGGGCAGGCTTTGGAACACAGTGAGGGGGGCGTCCCCGGTGCCGGGGGGCATGTCCACAAACATATAGTCCACGTCGCCCCACACCACGTCTGTCCAGAACTGCTTGATGGCCCCGGCAATCACCGGGCCGCGCCAGACAACGGGAGTGGTTTCCTCATCCAGCAGCAGGTTGATGCTCATGACCTTTACGCCGGTTTTGGTGTCCATGGGGTACATGCCGTTTTCGTCTGCCATGCACTTGCCCTTTAAGCCAAAGCACTTGGGGATGGAAGGCCCGGTGATGTCCGCGTCCAGAACGCCTACGGACAGCTCCCGGCGGCGCAGGGTGGTGGCAAGCAGGGAGGTTACCAGGGACTTGCCCACGCCGCCCTTGCCGCTGACCACGCCGATGACCTTCTTTACGTGGCTTAAATCGTTGGTCTTTTCCAGAAAGCTTTGGGGGCCTTCCCTGCTGGGGCAGTTTTCCCCGCAGGTGGAACAGTCGTGTGTGCAGTTTTCAAGATTTTCGCTCATATTGCTTCTCTCCTTTTGTTTTTCTGAGGGCAATGCCCAGGCATTCTAAAGCGGCATATCATTCTGCCAGCGTGCGCAAAAATGCGCAGCCATAAACCTGGCGGTGCTGCCCTAAATATGGTTCTACCTGTCAAAAGGGCGGTCTTCTAAAAATAGCAGAGGGACAGCGCTTCCCCGTCCAGCCGGGCGGGCCTGCCGATGGGCAGGATGGCGTGGTTTTCCCCATGGCCGAAGTCGTCGCAATAGACAACGGGGATGTGATGGCGCTGGCCCAAAAGCTTTAAACGGGCATAGAGATGGGGGCAGGGGTGGTCTGCAAAGTTCCCGAAGATAAGGCCTGTCACCGTTTTCATAAAGGGGCTTTGCTCGATACAGGCCAGCATGGAGCTGACGTGGGCTTCATCCCCGAACATCTCGTGATCCTCCAGAAAGAGGATGTGGGGCTGCGCAAGGTCTACAGGGAAATAGTCTGTCCCCAGCAAAAGGGCAAAATTCATGGTGTATCCGCCGCAGAGCACTCCTTCCCCCGCGCCGGGGCTTAAGGAAAGCCAGGGGGAATTTTTCTCGTGCTCTGTCATGCTGCCGCTGAGGATGTGGCCCTCAAAGTGGCGGCGGTTATACGCTGTCCAGCCTGTGAACATGGTGGGATCCTGGCCATAGTAGGTTTCCAGGCCCGTCATGGCCCAAACCGCGTTTAGCAGGGTGGTGCCGTCGCTGTAGCTGCACAGGCGCTTGGGGTTTTCCCGGAACAAATCAAAGTGCAGGTAGGGGAGAAGCTCCGGGCTGCCCTCGCCCCCGCCGAAAAGGATGTAGTCCACATCCCGGTTCCCGGCAAGCTGGTTCAGATCCGCGGCCCGCTCTGTGTCGGAGGCCAGATATCCCCAGGTGTTTTTGTAGAGGTTATCTGCCTGCACCACCTGGAAGCCCTCTTTTTCCATCTCCCCGATAATGTGCTTATACTCCCGGCTCCAGGGGATTTCCTGCCCTGGCCCGGCTTCATAAAGGGGGATGTGGCTGGGGGAGCAGACGCCGATAGTCCCGCCCTTTGGCAAAGGCTTTGCACGCATATTTTTCCTCCTGAGGGGCCTTAACAGAAGGGGTTTTCGCTCTTATAGAGCATCCCCTTGGGCTGGTTAAATCCAATGTCCTCCACGCCCAGGAACTTGAACACCTCGAAAAGGGCCTTGCCATAGTGGCCGAAGGCTACGGCCCCGTGGTGGGGGTAATTCTTCTCAATGAGCACGTGGCGGTAGAACCGGCCCATTTCCGGGATGGCAAACACGCCTACGCCGCCAAAGGAGCGTGTGGGCACAGGCAGCACCTCGCCCTGGGCCACGTAAGCGCGGAGGATGCAGTCTGCTGTGCTTTGCAGCCGGAAGAAAGTGATATCGCCAGGCTGGATGTCCCCTTCCAGGGTGCCCTGGGTGACCTCCTCAGGCAGGCTGCGGGCCATGATCATCTGGTACTTCATGGTGGGCTTGCACAGCTTTTTCGAGCAGGTGTTGCCGCAATGGAAGCCCATGAAGGTATCTGTGAGGCTATAGGGGAACTTGCCCTCAATGTCGGACTTATACATATCCTTGGGCACTGTGTTGTTGATGTCCAGCAGGGTGACAATGTCGCTGGAGACGCAGGCGCCGATGAACTCGCTGAGGGTGCCCCAGATGTCCACCTCGCAGGAGACAGGGATGCCCCGGCCTGTCAGCCGGGAGTTTACATAGCAGGGCACAAAGCCGAACTGGGTCTGGAAGGCGGGCCAGCATTTGCTGGTGAGGGCCACGTATTTCCGGTATCCCTTATGTTCCTCCACCCAGTCCAGCAGGGTGATTTCATACTGGGCCAGCTTTTCGAGGATTTCCGGCTTCTTGTTGCCCTCGCCCAGCTCCTCCGCCATCTCTTTGGCAATCGCCGGAACGCGCTTGTCCCCCGCGTGCTTGTGGAAGGCCTCGAACAAATCTAGCTCTGAGTTTTCCTCAATCTCCACGCCCAGGTCGTACAGCCGCTTGATAGGCGCGTTGCAGGCCAGGAAGTTTAAGGGCCGGGGGCCAAAGCTGATGATTTTCAGGTTCTGAAGCCCTATCAGCGCCCGGGCAATGGGGAAGAACTCGTGGATGCGGTCGGCACAGTCCTGCGCGTCCCCTACGGGGTTTTCCGGGATGTAGGCTTTGATTTCCCGGAGCTTTAAGTTATAGCTGGCATTGAGCATGCCGCAGTAGGCGTCGCCCCGGCCGCCCACCAGGTCGTCGCCGCTTTCTTCCGCGGCGGCAATGAACATGGCGGGGCCGTCGAAGTGCTTGGCTAAAAGCGTCTCGGAAATTTCCGGGCCGAAGTTCCCCAAGTATACCACCAAGGCGTTGCACCCGGCTTTTTTGACGTCCTCCAGGGCCTGCACCATGTGGATTTCGCTTTCCACAATGCAGACAGGGCACTCATAGACGCTGGGCGCTTCCGCGCCGTATTTGGCGGCAAAGGCGCTTATCAGGGCCTTGCGGCGGTTTACGGACAGGGATTCCGGGAAGCAGTCCCGGGATACGGCGACCACGCCGATTTTTACTTCTGGGATGTTTGTCATGGTTTTTCTCCTCCTTTTGAGATCCTGGGGACGCTGTCCCGTCTGCCGGCTCGGCCGGCTCATGGTTCGCCCCCAGAACCCACAAACCCCTTTTTTAAAAGGGTTTGACCCTAAAATAAATTGCTTCATCCATCATAACGCAAACGGCAGGAAAAAGCAATTGTTTTTCATTGCAATCCCTCCCGCGCTGTGCTATACTGAATCAAAACAAAGCGGGAGCGTGTATACATGAACCGGGAAAACAAACGCCGCCAATATGAAAAAGGCTTTTACAAAACCCATGCCTGCGATGAAACCTTCATCTGCAAGGTCTGCGGGCGGGAGGTGGTGCCTGCCGGGGCGGGCAGCGATCACCGCAACCACTGCCCCAACTGCCTCTCCAGCCTCCATGTGGACATAGAGCCTGGGGACAGGGCGTCTGACTGCGGGGGAGTGATGGAGCCGGTTGCCGTATGGGTGCGCCATAACGGCGAGTGGGCCATTGTCCACCGCTGCAAACGGTGCGGCGCCCTCAGCTCCAACCGGGTGCTGGCAGACGACAACCCCATGAAGCTGATGTCCATTGCCTTAAAGCCGTTGGCCTGCCCCCCCTTCCCCTTAGAGCGCATTGAGGAGCTGACCAGGATGATGGGCGGCTCCGGCGATTTGCCTCCCGCCCCCAAAGCAGGAGGCGGGGAGAGTTGAAGCGCATCCGCAAAAATGGCCTGAACCGGGAAGTGGTTCAGGCCATGATTCGTTCCGGCAGCGTTACGCGTCGCAGGCGCAGTGGTCACACTCGGTCAGTTCCCCCACAATGGGCAGGGGATCAATGCCCTGGCGGGTGTAATAGTCTGCCACAGCTGCCTTGATGGCCTGCTCTGCCAATACGGAGCAGTGTACCTTTACCGGGGGCAGGCCGTCTAAAGCCTCCATAACGGCCTTGTTGGTAAGCTTTAAGGCCTGGTCAATGGTTTTGCCCTTGATCATCTCTGTTGCCATGCTGCTGGTGGCAATGGCCGCGCCGCACCCGAAGGTCATAAAGGAAACGTCTGTGATGGTGTTCCCCTCCACCTTGATATACATGCGCATAATGTCCCCGCATTTGGGGTTGCCAACCTCGCCCACCCCGCTGTATTCCTTCATTTCCCCCACGTTGCGGGGATTGGAGAAATGCTCCATTACCTTTGCACTGTATGCCATATGAGGTCATCCTTTCTTTTCGATTTTCCGTATTTTTCTGGAAAGCTTTATTTCTCTTTGAAATTCCCTGCGCCCCTGGAAGAACAGGTTCACCAGAAACGGCTTCTTAATATCTCCGGAAGCGCTTCTGCTTTATCATCACGATGGTTCTGTCCTCTTCCACCAGCCCGTCCCGGGGAGCTGGGGCGGCTTCCCGCAGGGCCACGCGGTTTGCCTGGGTTTTGTTCCCAGGCCGCACTGCCTGCCACACCAGCAGCCCCACCAGCACCGGGGCGCTGAGGATGGGTATCAGGAAGAGGATCCGGAGCAAGGGGGGCATTCCCCCTGCCATAGTTATGAACATGATGCCGATGCCGGAGGAGGCCAGTGTGGCCAGGAAGGCCAGCCCCCGCAGAAGCGCACGTGCGCGTCTTGGGTTCATGCGTTTCATCGTATCACCTACATATATTCGTCATAGCTGACCTGCCCCTTCTGGATGGAGTCCCACAAGGGGGACATGGCCCGCAGGCGCTGGATGATGGGGGGGATGACCTCCAGGAGATAGTCAACATCCTCCATGGTGTTGTAGTCCCCAAAGCTTAGCCGCAGGGATCCGTGGGCCACCCCGTGAGGCAGGCCGATGGCTAAAAGCACATGGCTGGGGTCTAAGGATCCGCTGGTGCAGGCAGAGCCGGAGGAGGCGGACACCCCCTGCATGTCCAGCATCAGCAGCAGGGATTCCCCCTCCACCCCCTGGAAGCAGAAGTGGACGTTGCCGGGGAGCCGGTGCTCCCGGTGGCCGTTTAAGCGGCTGCGCTCTATTTTCAAAAGCCCGTCGATGAGCTTGTCCCGCATGGGGGTAAGCCGGGCAATGCGCTGGTCTATGGTGGAGCAGGCCTCCTCCATAGCGGCGGCAAGGCCCGCGATTTCTGCCACGTTTTCTGTGCCGCCCCGCTTGCCACGCTCCTGGGCGCCGCCGTCCAGCAGGTTCTGAAGCTGCGTGCCCAGCCGGACATACAGCGCCCCCACGCCCTTAGGCCCATGGAGCTTGTGCCCGCTTAAGGACAGCATGTCAATGTGCTGGGCCTTTACGTCGATGTGGACGTTGCCCACAGCCTGCACCGCGTCTGTGTGGAAGGGCACCCCATGCTTCTGGCAGATCTCCCCGATTTCCGGGATGGGCTGGATGGTGCCGATTTCGTTATTGGCGTACATAATGGTAACAAGGGCCGTTTTGTCCGTTATGGCGGCCTCCACCTCCTCCGGGCGCACCAGGCCGTCCTTGTGCACAGGCAGGTAGGTGACGGCAAAGCCCTCCTTTTCCAAAGCCTGGCAGGTGTGCAGCACCGCGTGGTGCTCAAAGGCGGAGGTGATGATGTGGTTTTTGCCATGTTTTTTAAGCTGGGCCTTTGCGCAGCCTTTGATGGCCCAGTTGTCGCTTTCTGTGCCGCAGCTTGTGAAGAAAATCTCGTTGGGCTTTGCGCCCAGGCATTTGGCTACTGTCTCCCGGGCCTGTTCCAGCTTTGCCTTGGCCTCCTGCCCCAGCCCGTACAGGCTGGAGGGGTTGCCGTAAACTTCTTTATAAAACGGAAGCATCGCCTCCAGAACCTGCGGGGAAACAGCAGTGGTAGCGGCGTTGTCCGCGTATACCTTTCTGCCCATGAAAAATCATCCTTTCCTGAAAAGTGGGCGGGAACCCGATGAAGCAAGGATAGTGTGCCCGCCTGGGTTTAATATACACCTTTTTAGTATACATTTCAATACCTGAACGCATTCTTCCAAGATTTTTTACAATCCTCCCTGTATTTCCCAGCAAACATTTGGCTGGTTGCACAAAGCGGAGCGGGAATAAACTGGCAGAATAAACAATTGTATTGTGGGAAATGCCATGGTATCCTGATAAGAGGAAATTTTCTATTTAGAAACCATACCTGGAAAGGACGATTGCCATGCTGATAAGCCAGAAAATGCGCACCCTTGCCCCGGAGCTGGATCCCCTCCGGCTGGGCACCGGCTGGAAGCCGGAGGATCTCCCCAAGCCCCAGATTTTTGTGGAGAGCACCTTTGGGGACAGCCACCCAGGCTCTGGCCACCTGGACAAGCTGGTGGAGGCTGTGCGGGAGGGTGTCGCCGCCGCGGGGGGCTATGGTGCCCGGTACTTCTGCACGGACATCTGCGACGGGGAAAGCCAGGGCACTGACGGCATAAACTTCTCCCTTTGCAGCCGCGAGATGATTGCCAACATGATTGAGATACAGGCAAACGCCACCCCCTTTGACGCCGGGGTGTACCTGGCAAGCTGCGACAAGGGAATGCCCGGGAACCTGATGGGCATGGCCCGGGTGAACATCCCCTCTGTGGTGGTGGCGGGAGGCGCCATGGCGGCAGGTCCGGAGCTTCTGACCCTGGAGCAGCTTGGCATGTACAGCGCTATGTACCAGCGGGGGGAAATTGACGAGGCGAAGTTTAACTGGGCCAAGGAGAACGCCTGCCCAAGCTGCGGGGCCTGCTCCTTTATCGGCACAGCCTCTACCATGCAGATTATGGCGGAGGCCCTGGGGCTGTCCCTGCCGGGCAGCGCCCTGCTGCCTGCCACAAGCCCCGACCTGCTGGAATATGCCCGGCGGGCAGGGGCCTTGGCTGTGAAGCTGGCCTGCTCGGAAAACATGCGGCCCCGGGACATTGTGACCATGGACAGCTTTGAAAACGCCATTTTGGTCCATGCCGCCATTTCCGGCTCTACCAACTGCCTGCTGCACCTGCCGGCTATAGCCCATGAATATGGCCTCACCATTACAGGGGATACCTTTGACAGGCTTCACCGGGGGGCGAGATACCTGCTGGACGTGCGGCCCGCCGGGCGCTGGCCCGCCGAGTTCTTCTACTATGCCGGCGGCGTGCCCGCCATTATGGAGGAGATTAAGGGCCATCTGCACCTGGACGCCATGACGGTTACAGGGAAAACCCTGGGGGAGAACCTGGAGGATCTGAAGCGGGACGGCTTTTATGAGCGCTGCCAGAAATGGCTGGAGGAGGCCAACCGGAAATACGGCATCAGCATACAGAAGGAAGATGTTATCCGGCCCTACGGCAAAGCCCTGGGCTGTGACGGCTCTATTGCCATTTTAAAGGGGAACCTGGCCCCGGAGGGCGCGGTTATCAAGCATACCGCCTGCCCCAAGGAGATGTTCTCCGCCGTTTTAAACGCCCGCCCCTTTGACAGCGAGGAAGAATGCATTGACGCGGTGCTGCACCGCCGGGTGAAGCCCGGGGACGCGGTGTTTATCCGCTATGAGGGGCCGAAAGGCTCCGGTATGCCGGAGATGTTCTACACCTCCGAGGCCATTTCCTCTGACAAGGAACTGGGCCGCAGCATTGCCCTGATTACGGACGGGCGGTTCTCCGGGGCCTCTACCGGGCCTGTTATCGGCCACTGCAGCCCTGAAGCCCAGGCCGGCGGGCCTATTGCCCTGGTGGAGGAAGGGGACTTGATTGAGCTGGACGTGGAGAAGCGCATCCTCGCCATTGTGGGGGTGAAGGGGGAGCGCAAAACCCCGGAGGAGATGGAGGAAATATTGGCAGAGCGCAAAAAGCACTGGGCGCCGAAGCCTGCGAAATACCAGTCCGGGGTGCTGCGCCTGTTCTCAGAGCTGGCAGAATCTCCCATGAAGGGCGCGTACCTTTCATTTGGGGAGTAACGAAAAGGAGGGGAAAGCTATGCATAGAATAAATGAACAGATTGCCGCTATCGGCATTGTGCCGGTGATTAAGCTTACAAACCCGGAGCGAGACGCGGTCCCCCTGGCAAAGGCATTGTGCGCGGGAGGCGTGGCTGTGGCGGAGGTGACCTTCCGGGCGGCCGGGGCTGAAAGAGCCATCCGCCTGATGAAGGAGGCCTGCCCGGACATGCTGGTGGGGGCTGGCACAGTGACCACAACAGGGCATATTGACAAGGCCCTGGCGGCTGGGGGGCAGTTTATCGTCACCCCTGGCTTTGACCCGGAGCTGGTGGCCTATGCAAAGGAAAAGGGCGTGCCCATCTATCCCGGCTGCACCACCCCCACGGACTACCATGCCGCTTTGAAATTCGGCCTGGAGGTGATTAAGTTTTTCCCGGCGGAGCAGTCTGGGGGCCTGGCGAAAATTAAGGCCATGAGCGCCCCCTTCCCCCAGTTTAAGGTGATGCCCACCGGGGGCATTTCCCTGGGGAATCTGGAGGCCTACAGCGCCTGCCCCTGCATCTGCGCCTGCGGCGGCTCTTACATGGTGACGGCGGAGCTGATTGAAAACGGCAGGTGGGAGGAAATTACCCAGCTTTGCAGGCGCTCCCGGGAGATTGTGGAGGGGGCCAGGAAGGGAAAGGCGGTTTAAGAGCCTGTATTCACAACCTATAACCACCGTCTAAGCGGCCTTTTTGAAGCCACTCTATGTTAAATTTTCTTGCAAGGCGACAGCCTTGCTGCGAACATTTGCCTTGATTGGCTTCAAAAATTCCCGCTCATCCGGCAATTTCGATTATGAATACAGGTTCTAAGAGCCTGTTTGAAAAATATAGAGAAAGGAACGGTGCGGGGAATCCTGTACCGCATGGCGGCTTTTTATGATATTTACCATTAAGAATGACAAGTTTACAGCAAAGGTGGACACCCTGGGGGCGCAGATTATCTCCCTGGAGGACGCGCAGGGCCGGGAGCTTTTGTGGACAGGGGATCCGGCCTACTGGCGGGAGCATGCCCCTGTGCTGTTCCCTATTGTGGGGGCCTTGCGGGATAACCGGGTGAAAATCAAGGACGCCTGGTTTGAAATGACCCGACACGGCTTTGCCAAGCACAAGGAATTTGATTTGGTGAGACGGGGGGAGGGGGACATCTTCCTCCGGCTTCAGGATGACGGGGACACAAAAAAAGCATATCCCTTCAGCTTCGCGCTGACGGTGGAATATGCTTTGACAGAGGAGGGCTATGCCACTGCCTTTACTGTGGAGAACACCGGGAAGGAGCCGCTGCCCTTTGCCATTGGCGGGCACCCGGGCTTTAACCTTCCTTTGGAGGACGGGGCGGAATTTGAGGACTACGTCCTCCGGTTTGAGCAGGAGGAAAGCCAGCAGTGCCCCACTGTCCGGATGGACACCGGGCTGCTGGACTATGAAACCCCGGGCTTTGCCCTGGAGGGCAGGGAGATCCCCCTGCGGCACAACCTGTTTTACCGGGATGCTTTGGTGTTTTCCGGCCTTAACTCCCATAAGGCGGCAATTGTGAACAAGAAAACAGGGAAGGGCATTGAGATGGACTTTGCCGGGTTCCCCATGCTGGGGGTGTGGTCTGCCCAGAACGACGGGCCTTACGTATGCTTGGAGCCTTGGACGGGCTGCGCCACCCTCACCACAGAGGGGGACGAGTTTACAGGGAAAAAGGGCATGATTACCCTTTCCCCCGGGGAGAAAACAGAGCGGCGGTTCACTGTACGGGTGATGTAATCTTATTCCGGGAAGGACAGCTCAATGCGCAGCCTGCCCTTTTCCCAGGAGGCGGTGATGGCACCGCCCATGCGCTCGGTGAGAAGCTTGGCGATGGAAAGCCCCAGGCCAGTGGAATCCCGCCCGGTTTCCACTGTGTAAAAGCGGTCGAAAAGCCGGGCGGCGGACACCGGGTTCAGCCCTGGCGCGGAATTTTCAAAAGTGGCCCTGCCGTCTTTGGTGAGGGCCGCTTTTAGATCCCCGCCGCTGTATTTCAGGGCATTGGAGAGGATATTGGAGAGCACCCGGCTAAGGGCCTCCCCGTCAAGCTGCCGGGGCACCGGCCCTTCCGGCAGGCTGATTTCCGGCGCAATGCCCCGCCCCTGGAAGGCCCCGTAAAAGGACACCAGGCTTTCCTCCAGCGCCCGGGAAAAATCGACGGGCTGAAGGCGCACAGGCTCTGCCGCCACCATGGAATAACGGAACAGCTCTTCTGTGAGGCGGCTCATGGCTTCCACCCGGCCCGCGATAAGGCCCAGGTATTTCCTGGCAAGGGCCGGGCTTTCCTCCCGCTCCAGCAGTTCCAGGTAGCCCCGGATGGCGGTGAGGGGGGTGCGCAGGTCGTGGGAGATATTGGTGACGGCTTCTTTCAGCTCCAAGTCCCCCTGCTGGTACTGCCGCCGTTTTTCCCGCAGCAGCGCAAGATCCCGGTTCAGCGCCGCCGCCAGCTTCCGCATGGCCTTGTCCCGGCTGGAAATGTCCACCAGGGTGTTTGTTTCCATGTCTTTGCGCTCTTTCAGGCCCTGCACCAGCTCCCGGGCGGCCTTGCGCATCAGCCGCACCTTGATTCCCAGCCCTGCCGCCACGCACCCCAGCACAGCCGCCAATATCCATCCTGCCATTCTTCCTACCTCCTAAGACCTTGGAGCTTTGCTCCAAACCTCACAAGCCTTTTTGGAAAAAGGCTTGACCTAAAAACTTACCGCACCCACACCGATGCTGGCCGGGGCTTTTGCGCCCGGCGCCCGGTGTGGGTGTGGTTTTGCTTTTTGTTGTTTTGCCCCCGCTGGGTCAGCGCAGGTCTTTCCGGTAAAAGCCCCGGACGCCTGCCAGGGTGGCAAGCGCCCCTGTCACCCCAGCGTTCAGGATGATGAGCCAGGGCTTTCCTGCGTCCAGGGAGGAGCACTGGAACACCATGCCGCCCAGGGTGTAATTGTAGAAAAATTCCAGCGCCGACCGATACGCGCCCTGGGGGCAGGCCGGGTTAATGGTCATCTCCCCGGTGGGCAGGGACAGGTTGTCCGTCCCTGAGGCGTACAGGGGTAAAAATTCCGGCGTGTGGAGAAGGAGGCTTACAAACCACCCCGCTATCACAAAGAGGAAGCCTGCCGCCAGGCCTATGGTCACGCCCCAGGCCTGGCTCTGTATCAGCATGGCAAGGGCCGTAAAAAACGCCGCCAGCGCCAGCAGCACTATCAGGGAGCACACAGCCAGGGCCAGCAGGTACCCCGGCTCCCGGCTCATCTCCGCCTCCGGTGCAAGGGCCAGGAAAAGCCCCAGATAGCACAGCAGGTATACCCCCGCAAACCACAGCGCCGCCATAAAGCTGACAAGCAGCGCGGAAAAATAGACCCTGCCCCGCCCGTGCCCCACGGCCGTTTTATTGCGCATGCCGCCGCAGCCGTACTCCCGGCCCAGGGTGATGGAGCAGAACACCGGCAGCACGATACTGGCTATCATCAGGCAGTTGAAGGCCCCGGAGTCCCAGGGAAAAGCAGCGTTCTTTTCGCGGCAGGCCTCCACGCCGTTCAGGACCATAAACCCCCCGCCCCAGGCCGCGAAGGCCGTCTCCGCCCAGAAGAGCCAGTCCCGGCAGATGCTTCGTGCCCAGGCACGTAAAATATTTCCCATAGCAGGTCATCCCCTTGCCGCAAAATTGCCCCTATGTGGGGCGCGTTTGACACGCACAACACCAACAGTGTTCGCGTTTGCCTGCATAAGCGCGGCACAACGTGCCGCAGCGCAAACTCGCCACCCGTTTCCCCGCGTCGAAGATGCAACGTTACGTTGCCCTCACTTTAGGTCTTTTCTGGCAAACAGCCCCAGGCCCGCAAAAATACTGGCAAGGCTTATCCCCAAATCACACAATGCAAAGCGCAAAGGGTTTGTGATTCCCATGCCCGCGCACTGTATCGCCTGGTTTACAGGCAGGAAGTCGTTGAGGAACTCATAGACGGCCCGCTTTATACCGGTCAGGTAGGCGGGGTTGGGGACGCTGTCATCGGCTATCTCCATACCGTTTTCTGTAAACGTCACCATGCCCTCATTCGTGGGCGGCTCCATTAAAGCGCCGTTTATCACAGTAGCGGCGACAAACAGCACCATGGGGATGATGAGGCATATGGTGGACGCGACAGCTTTATTGGGGCACAGCATACTCACCAGCACGTAAATGGACGTGACCGCGACGGCCACCAATATGCTGAGAAGCGCGGTCGTCAAAAAGGCCATGGCGGGCGCTTTCGCGGCGCCCAGCAGGAAGAGGGAGATTACTGTGGCGGGTACGGCAAAAGCCAGGCACAAAAGCAAAGTCCCTATGACGCACACCACCCAGTTGGACATATAGATCTCATTGCGGGTGCGGCCCACCATCATTTTGTTGCGGATGGTGCCGTCGCTGTAGTCTATGCCCAGGTACAGGCTGATGAACACCGCCGCCGCGATGCAGATAAACGGCGTATAATTAAAGACAAGGTCATCCGGCGCGAAAACCGTGTTATAGCGCAGGCTGTCAAAATATTGTGCCACCGGAAGATAGACGCCCAGCGCCGCCATGCCCCAAAAGCACACCCAAAAGGCCAAATCCTTTTTTAACCGGGCAAAGCCCGCGAATACCAGTTTATTCATGGTGGGCACCTCCTACCAGATTGATGAAATAGCTTTCCAAAGATTCGTCCCGCTCCTGCATGGAGAGCACCTGGCAGCCCTCCTGGTCCAGGGCCTTGATAAGCTGGGTGATGTTCAAGGGGTCGTACACGTCTGCCACGCTGTCGTTTACAATGCTGTATTTCAGCACCATGCTGTCCAGCACCCTCGATAGGGCCTTTGTGTCGCTGACAGTGAGGCGGGTGCATTTGCGGCAGGCAGCCTCCAGGTCTTCGGCGCTGATTTCCTTTACCATCCGGCCCTGGTCGATAAACCCATAGTGGGTGGCAAGGCGGGAAAGCTCGTCGAGAATGTGGCTGGAGATGAGGACGGTAATCTGCCGCTCCCGGTTCAGGCGCAGGATCAGCTCCCGCATTTCGATGATGCCCTGGGGGTCAAGGCCGTTGGTGGGTTCGTCCAGGACGAGGAAATCCGGATCCCCGGCTAAAGCCACGGCTATGCCCAGCCGCTGGCGCATGCCTAAGGAGAAATTCCGGGCCTTTTTCCTGCCTGTGTCCCCTAAGCCCACCAGCTCTAAAAGCTCTGGTATGCGGTCGAAGTCCGGCCTGCCCAGCACCAGGTGCTGCTCTTTTAGGTTTTCCTCCGCTGTCAGGTGCAGGTAGATGGAGGGGGTTTCCACCACCGCGCCCATGCGCCTGCGGGCCATGGTGATGTCCTTTGCACCGTTTTGCAGGCCGTACAGGGTATAGCTGCCCCCAGTGGGCCGCTGCAGGCCGCAGACCAGGCGGATGAGGGTGGTTTTCCCCGCGCCGTTTTTGCCTACAAAGCCGTATATGGAGCCTTTGGGCACATGGAGGGAGAAATTATCCAGGGCCTTGAAATGCTTATACTGTTTGGAAAGCCCCTGGGCTGTCAATACATATTCCATCATGCGTACCTCCTTTAGTATGGTGCCCCTATTGTACACCCAAAAGGTAAAGACAGCGGTAAAGAAAAGGGTAAAGATTTCGTAAAGATTCGGGGGGCATGGAGCCTTACCCTAAAAAAGTATAGCAAAAAGCCCTTGACAAAACAACAATAAAAAAGAAGGCGCAGGCTTTTTAGGCCTGTGTCTTCTTTTTTATGTTTCTTATTCCTTTTCCGTGTTGATAATAGACTTTTTCTTCCATTTGCCCATCTTATAGGCAATAGCTGTCAGCACCGCGCCGATAACCCAGGACAGCAGCAGGGAGAAGAACAGGGGCGTGGGCGCGCCGGAACCCATAGCGCCGCCCTCGGGCCGGGTGAGGAACTCCAGGCCGTAGGCGATGGGCACCCGGACGATAACGGTGGTGATGATGGAAATCCACATGGGGGTCATGGTGTCGCCTGCCCCGCGCATAACGCCGGAGAGAATCTGGGTGACAGCCATGGCCACATAGCCCACAGCCAGAGTGCGCAGCATCTGCTGGCCCAGATCAATGACCTCAGGCGTGGACGTGAACATCTCCATCAGGTACTTGCCAAAAAGCAGGATAAGCCCCACCAGGATGACAGACACCGCAAGGCCCACCTTCAGGCCGCCCTTGGTGCCCTCCTCCACCCGGTCTACCCGGTTTGCGCCGATGTTCTGCCCTGTGTATGTAGTCATGGCGGTGCCAAAGGTGAAGTTTGGCATCATGGCAAAGCCGTCCACGCGCATCACCACCGTATTGGCGGCGATAACGGCGGTGCCGAAGGAGTTGGTCAGGGACTGGATAATAATCATGGCAAAGGAGAAAATGGCCTGGGTCAGGCCGCTGGGCAGGCCAAGCTGCACCAGCTTTTTCACAAAAAGCCCCTTGGGACGCAGGGTGTGGAGGTTTACGGTAAGCACGTCCTTCATGCGCATCAGCCGCCACAGGCACAGTGCCCCGGAAACCGCCTGGGCGATAATGGTGGCCCAGGCAACGCCGGCAACCCCCATCTGGAAGCCTGCCACAAACCAGATGTCCAGTATGATGTTGAGCACGCAGGCCACAATGAGGAAAATAAGGGGCATGATGGAATCCCCCAGGCCCCGGAGAATGCCGGAAATAATGTTATAGTAGGCGCAGCCGATGATGCCCGCGAACAGAATCACCAGATAGGTGCAGGACATCTCATAGATATCCGCCGGGGTGTCCAGCAGGGCCATTACAGGCCGGGTGATCAGCGGCCCCAGCACCATGATAAAAATGGAGGAAACCAGGGTGGCTGTGATGGTGGTGCCTACGGTTTCGGAAAGGTTGTCCCGCTCCCCGGCGCCGTAATACTGGGACACCATAATGCTGGCGCCTACGGAAATGCCCATAAAAAGCACCAGCAGCAGGTTTAAAATAGGGCCGCTGGCCCCCACTGCCGCCAAAGCCCCGTCGCCTACATAATTTCCCACCACAATGGAGTCCACTGTGCTGTAAAGCTGCTGGGCCAGGTTGCCGATAAGCAGCGGCACTGAAAATTTCACAAGATTGCCCACCGGGCTGCCCTGGGTCATATCCTGCGCGCCGAACATAGATGACAATTTTCCTGCCATGCACATCATCCTTTCCAAAACGTTTTTGGGTTTTCCCACTCTCAAAAAATTCGTATCCTAACAATTATAGTGAATTGCGGGAAAAAAGTCAACGTGTGAAAAGTGATAAATTTCCCCCCGGGGCGCGTTGTGAAATGCCCACAAAAAGCTGCCCAAACCAGGGCCTGCCCATCTTGCGCGGCGGCCCGGAATGTGGTATACTATTGCAAGGCAACTGAGAACAAACGGTAAAAGGCCCCCGCCCGCCAGGCAGGGGGTTGGTTTTTTTGTTGCCGGCAAAAAAGGTGTAAAGCGGCAGGCAAACAGTGGAGAAAGGGGCAGTAATGAGGATGAAAACGGGGTTTGACAACGACAGATACCTGCAAACGCAGTCCCAGCATATCCGGGATCGCATCGAACGCTTTGGAGGGAAGCTGTACCTGGAGTTTGGGGGAAAGCTTTTTGACGACTACCACGCTTCCCGGGTGCTGCCGGGCTTTAAGCCGGACAGCAAAATCAACATGCTCCTGGAGCTGAAGGATCAGGCGGAGATTGTCATTGTGATAAACGCCTCTGACATTGAGAAAAACAAGGTGCGGGGGGATTTGGGCATCACCTACGATTTGGACGTGCTCCGGCTTATCGACGCCTTCCGGGAAATCGGCCTGTATGTGGGCAGCGTGGTGCTGGCCCAGTATGCCGCCCAGCCCGGCGCCCAGGCCTTCCAAAGCCGGCTGGAGGGGCTGGGGGTGAAGGTGTACCGGCACTACACCATCCCAGGCTATCCCTCCAATATCCCGCTGATTGTAAGCGGGGAGGGCTTTGGGAAAAATGAATATGTGGAGACAAGCCGCTCCCTGGTGGTGGTAACCGCCCCCGGCCCTGGCAGCGGGAAAATGGCCACCTGCTTAAGCCAGCTATACCATGAGCACCGCCGGGGCATTAAGGCTGGGTATGCGAAGTTTGAAACCTTCCCCATCTGGAACCTGCCCCTGACCCATCCTGTGAACCTGGCTTATGAGGCCGCCACCGCCGATCTCAACGACGTGAACATGATAGACCCCTTCCACCTGGAGGCTTACGGCGAAACCGCCGTCAACTACAACCGGGATATTGAGGTGTTCCCGGTGCTGAACGCCATCTTCGAGAAGATTGCCGGGGAGTCCCCCTATAAGTCCCCTACGGACATGGGGGTGAATATGGCGGGAAACTGCATTATAGACGATGGGGCCTGCTGCGAGGCCTCCCTGCAGGAAATCATCCGCCGCTATTACAGCGCCCGGTGCGATAAGCGCCAAGGCACCGGGGACGGGGAAGTGGTGTATAAAATCGAGCTGCTGATGAACCGGGCCGGTATTAAGCCGGAGGACAGGCCTGTGGTTACCGCCTGCATGGCCCGGGCCGGGGAAACCGGTATGCCTGCCGCCGCCATCAGCCTGCCGGACGGCCGGGTGGTTACAGGCAAAACCACGCCCCTGCTGGGGGCTGCTGCCGCCGCCCTCTTAAATGCCCTGAAGGAGCTGGGAGGCATTCAGAAGAACATCCACCTGATTTCCCCCATTATCATTGAGCCTATCCAGAAGCTGAAAACCCAGCACCTGGACAGCCGCAACCCCCGGCTGCACACAGACGAGATTTTAATCGCCCTGTCCATCTGCGCCGCCACCAACCCCACAGCAGAGCTTGCCATGCGGCAGCTTAAAAAGCTTCGCGGGTGCGAGGCCCACGCTTCGGTTATCCTCTCCCATGTGGATGAAACCGTCTTCCGCAAGCTGGGGGTGAACCTGACCTGCGAGCCGACTTACCAGACCAACAGGCTGTACCATAAATAAGGAAACCCAGAAGGCCGGAAGCTTTGCTTCCGGCTTTCTTTTCCGGCATTTTTGCAGGATTCTTATATTTTTTCCTCGATTCTGTCTGGATTTCCCGAAAAGACACTGCTATAATGGGAAAACAAACCCATTTTTAAAGGAGGCTGTTTTATGGCTTCGCTTCTGCTCAGCATTATTTATGTGGCTTTTATCAGCCTGGGCCTGCCCGATTCCCTTCTGGGGGCGGCCTGGCCCTCCATGTATGGGGGCGCCTGCCTGATGCCGCCCTTCTTCGGCGTGCTGGCAGATCATTTGTCCCCGGCGCTGTTCCCCTTCTACCTGCTTGTGCTGCTGGGGGTGATGGCGGCGGCCCATGAAGCGCTGGTGGAAGCCTGCGGGGGAAGGGCAGGGCGGTAAAGCCGCCCGCGAAAAATTCACAAAGAAATCCCGGATTCCCCCCTTGCGTTTTCATCCAGTTTCCACTATAGTAAAGGCAGGAACCGAATAGGAGGAAGCCATATGAAAAACAGGATTTTAGGCCGCACAGGCCTTTCTGTCAGTGAAATCGGGCTGGGCAGCGAGGCCTTTGTCAACCAGGACGACGCTTTTGCCCAGGAGCTGATAAACGCCGCCCTAAAGGCCGGCGTCAATTACTTTGACCTTTATAACCCCGAGCCATACATCCGCAGCTCTTTTGGCAGGGCCATGCAGGGCCGCCGGGACAAGTTCATCCTCCAGGCCCACCTGTGCTCTGCCTGGATTGACGGGCAGTATAAACGCACCCGGGACATGGGGGAGGTAAAAGCTGCCTTCGCGGATTTAATGGACCGGCTGGACACAGGCTACATTGACGTGGGCATGGTTCACTATGTGGACGAGCAGAAGGATTTTGATGAGGTGTTTTCCGGGGAAGTCATCCAGTTTGCCAAGGAGCAGAAGGCCCTGGGGAAAATCCGGCACCTGGGCATGAGCACCCACAATCCCCGGATAGCCATACCGGCGGCCAAAACCGGCTTTATAGACGTTATCATGTTCAGCGTCAACCCGGCTTACGACATCCTGCCCCCCAGCGAGGATGTAAACGTCCTTTTTGAAAAGTCCACCTATGAGGCCCCGGACGCGCTGTCCTCCACAGATCCGGATCGCCTGGAGCTTTACAGCCTGTGCGAAAGCCAGGGCGTGGCCCTTACCGTCATGAAGCCCTATGGCGGCGGCGCGCTGCTTAAGGCCGGGGAATCCCCCTTTGGCGCGGCCATGACGGTTATCCAGTGCCTGCACTACTGCCTGACCCGCCCCGGGGTGGCCACCGTGCTCTGCGGCGCGCAAAGCGTGGAGGAGCTTCTGCAGGCCGCGGCCTACAGCGAAGCGCCGGAGAAGGAAAAGGACTATGCCGGGCTGCTCAGCGGCTGTCCGGCCCACCCCTTTACAGACAAATGCATGTACTGCGGGCACTGCGCCCCCTGCACCGCAGGCATTGACATTGCCGCCGTAAACAAATTTGCCGATTTGTGCGCGGCCCAGGGCATGGTGCCAGAGACAGTGCGGGAGCATTATGCCGCCCTTTCTGCCAAAGCGGGGGACTGCATTGCCTGCGGCGCCTGCGAGGAAAGGTGCCCCTTTGGGGTGAAGATTATCGGGCACATGGAGAGGGCAAAAAAGCTGTTCGGCGCCTGAGGCAGGGAAAACAGGGGCGCATCTGTTTTTCCCTCCCCTTTTCAGATTGGTGCTGCTGAAAGCGGCTTCATCAAACCATCCGTTAAAATATCCAAAGCGGGCAGCCATTCACTGGTGGACGGCTGCCCAATAATCGTAATTTGTCTATGACCTTAGCGGGAATGCGAAATGTTAAAGAAAGGCGGCATATCTATGAAAGCAAGCGTGAAGCATTTATATGGGGCGGACTGGGAACAGGAAAAGGCCCGGTATGAGGAGATTCGGGCGGGGTTTGAAACCTTCTTCGGCGATTCCCAGGAGGCGCGCTTTTTCAGCGCCCCGGGCCGCACGGAGATCGGCGGCAACCACACTGACCACAACCATGGCAGGGTGCTGGCCGCTGCCATCAACCTGGACGTGGTGGGCATGGCAAAGCCTAACGGCCTGGAGGTTATCCGGCTGAAATCGGTGGAATATGACCGGGTGGACGAGGTGGACATTACTAGCCTTGCCCCCAACCAGTCGGACTATGGTTCCCGCTCCCTTATCCGGGGCATCTGCGCCCGGTGCAAGGAGCTGGGCTATGAAATTGGCGGCTTCGACTGCTTTACCAAGACCCGGGTGCTGAAAGGCTCTGGCCTTTCCAGTTCCGCGGCCTTTGAAATTTTGGTGGTGACGGTGGTGAGCTGCCTGTTTAATGGGGGAGAAATCGATCCGGTGACAGCCGCCATGATAGCCCAGTATGCGGAAAATGTGTATTTTGGCAAGCCCTGCGGGCTTTTAGACCAGATGGCAAGCTCTGTGGGCGGGGTGACGGCTATGGACTTTCACAATCCACAAAAGCCTGTTATCGAAAAGCGGGAGCTGGATTTGGCGGCTTACGACTATGCCCTTTGCGTGGTGGACACCGGCGGCAACCATGCAGACCTCACCGATGAATATGCCGCCATCCCGGCGGAGATGAAGAAGGCCGCGGCCTTTTTCGGCAGGGAATTTTTGCGGGATGTGGACGAAAAAGAATTTTATCAGAACATAAAGGCCCTGCGCGCCGCCGCCGGGGACAGGGCCGTGCTGCGGGCCATGCATTTCTTTGATGACGACCGCCTGGCGGCAGCGGAAGCCAAGGCCCTGGAGCAGGGGGACTTTGAGGGCTTCCTCCGGATGGTGCGGGATTCCGGGCGCTCTTCCCTCATGCGCCTGCAAAACGTGTTCGCAAGCTCCGCCCCGGCGGAGCAGGGCATCACCCTGGCGCTGGCTGTGGCAGAATCCCTGCTGCAGGGCAGGGGGGCCTGCCGTGTACACGGGGGCGGCTTTGCGGGCACCATGCAGGCCTATGTGCCCTTAGATCTGCTGGACGCCTACCGGGAGGGCATGGAGAAGGTGTTCGGGGAAGGCGCCTGCCATGTGCTCTCTGTCCGGGACGTGGGCGGCGTAGAAGTTGAACTGTAAAAGCATAAAAAGAGATCCCGCGCCAGCAGGCGCGGGATTCTTTTTATGGAAGCGCTGATTAAATTCGGTGCGCAAGGCTGCGTGCCAAGCCGCTGGGCGTGGTTTATAGTAAACGCACTTGAAAATCGGTACAACCCGGTTTTCAAGCCAGACGGCTTTACCGCCTGGTCCAAAAGAGGCAGAATGCCTCTTTTGAACTGCGTTTACTATATTCAGCGGCTCTCTACCTCAAAGAGCCTGTCCTGGCGGCCTTCATCCTCAAAGGCGTGGTTATACTGGAGCATGGCATACTCGTTCAGAAGGCTGTCGTAAGGGGTTCCCCCCTCGTTTTTGTAAACTTCCCCCTCCTTGTCTATCATCCCCACTGCCGTTATTACCGGCAGGGTTTGCCGAAGCTCTTCCAAAAATTTCGTATAGGCTGTGCCCTCTAAGCCCGCCGCCCGCAGCAAGAGACCGGAAAGGTAATTCAGGCTGATGCTCTCTATTTCTTCCCCTTCCAGGGGGTAATTTGCCCAGATGAAGAAAGGCACCTGGTATTTGCGCATCATGGTCTCGATGTTGACAGCATCATCGTCTGTCCCCAGCAGCTCCTGCACAAATCCTGGCTCCAGGTTGGGCCAGTGATCCCCAAAGAACACCACCACAACCGGATCTGGCTGCCTGGCAAAATAGTCCAGCAGAAATTCCAGCGCTGTGTCCGATTTTTTCGTCAGGCTCAGGTACTGCTCTGCCTGGGGGAACTTCCCGGGATAGTCTGTAAGCTGTACAGTGGTTTCATACTCCTCGTCCTCATAGCCGCCGTGGTTCTGGATGGTCACATTAAAGAGGAACAAAGGGCTGTCTCCTCGGTTTTCATATTCATATATCACTTGATCATAACAGGAACGGTCGCTGGTCAGGCCATGCTCATAGCGCCGGGGCACGTCAAAAACAGAGGCGTCTATAAACTCGTCAAAGCCTAGATAGGGATAGGCCTCGTCCCGCTGCCAGGCAGAACGCCTGCCCGGGTGTACCGCCAGGCAGCGGTAGCCATAGCTTTTCAGGATGCTGGGCAGGCCCGCCTGCTCGTGGTCGATATACTGCTGATAGGGCTTGCTGCTGACAGGCAGGAAAGCTGTGGTGTTGCCGGTGAGGAACTCATACTCGCTGTTGCAGGTGTTGCCCCCGTATACAGAGGAATAAGCTGTGCCCCATACAATCTGGCCCGAGGCTTCCAGGGAGTGGATAAAGGGCAGGTTGTCCGGGGTGAAGGACATGCCGCCCACCCGGGAGAAATCTGTCATGGACTCGTTCATAATGGCAATGATGGTAGGCAGTTTTTCCGGGCTGCCCAGTATTTGGGGGCTTTCCTTTTCTGAAAGCTCTTCTCCCAGGGCTTTCACGGCCTGGGTGGAATAGCCTTCCGGCTTTTCCACCATCACAAACTGGACGTTTGCGAAAAAGCCTGCCACAATGCCTGTCAGCTCTGAACTCACCTTCTGGTTCCAGGCCCACACAGAAATGCCCATGCTGGAAAGGATGTTGGCGGGGAACAGCAGGAAAAACAGGCCGATGGACATGCACACCGCCGTAAGGCGCTCTCCCATGCGGAACCGCCGGGTGGCTGTGCCCCGTCCCTGCGGCCCGGTTTTGGAGCTGAACACAGTGAAGCACAAAAAAGCCATAGCCGCCAGGGCCATCTGCTGGGTGGGGGTGTATTCATAGCCCCCGGAAACCGCCATAGCGGTGCCCACAGACTGGAGATCCCAGGGCAGAATGGGCTGGCCCCGGAACTGCACCACAAAATAATTGGCAATGCCAAAGGTGAGGAAGGCCGCGCCCCCGGCGAAAATGGTGATCCACACCCGGCGGCACAGGGCGTATAGGGCGGCAAAGACCATCAGATAGCATAAATAGTTTGCAAAGGCTTTGCGCAGGGGGAAGGTGAGGATACGGGTGCCGTTTATTAAATCCACTGCGTAGAAGGTGCCCAGGGGAGCCAGCGCCAGCAGTATCCAGCCAAAAGCCCTTCGGGCCAGGTGGGGGATGCGGAACTCCAGGAGGCAGAGGGCCGCTCCCAGCAGGGTGAGCAGAAGGTATACAGCGGCATACCAGCCATACATATGTACCTGCTCTGTCGGCTGCTCCCCCTCTGCCTGGAATTTTTCCAGCAGGAAAAAGGCCCCCGCTGCCGTCAGCAGCAGGCCGGCCATCAGCAGGTGCCACCGGCTGACGGCCAGCTCAATGCCCCACTGGCTTTTTTCGATAAACTCTCCCTGCCGCCCTTCCCGGGGCAGGGCTGTGCTCTTGTCATTCCTCAGTTTCAGTGCCATATCTTCCTTGTCCTTTTCGCGCGGTTGCCTGACCGCGCCCCGCAGCGCCTTTTGAAAAAGCCGCAATTGCTGCGAGGCCTTCAGTCCTGCCGCTCCTTCTTAAAATAATCTATAATGGCGTCCGCAATGCGGCGGCTTGCCTGCCCGTCCCCGTAGGGGTTGCTGGCATGGGCCATGCGGGCATACTCTTTTTCGTCTGTAAGCAGTTCCCGGATAAGGGCATAAATGGTTTCTTCCCCTGTGCCAGCCAGCTTCAAGGTGCCAGCCGCAATGCCCTCCGGGCGCTCGGTGGTGTCCCGCAGGACGATAACCGGCTTGCCCAGGGAGGGGGCTTCCTCCTGGATGCCGCCGCTGTCCGTCAGGATTAAGGCAGAGCGCGCCAGCAGGTTGTGAAATTCCACCACTTCCAGGGGCGCAATGAGCCGCACCCGGTTACAGCCCCCCAGCTCTTCCTCCGCCGCCTTCTGCACCAGGGGGTTCAAATGCACAGGATATACCATCTTCACATCCGGGAACTCCTCGATAATCCGCCGGATAGCCCGGAACATGCGGTGCATAGGTTCCCCCAGGTTTTCCCTGCGGTGGGCTGTAAGCACAATAAGCCGGGAGCCTGCGGCCCATTCCAGCAGCTCGTCGGTGTAGTCCTGCCGCACAGTGGTGGAGAGTGCGTCTATAGCGGTGTTGCCTGTCACCACAATGGTTTCCGGCCTCTTTCCCTCCCGCAGAAGGTTCTGGCGGCTTAATTCTGTAGGGGCAAAATGCAGGTCTGCCATGCACCCCACAAACTGCCGGTTCATCTCCTCCGGGAAGGGGGAATACTTGTCCCCTGTGCGCAGGCCCGCTTCCACATGGCCCACTGCAATCTGGGCGTAATAGGCTGCCAAGGCCCCGGCAAAGGTGGTGGTGGTATCCCCGTGCACCAAGACTATGTGGGGGTTTGCCTCCTGGAGCACGCTTTCCAGCCCTTTTAACACCCGGGCGGTGATGTCGGAGAGCGTCTGGCCCTGGCGCATAATGTCCAGGTCAAAGTCAGGGCGGATGGCAAAGGCCCGCAGCACCTGATCCAGCATCTGCCTGTGCTGGGCGGTAACGCACACAAGGCTTTCAATTCCCTCCCGTTTTTGCAGTTCTTTCACCAGGGGCGCCATTTTTATGGTTTCCGGCCGGGTGCCGAACACAGACAGTACACGGATTTTTTTCATAGCATTCAATCCTTCCTACAGTATACGCAAGCTTTCTCAATTTAATGTCTACAATTTTTTTACAAATCCCTTACAGGTGTGACACCTGGCCCAAGACGTGGGCAGCGTAAGCAGAAATCTTTCGCTGCGGAATGCGATTCCGCGCTTACGCTTATTATCGTGTGTCCGGGGCGCTCCCGCAAGCGTAACGCTGCGTCTGAGATGCGGGCAACGTGACGCTGCATCCAAGACGCACCAACGTGACGTTGGATCCGAGACGCGGGCAGCGTATGCGGGAATTTTTCGCCGCAAAATTTGCGGCTGCACACTCCTTCGCGTGCCCGAGACGCTCTCGGAACACATCTTCTCCGGGTATGGCGGGCCTAAATGACAACTTGGTTACAAAGATGACAAACCGTTTACAAAACCACAGGTTTAGTGTGAATAATTTTGTAATTTAACAATTTGTTCACATTTATATAGTGAATTATAATCACCAAAATGCAAGCTGTCCGGAGAAATCCTGCAAAACCGCCCGCCGCCCCAAGTGTAAAAAGGCCCGCCAAAAAGGGGGCCTTCTTGCATTACTTCCTAGCTGCCTTGCGCACTTCGCCCAGGAATTTCACGTTGGATCGCCAGAAGCGCTTTAAGCGGGAAGGCTCCCGCAAAATACGGTACAGCCATTCCGTATTGGTCTTGACAAAAAGGGCGGGCGCCCGGCGCTTCATGCCGCTGAGCACGTCGAAAGATCCCCCTACCCCCATAAGCACGCCCTTTGTAAAATCCTGCAGATGGCGGTGGATGAGAAACTCCTGGGCCGGCACGCCCAGGCCCACCAGCACCAGGTCCGGGGAGAGAATGGCAATTTCCTTCATGATGGAGTCCTTGTCCCCGTCATAGCCGTTATGGTAATGGAGGGTCATGGCAGGATAGTGGGCTTTCAGGTTTTTGGCCAGGGTGGACACCACTTCCTCCTTGGCGCCCAAAAGGTACACGCTTTTGCCGGAACGGCCCGCGCTGTGCAGCAGCTTGTCTGCCAAGTCCACCCCGGTTATCCGCTCGGTAACGGGCAGGCCCAGCATTCCCATGGCCTTCACCACGCTGATGCCGTCGGGCACAATCTCCGCGTCCGCAGACAGCAGCAGCTCCCGGGCCTTTTCGTCCCGGCCCGCTGCCATCAAGATTTCCGGGTTTGCCGTTACAACGAACATGCGCCTGCCGCTTTCCATGGCGGACTCCGCCTTTTGGCAGAACTCCTCTGCGGAGCCGGGGAATACCCGGCGGAAATATTCTTCCATGGGCCAAACCTCCCTTACACTGTAACGCTATTCCTTCTCTTCGTCAAAGTCGTACAGGTTTTCCCTGCCAAAGGCTTCCGTGCTTTCAGAGGCCTTGAGGAACACCGTGATAGTCTGGAAAATCAGCTTCAAATCCTGCCAGATGCTGTAGTTTTCAATATACATCAAGTCCATAACAAGCTTGTCCTTGGGGGAGGTGTTATACTTGCCGGAGATTTGGGCAAGGCCTGTAAGCCCTGCCTTCATCCGCAGGCGGTAGGAAAATTCCGGCAGGTCGCTGGTGTATTTCTCCACGTTCTCCAGCATTTCCGGCCGGGGGCCTACCACAGTCATGTCCCCCTTTAAGATGTTCAGCATCTGGGGCAGCTCGTCTATGCGGAATTTCCGCAGGATGTTGCCTACCTTTGTAATGCGGTCGTCGTTTTCCGTCACAGATTTGTGGATGGAGTTTTCCTCTTTCATGGTGCGGAACTTGTACACCTGGAACACCCGCCCGTATTTTGTCAGGCGCTTCTGCTTGTAAAACACCTTGCCCCCGTCCTCAGCCTTGATGGCAACGGCGCAGACCAGCATAATGGGGCTGGTAAGCACCAGGGCGAACAGGGAGATGGAAATGTCCATCAGGCGCTTTATAATGCGCTGCTCCATGGTTAAGTCCTTTGCCATGTGCATCACCAGGGACTTGTCGTCCAGGGTGACGTATTTGGCCCCCTGGCTTACCACGTCGATCATCTCGAAGTTGTAATAGATGTTCTTCTGGGTCTGATAGCAGAAGTCGATAAGGCTGGTGCGCTCCCGGGTGGGCACATCGTAAAGGAACACCGTGTCGTTGCGGGCTATCACGTCCAGCACCTTAGGGGAGTCGTACCGCACTGTTTCCGTAATGTTATACTGCTTCTTAAAGCGCTTTATCTTGGGGATAATGCTGCCCAGGCTCTCCCGGGAGGAGGATATCACGCAGCAGCGCTCTGGCGGCTCCAGGGAAAAATAAATGAAATTGCCAAAATAAGAGAAGAAAACAATGACAATTACCTGCAGCACCATCACCAAAAGCAGCAGATGGGGCGTCTCATAGACGAAATGATCGTTGTTAAACTGGCTGGTGTTCATAATGGACAACTGCAGGTGGGTGACCAGGTCTGTGATAATGGTGGCCAGGGCCATGGAGTGGACAATGGGCTTTGATTTCTGGGCGCCTACGGCATAGCCGCCGTACACGGACATCAGCGCAATGCCCAGCACAATAAACGTGACCATGGTGACGCCTGTGGTGCGGGAGAGGTTCCAGAGCCAGGGGTTATGGATGCCGAAAATCCCGAAGAAAATGCCGAACAGGGCGGCAAACAGGGCCAGCTTTAATATAAACACAATGGAACGCTTTAATTTTTTAATTGTATGCATGGCAAAAACTCCATCCGGCAGCGGGGAAAAATTGGCGGAAACCGCCGCGCTTTGCCCCCATTATAGCAGAACAGGGCGAAAAAAGCAAAACCTACCTTCCTATTCTTCCCGAAAGCTCTACCGCTTGTGCAGTTTCCATTTTTTTACACTATATGCGGATTCCTGCCAAAGCCGTTACCGGTTTAAATCCTTCTTTATCTGGGTGGTGGAGATTTCCGGGGTGCGGGACAGGTAAACCACCTGGCACTGCTCTTTCAGAAAGTCAAACTTCCCTTCCCAGTCGTCCCCCATAACAAAGGTGTCAATGTGGTATTCCTTTACGTCTGTCTTTTTCTGCTCCCAGTTTTCCTCCGGGATAACCAGATCCACATAGCGGATGGCCTCCAGGAGCTGCTTGCGTTTTTCATAGGAGAAATAGCATTTCTTCTGCTTTTCGTTCCAGTTAAACTCATCTGTGGACAGGGCCACTATCAGATAGTCCCCCAGTTCCTTGGCCCTGCGCAGCAGGTTGATGTGCCCGTAATGTAAAAGATCGAAGGTGCCATAAGTGATAATGCGTTTCATAAAAAAGTCGCCATGCGATACCAAAAATCCCGCAAAAAGGTGGAAGCCCTGCCCCTTTGCCCGGTACCGTTCCTTTCTGTTTATTTTTTATAGTTAACACAGTTCAAAAGAGGTATACCTCTTTTGAACCAAGCGGCATAACCGTCCAGCTTGAAAACCGGTATCTACCGATTTTCAAGTGTGTTTACTATACCCAGCTTTGCCCGCCTTGCTTCCAGGAAGTCTGCCGTATGGCCTGCTGCCCGGCCTGTTTCCGTTATGCCAAACTCCGCCTGGAAACGCTCCAGGGCCTGGGCCTGGAAGGCTTCGTCAAAGCCCAGCACAGCCTGCTCCAGGGCGTCATTGTCCTCTGCCCGGGGATAGGGGAGCCTGTCCAGGTCAAAATAGAAGTTCCGGTCGTCCTTATAGGCGGCAATGTCGTTTACATAGAGGAAACAGGGCTTTTGGGTGTTCATATAATCGAACATCACAGAGGAGTAATCTGTGAACAGGGCCTCGCAGGCCACGTACAGCTCCTGGATGTCCGGGTAATCCGAGGCGTTTCGCACCACCTGGGGATCCAGGCGCAGCTCCCCGGCCCGGGCCGCTATATTGGGGTGAAGCTTTGCCAAAAGCAGCCATTCCCCGCCAAAGCGCTGCCCCAGGGCCTTTGCGCACCGGGCATAGTCCATGTCGTAGGCGGAAAGGCCGTTATCCTTGCGGAAGGTGGGGGCATACAGGGCCAGCCGCTTCCCAGAAGGGATTCCCAAGGCCTCCCGCACCTTTTCCGCCACTTCCGGATGCTTTCCAAACAGCAGGTCGTTGCGGGGGAAGCCGTATTCTAAAATTTCCCCTGCAAACCAGAAGGCCCGGCGGTATATTTCCGTCAGGAAGCGGCTGTTTGACAGGAACACGTCCGCCATGGCGGAATCCTTTTTCGCCGCCCTGATATAATCTGCCGGCAGGGCGTCTATAGCGTCCTTTTCAATGCGCTTTAAGGGGAAGCCATGCCAGGTTTGGACATAGCAGGTGGCCCCACGCTTCTGGGTGTAAGCCCACTTGCGGCAGCAGTCCACCCACACCCCGGCTGTACACAGGTGGTAGATGGCTTCCGGGCTTTCACAGGCCACAGGGATGATGCCTGCGGGCAGGGCGTCCTTCTGGGACATGTCCTTTACCACCCAGTACACCTTCCAGCCCCGGCGCAGCAGCTCCAGGGCAATGGCCCCGGGGCTGTCGGAAAGGCCGCGCCCGTAAAAGCTTTGGCACACGGCTTTGTTCTGATCCTTTGGCAGCAGGGAGTATAGCTGCCAGAGGCTGTTGCGTTTTGCTTTTCCTAAAAGGCCCACGCCCATCTCTCCTTTTCCGCTTTATTTTTCCGGCTGCCTGGGGCTGGCCCGGAATTTCTTCCTGTTTCGCAGGATAACCGCCACCCGGAAGGCCAGGATGGAAAACTCCGTCACGCTGGAAAGCATGCACAAAGCCAGCAGGCCTATGCTGTGGGTAAGCCACGCGGCGGCAATGCCCAGCAGGAAAACCGCTGTGCCGAACACCACAGAGATGTTGGCATACTTTGTAAGCCCCATAGCCCCTAAGGTGGGATATCCCAGCACGTAATTGGGGAAACAGAACACCGCCACCGGCATCAGCATCCGCAGGGGCGGGGCCACGCCCCTGCCCTCCGGGCCAAGCCACAGCACCAGCAGAGGCTCCGCAAAAATGAACACTACGGCGCACCCGGCTAAAATGACCGGGTATACAAAGAGCAGGGCTTTTTTCACAATGCTAAAATTCCGGTTCTTCATCATGTGGGGGTAAAGGCTGTCCGCAATGGGGGACATGCCGGAGCGGGCCACAGTGATAACCTTGTCCGCGTTGGTGTAAAGGCCTGTTACCGCGTCCCCGGCAACAGCCTTTAAAAGCACGCCGTTTAAGCTGGAGTTGACAGAGCCTGCCACCTTGGAGAGGAAAAACTGGGAGGATTCCTTTACCTCCGCCCAGATTTCCCCGGGCCTTACCTTTGTAAAGCCCACCTTCACCCGGGTGAACAGGTGCCAGTATACAAAGGCCAGGGCGCCTCCGTTTCCAAGGGCTGTAAACAGGGGCACTTTATAGTAGTCCGCCGGCTCCCGGATGAACAGGAAAATCATGATGGTGGCAAATATCTTGATGGAAACCGCCCGCACCGTAACGGCGGACATCTGCTCCAGGCCCCGGTACATAAAGTCTGGCAGGAAGGATCCCATGCACACGGAGAGCAGGTAGAACACATATACCATCAGCTCGCCCTCCCCGGTGAGGCTGGGGGCGATAAAGGCCAGCAGCACCCCAAAGGACAAAACCATGAACAGGGACTTTGCCGCCACCACGCAGGTGAGCACCCGGGAAAGATAGGCCCTGTCCTCCCTGTGCTGGGAAATTTTCGCTGTGGCGGAGAGGATGAAGCCGAAGTCGATAAACATCTGGAAAAAATTCGTGGCATAGGCCGCCGCGCCCAAGGCCCCCACCTTCTCCATGCCCAGCACCCGGGTCTGGAACCCCTGGGTGAAAAAGCCCAGGGCCATGGTGGAGAACTGGAGGATATACAGCATAATGGTGTTTTCCAGCAGGCCGTGGCGGGCGCGGCCCCGCCATTTTTCTCGCAGGCTCATATGGCGCCCCCCCTATCCCTTGATTTGAAACAGCAGGCGGACAAGCCCGTACAGCCGTTTTTCCACCAGGGCCAGCAGCAGGCGCTGCTTTTTTGTCAGCCGCCGGAGATAAGCGCTTTGGCGAAAGCCTGGGAAAGCCTTTTCCGTATAAGCCCGGAACCGCCCTAAAAGGGGGCTTTTTGTATCAAGCCTTGCCACCCGCACAGAGGCGGTCAGGTATACGTGGAACAGGGTGAGGTAGCACAGCTCCTCCTGATACCGGGGGAAAAGCCCTTGCGCCCGGAAATATCCCAGCAAGTCCTCAAAGGCCTCCACAATTTCCACGTTGCGTTCCAGGTTGATGCTGGACATGATGGAGCCGGCCCGCTGCAGATAGTTATACCCCACATAGTCGATAAATACCACCTGGCGGCAGGCGGCCATCAGCTTGGGGGTGGTGCGCACGTCCTCATACCACACCCGGGGGGGATACAGCACGCCGGTTTTCTGGAACAGCTCCGCCCTGTACAGCTTGTTCCAGGCGCAGGGGGCGGCAAAGAGCATGTCCCGCTGATCTTCCGGCACAAGGGGCGTATCAAAGGGCAGGCTTTCCCGGAAGGTACCCAGCACCTGGCCCCCTTCGTTCACAGTCTGGAAGGCAAACACTGCCATGTCCGCGTCATGCTTTTGGGCGGCGTTATAGGCGCGCTCCAGGGCTTCCGGCTCCAGCCAGTCATCACTGTCAGGAAAGAGGAGCCACTGGCCCTTTGCCTCCCGGATGCCGGTGTTCCTGGCCCCGCCCAGGCCCTGGTTTTCCTGGCGGACAACCCGTATCCGTCCGTCCTCCCGGGCAAGGCGCTGGCAGATTTCCCCGCTCTTGTCTCTGGATCCGTCATCCACCGCCACTATTTCAAAATCCCGGAAGGTCTGGCCCAGCACAGAGCGCAGGCACTTCTCCACATAAGCTTCTACATTATATACTGGTACGATTACACTGATTGCAGGCATACTGCCTCCTTCAGGGGAAAGGCCCCGTCAAAAATTATCATGGGAATGGATAGGAGTATTATACACGTTTCCTTTCCATTTTGCAAATCCTGCCAGCCCGGGCCGATTTCATTTGACATTTCCCCTGGAGATCGCTACAATGGAGGAAGAAAAATATGCTCTGGAAAGGGGTGCGGGCAAAATGAAATGGATGATAGCTTCAGACATACACGGGGCGGCAGGGTTCTGCGGGCAGATGCTGGAGGCCTTCCGGATGGAAAAGGCAGACAGGCTGCTGCTTTTGGGGGATCTGCTCTACCATGGACCCCGGAACAGCCTGCCGGAGGGATATGACCCCCAAAAAGTGATCGCCCTGCTTAACGGGGCAAAGGAAAAGCTTTTCTGCGTGCGGGGCAACTGCGAGGCAGAGGTGGATCAGATGGTGCTGGAGTTCCCGGTGCTGGCGGACTTCTGCCTGCTGGAAGCGGCGGGGCATCTGGTGTTCGCCGCCCACGGCCATCACCACAACCTGGAAAACCCGCCCTCCCTGGGGAGCGGGGATGTGCTGCTTCACGGGCACACCCACGTGCCTGCCAAGACAGGGCGGGACGGCTGGTGGTATGTAAACCCGGGATCGGTTTCCCTGCCCAAGGAGGGCAGCGCCCGGGGATATATGACACTGGAAAAGGGCGTTTTCACCTGGAAAACGTTAGAAGGCCAGGCCTATGACAGCCTGGCGCTATCCTAATCTACAATTGTATAGGCGAAATTTTCCCAGTGCAGCCGGGTGCCGATGTCTGTGCCCTCTGGCAGCAGGGCCACGGCAATGGGCATAGGCTCCCCGGGGGCGGGCAGATCGGTGCGCAGCAGGGTGGCATAATCCCCCGCAATGATTTCCACAATGTATTCATAAGGCCCCATAACAAAATCCCTCCGCTTTGTTTTCTTTCAAGTATACCCCATGGAGGGGCCGGGCGCAAGCGCGGAAAGGAGCGTTTTTATGCAAATTCTTACTTTTAAGCCCTTCCCGGAAACGGACGGGGAGGTGACAGCCTATCTGCACACGCCCATTATGGAGATGGGAAAGCGCCGGGAAATTTTCCCCGCTGTGGTGGTGTGCCCTGGGGGCGGATACCGCTTCTGCTCCCAGCGGGAGGACGAGCCTGTGGCCATGGCTTTTTTCGGCCGCGGCTATCAGGTTTTCGTGCTCCATTATTCCACAGGCCCGGAAAAGGCCCGGAACTTCCTGCCTTTGGCGGAAGCCTCCAAGACCGTTTCCCTGCTGCGGGCTAACAGCGCCCAGTGGCGGGTGGATCCCGGACACATTGCGGTGTGCGGCTTTTCCGCCGGCGGGCATCTGGCAGGCTCTTTGGGCACCATGTGGAAGGATCCGGAGCTTTTGCGGCGCTATGATTTCCAGGACGGCAGCAACCGCCCGGACGCCATGATTTTGTGCTATCCGGTGGTGCTGGCAGGCCGCTTTGCCCATGTGGAATCTACGGAGAACGTCAGCGGGCATAAGCAGGGGGAGCCGGGGTATGACTATTTCTCCTTAGACAGGCATGTTGGCCCCCACGCCTGCCCGGCCTTTTTGTGGCACACAGCGGAGGACGACGTGGTGCCGGTGGAAAACACCATTGCCATGATGGCGGCTTTAAGCCGGGAAAAAATCCCTTTTGAGGCCCACGTGTTCCCCAGCGGCCCCCATGGCATGTCTGTGTGCACCCAGGAGGTGGGCAGCCTGGACAGGCATAACGCCCGGTGGGTGGATTTATGCCTTGCCTGGCTGGACAGGGAGTTTGGCTATTGCCTGTAGTGGCTGCGAAAAAACAAAAAATAAGAATGGTTCCTACTTTACAAATGGAAAATTCTGTGTTATACTGTCTGTAGAATATAAGAAGATCAGGCGTGTTTACTGGCAAGAAGGCAGGTGTTTATGGAACGCAAAGAGCATTTCAGCCGCAAGCGGGCGGCTATTTTGGAAGCGCTGCAGGGCACGAAGTGCCACCCTACGGCAGACTGGGTGTATCAGCGGCTGAAGCCCCAATATCCCGATTTGAGCCTGGGCACAGTGTACCGCAACCTGAACCGCTTTTGCGAGACAGGGCAGGCTATCAGCCTGGGGGTTATTGACGGTTACGAGCGTTTTGACGGGGACACCAGCCCCCATGCCCACCTGGTATGCCGCCAGTGCGGAAGCGTGGTGGATATTTTCGAGGTGCCCTTTGAAAAAGAGCTGTTTGAGGTGGTTTCCCAGCGGGCCGGCTGCCAGGTGGAAAGCGCCAGCATCACCTTGCGGGGATTATGCCCTGGGTGTGTAAAAAAGGGGAAAACAGCCTAAACTATATTGTATCAGGCAAAAGGCGGCAACGCTTTTTATAAAAATTTATCATTGTGAAAAACAGGAGGAAACTGACATGAAGAAGTTTGTTTGCCAGATCTGCGGCTATGTACACGAGGGGGATTCCGCCCCGGAGAAGTGCCCTGTCTGCGGCGCCGCCGCTGAGAAGTTCACCGAGCAGGCTGGCGAGATGACCTGGGCTGCCGAGCATGTGGTGGGCGTAGCCAAGGGCGTAGATGAAGAAGTCCTGCAGGGCCTGCGGGAAAACTTCCAGGGCGAGTGCACAGAGGTTGGCATGTATCTGGCCATGGCCCGTGTAGCCCATCGCGAAGGCTATCCCGAAATCGGCCTGTATTGGGAAAAGGCCGCCTATGAAGAGGCAGAGCATGCCGCCAAGTTTGCCGAGCTGCTGGGCGAGGTGGTCACCGACTCTACCAAGAAGAACCTCCAGATGCGCGTAGACGCTGAGAACGGCGCTACCGCTGGCAAGATGGCCATCGCCAAGAAGGCCAAGGAGCTGGGCCTGGACGCTATCCACGACACCGTTCACGAGATGGCCCGGGACGAGGCCCGCCACGGCAAGGCATTCAAGGGCCTGCTGGAGCGGTACTTCGGCTAAGAAAAAATGCTGTAAAGCCAAAGGCTTTTGAAAAAACAGTGGGATGTCAGAGTAATCTGGCATCCCACTGTTTTTGTGCAGAACCGCACTTGCATACGGGCATTAATCTTTCTTTTTTGTAAATATAAATTTATCTCCGTGTATAGATTAAATCCGTCATGCCATTATATGACTGCGCATGAATTAATCTTAGAGGAATCTCCTGTTTTGTATTTCCCAAAAGCCGAATGCCGGCGCCTAAAAGCGTGGGAATTACGGTAATATAATAACGGTCAATTACATCCTCATTTACTAACTGTTGGATAAGATTGGCTCCGCCACATATCCATATATCTTTTCCGTTTTTTCTTTTAGGCTTTTCGCCAAATCAACAGGATCCCTGTTTACAAACTGTATTTTTGCAGAAGAAGCCTGCTTATTATGCGTAATAACATAAGTTGTAAAATTTTTATACACCCACGCTTCAGGCGAAAGCTCTGTAACAATTTGATGATTAAGTATTCCACCCCATTAAAATTGTATCAATAGTCTTTGCAAATTCAGAGTAGGCATCCATATCCTCATCGTTGCTGCTCTGCCCTTTGAGCCAATCAACGCCGCCCTTGCTGTCAGCAATGTATCCATCAAGGCTCATGGCAATAAACAAAGTAATTTTCCTCATGCTTTTTGTCTCCTAAAACCTAAATTTGTTAAAGAAATTATATACAGCTATATAAACATGCAATAAAAAGACAGCAAAACAGTTTTGCCATCTGCTGATAACAGCATCACCGCTGAACGAAGCGGAAATGCGCCTTGCCTTTTAACCGCCCTAGGCAAAATGCCAGTCTGGCAGAAGCTCTAAGGCGTCGGCAAAGGCCCGCGTGGTGGGAGCGCCGGAGATGATGGGATAATATAAAAGGAACAGGCCCAGGCAGCCGGCGCAGAACACAAACAGGAAAGCTGGGACAAGAGGCAGTTCCGCCGCGGGAGCGCCCTCCCGGCCTGCGCCCAGGCGGATGCTGCGGGAGAAAAGGGGCGTTTCCTCCCAGCGTCCCACTGCTGCCAGCAGGGCCAGCACCAGGAAGGGCACAGCAGTGAAATAATGGTAGATGAAGGTGAGCCGGGGCACCAGCACCCAGGGCAGGTATACGGAAAGGTAGCCTGCTAGCAGCAGGGCGCAGTTTGCCCGCCTGTCCCGCAAAAGCAGGACTGCCGCTCCCGGCAAGGCCAGCAGCCCCGCCCACCAGAGCAGGGGGCTGCCCATGGCGGAAATGGTGCTGTAGGCCCCTTCCCCGCCGCCGGCAAAATACCAGATGGGCCGCAGGTCAACAGGCCATTCGTACCAGGGGGAGGCGAAATAGTGCTCTGCCTGCAATTGGGCATGATAGTGAAACATGTTCGTCTGGTAGTTCCAGAAACTCCCCCAGATATTGCCTGCGTTGTGGGGCAGGGTGGTCATGGGCAGGAAGGCGCAGAAATACAGGACAAAGGGGATGAGGACAAAGAACAGGCAGCACCAGCCGCACAGCTTCCCAGCCTTTATAAGGGCGGGGCGCATGTCCCGGCCTGCCTGCTTTTCCTCCCTTAGCTGTATCCACAGCTTCCAAAAGTACAGCACCGCAAGGCCCACAGCGCCGTAAGCGCATGTCCACTTGGAGGCAATGCCCAGTCCCGTGAAAAGCCCGGAAAGGGCCAGGGGGGGAAGCAGCCGCCTCCAGCCGTCCCGGAGGATGTCCTGGCGGAGGAAAGCCCACATGCAGCTATACATCAGCAGCAGGAAAAATACGGCATAGGTGTCGATGGTGGCAATGCGGGTTTGGGTGAAGTGCATGAAGTCAAAGGCAAAGAGGAAGGTTCCCATGGCGCACAGCCAGGTTTTGCCCAAAAGCTGCTTTGCCAGATAGTAGAACACTGGCAGCATCAAAACCCCGAACAGCGTCCCCATAAAGCGCCAGCCAAAGGGGTTCATGCCAAAAAGGGAGATGCCCAGGGCAATGATGTATTTGCCTAAAGGCGGATGGGTGTTTTCATATGGCTCCAGGCCCTGAAGGTGTTCATAGGCTGTGCGGGCATGGTAGATTTCATCGAAATAGGCAGAGTTTTCATAGGTGGTGGAAAGGGGCACAGCCCCCTGCTCGTCCACAAGCTTTTCAGCCCCGGGGCCTTGGGCTGTGAGAGGCAAAAGGCCGCTTCCGTCAGAAAGGCCGATTTCATTGATGGCGGTAAAGCTGTCCGGGGCTGTAAGGCGCACATACCGGGCCTTTTCCGGCAAAGAGAACTGCTGCCAGGCAAACACATAGCATTCCGGCAAAGTGCCGCAGTCTGTCCAGGCCTGCCCGTCCCCGCTCACCTCCACCTGCACCTGGGTTCCCACCCGGGCGGCATAGCCCTGGACGTCCGGGGCTATGCCCGCGCAGTAGTGGAGGGCGTCGGCCTCCCCCTGGGCTTCCAGCACAGCCTGCTCCCCTTCAAGAGGCGTCCAGGGGCTTATGGCAGCCGTATGCCCTCCCAGGTTCCAGAAGGCTGTCCCCGCATAGCACAGGGTGACAAGGGCCATGCACAGCCAGTCGGCCCGGCACATTTTTGCGCCCTTGGGGAAAACCCAAGGCTTGCCGGCGGCGCGTTCCCTTTGGGGCGGGCAGATTTTCCCCCGGATATAGACAGAATATGCCACATAGAAAAAGTATCCCAGGGTGCCTGCCTGCAAAAAGGACTGCACCTGCACTGTCCAGTGGTTGGGATCGTAATTGTTTCCCAGATAGTGGAAAATCCACAGCACATGGGCCACGTTCAGGTAATTGATGCCGCAGGCAAGGCCATAGGCCCACAGCAGGCGCTTGTCCCCTACGGCGATAAAGGCCAGCAGCAAAAACAGGAACATGGGGAACAGATACCGCTCGTGCATTTTCACGCCGAACAGGTACATTACGGCCATGAGCACAGAAGGGCAGATGAAAAGGCAGTCCTTCCGCCGGGAAAGGAATATAACAGCCCCGCAGCAGGCGGTGGCCAGGACAGGGGCGGCAAGGGTCAAAAGGGTTTTATGCAGGCCGGGGCCGGGAAGATACTGCCAGTGTTTGCCAATAAGCGCCCAGAAGTTGTAGGCGTTTAAGGAGTAGTAGTCATAATACTCCAGGGTGGCCCGGTATTTTTCAATGAGCCAGAGGAAGTTGAAGCCCTTGGTAAAAGGCAGGGAGCACAAAAGGATGGCAAAGAGGGCGCAGGCAATCCCCAGCCCTAATCCCGCCCAGCGCCTGCGCTTGAGGGCAAAGAACAGGTACAGGGGGGCGAAAATCAGCATCTGGGGCTTGCAGATAACGGCAAGGCCGTAGATAAGGCCGGAGAGGGGATATTTCTCCTTATAAAGCAGCAGCACAGAGCCTAGCAGCAGGGCGGTGCAGAAGGAATCCACCTGGCCCCACTGGGCAGAGTTTACCAGCACAGCAGGGCAGAACAGATAGGCCCCGCTTACAAAAAGGGCGGCCCTGTCCCCTATCCGGGGGCGGCCCAGCCGCAGCAAGGCCCAGCCGCAGAGGAGATCCGCGAAAATGGCCGGGGTTTTCATCAGAAGGGTGTAGCCCCCGCTTGCCTCCGGCAGGCCCAGAAGCAGCCTTATCCTGTCCAGCAGCCCCAGCACATACAGGTAGCCCGGGGGATAGTCCAGGTAAATATCCTGCTGGTACAGCCGCTTAAAGCCCACCTCGTTTAAAATGCGGCCCCAGCTTTTAAAGGTGTCGATATCTGTCTGGTAGCCCTGGGTGTAATATCCCAGCAGCAGGCGCAGCAAAAAGGCGGAAAAAAGCAGAAGCCCGCCCCAGAGGGCGAACCTGTCCAGCGCGGCTTCCTTTTGGCGCCTGCCGCCCTGGTATACCAGCAGGGCGGCAAAGGTGATGGATACAATGATTTCAATTCCCATAGGCGGCGTTGCGTTCCTTTCGTTTTGCAGGGAAGCGCCTGGCTGAAAACAGCCGGGAAACCCGCTGTGTAAAAAGGCCGGGCGCTCTTGTTCTTTTTAGAGTCTGTTTTAAAACCGGAGAAATGCCAGTATTTTTGTTCAGGGCGGGCGGTTTCAAGGCGAAAACCGCAAGAGATACTTTCGTATTTCGAGGATTTTTAACACAGAAACCGCTTGTCACTGGACAAAAAGACGGTTTTTCGGAGTTTTAAGACAGACTCTAGGGCTTGACGGCATGGAATTTTCAGTGTAAGCTTATTTGTACCAGTATATCCCTTTCAGGCGGGAAAGTCAAATTTCCAGACGGCCTCCCGCCCTTTCAGGAAGGGCACATCCCATACATAACAGAAAGGAACGATACGGCTGTGCGCAGCCTGTATCACATGGTGATTTTTTATGAGCCAGCCCTGGATGCAATTTCACGAAAACCCACAGCTTCTCCATGTGGGCGCCATGCCAAACCGCAGCTATTACCTGCCCTGCGCCTCTGAAAAGGAGGCCCTGGGGGAGCAGTCCGGCAGGATGTTCTCCTTAAACGGGGAATGGGCCTTCCAGTATTACGAAAGCTTTTCAGAGGCTGTCTCTCCCCAGGGGGAGCTGGGCTTTGACGAGGCGGACATGGACGCCATCCCGGTGCCCTCCTGCTGGCAGAACCAGGGATGGGGCCGGCATATGTACACTAACATCCGCTATCCCTTCCCGGTGGATCCCCCTACAGTGCCGGAGGAAAACCCCTGCGGGCTGTATGTGCGCCATGTGGAAATCTCCGGGGAGAGCCTTTCCGCCCGGTGGTTTTTAAACTTTGAGGGGGTAGACTCCTGCTTCTACCTGTGGGTGAACGGGGAGTTCGCGGGCTACAGCCAGGTTTCCCACTGCACCTCGGAATTTGAGGTGACAGGGCTTTTGCAGCCCGGGGACAATGAAATTGCGGTGCTGGTCCTGCAGTGGTGCGACGGCAGCTATCTGGAGGATCAGGACAAGCTGCGCATGAGCGGCATTTTCCGGGACGTGTACCTGTTGGCAAGGCCCCAAAGCTTTTTGTGGGACTACTTTGTAAAAGAAAGCTTCTCAGAGGATTTTAAAGAGGCCGCCCTTTCCGTAGAGCTGGAAACCATGGGGGACGCGGAGGTGTTCGCCTCCCTTTACAGCCCCCAGGGGAGCCTTTTGGCCACAGCCGGGCCGGAGCGGGAGAAGTTCACCTTTTTGGTGGAAAACCCGGCGCTGTGGAACGCGGAAAGCCCTGTCCAGTATACCCTGGTGCTGAACACCCGGGAAGAGTATATTGCCCAGCAGGTGGGCCTGCGGAAAATTGAGGTGCAGGACGGAGTGGTGCTCTTAAACGGCGTGCCCATTAAGTTCCGAGGGGTGAACCGCCACGACAGCGACCCGGTGACAGGCTACACCATCAGCCGGGAGCAGGCCCTCCGGGATCTGGCCCTGATGAAACAGCATAACATCAACGCCATCCGCACCAGCCACTATCCCAACGCACCCTGGTTTTTGCAGCTCTGCTCCCGCTTTGGGTTCTATGTAATTGCCGAGGCAGACATTGAGAGCCATGGCTCTGCGGAGAAATACGGCGGGCTGGGCTTTGTGGACGGGGACGAGGCCTATGCGGACTTGGCTGATGATCCCCAGTTCTCCCTGGCGATTTTAGACCGAGTGCAGCGGTGTGTCATCCGGGACAAGAACAACGCGGCGGCTGTCATCTGGTCTTTGGGCAACGAAAGCGGCTGGGGGGAGAACTTTGAGGACGCGGGGAAATGGGTGAAGGCATACGACCCCTCCCGCCTGCTCCACTATGAAAACTTCCTCACCTACCATAAGGCCCGCACCCCGGATTTCTCCATGCTGGATCTGTACAGCCGGATGTATGCCTCCGTGCAGGAGGTGGACGCCTATTTCGGCGGCGGCGGACTGGACGAAAACCTCCAGGGCAGGCGTATGCCCTTTGTCCAGTGCGAGTATATCCACGCCATGGGCAACGGCCCTGGGGACGGGGAGGACTACCAGCAGCAGATTATGCGGTATCCCGGCTTCTGCGGGGGCTTTGTGTGGGAGTGGTGCGACCACGCCGTGTATGGGGGCCAGACCCCGGACAACAAGCCCATTTACCGCTATGGCGGGGACTTCGGGGAGTTCCCCCACGACGGGAACTTCTGCATGGACGGCCTGGTATATCCCTACCGGGCGCCCCACACAGGGCTGCTGGAATATAAAAACGTAATCCGCCCCCTGCGGGCCAGGCAGGCGGAGAAGGGCGGGAACGCCTTTGTTTTCCACAACTTCCTGGACTTTACCGACGCGGGGGAGGCGGTTTCCCTCCGGTATGAGCTTGCCCAGGACGGGGAAGTGCTGCAGACCGGGGCGCTTAGCCTGCCCTCCATCCCGCCCCACGAGGAGGCGGAGGTGGAAATCCCGGGGCTGGATATCCCGGAGGGGGGCATTGTGGCCCTTACCTTCTTCTACCTGGCAAAGGACGGCGGGGACTTCTATGAGGCGGGCCACGAGCTGGGCTTTGACCAGCTTATCCTCAGCGAGGAGCCTTTCTTCCTGGACGCTCCCGCCCAGGGGGAAGTGCGCATAGAGGAGGGGCCTTGCTCCCTCGTTATCGCCGGGGACAGCTTCCGGTATGAATTTGACAAGCGGACAGGGCTTTTCTCCTCCATGGCCTGCAAGAACAGGAACCTGCTTACCCGGCCTATGGGCTGGAACGTATACCGGGCGCCTACGGACAACGATCAGTATATAGACAAGCAGTGGACGGCTGTTGGCTATGACAGGCCCACTGTAAAGGTATACAGCGTGGAGGCCAGCCGGGGCGAAAGCGGCGGGGCAGTGCTCACCTGCCGGCTGGGGATTGCCGCGGTTTCCATCGCCAAGTTCCTGGACATTACCGCCCAGTGGCACATTGACGCCCAGGGCCGCATTGACTGCGAGCTGCACTGCCAGCGGGACGCCCGGTTCCCTTACCTGCCCCGGTTCGGCCTGCGCCTGTTTTTGCCAAAGGACTTTGGCTTTGCGGAATATTTCGGCTATGGGCCTACGGAAAGCTATGTGGACAAGCGCCAGGCCACGCGGCTGGGTGTGTATGCCCAGACTGTGGACAGCATGTTTGAGCCGTACCTCATGCCCCAGGAGAACTCCTCCCACATGGGCTGCCGCACCTGCACCGTTTCAGACGGGGCCTTTTCCCTCACCTGCGCGGCAGAGCGGCCTTTCTCCATGAACATCTCCCGCTATACCCAGGAGCAGCTAAAAAAAGCCCGGCACAACCATGAGCTTGCTCCCTGCGGGGATACGGTGCTGTGCCTGGATTATGCCATGAGCGGCGTGGGCAGCAATAGCTGTGGGCCGGAGCTTTTGGAAAAATACCGGCTGGACGCCCAGAACTTCACCTTTGCCTTCACCCTGCTGGCGGAATAGGGGAACCCATGGGCAAACCTTAAATTAGTTTTAGGTTCCACCCCTTTTTCAAAAGGGGTGGCGGGGTTCTTAGGGGCAAAGCCCTAAGCCCTGAAACCTTTAATTTTGGAGAGGAGAGACAGTATGAAAAATACGATGGAAAGGAAAGATACTGGGCACAAAGCGCTGTTATTTCATGGCTTTTTGTGCATGCCCTGTATCCCATGGCAGTTTCTTTGAACGGCGTAATCGTGCTGGACAAGCCCCAGGGCTTCACGTCCTTTGACGCGGTGGCTGTGGTGCGGGGGCTTTCCAGGGAGAAAAAAATCGGCCACACAGGCACGCTGGATCCCATGGCAACCGGGGTGCTGCCCCTGCTGCTGGGCCGGGCCGCCAAGGCCTGCGGCCTGCTGGCGGACACGGGGAAGGAATACCGGGCCTCCTTCCGGCTGGGAGAGCGGCGGGACACCGGGGACTGTACCGGGCAGGTGGTGGAGACAGACGAAACCCCTGTAAGCCGGGAAAGGCTGGAGGAGGCCCTGAAGGGCTTCCGGGGGGATATCCTCCAGGTGCCGCCCATGTATTCCGCTGTGTCTGTCGGCGGCAGGCGCCTGTATGAGCTGGCCCGCAAAGGGCTGGAGGTGGAGCGCAGGGCAAGGCCTGTCACCATTTTTTCCCTGGAGCTGGGCGCTTACGATGGGGAAGCCCGGGAAGGGGAACTGGCGGTTTCCTGCTCTAAAGGCACCTATATCCGGGTGCTCATTGAGGACATTGCCCGGGCGGCAGGCACGGCGGGCACCATGACGGCCCTGCGCCGCACCAGGGCCTGCGGGTTCTCCCTGGAGGACGCTTTGCCCCTGGAGCGCCTGAAAGAGCTGGCGGGCCAGGGGGAATTGCCTTCTGTGCTGCGGCCTGCAGACTCCCTGTTTGCCGCCTGCCCGGCGGTTTTAGTGAGCGCTGCCCAAAGCGCCCGCTTTTTGAACGGGGGCTGGCTGGACACAGCCCGTCTGCGCTTGGCCCCGCCTCCGCCGGAGGAAAGATCCCTCTGCCGGATTTACGGGCCGGAAAGGCGCTTTTTAGGCCTGGGCCGCTGGCAGGGGCAACTGGGACGGCTGGACTTTGTAAAGCTGCTGGGGGAACTGTGAGAAACAGGAAAAGCTTTCGTTTGGCTTTATAGAAACGAATGAATGGAAGAAAAGAGCGCCTTTCCCAGGTAAAAGAAAGGCGCTCTTTTTTGGCAGGCCGTCTCTTTACAGATCGGGCATTTCGTCCAAAGCTTCCAGTTGCGCCTGCTTTCCGGCAGGCCCGGCTTCCCGGAAAGCCTCTTGCAGGCGCACTAGGCGCAGCAGGGATATGAGGATGCTCACAGCCCCCAGCTTCACGTCCATCATGTCCGGCGCTTCCCCGCTTTGGGCTTCCCGGGCCGCCAGCCCTTCCGCCTGCCGCTGGAATCCGAACAGGGCGCACAGCGTGATAAGGGACGCCGCCATCCGCACGTCTTCCGGCCCTGGGCCGCAGGCTTCCTCCCCGCCTGCAAGAAGCTTTGCCCGCTCCATGTCCAGGGAGCGGTATTGCAGGGCCACCCCCATTAGGATGGCGCCCAGAAGCCCCTGGGATTCCTCCAGCAGGCGCAACGCCTCCTGCTTTTCCCGGGATGCCATATCCGGCACAGAAGCCCATAGCCCGCCTGTTCCCCGCATGTCCTCTCCCCCTTCCTCCAGGATTCTGATAGGCCAGGCGGGGGCGCTTTTGCCTGTTTTCCCGCCTGCTGGGGGAAGGGACAGGCAGACACTGTCTCCCGGCCTGGGTATGCCTGGATTTTCCCATACAGGACATTCTATGCAGCAGGGGCGGATTTTGACAAAAAAGGGCGATTCAGGCGGCGCGGCGCAAAGAGTTTACCGCCTGCGGCCCTGGGGCGCCATGCCCATGCCAGGCTCACCGCTGACAGGGGGCAGGAGGTTGTAGTTATACCGGGGGCGGTCCCCGGGCATATAAAAATAGACGAAACGGACAGAGAAAATATCGCAGACAATGAAGTTGTTGGCGTGCTCGTCATAGAGGGTGATGAAGCTGCGGCCTACAAAATAGAGCATACCCTGCTTGCGGATAAGCTCGTTGGAGCCGATGAGGAACTCGATAACCACGTAGTTTCCAATATTGTCCGCCAGAATGGCCTGCATGGAGCCTTGCATCTCCTCAGAGTCAAAGGTGGGCTGCACGGGGTGGCGGAAATTGTCCATTTCCCCCGCGCCTTCCGGCGTGCAGGTGTAGTCTGCCCGCCTGCGAAGCCGCTGCATGGCGGGAGAGTTTGTGCCCCGGTCTTTTGTGCTGTTATCCATAAGCTGTACCTCCTTCAGGTTTCCGCGTACTGGTCTGTGGGGTTATAAAAGCAGTGATCCCCGATGCGGATAACGAATTCCCCTACGGAAGAGGGGAAGTTATCCCGGCAGGTGGGCTTGAAGGGATTATAAAACCAGAGGGCAAAGCCCAGGTTTGTAAGGCGTCCCCCTGCCATGGCCCAGTCCGCGATTTGGAAATGTACGTCCGTAGGGCGCATATTGTAAAGGTTCTGCATGTTGTACTTCCCGCCTACGGTTTCCATGGCGCAGGTGAACTGCCGGGGCTGGTATACCACCTGCCGGACCGTATCCAGCCTGCCGTATTCCCCATATGTCACAATTACCCGGTTCATCACCACGCAGGCCACTGCCTGCATACCCGTCTCGCCTTCACCGCCGGCTTCACATTCCACAATGCGGGCTAAAAGCTCCCTGTCGGAAAATGCCATCGGTTTTTCCCAATCCTTCCTTCTTTTATTTTACCGCCTTGTCATATCTATGAAAGGGAAGGCCGCCGTATGCGGGGGAGGCTGGCTGTATTATCGGAGGGTTTTCCTGTAAAAAAAGCGCCGGAATATTGACACCGGGGCCGGGATTTTGTAAAATATAAGTTGGAAGAGTACGGCGGCCAAGTGCGTACATTATTGCATACAGGAGTGAAAACAGTTTATGTATCGGTGCCATGTGCATTTGTATTGGGCTGGCCCTGCCGGGGCAGAGCTGGAAGCCTTCCAGGAGGAGGCGCCCCTGGAGGGCATGACCCATGAATTTTCCCAGAGCGAGGAGCCTGTGTGCAGGCTTGCCGCCAGGGCAGACGTGATTTTTGCCGATGTGCGGGGAAAAAACCCTGAAGAATTTCTGAAGCCCCTGCTGGAGTCTAAAAAGCCAGACGGGGATTTAATTGTGCTGGCAGAACAGGAACAGGCCCCAGGATTGCCCCTTGGCGGCCTTTCAGACGTGTGGTTTCTGCCTATGGGCCAGGAAGAGGCCCGGTTCCGCTTTGCCCGGTGGCAGCAAGGGCATAAACAGAGGATGGATCTCTGGGAAACCCAGCAGTTCCTGGACGCCACCATTGACAGCGTGCCGAACCTGGTGTGGTATAAAACATGGGACGGCATACACGAAAAGGTGAACGCCAGCTTCTGCCACACAGTGGGGAAAACCCGGGAGCAGGTGCAGGGCCAGGGCCACGCCTATATCTGGGACGTGGAGGAGGACGATCCGGCCTGCATCGAATCTGAGGCGGAGGTTATGCGCACGCGGCAGACCTGCGTGTCAGAGGAGCGGATACGCACAGGCGGAGGCGAGCGGCTTCTGACCACCTACAAGTCTCCCCTGTACGACTATGACGGTTCTGTTATGGGCACAGTGGGCGTGGCTATCGACATCACCCAGGAACGCGCCTACGCCGAGGAGCTGGAGATGAAGAGCCGCACCCTGGAGACGCTGTTTACCTCCCTGGAATGCGGCGTGATGGTACATACCCTGGACGGCTCCCAGGTGCTGAGCATCAACCCGGCTGCTTTGGAAATACTGGGGTATGGCTGCCGGGAGGACATGATGGCCGGGGGCTTCCACATGATGGCAGACTCTGTGCTGGACGAGGACAAGGAGGCTCTGCGGCAGGTTATCACCTCCCTGAAAAACGAGGGGGACAGCGCCAGCGCCGAATACCGGGTGCGGCATCCTGATGGAAAAGTCATACATGTAATGGGCAACATCAAGCTGATACGGGAAAACGGAGAGCTGGTGTGCCAGCGCTTCCTGCTGGACGTGACAGAGCAGAAGCAGAAGGAGCAAAGCGAGCGCCGCCGGCAGGAGGCCCTGATACACGCTTTGAGCATTGACTATAACCTGGTGTGCTTCTTTGATTTGGAAACCGGGGAGGGCCACGCCCTGCGCATTACAGGCTGCCCTTACGGGGACTTGGACGAGGCCTTCAGCGGCCCGCTGGAGCTTTCCAAGTGCATGAGCCGGTATATAGACAACTGCGTATTCCCGGACGACCAGGACATGATGCGGGAAACAGTCTCCCAGGACAACCTTATACAGGAGCTTTCCCAGCGGCAGATTTTTTACGTCAATTACCGTACCAACTGCAAGGGTGCTGAAGATGCCCGGTATTTCCAGATGAAGGTAGTGCGCCTGGACGCGGAAGGCGAAAGCGGCCGGGTGGTGCTGGGCCTTAGGAGCATTGACGAGGAGACAAAGCTGGAGCTGGAAAAGACCAACCTTTTAAAGGACGCCCTGATGCAGGCCAACCGGGCCAGCCGGGCTAAAACTGTTTTCCTCAGCAATATGTCCCACGACATCCGCACGCCCATGAACGCCATTATCGGCTTTACGGCCCTGGCGGTTTCCCATATTGAGAGCCGGGAGCTGGTGGAGGGATATCTGAAAAAAATTATGACCTCCGGCAACCACCTGTTAAGCCTGATAAACGATGTGCTGGACATGAGCCGCATTGAAAGCGGGAAGCTGCAGTTGGAAGAAAAGCCCTGCAGCCTGCCGGAGATTCTCCATGGGCTTCGGAACATTGTGCTGGCGGACGTACACGCCAAACAGCTTGAGCTGTATATGGACACAGTGGACGTGGTGCATGAGAACATTGTCTGCGACAACCTGCGCCTAAACCAGGTGCTTCTGAACCTTTTGGGCAACTCCATCAAGTATACAGGCCCCGGGGGCATGGTGAGCATGCGCATTTCCGAGAAGCCTGGCGCGCCGGAGGGCTTTGCCCGCTATGAGTTCTGCATACGGGATACAGGCATCGGCATGAGCGAGGAGTTTGTGGCCCGCATTGCAGAGCCTTTTGAGCGGGAGCACAATTCCACCACCAGCGGCATACAGGGCACTGGGCTGGGCATGGCTATCACCAAAAACATTGTGGACATGATGAACGGCACTATTGACATAAAGAGCAAACAGAACGTGGGCACAGAATTTACGGTATGCTTCACCTTTAAGCTGGATGGGGACGTGCCGGAGTCCCAGACCATCCCCCAACTGCAGAACTGCAGGGCGCTGGTGGTAGACGATGACTTCAACACCTGCGACAGCGTTACCTGCATGCTGCAAGAAATCGGCCTGCGGGCTGAGTGGACTCTTTCCGGCAAGGAGGCTGTGCTGCGTACCCGGCAGGCTGTCATGCGGGAGGACGAGTACAGCGTTTATATCATTGACTGGCTGCTGCCGGACATGAACGGCATTGAGGTGGCAAGGCGGGTTCGCAAGGAAATAGGCGAGGAAGTGCCTATCATTGTGCTGACAGCCTATGACTGGTCGGATATTGAGGACGAAGCCAGGAGCGCGGGGGTTACCGCTTTTTGCAGCAAGCCCCTGTTCCTCTCAGAACTGCGGGACTGCCTGCAGTCTATTATCACAGAACGGGAGGACGGCGGGAAGGCGGAGGAAAAGCCTGCCCGCCGCACAGGGCATATCCTGCTGGCGGAGGACAATGAGCTGAACCAGGAAATTGCCGTGGCTATCCTGGAGGAGGCCGGGTTCACCATTGATGTGGCGGAAAACGGGCAGGCGGCTGTGGAAAAGCTGGAAAGCTCCCAGCCCGGGTATTACCGGCTGGTTTTGATGGATGTGCAGATGCCTGTGATGAACGGCTATGAGGCTACGCGGGAAATCCGCAGGCTGAAAAACAAGAAGCTTTCCCGCATCCCCATCCTGGCCATGACAGCCAACGCCTTTGAGGAGGATAAGCAGGAGGCCATCCGCAGCGGCATGAACGGGCATATACCCAAGCCCATCAATGTGGATACGCTGATGGAGGCTATGGACTCCCTGCTGGAGGAAGAAGAGTAACCGGCTGGGAATTTGTAAAGCTTGTTTGATTTTACATGTGCTTTCTTTGTGAGGGATTTGCTACGGGAGAGGCACTCATAAGATGATTTTTAGGAATGCTTTCAGGACCGGCATAGCGTATACGCTATGCCGGTTTTCCGTGCTTATTGCCTTAAGGCAATAAATAAAAAGCAAGAAAAGCCGCAGATGCCTGCGGCTTTTCCTGCTTTTCATTTCACCCCATCCGCAGCCGGGAAAAATCCGTGGACTCCTCCAGGGCTTTCACCACCTGGGCAAGGCCCTGCTGATCTTCTTCGGTAAACCGGCCCTTTTCCGGGCTGTCGATGTCCAGCACGCCTACAATCTGCCCGCCGCTGCGGATGGGCAGCACGATTTCCGACCGGGAAGCGCTGTCGCAGGCAATGTGCCCGGGGAAGGCATGTACGTCCTCCACCCGCAGGGGCTTCCCTTCTTGCACCGCGGTGCCGCACACGCCTTTGCCAATGGCGATGCGGACGCAGGCCACCCGGCCCTGGAACGGCCCTACCAGAAGGCTTCCCCTGTCCAGCAGGTAAAAGCCCGCCCAGTTGATGCGCTCCAGGCCCTCGTATAGCAGTGCCGCGGCGTTTGACAGCACAGGCACAAAGTCCCGGTCAATTTCCGCCAGAGAAGCAACCTGGCTGGCAATCAGCTTATAGTCCGGCATGTTCCTCCCCCTTTACGACAAGCGCTTGTACAGATGGTTGCCAATCATCTGGATAAGCTGTACGAATATAATCAGGATAATGGAGCACACCACCAAATAGTCCGTCCGGTACTGCTGGTAGCCGAACCGGATGGCAATGTCCCCAATGCCGCCTCCGCCTACCGTGCCCGCCATGGCGGAGTATCCCACCAGGGAGATAATCAGCAGGACAATCCCGTTTAAAATCCGGGGGATGGATTCCTTGATGTACACCCGCCACAAAATCTGCCAGTTGGAGGCCCCAAAGGATTTGGCGGCCTCAATGACGCCGGCGTCCGTCTCCCGCAGGGCGGTTTCGATAATCCGGGCGATGAAGGGGATGGCGGAAAGGGTCAGGGGCACAATGGAGGCAGTGGTTCCAATAGCCTTTCCCACCACCAGCCGGGTAAAGGGAATCACCAGCACCAGCAGGATGACAAAGGGAAAGCTGCGGAACACGTTGACAAGGAAGCTGAGTATTTCATAGACAGGCCGGATAGGGCGCAGGCCGTCCGGCGCGGTAAGCGTCAGGATAATGGCGGGGATAAAGCCGATTATCACGGACAGCAGCGTGGACCAGAACACCATATACAGCGTCTGCCACAGGGCCGTCAGAATTATCCCCGTCATGCTGGTTGTGGATGCAATGCCCATTATGTAAGCACCTCCCAGGCCACTTTTTTTGAGGACAGGAAATTGCACACCTGTTCCCTGTCCGCCTTGTCAATGTTCAGCACCAGGCTGCCGTAAACGTTCTCCCGGAAGTCCTCCAGCTTTGCCCAGCATATGCTGAAATCCTTGCCCAGCTCCCGGGCCATCTGGGTGATAACCGGCTCGTTGGAGCCTTCCCCCACAAAGAACACCTGGATGTTCACCCCGGTTCTGGGCAGCAGCTCGCTCTTGTCCCGCAGGAAAGACTGTATCTCCTTTTCCGCGGGCTTGATGAACATCTCCTCCGGCTTGCCCTGGGACAGCACGCTGCCGTTATACAGAAAGGCCACCCGGCCGCAGATTTGCTTCACCACTTCCATCTGGTGGGTCACCACAACCACTGTTATCCCCATCTCCCGGTTGATTTTCTGGAGCAGGGCCAGGATGCCCTTGGTGATTTCCGGATCCAGTGCGCTGGTGGCCTCGTCGCAAAGCAGGAACTGGGGATCCAGCACCAAAGCCCTGGCAATGGCCACCCGCTGCTTCTGCCCGCCGGAAAGCTGCCGGGGCTTCATGTGGGCCTTGTCCTCCAGGCCCACCAGGCGGATAAGCTCTTCAATTTTGTCCCGGCTCTCCTGGGAGCGGGTGTTGATGCCCCAGAACTTCATGGGCAGGGCAATGTTGCCGTACACGTCCAGGCGCTCCAGCAGGTTGAAGCTCTGGAAAATCATGCCCATGCGCTTTTGCAGGCCGCGCAGGGCGCTTTTGTCCCGGCTGTTTACCAAAGCGCCGTCTACGGTGATTTCCCCGGAATCGTAAGGCTCCAGTCCGTTTATGCAGCGCAGCAGGGTAGACTTCCCCGCGCCGCTCTGCCCTACGATGCCGTAAATTTCATGATCCTCAATAGTAAGGGAAATTCCCTTCAGGACATCCACGTCCCGAAAGGATTTCCGCACGCTGCTTATTTCAATCATGTTTTATGCCGGGTCGATAAAGGACGGGATAACCGAGCCTTTATATTTCTCCTCAATATACTCTTTCACGGCGTCGGACTGGATCGCCTTTACCAGGGCTTTTGTTTTTTCGGTTTCCTCGCTGCCCTGCTTGACAACCAGGAAGTTTGTCCGGCGGATGCTGGTTTCATCGTCAAACTCTTCAATTTCCAAAGCCGGATATTCTGTGGGCAGGTCAGCGCCGATGGCATAGTTGCCGTTGATGGCGGCAGCGTCCAAATCCGGCAGGGACAGGGGCAGGCTCGCGGCCTCCAGGGTGGTGATTTTATAGCCGTGGGGGTTTGCCTCTTTATCGTCCGTCAGGGACTCGGCGGTGGCGTTGTCATCCGTGCCATAGCTGCCCAGGGAATTGAGCAGGCCCTTCTGCACCAGCAGCTCCAGGCCCCGCTTCTCGTTGTCCGGGTCGTTGGGCACGGCGATTTCCGCGCCGTCAGGCAGTTCGGAAAGGGACGTGTACTTCTCAGAGTAGATGCCCATAGGCTCGATATGCACCCCGGCCACAGCCGCCAGGTGCAGGCCGTTGTCCTCGTTCTGACCGTTCATGTAGCCCAGTGTCTGGAAGTAGTTGGCGTCCAGCTCCCCTTCCTCCAGGGAGGTGTTGGGCAGCACATAGTCCTGGAACACCACTACTTCCAGTTCCCAGCCCTCCTCAGCCAGCACAGCCTTCACCGCGTTTTCCAGGATGTCGGCATGGGGGACAGGGTTTACGCCTACGGAAATCTTTTTGTCAGCGCTGTCAGGATTGCTCCCGGCAGCGGAGGAAGCATTTCCCCCCTGGGAGGGATCTGCCGGAGCGCCGCCGCAGGCTGTCAGGGAAAGCAGCAGCGCCAGGGTAAGTACGAGGCTTAAAAATTTGAGAACCTTTTTTCTTTTCATAATCTGGTTTCGGGCGCGGGAAGCGCCCACCCTCCTTCTGGAAAATGTAATGTTCTTTGGTACAGCCCCTATTATACGCACAGGAAGGTCATTTGTCCAATACATGGAATAAATAGTGGGTTATAGGTTCAGCCTATAACCCACTGTCTATTTGCGCCAGGTATTCCCGGATCTTTTGGATATACAGGTTCCCGATGGCGCTGGGGACAGTGTTCTTTTTCATCACATACCCAATCTCCATCCTGTCCGGCCCGTCCGGCCCGCATGTCTCAAAGGGGACTGCCACATAGTCGCTGCCGTTCAGCTCCTCGCAGATAATCCCCGAGCACAGGGTGTACCCTCCCAGCCCCACCATCAGGTTCAGCATGGTGGCCCGGTCGTTGGCCTTGATGGTGCGCCTGTATTCGCTGGTGCTGAGGATCTCCTCCGCGTAGTAGAAGGATTCCGCGTCTCCCTGCTCAAAGGAGAGGCAGGGATAGTCCTGCAAATCCGCAAAGCTGATGGAGGGCTTTTTGGCTAAGGGGTGCCCCGACCACAGGTAGACATAAGGCATGCAGGTGATAAGGGGGTAAAACGCCAGCCCGGCAGTGCGCAGCAGCTTCCCCATGACAGAGCGGTTGAAATCGCTGAAATACAGCAGGCCGATTTCGCTGCGCATAGTGGATACGTCCGCGATAACCGCCTTTGTCTGGGTTTCCCGGATGGCGAATTCATACTGGGAAGTGTCAAATTCCTTCACCAGCTCCACAAAGGCTTTCACAGCAAAGGAATAGTGCTGGGTGGACACGCCGAATTTTTTCTTCCGGTTCCTGGCCCCGCCAAACCGGTCTACCAGATCTTCATACTGGCTGTACACCTGCCTGGCATACAGGATGAAGTCGGCCCCCTCCGGCGTCAGGGTAACGCCCCTGCCGCTGCGGTGGAAGATGGTGATGCCAAACTCCTTTTCCAGCTCCTGCATGGAGCTGGTCAGGGACGGCTGGGAAACATACAGCAGCTCCGAAGCTTTGTTAATGGAGCCTGTTTCAGAAATGGTGATGGCATAGTGCAGTTGCTGAAAGGTCATGTCCTTTCCCTCCCGGGGCTGCGCCGGCAGGCGGCGCTTTCCTTTATACTATAAGTATTATAGCATAGCTCCCATCCGCTTTGCGTCTTGGGAAACCGCTGGCGCGATTTCTGGGACTGCTTCGCGGTTTCGGCTCTACTGAAATGTCCTGTGGACATTATAGCACAGGCGGAAAAGCCGCACAAGCGGAAGCCATGGGCTTATAGCATTTCCCGCCGGATTATCCCGCTTTTGGCAGGCCCTGGCAGCGGAAAAGGGCTTGTAAACCGCGGCAGGCTGTGATATAATACAATTTAACAAAATGGGGCGGTATATACTTTGCGGGTTTTCATACCGGGTACCGGGCAGAAGGGGAACGCCGTATCCTGCCCGGCTGGGGCAGGGGCTGGCTTCCCTGCCCGCACCCCGTACCGTTTCAAAGGAGAGGAGCGAGGATGTGGCAAAAAAGAAAAGGGAGTGCAAGAGGAAAATGTGGCTTTATGCCCTGGGGCAGTTCCTGCTTGTGCTGTTCTACTACCCGGTGTTCCGCATGCGGGTGCGGGGGCGGGAGAACATCCCCCGCACCGGGCCTTTGCTGGTGTGCTGCAACCACGCCGCCAAGCGGGATCCGGTTATGCTGGGGGTTTCCATGAGGCGGCAGGTGTTCTACATGGCCAAGGAGGAGCTGTTCCGCGGCAGGTTCCTGGGAGGGCTGCTCAGAAAGCTGGGAGCTTTCCCTGTGCTCAGGGGCAGCGGCGGGGCAGACGCCCTGCAGGAAGCCTACGATCTGCTGGACGACAACGCTGTGGTAGGGGTGTTCATTGAGGGCACCCGGTCGAAAACCGGGGAGCTGGGCAGGCCTAAAACAGGCGCGGCCCTTCTGGCCTACCGCACAAAGGCGCCTGTGGTGCCCGTATGCATCACCGCCGAGGACGGCAAGCCCCCCCGGGTCTTTAAGCGCACCACTGTGAAATTCGGCAGGCCCATCCCCTTCGAGGCCCTGGAAATGCCGGACGATTCCAGCATGCAGCTTCGCAAGGCAAGCCGGAAGATTATGTCGGAAATAGCCGCCCTGCGGGCAGAGTCCCTGGAGGAGTTTGGGATACAGCCCGAGGGCGCGGGAGAGGGGGAAAACTGATTGCAGGTAGAAGTGGCAGAAACCGCTGGCTTCTGCTTCGGGGTGGATAGGGCGGTAAACGCGGTCTACAAGCTGCTGGAGGAAGGGAAGAAGGCCTGCACCTTAGGCCCTATCGCCCACAACCCCCAGGTGACAGGGGACTTGCAGGAAAAGGGCGTGCTGGCGGTGGATTCCCCTGCCGGCGCGCCTCCCGGGTATGTGCTGGTCATCCGCTCCCACGGGGTGGCCCGGGAGGTGGAGGAGGAAATAGGGCGCCTGTCTGTTCCCTGCGTGGACGCTACCTGCCCTTCTGTGAAAAAAATACACCGGCTCGCCCGGGAAGCCGGGGAGCAGGGAAGGGTGTTTTTACTGTTCGGGGATGGGGATCACCCAGAGGTACGGGGGATCACAGGCCACTGCACAGGGGAATTTCTGGTGTGCCGGGGGGCGGGGGAACTGCAAACCCTGCTGAAAACCCGCCCGGATTTGTCGAAATTGCCCATAGCAGTGGCGGCCCAGACCACCTTCCATGCTGGAGAGTGGCAAAATTGTTTGGGAATCCTGAAAAAAGTATGTACAAACGCCGTGTTTTTTGCTACAATATGTAATGCAACTGCGAAGCGGCAAAAAGAGGCAAAGGCCCTGGCCCAAAAATGCCACCGGATGGTGGTCATCGGGGGCCGGGACAGCTCGAATACGGCGAAACTCCGCGATATTTGCGCTGAATATTGTGAGACGTACCTCATAGAAAGGGCGGACGAGCTGCCCGCTTTTCCGGCCGGACTGCGCATTGGCATCACAGCGGGGGCATCGACCCCGGCAAGCATTATAAAGGAGGTACTGGTTACCATGGCAGAAGTAAACAACAACGAGCTGAATTTTGAGGAAATGCTGGAGGAGTCCCTCAAAAGCTTAAATACAGATGAAAAGGTACATGGCGTTGTTGTGGGCATCTCCCCCACGGAGGTCTATGTAGACGTAGGCCGCAAGCAGGCAGGCTTCATTCCCGCAAACGAGCTTTCCAACGACCCCGGCGTAAAGCCCGAGGACATTGTAAAGCTGGGCGATGAAATGGATCTGCTCATCATGAAGACAAACGACCAGGAAGGCACCATCATGCTCTCGAAAAGGCGCGTGGACGCCATGAAGGGCTGGGATGAAATCCAGGAAGCCCAGGAGAGCGGGGAAATCCTCACGGGCAAGGTTATTGAGGTGGTCAAGGGCGGCGTTATCGTCTTGAAGGGCGCCATGCGGGTGTTCGTGCCCGCCTCCCAGGCAACCGCCAGCCGGGGCGAGGATCTGAATGCCCTGATGGGCACCCAGGTGCGGTTCCGCATTATCGAAGTAAACCGCCAGCGCCGCCGGGCCGTAGGCTCCATCCGCAGCGTGCTCCGGGAAGAGCGCAAGGCCGCCCAGGAGAAGTTCTGGGAGACTATCGAGGAAGGGCAGGCCTTCACCGGCACTGTCAAGTCCCTGACAAACTTCGGCGCTTTTGTGGACTTGGGCGGCGTGGACGGCATGATCCACATCTCCGAGCTTTCCTGGAACCGGGTCAAGCACCCCAGCGAAGTGGTGAGCGTGGGCGACACGGTAGATGTGTATGTCAAGGGCCTGGACAGGGAGAACGGCAAGATTTCCCTGGGCTACAAGCGGCCTGAGGACAACCCCTGGGTGAAGATGGAGCGGGAGTATCCTGTGGGCACTGTGTGCAACGCCAAGGTTGTGGGCATGACGGCTTTCGGCGCTTTTGCCAACGTGATCCCCGGCATTGACGGCCTTATCCATATTTCCCAGATTGCCGACCACCGCATCGAGAAGCCCCAGGATGTGCTGAAGGTGGGCGACGAAGTGCGCGTAAAGATTACAGAAATCGACTTTGACAAGCACCGGGTGTCCCTTTCCATCCGGGCGCTGCTGGAGGAGGAGCAGGCCGCAGCCGACGAGGCCGCTGCCGAAGCCCCGGCAAACGAGATTGTGTATTCTACAGAGCTTCCCGCTGACGAGCCGGAGGAATAAACCTAGTATTTTCGTGTATTAAAACAGGGTAGTATCTACTGCTGCCCTGTTTTCTACGTAAAAACAACAACGTGATAAAACAGCCAGGGGTTTGCTCTGCAAAGGGTTTTGTCACGCTGTATTGGAGGAAAGAACTATGAAGCGTGTAAAAAAACCGGTATTTTTTGTGGTGCTGGTGCTGATCTGCGCCCTGGTGTTCACCTCGCTGTTCGGCCTGTACGGCCAGAACGGCGACTTTAAAACCACCATCCTGAAAGGCGCGGGGGACATCCGCTGGGGCATCGACATCCGGGGCGGCGTGGAAGCCACCTTCAGCCCCGCGGGGGATGTGCAGGCTACGGACAGCGAGCTGGAGTCTGCCAAGCAGATTATCGAAACCCGCATGGTGGCCCAGAACATCACGGACTATGAACTGTACACCGACAGCGGCAACAACCGCATTATCGTGCGCTTCCCCTGGAAGAGCGACGAAACAGATTTCGACCCGGAGACAGCCATCAACGAGCTGTCTGCCACCGCCATGCTCACCTTCCGGGAGGGCGGCGATTATGAAACCATGGAATACGGCACAGACGGCCAGCCTGTCTATAAAACGCCTTCCGGCACCACGGCGGATACCATCATCCTGGAAGGCTCCGACGTGGTGAAGGCCGAGCCTGGGGTGCAGCAGAGCGAAAGCACCGGGGCCACAGAGTACGTGGTTTCCCTGGAACTGAGCGACAGCGGCAAGGAAAAGTTCTCGGAGGCCACCGGGCGGCTGGTGGGCAGCGTTATCTCCATCTGGATGGACGATGTGCGCCTGTCCGCACCCACGGTAAATGAAGCCATCACAGACGGCAAGTGCATTATTTCCGGCGGCTTCACCAGCGAATACGCCACCACCCTGGCGGCGCAGATCCAGGCGGGCGCTTTGCCCTTTGCGCTGGAAACTTCTAACTTCAACGCCCTGGCCCCCACCCTGGGCGCCAACGCCCTGAACGCCATGATGCTGGCAGGCATTATCGCCTTTGCCCTCATTGCCGTGCTGATGATAGTGGTGTTCCGCCTGCCCGGCGTGGTAGCGGTTATTTCCCTGGCAGGCCAGATGGGCATCTGCTTTGCGGCCATCACAGGCTTCTTCCCCAACATGAATTCCTTCACCATGACCCTCCCCGGCATTGCGGGCCTCATCCTCTCCATCGGCATTGGCGTGGACGCAAACGTTATCACCGCCAGCCGCGTCCGGGAAGAGCTGCGTGCCGGCAAAACCCTGGACGGGGCCTTGCAGCGGGGCTTCCAGAGCAGCTTCTGGGCCATCTTTGACGGCAACATCACCACTGCCATTGTGGCTGTCATGCTCATGGGCGTGTTCGGCCCCAGCAACATCCTGTCCCTGATTTTCGGCGAATCCACTACAGGATCCATCTTCTCCTTCGGCTTCACCCTGCTGGTAGGCATTATCGCCAACTTCATCATGGGCGTGTTTGCCACCCGCATGATGACCCTCTCCCTGGCAGGTTTCAAGTGCCTGCACAGGAAATGGCTCTTTGGCGGCTCTAAGGAGGACGGGCAGGCCGGCTCCAAAACGGAAAAGGTGTGGGACTTCTTCAGCAACCGCAAAACCTTCTATATCATCTCCGCCGCTGTGCTGGTGGTGGGCATTGTGGCAAGCGCGGTTATCGGGCCGAAGCTGGACATCCAGTTTGCAGGCGGCGCAATGATCCGCTACACAGTAGACGGCACTGGCGTCACCTCCGACGCTGTGGCCCAGACCATCCAGGACAAGCTTGGGAAAACAGCTTCCGTGTCCCTGAATACAGATATGGGTACAGGCGGACAGCAGGCCACTATCTCCTTCTCCGGCAACCAGGGCATGACGCCCGACGAGCAGAAGGAAGTGGCAGACACCCTGTCCGATGCTTTCCATGATGCCACCTTCACCCTGCTGGAGTCCAACTCCGTGGACGCCACCATGGGCGCCAAGTTCTTCCAGAAGTGCCTGGTGTGCTTTGCCCTGACAGCCGTGCTGCTGCTGGCATATATTGCCCTGCGGTTTAAGAAGATTGGCGGCCTGTCCGCCGGCCTCACCGCTATTGTGGCCCTGCTCCATGACGTGCTCATTTCCTTCTGCGTGTTTGTGGTGTTCGGAATGCCCATCAACGATATCTTTATCGCTGTGGTGCTCACCATCCTGGGCTATTCCTTAAACAGCACCATCGTTATTTACGACCGCGTCCGGGAGAACAAGCGCAAGTTTGGCTCCAAAACGGCTCTCAACACCATTATGAACCAGAGCCTGAGCCAGACCCTGGGCCGCACCCTGCTCACCTCCCTGACCACCTTCCTGGCTCTGGTGGCAGTGCTGGCTGTGGCAGGCATATACTCCATCTCCAGCGTAATTTCCTTCTCCTTGCCCATGATGGTAGGCGTGGTGGCTGGGTGCTTCTCCTCCCAGTTCATCGCCCCCACCCTGTTTGCCGCATGGCAGAACCATGTGCAGGCAAAGGAAAAGTCCAACTCCTAAAAACAGCAGATACGATAAAGGGGCCGTCCGGCACAAGCCGGGCGGCCCCTCTTGCCCTTTTACGCGCCTGCTCCCATTGCGCCTTTCGCAGGGGTATGGTATAATAAGCTTATATAAAAAATGTTTTGTCTGGAGGGATGGTCATGGAGCGGGGGTTTACCGGCGGCGTAGGGCCAGGAGGATTATGGAACCCAAATGATATCCGTATATTGATATGCTATGTGCTGCATAGCGTAGACGCGCCCTTGCCCCGGGAGGACATCTCTCAAATTTTGCAGCGAAAGGGTCTGGCGAATTACTTTGAGGTAGAGGACGCATTTGCCGCTTTAGAGCGGCTGGGCCACATTTCCCAGGATGGGGCGGGGCTTTGCCAGGTGGAAAAAACCGGGCGGGAGATAGCCGCCGCCCTGGGGGACACCCTGCCCCTTTCTGTGCGGGACAAGGCCACAGAGACGGCGCTGGCTCTGCTGGCCCAGGCCCAGGTGCAGCGGGAGAACCGGGTGGAAATCCAGGAGGGCGCTAAGGGCTTCCAGGTTTCCTGCCACATCTCCGGAGGGGACATGGAGCTGATGTCCGTCTCCCTGTATGTGCCGGACAGGGCGCAGGCAGAACTGGTGCGGGGAAACTTCTACAAAAACCCCGAAGGGGCTTACAGGCTGCTTTTATCCTTTCTCACAGGGGACATGGGGTATGCAAAGGAGTTGTTTGAGAAATAGGAGTCGTGGCGCTTATTTAAAAGGCGCGCAAAGCCGATATAGTAGGTAAATGGCAGGGGATTTCCGCTGCGGAAAGGAGCGTGTTTTATGGAAATGCGGGTAACCGGAAAGCGTTTTGGGGGGACAGTGAAGCAGGCGGTTCCAGAGAAAAAGCCGCAATTAGGGGGACAAAGCCCCATGGGCAAGGCCCGGCAGGACAGGCTGGAGCTGTCCAAACGGGCGGCGGATTTCCTCACAGAGCAGGCAAAACAGATGGCCGAGGAGTTGGGCCGGCTGGGGCAGAAGGAAAAGGAAGAGTCCGGCGGCGGTTCCCTGCTTGACAGTTACAAAAAGCAGATGGATATCATGGACAAGTGCGCCAAGATTTCCGCCAGCATCTCCGCAGGGGACAGGGTGCCCCCGGAGGATCTGCGCTATTTGAAGGAGCACGACATGAACGCCTATCGGCTGGCAATGGTGACCCGGAAGCCGAAGAGGGATCCACAAGACAAGAAAAGCGAGCTTTCAGAAGAGGACATCCGGGAGATGGAGAGCGGTAGGACCATGGCTTCTGGAGCAGACGCTGTCAGCGAAGCCGGCGGCGAGTGAAGAGACGGAACGGGACAGCCAGAGATGGATGACAAATAGCTGCAAGAGATTACAGAAAGTTTACAAAACCCGCAGGTTTTACCAAAAACCTGCGGGTTTTTACCATTATTAACATTTTGTTCATAAAATTGGAAGGATTGGAAAATGCTATGCCTTCCTTCCCTGCTTCCGGGAACTCCCGGGGCATTCCCGGATTTTCACCAGATAGTAAATGCCTGCCAAGGCAAGGGAAAAGTATACGGTAACGTTAGGCTTGCGCAGCACCTGCCCGGAAAACTGGGCCGCGCCCAGCGCCAGTATGCATATAAGGGAATAGGCCCCCAGCTCCAGGGAAAGGAAGTCAAAAAACCTCCGGCGGTTTTGCACCAGGCCTTTCAGGACGCACCACACGAAGTACAGAATGAAGCCCAGATACAGGGCGGCGCCTAAATAGCCGTAATAGAAGGGAAGGGCGGAAAGGTCGTTCTCCGCGTCATAATTGTACCCATTTATGGTGGCCTCCGCATACTCAAACCCTAAAAGCCTGGTGGGGAAATCCTTCTCGTCCCGGATTAAATCCAGGGCCGCCAGGCGCTTTGTACGGCTGTTATACAGAACCTGGGGCTGGGTGGCGTAATGATACTGCTCCATCACCTTTTCCAAGCCAAAGCGCTCCAGCAAATCCCCCAGCAGAGGCCCGCCGAACACGCCGGGCTTGCTGTACACCTCCGTATACACCCGCTGTATTTTTTCCAGCTTTTCCGGGGGGATTTCCTCCCCTTGTGCATAGGTGAAATCCCAGTCCTCTCCTAAAACAGCAGCGGCCTTTTCCTCATAGATGGCATAAGAGTTGGCTGTAAGCTTCTGCCGCTGCACCATGGGGGAAACGCCCTGCAAGGACAGCAGCACTGCCGCCGCCAGGAGAAGGGGGATACAGAAGCGGATATGCCCGCGGGTTAGCAGGAACAGGATCCCGAAAGCCCCGCACAGCAGCACAGCAGAAAAGTACGTAAGCCGGGTGCCTGTAAGGTACAAAAGCCCCATCCCCAAAGCGCACGCAAGGGAAAACACAGAAAGCCTTTCCGTACGGGCGGCCCATAACAGCAGCCCTGTCACCAGCAGGCAGAGGATGGCGCTTTGGGCGTTTGGCACGCCAAACCAGCCCAGCACGCCCAGTTGGATGCCACGCTCGGAAAAGTCATAAGTATAAGCTGGGGCGCCAACGGCGTAGGAAAGCAGGATTATCAGCAGCACTGTGGTGAAATTTACCGCGAAAAAGAAAGGGAGGCGCAAAAACAGTTCCCCGCGTTTTTTCAGGCATGTAATAAAAGTCAGCGTCCACAAGGGGAGCTGGATAAGCTTCAAATACTCCGCCACGTCCCCGATAGGATCCATATAGCCCATACGGGCGCAGTTCAGCCCGTGTAAAAGCCAGAGCGCGCCTATGGCGCCATACATAGCTCCATAAACCCATTTGCGGTCTGACAGATAGAAGCCGTAGGCGCTCACAGCTACCAGCAGCAGGCAGCGCAGGGCGGTGGTAACGCTTGTAAGCTCCGCTTCCCCCATGAAATAGGACAGTACATCCAGCACAGGCTGGCTTACTAAAAGCACAGTCACAATGGCGGGGGTATGTGTAAGAAAGTCTCTCTGTAGAATACGCTTCATGCTTCCTCTTTTCCAACATGGAGTTTAAGAACCGCCCGGTTAAGGACGGCCTTTTTGTCTCCCTGTCCCGGGCGGTTTATTGTACCATAACCTTATCCGGAGTTCCCGATACCCCTGCGAAGCAGGGGGTGAGCGCTTTGCGGTTATTATACCATGTATGGGCGCCGTAATATCCCGCTTAGAATGGTGCGGTATTGCCTATTATTCATTATAGCAGTTTTCCCAGCGGATTTCAACTGTGGACTCCACGGGGGCAGGAGGACACACGATGGCCGCCGTAAGCGCGGAAGCATCCGGCCGCGTTCCCTCTGTCCTGCGTGCTGTCAGCCTTTGGCGTCGTACCAGGTTTTCCCGGCGCAGGCGTCTGCCACCAGGGGAACGGCAAGGTTTACCGCCTGCTCCATCTCCTCCCGCAGCAGCTTTTTCACCTGTTCCTGCTCGCTTTCCGGACACTCTACAATCAGCTCGTCGTGTACCTGCAAAATCATCCTGGCCTGAAGGCCTTCCTGCATAAGCCGTTTGGAAACCCGGATCATGGCGATTTTAATGATGTCCGCCGCCGCCCCCTGGATGGGCATGTTCCGGGCCACCCGTTCCCCAAAGGCCCGCATGTTGAAGTTGGAGCTTTTCAGCTCCGGCAGATAGCGCCTGCGGCCGAACATGGTTTCCACATAGCCCTGCTCCCGGGCCTCCTCTGCCACCCGCTTCATGTAGGCGTCCACCCCGGCGAATCCCCGCAGGTACTCGTTGATATAGTCCTCTGCCTCCTTGCGGCTAACCCCGATATCCTTGGAAAGGGAGAAGGCCCCGATGCCATAGACAATGCCAAAGTTTACAGCCTTTGCCCTGCTGCGCATTTCGCCTGTCACCAGTTCCGGAGGCATGCCGAACACCCTTGCCGCTGTGGCGGTGTGGATATCCCGGCCCTCCCTGAAGTCCTCCTGCATGGCGGAATCGTTTGCCACATGGGCCAGCACCCGCAGCTCGATCTGGCTGTAGTCCGCGTCCACCAGCACGCCTTTTTCCGCCGCGAAAAACTTCCGCAGCTCCCGTCCGATGGGGGTGCGCACCGGGATGTTCTGCAGGTTCGGCTCTGTGCTGGAAATGCGCCCTGTGCGGGTTTCTGTCTGGTTGAAGCTGGAGTGGATGCGCCCGTCCGGGCCAATCACCTTTAAAAGCCCGTCGCAGTAGGTGGATTTCAGCTTCGATACTGTGCGGTAGCGGAGGATTTCCTCCACCACCGGGGCCTGCCAGCGCAGATCGTTTAAAACGTCCACATTGGTGGACCAGCCTGTTTTCGTCTTTTTCCCATGGGGCAGCCCCAGCTTTTCAAAGAGGGCTTCCCCTAGCTGCTTGGGGGAGTTGATGTTGAAATCGTATCCCACCTGCTCTATGATGGAGTCGTGCAGTTCCTGCACCTGCCGCTCCATCTCTCTGCCGTAGGCCTCGATGGAATCCCTGTCCACGTAAAACCCGATGTGCTCCATCTGGGCCAGCACAAAGCTTAAGGGGATTTCAATGTTTTCCAGCAGCTCCCGCTGTCCGTTTTCGTCAATGGCCTTAGAGAGGGACTGGCACAGCCCGGGCATCCCGGCGGCACAGCAGAGGGCTTCTTCCTCCAGCTCCGGCAGGACGACCCGGTATTCGGCGCAGAGCCTCGGCACGTCATAGCCGCTGGCAGAGGGGTTTAAAAGATACCCTGCCAGGGCTGTGTCCATGCGCACGTTTTCCACCTGGGTATTAAGGCGCAGGGCCAGCCGGTGCAGGGGCTTTACATCGTGGGTGAATTTCCCGATGCGCCCGTTCTGGAAGAAGGCCCGCAAAAAGGCTTCGTCCGGTTGCACAGCCCAAAGCTCCCCCTTGTGGCAGAAATCCATCTCCAAAAGGGCGCCTTCCTTGTCCCACTGGCACAGGAAATAGGCTGCGCCCTCATCCTCCAGCCGGGGCAGCATGGCCGCGCCGTCTGGAAGGCGGTTTACAGGCAGGGCTTCCCCGGCTGCCTTTTCCGCCTCCTGCTGGGGGGCGGGGATGCCGTCCAGCCCGAATTTTTCCAAAAGGGAGAAAAGCTCCAACTTTACCATAGCGGCCGCGGCTTTCTGGGGATCCCCGGCCCCCTTTTGATAGTGGGCAAGGGTGGTGTCAATGGGGGCATCCCGGCGGATGGTGCCCAAATCATAGCTTAAAAAGGCGTTGTCCCGGGAGGCCTCCAGCTTTTTGCGCATGGCAGGCTTGATATCCAGCTCTTCCAGGTGATCATACAGGTATTGGACGCTGCCGTATTTCTGGATAAGCTCCCCCGCGCCTTTGGGGCCGATGCCCGCCACGCCGGGGATGCAGTCGGAGGCATCCCCCTGGATGGCCTTGAGATCGATCATCTGCCGGGGGGTTACGCCGTATTCCTCCATGATTTTCCCTTCGTCGTACAGCGTCACCTGGGGCTGGCCGAATTTCGTGGTGGCAAGGCGCACGCTGGTGCTGCCGGACACAAGCTGCAGGCTGTCCCTGTCTCCTGTGGCAATGAGGCACTGGTGGCCCTCCTTCTCGCAGGCGGCGGAAAGGGTGCCCAGGATATCGTCGGCCTCCCACCCCTCGCAGGTGACGACATGGCAGCCCAAATCCCGCAGAAGCTGCTGCAAAACAGGAAGCTGCTGGGCAAGCTCCTCGGGCATGCCCTTGCGGTTTGCCTTATATCCCGCATACTGCTTGTGCCGGAAGGTGGGCGCCCGCATGTCAAAGGCCGCCGCCACCCCTTCCGGCTCTGTCTCCTCCAAAAGCTTTTTCAGCATGGTGAGAAAGCCGTATATGCCGTTTGTAAATTCCCCGGATTTTGTGGACAAAAGCTTTATCCCGTAAAAGGCCCGGTTCAGGATGCTGTTCCCGTCTAACACCAATAGCTTCATAGGTCTTCCTCCTGCTCTTGTTGATTTCTCTGGTATACGTCCCCCACCAGCCTGTCCAAATCTTCCAGGGTGCAAAGCTGCCCGGCCCTGCGCCGGAACTCTGCCGCTCCCCGCAGGCCGTGGAGATACCAGCCTGCGTGCTTCCTGGCCTCCCGCATGGCCCGGCCCTCGCCCTTCAGCTCCACCAGCAGGCCAATGTGCCTGCGCATGGTGAAAAGCCTTTCGGCAATGCCGGGAGGCGGCAGGATGGTGCAGGAATCGGTGAGGTAGGCGTTTATCTGCCGAAACACCCAGGGGTTCCCCAAGGCCCCCCGGCCCACCATCACCATGTCGCAGCCCGTTTCCATCAAAAGGTTCCGGGCAGATTGGGCGCCTGCCACGTCCCCGTTGCCGATAACCGGGATGCTGACCGCCTCCTTCACCTGGCGGATGATGTCCCAGTCCGCCTTTCCCTGGTACATCTGGGCGCGGGTGCGCCCATGTACGCACAAAGCGGCTGCCCCGGCCTGCTGGCAAATTTTTGCCACCTCCACAGCGTTTTTGCTGGATTCGTCCCACCCGGCCCGCATTTTTACCGTAACAGGCACAGGCACCGACCGCCGCAGGGCGGACACGATCTCCCCGCATTTCTGGGGATCTTGCATCAGGGCGCTGCCCGCGCCGTTTCCCGCCACCTTGGGCACCGGGCAGCCCATGTTTAAGTCAAAGCCGTCTGGGTGCAGGGCCATGAGCATTTCACCGGCTTGGGCGATAGTTTGGGGATCCTCCCCGAAAAGCTGGATGAACACCGGGGAGGCGTCCTGGCTTACCGCCGCTATTTCCGCTGTTTTTTTGTCGCCATAGGTGACCGCCCGGGCACTGACCATCTCTGTTACGGTATAGGCCGCGCCAAAGCCCTGGCACACCTGGCGGAAGGCGGCGTCTGTCACCCCTGCCATAGGGGCTAAGGCCGCCCGGCCCTGTATCTCCATATTGCCTATCTTCACGGGGAACCCTCCTTTTATTTATGTACCACCTGGGAAAAGACCATCTGGGAGGAGGGGGAGAAGTGAAGCCCCGCTTCCCGGGTGTAGTCCTGCTCCTCAATGGTAAGCCCATAGGAGGGCAAAAACTCTGCTAAAAAGCAGTCGGCCTCCGGCAGGCGCATGTCCCGGATGGACTGCAAAATGCCCTGCTCTGCCTTGCGGAAATCCTGGTTGCCGCCCCGGCGCTCCTCAATGCATTTGATGGCCGCGGAAATGCGGTCGGCCGCCTTCACCAGGGCGCGAAGCTCCTGATCCCCCGGCGCACCCATGGTCATCAGTTCCCGGTAGCAGGGGCGCAGATCCTCGGGCAGCATGGAAACAAGGTGCTCCACCGCCATTTCCTCCACCTCCCCGTATGCCTTGCGGATTTCCTCTGAATGATACTTCACCGGCGTGGGCAAGTCCCCCGTGATGATTTCCGAAGCGTCGTGCAGCACCGCCAGGGCGGCGGCCCGCTCCGCGTTGTAGGTCTTGCCGAAGCGGCGGTTTCCCAGGGTTGCCAGGGCATGGGCCAGAAGGGCCACCTCCATGGAGTGCTCGCAAAGGTTTTCATAGCGGGTGTTATGCATCAGGCCCCAGCGGTTGATATATTTCATGCGGGAAAGCATGGCAAAGAAATGGTACATGGCGCGTCGCTCCTTTTTCGTTTCTCAATACACCCTTAGTATAACACAGGCAGAGGCCCTTGTGGGGAAAAATTTTTGAAAAAGGAGAGGGAGCGGCTGCCGGGCAGGGGAGGAAGGAGGTGCCCGCGAAAAGTACTGTGGTTTTTCCCAATAAACAGATATGCTGTGTAAAATTTTATGGGCGTATTGACAGGTTGCAAAAAGGGTGGTATGATGATATTCAGAAAAATATGGACACAGGAGGATCCTGCTTATGAAAGTCAATATCGGTACATATTCCTTTGGCGGCATCGCCAGCTATCTGGGCCTTGGCCCTACCCTGCTGGAGAAGTTCCAAACTATCAAGTCTTTGGGCTTTGACGGCGTGGAGCTGCTGCCTGTTGACCTGGACAACGACGTGGAGGACATTAAGAAATGGGCTGCGGAGACAGGGCTGGAAATCGTTTCCGTCCACGCCAAGCCCACAGAGGAGATTGTCAAAAAGATGGCGGCTTTGGGCGGCAAGGCTGTTATCTGGGCCAGCACCGACTTCTGCAACAAGGAAGAGGCCATTGCCGTTGCCAAGGAGCTGGACGCCATGGCGGAAATGGCAGAGCCTTACGGCATTAAGGTGGGCTATCACAACCATGAGAAGGAGTTCTTCATGGACGAGGGCCTGACCCTTATTGAGCACATGGCCAATAACTCCAGCAAGTTCTTCTTCCAGTTGGACTGCGGCTGGGCTACGGTAGGCGGCTTCTATCCTCCCAGCGTCATCCGGCGGTTCAAGGACAGGATTGTGGCTATCCATGTGAAGGAAAACTGCAAGATTTTAGGGCCTGGCCCCCGGCCCAGGTCTGCCAAGGAAGGCCCCGGCGAAAGCCCCTTTGCCAAGGCTGCCGAAATGCCTCTGGAGGAGCGCCAGAAGATGCTGGATCAGTTTAATGCCCGCAACGCTGACCCGGCCTTTAACCGCCGCTTTGCTGTGCAGTGCAAGATGGGCGCGGAGGAGTCCAATATGAACTGGCAGGCCATTAAGGACGCCCTGGACGAGCAGAGCTTCGAGGCCTTCTGGGTTATCGAGCGCGAGGGCTTCTATGACGAGCATGACAAGTGCATTGCCGACGACTGCGCATGGCTTAAGGCAAACGTGAAATAACAAAGGCCCTGTGGCCTTCCAAAGCTAAGAAGCTGTACCAATAGGCTCCTGCACAAATTTTTCCGGGAAATTTAGCGGGCTTCTGTGTTAGAAATCCTCGAAAACCGACAGGTCTTCTTGCGGTTTCCGCCTTGAACCCCACAAAATTTCCTCGAAAATCTTCGCACCAATCCTATCGGTACAGCTTCTAAAAACGCACCTGGGCGTGGATTCCATACCCAGGTGCGTTTGCTATATATCACAGCAGAGATTTTTTAGCAGGCCCTCCTAAAGGAGGGGGAAAACATAGCCTAAAGTGGGCACCAGTTCCCCGCTGTCATACAGGGCCTGTATCTCGCTTTTGTCCATCCAGCGGCACTGTGCCACTTCCTTTGTAGTGGCCTTTTCCAGGGCCAGGGGGCCGTTATAGTCAAAGAGCCACACGTCCAGGATATCCTGGAAGCCCTCTCCCCGGACTTCGCTGTGAATCAGCTTCCCGCCTTCCGGGGGCAAATCCAGCCCCACTTCCTCCTTCACTTCCCGCAAAGCGCCGGTAAGGCTGTCCTCGCCTTTCACCACCGAGCCGCCTGTGCATTCCCACAGAAGGGGGAATGCGGGCCTGTCCGCCCCGCGCTGGGAGATGAGGAACTGCCCCTTTGGATTGCGGATCCAGATATGTACCACCAGATGGTAGCGGCCCTCCGGCAGGGGGGCTCCCCGCAGGTGGGTTTCCCCGGTAAGCACCCGGTCTTGGGTGTATAAATCCCATTGTTCCCCGGCCTGCCCTGTTTTCTCCAGCAGCTTCTGCACTGCCCAGCGTTGCATTTCCAGCTTCATCTTCTGGGCGGCTTCCTCTACAGGCACCCAGATAAATGTGTGGTCAGGCTCTATAGGCTCTTGGGATTTTGTGCCCAGAGCGCCTGCATAGTAAAACTGGATGGCATGAATGGGGCCAAAATCTGTCTGGCCCAGATATCCCTCTGCACAGCCTATGTACTGGCCGGCGCGGGCTGGGCAGCCCAGCTCTTCCAGGCACTCCCGGCAGATGCACGCTTCATGGCTTTCGCCGGGATCTGTCCCGCCGCCGGGCAGGAACCAGCCGGAGGGCGTGTCCGCCACAGCAAGCAGGCCGTCCTGCACAGCCAGCAGGTATGCGCCCTCCCGGCTGCGGTAAGCTTTGCCCGGCTCTGGCGCGCCAAATGTTTTGTCGGTTTTCATGTCGGCCTCCCCTTTCTCTGAACAAGCGTGTTGTTTGGGACGTTCATTATACGCTTTCCTGAAAGGCTTGTCAAGTTTTTTACCGGATATCATAGACGCTGCGGGCCCGCAGGCCGGAAGGCTCGCCACGGAGGATTTTCACCCTGCGCTCCCCGGGGTTCATGTCAAAGTAGTTGTCGGAAAGGAGCAAGTCCTCCGCCCCATTTTGGATCTCCACGCCCCTGGCATAGGCCCCTGCCGTCACCACAATTTCGTCCCCCTCCAGCCGCAGCCCCAGGCGGGGGTCTGCAAACTGGAAAAATTTAGGCAGGGAGAAAATGACGGTGCCGCTGGAAAGCTCCCGGCCCAGCTCGTAGAGATGGTAGCTGACATAGTCCTGGAAAATGTCCGCCTCCGGCAGGTGGGTTTTGGGCAGGGTTACGCTTTGCAGGGGGTTCACGGACAGGCAGATGGTTTCCTCCCGCTTCACCCGGCCCAGCCTGTCCCGCAAGGCCCATTTCGCCACAAACTGCCGGGGCTTTAAGGTATCGTTTGTTACGGCAAGGCGGATGCTCTTTTCCATGTCATAGGGTTCCGCGTTGATGTTGGGGTTCTGGGTGAGCATGCCCTCCTCCTGGCAGGAGAGGAGCACAGGGGCAAAGAACCGTTTGGCAAAGTAATGCAGGGCCTTCCAGCGCCCGGTGCAGTCGATGGACGACCAGGAGGCCCCAGGCCAGCAGTCGTTAAGCTGCCAGTAAAGAGTGCCCATGCACAGGCCCCGCTGGCGGCGCATGTGTTCCACCCCATAGCGTACGGCCTCGGCCTGGAGAAGCTGGGAAGCATAGAGGGCTGTTTCAAAGCTGGCGGGATATAAATACATCTGCTGGAGGTAGGCCATGGTCAGGGCGCTGCCATGGGCGCAGCGCTGGTGCTTTTCCATCACATAGGAAAAGAGGTTCCTGTCCTCCGGCAGGGTGAAGGTTTCCACTGTTTTCAGGCAGGGGAAGGACTCGAAACCAAACTCGGAGAGATACCGGCAGGCGCCCTTGCGGTAGTCCGCAAAGGGCCGCATGCCATGCCAGATGCTCCAGTCGTGTATATCCCCCCGGCTGCGCCCGTTGGGATCGTCAAAGCCCCCGCCGCTGGAGGGGCTGGCGGGCCAGTAGAAGGCGTCAGGATCCTGCTCCTGTATCACTTTGGGGATGATGTATTCGTACATGCGGATGTAGTCTGCCTTCTGCCGGAAGGAAGCCCCCCATTCCCCCTCGTCCACAAACATTTCCATCTCGTTGTTGCCGCACCACAGGGCCAGGGAGGGATGGTGGCGCAGGCGCTTAACATTGTACGCGATTTCCGCCTGGATGTTCCGGGAAAACGCCGGGGTCAGCTCATAGGTGGCGCAGGCGAACATGCAGTCCTGCCACACTAAGAGGCCCAGCTCGTCGCAGACGTCATAAAACCAGTCGTCAGGGTAATAGCCTCCGCCCCACACCCGGATGGTGTTGAAATTGGCGGCGCAGCAGTCCTCCAGCAGCCGGCGGGTGCGCTCCGGGGTAACCCGGCCCAGGAGGTTGTCCTCTGGGATATAGTCCGCGCCCATGGCGAAAACCTGCACCCCGTTTATCTCGTGGGCAAAGCTTTCCCCGAATGCATCCTTTTCGATGTGCATTGTGGCTGTGCGCAGGCCGATTTTCCGCTCCCACATGTCCAGCACCCGGCCTTCCTGGGACAGGGCCTTCACTTTGACGGTGTAAAGGGGCTGCCCGCCGTAGCCCCTTGGCCACCATAGCTGGGGATTTTCTACAGTTAAGGCCATGGGGACAGTGGAAAAGGCTTTGGCGTTCCCGTCCGGATCTACCAGCTCTGCTGTAAAGCGTACATCCTCTGCGGTGGAGGAGGCGCTTAACCCCAGGGAAAGCTCCACCTTGCCGTCCGCGTGCTTCTGCCGCACCCGAACCTCCCGGATATACGCGCCCTCGTCCCCCAGCAGGGTAACAGGCCGGAAAATGCCCGCGTCGGGCAGGCGGGGGCCCCAGTCCCAGCCGAACATGCAGTGGGCCTTGCGCAGGGCGGGAAAGCCCTTCATGGCGTCGCTTGTGCCCTCCGCCTTCTGGGGGTTATAGTGTTCCCGGATGAACCGGGTGGGGGAGGAAAGCTTTACCCGCAGAACGTTTTCCCCTTCCCGCAGCAGGTGGCCGGCTTCAAATTCCCAAACCCGGTGCATGTTGTCTGTCTGCCCTAAGGGCACGCCGTTAAGGCTTACCTCTCCCAGGGTGTCGATGCCCTCAAACCGCAGGTAGACGTTCTGGCACTGGAGCATTCCCTCCGCCGGGACAAAGGCGGTTTCAAAGAGGAAATCGTCCTCCATCACCTGCAGGGCCTTCAGCTCGTTGTCCCGCCAGAAGGGATCTTCCATGGACCCGGCTTCCAGCAGCGCGCCATATACCGTGCCCGGCACCTTTGCCGGGTATTTCCTGTTTTTCCCCAGGATTTCCAGCGTCCATCCCTCGTGCAAGCTCTGGCTTATCATATCCGCTCCCCCTTTTTTATGATGCGTCCCGGCTGTAGGGCTTCACGCAGGCCTGGCTGAGATAGGTGGAATATAAAATTAAGTCTCCCACCTGCTGCCCTGTGGCCTGCTCCATGGCATAGGCATACAGGCGTATCTGCACCTGATACCGCTGCCAAAGCTCCTCAACCGTTTCCACCCGGTCTGTTTTAAAGTCAATAATATGTATGCGTCCGCCTTCCAGAAAGGTGCAGTCCACAGCGCCCTGGAGCACCACCTGCTCCTCCAGGCCCCCGTCCTCCAGGCCCTCCCGAACCATATGGGCGGGGAGGGTGACAGTGAAGCGCCTTTCTTTTAAAACCTCGGCTGAGGCCAGCACGCGCCTGCCCAGGCTTCCCTGGAAAAAGGCCCGCACCCGGTGAACGTCCACCGCTTCCCCCTGTTCCGGGGTAAGCCATGCCTTTTCCACCAGCCGCATAAGCTCCTTTTCCGAGTTTTCGGCGGCAGCGTGAAAGTCTGCAAACTGCATGAACTCGTGAAGGGCAATGCCCCTTTCCGCAGGGGTCATGCCCTTTTCCCCCAGCCAGGCAGGGCGGGACAGGCTGATTTCCCCGGCCCCGCCCTGCTCTGCCGCCAGCTTGGAGGCAGACACCTTGGCGGGGATCTCCAGCCGCCCGGCATAGGGATATTGGAAGGAGGCCCGCTCCCGCAGACGTGCCGCCAGCATAAGGTCTGGAGGCGGGATATCTTCCACTTCCCCAGCTTCCGGCAGGGGAGGGGGGGCATATGGGATGGCCTGGATGCGCCAGGGGGTGAAGGATTCCCGGCACAGGGGCAGGTCTTCCGCCCCGGCTGTTTTCCGCAGTTCCCCGCCGTCCGGATGGCGCAGGGCGCAGAGGACAAGCCACTCCAGTGCGTTTTTTGCCTTGCGCACCAGATAAGGGCTTACCCCCGCGCCAGCGGCCCGCATGGCAAGCTTTCCCACCATTTCTTCCATTTTTTCCCCGGAGCCTGCGAGGATAAGCTTTTCCTTGGCCCGGGTCATGGCTACATACAGCACCCGCAGTTCCTCCGCCGCGGAGGAGCGGGCAGATTCCAGGGCAATGGCCTCCCGGGCGGTGGTGGTATACCGGGCGGAGCGGGCCGCGTCCTTCAGCTTCACCCCCAGGCCCAAAACAGGGTGGAGAAGCACATCGTCCCGCTGGTCTGTTACAAAGCTGCGCCCGCAGCCCGCCACAATGCACACTGGGAATTCCAGGCCCTTTGCCCGGTGTACGCTCATAATCTGCACTGCGGGGCCGTCCTCCTGCTGGGGCTGGGCGGCCTGCAAATCCGCGCCGCCCTCCCGCAGCCTGTCTAAAAAACGGACAAAGCCGGAAAGCCCGTGGTACCCGGAGCCTTCATATTCCTTGGCGTACTGCTGCAAAAGCCGCAGGTTTTCCAGGCGGGAGCGGCCCTCCTCCATGGCCAGCACCATGTCGGGATATCCTGTGCGGCTGTAGAGCAAAGTGAGGAAGGCGTCGGCAGGCATGGTGGCGCAAAGGCTCCGCAGTTCCCCCACCTCTTCCAGAACCCGGCGGCACAGGGCGTTTTCCTTTGCCCCCCGCAAAAGGGAAATGTACAGGGAGGATTTCCTGTCCCCCTCCCGCAGGCGGGCTAAATCGTCGGGGGTGAAGCCGTATAAAGGACTCATCAGCACAGCCAGCAGGGGGATGTCCTGGTTAGGGTTGTCGATAACCCGCAAAAGGGACAGCACAGCCTGCACCTCCTTGGCGGCAAAAAAACCGCCGGAGGACGCCGCCCGGGCCGGCACCCCCAGGGCCGCAAGCTCCCGGGCATAGCGGTGGGCGTATTTATTGGCGCTGCGCAGCAGGATGCAGAAGTCCCCCCAGCAGGCGGGGCGCTCCCCTTCCTTGGCGGTGATGGGAAAGCCCGCCTCCACCATCTCCCGGATTCGCTTCCCAATGGCGGCGGCTTCCGCTGTTTCCGTCGGCACGCCCTGGCGGTCTATCAGCAAAACCTCTGTTTCACACCCTGCCTTGTCCTCATAGGGGGCGGCGCACACCAGCCGCTCCTCCCCGGTGTAGTCGATGTCTCCCGCCTCCCGGCTCATAAGCTGGGAGAACACGAAGTTTACCGACTCCGTCACCTCCCTGCGGGAGCGGAAGTTCCTGTCCAGCACAATGGAGGCGGGATAGCTGTCCTGTTCCCTGTCGTACAGGGGAAAGCTCTTTCTGCGCCGGAGGAAGATTTCCGGCATGGCCCGGCGGAAGCCGTAAATGCTCTGCTTTACATCCCCCACCATAAAGAGGTTCTTTTCATCCTGGGACACAGCCCGGAACAGGGAATCCTGCACCTCGTTAATGTCCTGGTATTCGTCTATCATGATTTCCCCGAAGCGCGCCGACACCTCTTTTGCCACCGGGGTGGGGGAACCGTCGGGCCTGCAGAAAAGCTCTATCGCCAAATGCTCCAGGTCGCTGTAATCGAGAAAATCCCGCTCCCGCTTTTTTTCCCTGTACCGCCGGGAAAAGTCCAGGGTGAGGGCTTGCAGGCTCTTTAAAAGGGGGGCGGTCTCCTGCAGCTCCCGGCAGTTTTCCCCTCTCGTGCCGCACAGGCACTTTTCTAAAGGTTCCAGGGCCTTTGCCACCTCCTTGCGGCAGGCATCCAGCCGGCAGAAAAGAGGATCTTCTTTATAGCCCCGCAGGGGCTTCCGGCGGCTGGGGGCAAAGGCCTGCCGCAGAGCTAGGGCCTTGTCCCAGTCTCCGGCGGCGCAGGCCTCCATAAGGGCTGAAAGCTGCCGCCTGTCCTCTGTGAACACCGGGCCGAAGTTTTCCTCCAGCTTCACGTCCTGGGCTGCGGCTTCCTGCCCGGCTTCCAGCAGGCCGCAGCAATAGGCGGCAATCTCTTTGGCATAGGACAAAACCGCCCCTTCCCACAGCGCCCCGTCCCCCTGCTCGTAAAGGGCCACCTTTTCCTCTAACCACCTTTCCGGGAAGGGGTGGGACTGCATAAAGCGGTACAGGGTGCGCACCATGGCGGCAAGCCGCCTGTCGTCCCGCTCCCCGGTAAAGGCGTCTGCCAGTTCCGCCACCTCCCCGGACTCAAAGGCCGCCTGGAGGGCTTCTTCCAGGGCCTCCCCGCAAAGCTCCTCCTCCCGCTTGTCGGAAAGGATGGTAAACTCCGGGGAGATGTCCAGCACATGGAAAAATTCCCGCACCATCTCCGCGCAGAAGCTGTCCACCGTGCCGATGTGGGCCTGGGGCAGAAGCAGGCTTTGGCGGCGCAGCACCGGGTTTTCCGGGTTCTCCCGGATAAGCCCCCACAGGCGCTGCTCCAGCCTGGCCCGCATTTCCTGGGCCGCGGCCTTTGTAAAGGTGACAATCAGCAGCCGGTCGGCGGGGACAGGGTTTTCCCTGTCTGTCAGCCGCTCAATGGCCCGCTGTACCAGCACGGCCGTCTTGCCGCTGCCCGCCGCCGCCGCCACCAGCACTGTGCCCCGCCGGGCGGAGATAGCGTCCTGCTGGGCACGGGTCCAGGCTGTTTCAGCCATCCCGCTCCCCTCCTTCCTGTAAAGCTTCCCTCATGCGGGCCAAAGCCTCCTCCTGGGAGGCGTCGTCCTCCTGCACGTCGTTTTCTGAAAACTCGCTGCCGCACACCGCCCCATAGGGGCACAGCCGGCAGGCGTTGTGCCGGTTTAAATTGGGGCGGGCTTCCGCCGCGCCCCGCAGCAGCTCCCGGCCCATGGCGGCAATCAGCTTCTTGGAATAGGCAAGCACCAGGGCCATCTGCTCTTTTGTCAGGGGCGGGGAGGGGCTTTTGCGCAGGCTGCCGTCCTTGTTCAAAGCGGCGGGGATAAATTTCCCCTTGGCCCCTGCCTCCATGGCCTCGATAATCTCCGTATCCGCCAGCACCACCCCGTTCATGCGCAGCAGCTTGTCTGCCCGCTCCTGAACGGCGGCGTCCTCCTCCCCACGCCCGGCGGAAACGGAAGGCTCTGCCGCCGGCATGTAGAGAATGCCTGCCGGGGCCTGCCCGCCCTGCTCTACCAAAGCGGCAAGATACACCAGCATCTGCATGTTCAGCCCGTAAAGCACGTCTGCCAGCTTGAAGATTTTCCGCCCTGTCTTATAGTCAATCACCCGCACGTAATCCTGCCCGCTGGGGCTGTGGTACACGTCCACCCGGTCGATAGTGCCCCCTACGGTGACAATGCGGCCGTTTCCCAGCTCTACCTGCAGAGGGGGATAGCCGCCGCTTCCCAGGCCCAGCTCGAAATGCTCCGGGGCAAAGCGGCTTTGGGAAAGTTCCTTTTCCACATGGCGTATCAGCTTGCAGGCAGACTGGGCCATGCGCCCCAGCCGGTATTTCTGCCTGCCGCTTAAAAGCTCCATGCCTCCCAGGCTGTCCCGGGCATAGTCCCCGATGTGCCCCTGCACAATCTGCTCCAGCTCCTGCTGCGTCCAGGCTTCCCGCTGTTCCTTGGGGCACTGGAACACCTGCTCGAACAGATAATGCATCAGGGTGCCGTACTGCATCACGTCCACCTCGGCGGGGCGGCGCTCCCGGGCGTTTATGCCGTAGCGGCAGAAATATTTAAAGGCACAGCTATGGAAGGTTTCAATCTGGGTGGGGGAGACAAAGGGCTTTTCCCCATATATTTTTTGGGCCAGTTCCGGGCTTTCCATGCCCACAGCCCCCTGGCCCGCCGCCCGCTCCAGGGCGGCAATGCGGCCCTCATAATAGGCGTCTCCTGCAAAAAGCAGGCGCAGGGCCTGGGCCTGGGGGCTTTTGTCCTGGAGACGGGGGGCCATGTAGGAGAAAGCCGCCTCCAGGGAATTGGCAAAATATTCCTCCGGCAGGTTTTCCAAGGGGGCAAGGGCTGGGAACAGCGCCCGCACCTCCGCCACCAGCTCGCTTGGCTCCCTGTCCTCCCCGCCTATGGAGGCAGGCCAGCTTATATACAGCGCCTCGGAAGGGGCGCAGGCAACGGAATAGGCCAGATACCGCTCCTCTATGGCTTTCTGCTCCAGGGGATCCCCCAAAGGCAGGTTAAGCTCTAAAAGCGCCCGGCGCTCCGCATCGGAAAACACCCCGGAGGAATGGGGGGCCAGGGGAAATTCCCCCTGCGCCACGCCGATGAGGAAGGCCGCCTTGGGAGAGGACTGGCGCACCTGCTCTGCTGTGCCGAACAGCACCTGGTCCACCGTCTGAGGGATTTCCGACACGTCCTCTGCCGCCAGCACCTCCCGCAAAAGCTGGAAATACCGTTCCCGGGAGATCTTCCTGTCCCCTAAAATGCTGTGCATCTGATCCAGAAGCTCCATCAAAAGCTCCCACACCCGCACCTGCCGCGCCGCAAGGCCCTCCTCGCCCGCCCTTTCCAGCTCCCGGCAGTAGGCTGGCAGGGTTTCTTCCAGGCCGTATGCTGTCAGCAGGGTGTAAACCGCCTGGGAGATTTCCTCCCCTGTGGCGTCCCGGGTGGCGGCGGCAAACTGCTGCAGCGGGGTGATAAGCCGCTGCCGCAAGCCGTTTACATAGGCTAAAAATTCCCTGTCCGCTTCTGTAAATTCCCGCCCAAAGCCCTGGGGGTGCCGGACAAATTCCTGCCGCCAGCCGGAACCGGTTACCTTCCACAGGAAGGCGTAATTTTCCAAATCGGAAATTTCCTCCGCGGTAAAGCCGGACACCCCGGTTTTCAGAAGCTCCAAAAGGCTGTCTGTGGCAAGCCCCGACTGCACGCACCGGAAGGCCCCCAGGGCAAAGCGCGTTACAGGCTCCGCGTCCACCCGCATGGGCTGGGACATGAAACAGGGAATGTCTCGCTTTTTCAGGGCCACGTCCAGGCTGCCGTAATACCGGGAAGGATCCCGGCAGATGATGGAGATGTCCCGGTACCGCCAGTGCCGCTCCTCCACCAGCCGCCGGATAGTGGCCGCCACAAATTCCGACTCCTGGTACACGTCCTTGGCCTGAAACAGGGCAACTCCCTGGCTGTCCTCCGCGGAAAGCCCCTCCCCGCCGGAGAAAAGCCCAGCCTCCAGCAGCTTCAGGCTTTCATTATGAAAGCGCGGCGCGCCTGTCAGCACCACAGGAGGCAGCATTCCCACCCCCTGCTCCTCTGCTAGGCGGCGCAGGCGGGCATGGGTGCGGTCTACCAGGGCGAAAAGCCCGGCGTCATCCCCAAGGCCATCGGTACACAAGGAGACGGTAACGGTTTCAGCCCGCCGGAGGATTTGCCCCAGCACCTTCATTTCCTGGACGGTGAAGCCTTCAAAGGAATCTACCGCCACAGTGCAGCCTGCAAAAAAGCGGCTTTCCTCCAGGGCCTGGGCCAGCCTTGTCAGGTCGTCCCGGGCATCCAGGTAGGAAGCCGCCACCAAAGCTTCATAGGTTTCAAAAATCAGCCCCAGCTCCCGCGCCTTCTGTCCCAGGCCCTGGCCCTTCAGCCGCCCTGCTGTTTCCAAAAGCTGTAAAGGCTCTATCCCGCACATTTTCATCTCGTTTACCGCGGTGAGCATCATGTCTGTTGTCCGCCCGCTTTGGGCGGCGCTGCGGTATACCTCCAGGCTGTCCTGGCAGGCCGCGATGGCGCAGGACATCAGGATGCGCCTGCCCCCGTCGCTGAGCCTGCGCCCTGCCGCCCCGCCTTCCCGGCGGAAAACGGTTTCCGCAAGCCTCGTGAAGCTGTAGATGCCGATGGCATTGGCCTGCCTGGCCCCTGCCAGGCGCAGCATGGCCTTTTCCGTTTCAAAGGAATACTGCTCGGGCACCAGCATGATGCACCTGCTGTCTCCTGACAGGGCCTTGTCCGCCAGCATCCTGCGCATATATTCTGTTTTTCCGCTTCCCGCGCGGCCCAGCACAAATTGCAGCATAAAACGCTATGGGAACCAAAAATCTGCACAAAAGGGAAAAATCCCCTTGCGCAGACCGGCGCCGCTCCTTTCCGTTGGGTTTAAGGCAGGCCCTAGGGCTTGTTTGAAAAATCGAAAACACCGTCTTTTTGTCCAAAGCGGAACGCATGTATGCGTTTGCGTTTCTCTGAGTTGAAAATCCTCGACAAGGCGAAAACATTCCGTAAACGGAATGTTCAGCCTGTCTAAAACGCATATGTGCGTTTGCGGTTCATCCGCCTTGAAACCGCTCCGTTTTGTCTCAAAAATTCAGCACTTTCTCTATTTCCAAACAAGCCCTAAGCCGCTGGGGGCGGGCCGCCTTTTTTGGCGTGGATCTCATCCGGGAGATCCAGATGGTTTTCCTCGTCGGTGGAATGGAGCAGGGTGAAGAACACCTGGGAATACCGGAAAGCGGCGTACAGCATCATCAGGGCTGTAAGCGTCAGGAGCACAAAGGACACTGTGTAAAAGGCCTGGGGCGTGGCGGCCAGGTGCAGGCCGTCCATCACCACAATGACGGACACAGACACATAAAACATCACCGTGGCCACCTTGCCATACCACTTGGCCCCGCCGGGGCGGCGGCGCTTTTTCAAAAGTACCAAGGCACAGCAGAGCATCAGCAGCTCTTTGGCGATAAACAGCCCTAACAGAGGGCCTATCATGGGGAACCTGATGGCAAGGCACAGGGCCACAACCCCCTGGGTCAGCTTGTCGGCAAAGGGATCCAGAATTTTTCCCAGCTCCGTTATCTGGTTGCATTTGCGGGCAATCAGCCCGTCAAACATGTCGGTAAGGCCCGAAAGCACCAGCAGCGCCGCCGCCCAGGCTAAGCTTCCCCGCAAAAAGCACCAGGCGAAAAAGGGCACAAGCAAAATGCGCATGCAGGACAGCGCGTTGGGGATGGTCAGATTTTGGTTTCTTGGCTTCTTTTCTCGGGACATTCCCTTCTTTTCCCTTCTTTTATAATTCCTTTTTCCAATAGTTTGGCGCAGGCGGGGGCGTCCTAAACAGCCCCTATGCCGTAAACATATGGCCCAGGGGGTTTATGTTCACAAAAATGCCCGCCACAATGGAGTCTTCCAGCGCCTGGTGTATCTGGGACTGGGTGGAGGCGTCCAGCATGGGCACAAAAACCTGGGCCGCGGCCAGCATGACCCACACCAGCACCAGGGCCAGCAGAAAGCCGCACACGCCGCCTAAAATGCTGTCAAGCTGCCCTAAGACAGGCAGGCGCAGGACATGGGAAAGCACTTCCGCCAGTATCCGCACCACGACCATTAAAAGGGCAAAGATGACGATAACCGCCAGCACCTTTAAAAAGCCCACAAAGGTGGGGGCCAGCAGATCGGCAATGCGCTCTGCCGCCGCGCCGCTTCCGCTTACAATGCTGCCGCTGATGGAAGAGGCGGTAACCCCGGCATCCTGCAGGGCGCGGACGATAAAGTCCGGCAGGGAGGCCAGCAGGTTATCTACAGAGGAAAGGGCGTCGCTGGTGCCCAGCATGTTTAAGGACTCCTGCACACGCTCTACCAAAGCGCCCCGGAACATGGAATCAAAAAGCCACTGGGCCGCCATGCCCCCTAAAACAGCGGACAGGCAGGCGGCAATAATGGATCCCAGGAAATGGATGGCGGATCGGATAAACCCACGGAATACCCCCATCGCCACAAACAAAACAAAAACGCCAAAAAGCACCAAGTCCAGCACGTAATTCACTGGCAGCAACCTCCCTTTTCAAACAGCCATCTTAAATATAGCACAATTCTCCTTTTTTCACAACCCCCACCCGCCTTACAGATATCTTACGGGGGGCTTACAAATACGAAAGCCCCGCCCCTATAGCAGATATACAGCCAGGGGAAGGAAAACATGACAGGGAAAAGCCGGGCTTATTCCACCCGCAGGGCGCGCACCTCGCTGACACCCAGCACATAGGCGGCGCTTTCGCTGGAAAGGGCCAGGGCCTTGGCGTCCCCGCCGGCGTCGGCCCGGCCCAGCTCTTTGCCTGTGGAATAGTCGAAGAACACCGCTTCGCCGCCTGCAAGCACCCCGACCGTCCCCCCGTATACGGAGACAGACTCTATGCGCTTTTGCACCTCCATGCGCACAGGTTCCTCCCCGCTGGAACCATAGGCCAGCAGGGTGCTTGCGCCAGCGTGTTCGTAAGCGGAAATGGACAGGAAGGCCCGCCCCGCGCCCAGCCGGAAAGCGGTAAGCTGCCGGCCCTGGTAGTTGTCCTCTGAGAAGCTGTAGTCGGAAGAGCTGGCCCGCAGGAGGGCGGTGTCCCCCACAGCATAGATAGATCCGTTTTCCCCCCAATAGGCAGCCAGCAGCAGGTTTTCCCGGGTTTCATATTCGGCAATGGGGGCTTCGTTTGTAAAGTCGAACACCAGCACCTTGGAAATCAGGATGCCCTTGTCGCTGCGCACAGTGCATACCACCCCATAAGCCCCGTCGAAGTTCAGGGCAATGGCGGTGATGTAGTCCCAGGCCAGGGAATACTGGTACTGGAGGGTGCCGTCCTTCTGGTACACTTTCAGTTCCGAGGCCCCATTGGTTCCCTGCACCCCCAGGGCAAACCGCCCGTTCTGGGCGATGGCTCCTGTAAGGATGTCCCGTTCCTCCACGCTGTTTACCACCACGTCTGTGCCGGAAAGGGCTGTATAGCCGGTGCTGCCGCTGTTATAAAGGAGATACCGATCCCCAGCGCCCTGGAGCACAGGATGGTTCAGGCTGTGGCGCAGGGAAATTTCCTCCCGCCCGGTAGGATTGAGGATGCTGAACACAGTATCGCTGAGCACCACCGCGTTGCCTCCCTGGGCCAGGAAATTGGCTTCCAGCACCTCGGAACCGGTAATCTGCACTGGAAAGCCGTCGCCGATTTCCGCCCCGGTAATCTGCAGCTTCAGCCAGGAACCAATGCTCTCCGGATTCAGGCTTGTGCGGTTCATCCACAATGCCAGTCCAATTACCAGCACCAGCAGGATGATTGCCGCCCGGTAAACCGCTTTGGGTACGGCGGCGGGCTGTTTTCTTTTCCCTTCGTCGTATGTAATAGACGCGCCGCCCTCCGGTTCCTCTTCAGGCCCGGTCTCCTGGGGCGGGTTCTGGTAATCCCGGAGCTGGATAATCTGCGGCTCTTCCTTTTTACTGTGTTTTCCCATACGCCTGCTCTGTGGCCCAGCCGGGGCCGCTCCTTTCTTCAAATGAAACTACTGCCAATATGCGGGGAACTTTTTTCAGGAAAAAGTTCCCCGCATCCTCTAAAAACCTTCCCGCTGTGCAGAAAGCCTGCTGCCGGGCAAATCGTAGAAAACCCGGTTAAGGTACAGCCCACAGGCAGGGGCTGTTGGCCCGGCGGCCCGGCGGTCTTTGGCCCCGATAACGGCGGGAATGTCCTGGGGGGAAAGCTTCCCCTGTTGCACCCGGAGAAGGGTGCCTGTCATGATGCGCACCATGTTATAGAGGAAGCCGTCGGCGGATACGGTAAACACCACCATGTCCCCTCGGCGCTCTACCCGGGCCGCTGTGACGGTACGGGTGAAATCCCCTATCTCCCGGCTGTCCAAAGTGCAGAAGGAGGAAAAATCGTGGGGGCCAGTGTAATGGGCGGCGGCCTCGTTCAAAAGGCTTTCGTCTATAGGATACCAGTAGTGCAGCGCCCGGTTATGGAGGAAGGGATCCCGCACCGGATGGTTCCAGATTTCATAACAGTATTCCTTGCCCAAACAGGAATACCGGGCGTGAAAGCCCTCCGGCACCTCCCGGCAGGATTTCACCGCAATGTCCGGGGGGAGATAGCGGTTTAAAGCGGCAGGCAGGCGCTCCGGCGGGATGCGGCTCTCTGTTTGAAGGCTTACGGCAAATTCCCGGGCATGCACCCCTGTGTCTGTGCGGGAGCAGGCCTTGATGTCCTCCCCGCCTCCGGTCACCCTTGCGAGGGCAGACTGAAAAACCTCCTGCACAGTCAGGGCGTTTTCCTGTATCTGCCAGCCATGGTAATGGGCGCCGTCGTAGCTTAAAGTGATAAGCAGGTTACGCATGGACACTCCTTAATCAAATGCCAGCGCCCCGGGGGGCAGCAGGATATCTTCCAAAATGGCGAAAGGTTCCCGGCGGAAATCCTTCACCAGCAGTACTTCGTTTTTATCATTGAGCACCAGCCCAGCGGCGGACACAATGTGTTTGGGGAAATCCATAAGGGCCTCCTTTCAAGGCAAAGCGTATTGTTGTCAGAACGGCGCCCCAAAGGCGGGAGGATTTATACTTTCTTCCGCGTCAAAAAGGCTCCAACAATGCCCCCCGCAAGAATAACGGGCGCTGCCCGCACAAACACCCACTCAAAGGCGTGGAAGGCTGTCCCGGCAATGGCGAGTTCCGGATCGGCATAGTCCCAGCCTAAATAGGGGCTGTGTAAGACGGTTAAGGCCGCAAAAATAACTGCGATGGCCGCGCACAGGGAGATAGACAGCCAGTGGAGCATTTTCCTTTTCAACGCTTCCCTTCGGGCAAGCTGCAGGTTTATGACCTCCAGCTTTTCGGCAATGGCCTTTATGCTGTCTGCCTCCGGCTCTGTAACCGATTCCCCCAGCAGGGTGCTCACAGGCGTTTCAAAGGCCTCCGACAGGGCGACCAGCATATCTGCGTCCGGCACGGACAGCCCCTGTTCCCACTTGGAGATGGTCTGGCGCACCACATGCAGCTTGATGGCAAGCTCTTCCTGGGAAAGGCCCTTTGATTTTCTCAGTGCTTTCAGGTTTTCGTTTAACATAGGGATAACATCCTTTCTGTAAGTTTGTTACCACTATTGTATACAGGACAGCCCGTTGCTACAAGCAACGCAAATTAACATGCGAAATTCCCGGCAGGCAGCGGGCCTGTAAAAAAATCCTTAAGCCGCCGGAGGCAGCCTTCACCGCACAATGGCAGGCGGGAACACCATATTTAGCGTGATAAACGCCGCCAGGGCCAAAAGGGCCGAGCCGATAATGCAATAGTCGTGGGAAGAAAAGCGCAGCACCTTCATTTTGGTGCGGCCCTCGCCGCCATGGTAGCAGCGGCTTTCCATAGCGGTGGCTAAATCATAGGCCCGGCGGAAGGCGGAGACAAACAGGGGGATGAGCACCGGAATCAGAGCCTTCACCCGCTGCACCAAGCCCCCGCTCTCCATGTCCGCGCCCCTTGCCTTTTGGGCGCTCATAATCTTGTCGGTTTCCTCCATGAGAAGGGGCACAAAGCGCAGGGCAATGGTCATCATCATGGCAAAATCGTGGACAGGCACGTGCAGCTTGGAAAGGGGCCGCAGCAGCCGCTCGATAGCGTCTGTAAGCTGGGTGGGGGAGGTGGTGAAGGTGAGCACAGAGCTTGCCAGAATCAGCACGATAATGCGGATGGAGACAAACAGGCAGTTCAAAAGGCCGTTTTTGGTGATTTTCAGGATGCCCCACTGGAAAAGGGGATCGCCTGTGCCGTAAAAAATATTGAGCACAGCGGTGAACGCCACCAGGAACAAAATGGGCTTTAAGGCTCTGAGATACATTTTCAGGGGGATTTTCGACAGGGCCATGGCCAGGGCAATGTACAGCACTGCCCATCCCAGGGAAAAAAAGTTTCCGGCGGCAAAAATCAGCACAATGGAAAAAATGGTGAGGCAGATTTTAAGCCGCGGGTCTGCCTTATGCATCAGGCTTTTCGCGGGGAAAAACTGGCCCAGGGTAATGTCTGACAGCATGGGCTAGGCCTCCTTTCCGGGATTCAACTGCTTGAAATAGGGGATAAGCTGTTTTAAGGCGTGGTCAACCGTCAGGGTGCTGGGGTCAACCGGGCATCCCAGCCTTTCCAGCGCCTGGACGATTTTCGTAATCTGAGGCACCCGCAGGCCCATTCCCTCCAGCTTCCCGCTTTGGGCAAACACCTCTTGGGTGGGGGAGAGGTACGCGCACCGGCTGCTGTTCATCACCAGCAGGCGGTCTGCTGTGCGGCCAATGTCCTCCATGCTGTGGGAGACTAAAAGCACAGTGTTTCCCCGCTTCTTGTGATACTGGGTAATCTGTGTCAGCAGCACGTCCCGGCCCCGGGGATCCAGGCCCGCCGTAGGCTCGTCCAACACCAGCACCTCCGGATCCATGGCAATAACCCCCGCAATGGCTGCCCGGCGCTTTTCGCCCCCGGAAAGCTCAAAGGGGGATTTCTCTAAAAGCTCCGCCTTAAGGCCTGTAAAGGCAGCGGCTTCCTCTGCCCGGGCCTGAGCCTGGGCATCAGAAAGCCCCATGTTTTTCGGCCCGAACATGATGTCTTTTAAAACCGTCTCTTCAAAAAGCTGGTATTCCGGATACTGGAACACCATGCCTACTTTAAAGCGCACGTCCCGGATTTTCTTTGGCTCGGCCCAGATGTCCTTTCCCTCCAGCAGCACCTGGCCCGAGGTAGGGCGTATCAGGCCGTTGAGCATCTGAATGAGGGTGGACTTGCCGCTGCCTGTGTGGCCTATCACCCCTAAGAACTCGCCCCTTTCAATCTCAATGGATACATCCTCCACCGCTGTTTTCTCAAAGGGCGTGCCAATGCCGTATTTGTAGGTTAGGTTCCTGGTTTCCAGTATTGTCATGTTTGTGAACACGTTCCTTTCCGGTTTATACCAGCTTTCTCATGCGGATGCGCCCGCCCTCGTCTTTGTCATCCGTAAAGCCTGACCGCTTGTAAAGCCTGTGGGCGCGCAGGTTCGATTTTTCCACGTGGAGCACCACCTGGGGGATGCCCCTGTCCCTGGCGTATTGCTCTGCTGCTTTCAAAAGGGCCGTGCCAATCCCCCGGCCCCGGCAGGGCGTGCTGACGCTGAAATCGTCCAGATAGATATAATCCGCCGGCTCGTGGTGCTCTTCAATGGAGAGGAAAGCTTCCACCCTGCCGTTAGATTCTGCCACGCATATCCAGTTCTCGGTGCCCGCGAAGAAGCGGTCTAGTTCATTCTCCTTATACCCTTCAGCCTCTGTTTTGTTGTAAATGGCCTGGAGCATTTCAATGAACAGCGCCCCTATCCTGGCCTTGTCAGAAGGCACCGCTTTTCTCAATGTGTATTCCAAAGCTTTTCCACTCCTGTTTTCAACACTAGCGCAATAGGTTCCTAAACATCCCCACGCACTCCTCCACAGAAAGGGGGATGTCCGGCAGCGCCACCCCCGCCGCCCGCAGCCTGTAGCATAATTCTGTGGCCTGGGGCACGTCCAGGTCATGGCGCTTCAGGCGCTCCACCTGCTTGAAAACATGCTGGGGCGTGCCGTCCATCAGCACCTGCCCCTTGTCCATTACCACCACCCGGCCCGCCTGCACCGCCTCGTCCATATAGTGGGTAATGAGCACGATGGTGATGCCCTTTTCCCGGTTCAGCCGGGTGATAGTCTCCATCACCTCCTGGCGGCCCCGGGGATCCAGCATGGCGGTAGGCTCGTCCAGCACAATGCATTTTGTCTCCATGGCAATGACCCCGGCAATAGCCACCCGCTGCTTCTGCCCGCCGGAAAGCTTGTGGGGGGCGTGCTCCCGGTAGTGGTACATGTCCACAGCCTTTAGGGCCTCGTCCACCCGCCGACGGATTTCCTCCGGGGGCACCCCCAGGTTTTCCGGGCCGAAGGCCACATCCTCCTCTACAATGCCAGCCACGAGCTGGTTGTCAGGGTTTTGCAGCACCAGCCCCACCTGCCGCCGCACCGGAAGCTGGTTTTCCTCCAGCCCCGCGTCCAGCCCGTCTATGAGCACCTGCCCCGAGGAAGGGGAGAGCATCCCGTTTAAAAGCTTTGCCATAGTGGATTTGCCGCAGCCATTGTGCCCTAAAAGCGCCACAAACGCCCCCTGCCCAATGTCCAGGTTAATGCCATGGAGCACTTCTTTTTCCGCCCCGGCCTCCATGGCATAGGAAAAACGCACGTCTTTTATCTCAATAAAAGCCATCTGCTGTCCCCTTTCTTCTGCTTTCCATCAGCCGCCGGATGAACCATTGCGCCTGCGGTCATTTTTCCCGCAGCTTTTTCCACCACAGGTACAGCCCTGTGCCCAGGAAATAGGCAAACATCACCAGGTAAAAGGGCATAAACTGCACATAGGTTCCTGCGTAGGCAGCCTTACTCAGCGCCCTATAGAAAAGCGCCGCCGACATCGCCGCCCCCAAAAAGTACACCATCCGGGGCACAGGCTTCTGCTCTCCGCCCCGGGTCAGATCCCGCACAAAGAGGATGACGAAGGCTGTCAGCCCTATGACGCCCAGGGAAAAATACAGGGCGGCGCCTGTCCCTGTCTGTACGCACTCGTAAATCATGCTCAGCACCCAGCCCAGGGCCAGCGCCGCATATATCCATCTTGCCATAAATCTGCTCCTTTTTTGCTGCTGCCTGAGTTTTTGGGGCTTCCCAAATTTTTGCCCTGCAAAGACTCCGCAGTCTGCGGACCGCGGCCAAAGGGCCTTGCCCTTTGGAATCCTACAAACCCTTTTAAAAAAGGGTTTGACCCTCAAACCAAATTTTTCCACACAAGCGGGAGTGCCCCGGACACGCGGCCGCCTTTGTAAGCGCGGAATCTCATTCCGCAGCGGAAAATTTTCTCCCGCCAGCAGGCGGAACGCCTGTGCCCCGCGTCCCGGGTCAAGCGTCACGCTTGCTGTCATGCTATCGGGAGTGCCCCGGGCACGCGGCCGCCTTTGTAAGCGCGGAATCTCATTCCGCAGCGAAAAGTCTCTTCCCGCCAGCAGACGGAACGTCTGCGCCCCGCGTCCCGGGTCAAGCGTCACGCTTGCCAGATGGCGGTGCTGCCGCAGGGCAGGACAAGGCCGGTGCTGGTTACCCGCAGGCCGATTTCGTCTGCGGAGACAGCCCCGCCGGCTTTCGGGCAGAGCAGCACCCCCAGCAAATATTCCATTACAGCCGGGGAAAGGCCGGTGGTGTAGGAATTTAAAATGAAAAACAGGGGCTTTTCCGACAAAATAGGCAGGCACATGGAGATAAGCCCGTAAAGCTGTTCCTCCAGCTTCCACACCTCGCCTCCAGGCCCCCGTCCGTAGGAGGGGGGATCCATAATAATGCCGTCGTAGGTGTTGCCCCGGCGCTGTTCCCGCTGGACAAACTTCACGCAGTCATCAACGAGCCAGCGCACCGGCTTATCCGCAAGGCCGCTTGCCTGGGCATTCTCCTTGGCCCACTGCACCATGCCCTTGGAGGCGTCCACATGGGTGACGGCGGCTCCCGCCTGCAGGCAGGCCAGGGTGGCGGCCCCTGTGTAGCCGAACAGGTTTAAAACCTTTACAGGCCTCCCGGCGCTTTGGATTTTCTCTTTGGCAAACTGCCAGTTTACCGCCTGCTCCGGAAAAAGCCCGGTGTGCTTAAAACCCATGGGCTTTAGCCGGAAGGTCAGCCCCTCCCAGCCGATTTGCCACACCTCAGGCAGCTTCCTGTAGGTTTCCCAGTGCCCCCCGCCCTTATGGGAGCGCACATACCGGGCATGGGCCTTTTTCCACAGGGGGCCGTCCTTGCCCCCCTCCCAGATAATCTGGGGATCGGGCCGGATAAGGAGGATATCCCCCCAGCGCTCCAGCCGCTCCCCGCCTGCTGTGTCTAAAAGTTCATAGTCGTGCCACTGTGCGGTACGCATTAGGAAAGCTCCCTCTCAATCACGTCCGCCACTTCCTTTGCAATCTGCTGGATCTGCTCCTCGTCGCGGCCCTCTACCATCACCCGCAGCAAAGGCTCTGTGCCGGAAGGCCGCACGATAACCCGGCCTTCCTTGCCTAAAGCAGCGGCGGCCTTGTCGATGGCGGCTTTTACGGTATGGTCTGTGTAGAAGGCAAGCTTCCCTTCTGGGGTGACTTTGATATTAATCATGGTCTGGGGATAGCGCTGCATCAGCGTGGCAAGGCTTGAAAGCTTCGCTTCCCGGCGGCGCAGAAGGCTTAAAAGCTGGCAGGCGGTAAGCTGCCCGTCGCCGGTGGTGGCGAAATCCCGGAAAATCACATGCCCGCTCTGTTCGCCGCCGAAATTATAGCCGTCTAAGCGCATCTGCTCCAGCACATAGCGGTCGCCCACCTTTGTGGCCTCAAAGCGCATGCCGTTTTCCTCGCAGAACCGCTGGAAGCCCAGGTTTGTCATAATGGTGCCCACCACAGCGCTGCCGGAGAGCTTCCCCCTGCTCTTCATGTCCAGGGCGCAGATAGCCATGATAAAGTCGCCGTCAATGAAATTGCCCTGTTCGTCCACCATCAGGCAGCGGTCGGCGTCCCCGTCAAAGGCCACCCCCGCGTCCACCTCGTGGGTCTTTACATATTCAATGAGCCCCTCCATGTGGGTGGAGCCGCACTGGTCGTTCACGTTGATGCCGTCGGGAGTATCGTTCATCATGGTGACCTCCGCCCCCAGCTCGGTAAACAGGGCCTGGGCTGTGGCGCTGGCCGAGCCGTTTGCGCTGTCGATGGCGATTTTCAGCCCGTCTAAAGAGAAATGCACGGTGTTTTTCACATGGTCGATATAATCCCGCACAGCGCTGTCCGCATGGGCAACTGTGCCGATGCCGTCCTCCTGGGGGAACTCGTGGGAGATGTCGGACTTGCCTAAAATGATGTCCTCAATGCGCTCCTCCAGGTCGTCGGGCAGCTTGTAGCCGTCCCCGGAGAAGATTTTAATGCCGTTATACTCAAAGGAGTTGTGGGAGGCGGAAATCATAATCCCCGCGTCTGCCTTATACTTTTCCACCAGATAGGCCACAGCCGGGGTGGGCACCACGCCCAAAGTGATAACGCTGGCCCCGATGCTGCAAAGCCCCGCTGCCATGGCGTTTTCCAGCATGTCGGAGGAGAGGCGGGTGTCCTTGCCGATAAGCACCCTTGGGTGGCGGTTGGATTTGTTGGTCAGCACCCGGGCCGCCGCCCGGCCTAACTGGGTGGCAAGCTCGCAGGTCAGGTCTTTGTTGGCAATGCCCCTGATTCCGTCAGTTCCAAAAAGTCGTCCCATAATAACACCTCGTTTATATTTTTCTTGTTTATAAGATATGCAGCTTTCCTGCCCTTCTGCCAGAAAGGTAAAGTTCTTTACCGGCTTTCTCCGAAAGAAGGCCGCAGGGTGTGGGGCAGCGCCCCACGACCTTGCAACGCCCCACGGTCTTGCCCTACTCCGGCAGCCTGGTCTGCTCCGGCGGGGCAGCGGCGGGCTGCAGAGCAGCGGGCACAGGCAGGCCCAGGTGCAGGTAAGCCGCCGCTGTGGCACAGCGGCCCCGGGGCGTGCGGGAGAGAAAGCCTATCTGCATGAGGTACGGCTCGTTTACGTCCTCAATGGTCACAGCCTCCTCCCCGATAGCCGCTGCCAGGGTTTCCAGGCCCACAGGGCCTCCGCCGTAAAACTGGATGATGGCGGAGAGCATCCGCCGGTCGCTCTGGTCTAAGCCCAGCTCATCAATCTCCATCCTGTCCAGGGCGATTTTCGCGGTGTTCAGGGTGATAACCCCGCCGCTCATCACCTCGGCAAAATCCCGCACCCGCTTTAAAAGGCGGTTGGCAATGCGGGGGGTGCCCCGGGAGCGGCTGGCAATTTCCAGCGCCGCGTCCGCCTCAATGTCCGCCCCCAGGATTTTCGCGCTGCGGGTGACGATTTTCCCCAGTTCCTGGGGGTTATACAGCTCCAGCCGCAGCACCACCCCGAAGCGATCCCGCAAAGGGGCGGAAAGCTGGCCCGCCCTGGTGGTGGCCCCCACCAGGGTGAAATGGGGCAGGGGCAGATGGTAGCTTGCCGCCATCTGGCCTTTCCCGGTGATGATGTCTAGGGCAAAGTCCTCCATGGCCGGATACAGGATTTCCTCCACCTGCCGGGAAAGCCTGTGCACCTCGTCGATGAACAGCACGTCCCCGGGGGAGAGGTTTGTCAGCAGGGCGGCTAAATCCCCGGGCTTTTCGATGGCAGGGCCGCTTGTCACCCGCAGGTTTACCCCCATTTCGTTTGCCACAATGCCTGCCAGGGTGGTTTTGCCCAGGCCCGGCGGGCCGTACAGCAGCACATGGTCTAAAGATTCCTTCCGGCTCAAGGCCGCCCCAATATAGATTTTCAGGTTTTCCTTCACCTTTTCCTGCCCGATATACTCGGAGAAGGCCCGGGGCCGCAGGGGGTTCTCCGTCTCCCTGTCCTCTGGGGTGTAGCCCGTATGGGTAAGGCGGTTTTCTAAGTCCATCTCATCCTGGGCGTCCCAGTCGATGCCATACTCCATCCCGCCGCTTTTTTCTATCATGGATGTTTATCTCCTTTGGTTTCGTTTGCCCGCCTTTTGGCAAGCTTACGGTTCACGATATACAGCGCCGCCGCTTCTGCCGCCGCCAGCAGCGCCGTAAAGGCCGCCCCTGTCAGCAGAGACGTATACCAGGGCGCGCCCCCCATGGCGTATAAGTCCGGGTGGGCCTGATAGTCCCGCCACTGCCAGAAGCTGTGGCCCAGATACACCCCGATGGTGGAGCCTATGGATATCTGCAAAAACCGCTTTGCTTTTTCCAGCATAGCAACGCCTCCTGATAAAGACCGTGGAGCGCTGCTCCACACCTCTGCTTCTCGCCTTCCGGCTCGGTCGGGTCAGAGCGAACCCCACCGGGGGCCTTCCCCCTTTTCCCCAAAAAGGTTTGATCGAAAAAGGACTTTTCCGTTCACGCCCCTGCAAAGCCTTTTAAGGCCAGCCGTATCAGTTCCTCCACAGGCAGGCTGCTGTCCAGGCGGCCTACAGCGGCGGCCGCGTCTGTGGGGGAATACCCTAAAGTGGCAAGGGCCTCCACAGCCTGGGCGGCATTGCCGGAGGCCGATGGCCCGCCGGGCTGTAGGAAGTCTGCCCCCAATTCCCCGGTGGAAAAATCCACCACCTTGTCCTTTAATTCCAGCACAATGCGCTGGGCAAGCTTCGGCCCCACGCCGTTTGCCCGGCAGAAGCGCTTTACATCCCCGCCAGCCGCCGCCAGAGCCACCTCCTCCGGAGACAGCTCCGAAAGGATGGCAAGGCCTGCCTTTGGCCCCACGCCGCTGATAGCGGTGAGCAGCTTAAAGCAGTTCAGCTCTGTTTGGGTGGCAAAGCCGAAAAGATCCAGCGCGTCCTCCCGCACATTTAAATGGGTGTACAGGGTGGCGGACCCGTTCAGGCGCAGGGTGCGCAGGGTGCCCATAGAGGTGGCGCACTTAAAGGCCACGCCTCCCACGTCCACCACGGCAAAGCCCGGCTCTGTATGCACGATTTTTCCAGTCAAACTATAAAACATAAGTAAATCTCCTTGCTTTTGGAGGGGTCTGCGCCTTCCCTGTCCAGGCAGGCACTTGTAATTTTTTCAAGCTTATGATGCGGAAGGCCCCGAAGTCTAGCGCAGCAGTGCCCGGCGCAGGGGAGAGCCTGCGGCTTGGCCATGGCAGATGGCAAGGGCCAGGGCGTCGGCGGCATCGTCGGGCTTGGGGATGGAGGGCAGGGCCAGCAGGCGGCGGGTCATTTCCTGCACCTGTGGCTTCAGGGCCTTGCCATAACCTGTTACCGCTTGCTTCACCTGGGGCGGGGTATACTCATACAGAGGGACGCCCCGCTGGGCAAGGGCCAGGAGGAGAACCCCCCGGGCCTCCGCCACGCCGATGCCGGTGGTCTTGTTGTTTGTAAAGTACAGCTTTTCTACAGACGCCGCCTGGGGCTGCAGGGTGTCAAGCAACTGGCACATGCCGTCGTATATCTCCCGCAGGCGCTCCCCAAAGTCCGCCCCGGCAGGGGTGGTGACCGCGCCGTATTCCAAGGGCCGGTAGGCCCCGTTTTTTGCCTCAATTACCCCGTAGCCCACAATGGCATAGCCGGGATCAATGCCTAAAATGCGCAAAAAGCGTCCTCCTTGGCGGCAGTGCCGCCGCATAATCACAATCAGTATACCACAATCCGGAAGAATTGAACAGATAAAAAATGCGAACAGCCTATGAATTTTCCCCGGCTCCTTCGCGGAAACTAGGGGAAAGGCGTTATAGGGTTTGTTTGAAAAATTTTATGAAAGGAGCGATACCGGGCGCAAAAGGCTGTTCCTTTACAGCTCTTTGTGCGGATTCCGGTTCGCAGGGCGATTGAATATGAGCAGACGAGGAAAAATCAGGCTGTGGGCTTTCGGGCTGGCCTTGGTGTTTATAGGGGGCGGCTTTCTTATAGACCTGCGGCTTTCCCTGAACCAGAGCGGCACCCGCCTGGAATATGTATACCAGCGGGCGCTGGGGGACTTGACCGATGAAGTCAGCGGCATGGGCCGGACGCTGGAAAAAGCCCGGTATGCCGGAACCCCCGCCATGCAGAGCGTGCTGTCCGCCCAGCTTCTGGAGCAGAGCGGCGGGGCCAAGGCAGCCTTGGGAAGCCTGCCCTTTTCTATGGAGAAAACGGAGCGCATCAGCCGTTTCCTGTCCCAGGTGGGGGACTATGCCCTGGCCCTGACACGGAAATCCTTTTCTGGCGAGGAGCTTCAGCGGCAGGACTTAGAGGGCTTTTCCACCCTGCAGGCATATGCGGGCAAGCTGGAAGAGGCCCTCACAGGCATACAGGCCCGGCTGACGGCAGAGGGGGCGCAGATAAACAGGCTGGAAAGCCTTTTGAACAACGTGGATGAAATTGAGGAGCTGGCCCTTCTGGACGATGATTTTGACAGCGTGGCAAAGGAGTTTGCCGATTTCCCCGCCCTGCTGTACGACGGGCCTTTCTCCGACCATATCCCCCAAAGGGAGCCTTTGTACCTGAAAGGGGAAGGGGAAATCAGCCGGGAACAGGCCGGGGAAAAGGCCGCCGCCTTTTTAGGCTGCGCAGCAGGGGATTTGGAATTTACCGGGGAAGGAGGCGGGCAGCTTCCTGTGTTTTCCTTTGCCCGGGAGGGCGAGCAAATCCGTGTCACCCGGCAGGGCGGGGAAATCGCCTATTATAAAAAGGAAAACAGCGGCGCTGGCAGCCTTTCCTATGAAGAAGCCTTAAAGGCGGCAAAAAAGGCCCTGGAGGGCCTGGGGCTTCCCCCGCTGCAGGAAAGCTATTATGTAAGCAGCGATGGCTTGTGTACGGTGAATTTCCACACAAAAGCCGCAGTGGGGGAGGAGGAAGCCCTGTGCTATCCCGATCTTATTAAAGTTACGGTAGAGCTTGAGAAGGGTGGCATGGTGGAATATGACGGGACAGGGTTTTTGATGAACTGCCGCGAGCGCTCCCTATCCACCCCGGCCCTTTCGGCAGAAGAAGCCGCCGAAGGCTTAAGCCCGCTGCTCCAGGTGGAAAGCACCCGGCTGGCGGTTATCCCCACCCCTGGCCTGGACGAGGTGCTGTGCTGGGAGTTTTCCTGCAAAGGGGAGGACGGGCGGCAGGTGCTCAGCTATGTGAACACAGAAACAGGCCTGGAGGAGCAGCTATACCTGCTGCAGATAGATGACAGCGGGGTGCTGGCGTCTTAGGAGGTGTTCACGCGCCGCCTTTGGCTCCTTTGCGCGCTGGACACAGGCCGCGCAACCGAAAAATGAAAGTGGGCTTTTATAGTTAACACAGTTCAAAAGAGGTGCACCTCTTTTGAACCAGGCGGTAAAGCCGCCTGGCTTTAAAATCAGTAAATCTCAATTTTAAAGTGTGTTTGCTATATATGCGGCAAAAAGCAGGCAGGCGTTCACAAAAGGAATGCCTGCCTGCTTTTAATATTTTGTTTATTCCCAGGGGCTGTCAGGGGAAACGGTTTTCTGCTCTTCCAGATATTCCCGCAGCATCCCGCCGGCAGAGCCTTCCAGCACCTGTGCGCCGTAAGCCCCGGCTGCCTCCTCTGTATAGCTGCCCTTGAGGAAGGCAATCTGGTATGTCTCCTCATCCCGCAGCTCTGCGCCGCCCTTTGTTACCAGCACATAAGGATATGGCTGGCTTTCCCCCTCGGGGGTGAAGCCGGCCTCTTTAAAGGCCTTTGCCTCCTTCCCGGTCATGGAAAGCAGGGCATATTCGCCGTCAAAGTCTGGGGAAATGGACGCCGCCACATCTGTGTTAATCCGGCCCGCGTAAAGCTTCCCGGTGACCCCGGCCCGCATCACCGGCACATCCCGGTGGTATTCCCCCATAAGCACCATAGAGGCGTCCGCCCCTGTCCTGCTTCCCAGGGCCTTGCCGATAAGGGCGGCGGTTTCCTCCAGGGTGAAATCCGCGGTGCTTTCGCTGAAATAAACCTGCCCCGCGCTGTCCAGATAGTCCCGCTGCAATTCATCCATCCGGGCAATGCAGCCTTCCCCGTCTGTATTGTTTTCCCCCCGGAACCACTCCTTGTAGGCCAGGCCGATGTCGGCCAGGACATTTTCCCAGCCGGCATAGGTCATGGGGAAGGCCCGGCCCTCCTGCATGGCCTGCTGGGCATCGTAAATCATGGAATCCTCCGGCACCTGCGCGCTGCTTAAAGCCCCCAGCACACAGGGGGTTTCTTCTGTGATAAAGGAGGCCTGGCCTTCCGGGGAAAAGAGCAGGGAAAGAAGCTTGACGGCATCCTCCAGCTTTTTCTCATTGCCAGGCTCTGCCAGGCGCTTGCTGATGCCGATGTAGCTGGTGGGGTTGTACATATAGACGTTTTTGCTGCCGTCCTTGCTGATATAGGGCATCATCCCCAGCTTATCCCCTGTTTCCGGCAGCTCTGTAATATTTACGGTGAACACCGCTGTACAGAACACAGACTTCCTGTTCCCCAGGTAGTCCAGCAGGACGTCGGGGTTGTTCCTGTCCTCCGGGTCTGTGGCGAACATGCCGATATCCATGTACTGTCCGGCATAGTCCACTGTGTCCTCCCACATGCCGGCGGCTGTGGCGTCCCCCGCAAGGAAGCCCTGCTCCCACTTGGCCCCCTCAGGGGTGGTAAGCCAGCTTGTTTTGGCAAGGTTGAACATGGCGGAAAAGGTGTTGCCTGTAAGGTGGGTGCCCAGCACCCCGGGAACCATCCCCGCCTCCCGGATTTTCCCGCACAGGGCCTCCAGCTCCTGGAAGTTTTCCGGCACCTCCCAATGGTTCTCTTCTAAGAGGGTCTTGTTGTAGAAAATGCCGTACATGGCGTAATTAATAGGAAGCAGGTAAACCTTCCCGTCTATAGCCACCTGATCCAGGGTGGAGGTGGGGAAATCATTGATGAAGTCATAGCCCGACAAATCCAGAAGCTGCTCCGCCGCCAAATCCCTGTCCAGAATCTGGCTGGTGGTAAAAATATCGGAAATATCCCCGGCGCGCATTTGCGCCCAGTTATAAGATGTCGCGCTGTTTCCTGTATAAGAAATCTGCTCCAGGCCTATATCTGGATAAGTTTCCTCCAGCAGCTCAATGAATTTCTCATAGCCCCGCCATGTCACCCAGGTAAGCCCTTTGCTTCCGGCTTCCCCGCCAGAGGAGGCGCAGCCCGACAGCAGCAGGGCCGCGGCCAGGGCCAGCGCCAGCAGGCGCATGCTTCCTTTTTTCATCACGTTCAAACGCTCCCTTCTCAATACTGGCCTGCTGCGGGCTTTTAGAAGCCGCGGTGAAAAGATTTGTGCGGCGGTTGGCACAGCTTCTTAAAAACCGCCGCCTTTGGGAACCAGGAAAATGTTTCAAACGCGGCAGGCGCAAATATACAAATATTTTACAGTGAACATGGGGAAAAGTCAAGATTGCTGCCCCCTGGTGCAAAAGTGTCCAAGGCATGTGATCCCTTATGCGTCAGTTTGAAGCAGACCCGCTTCTTATAGTATGACAAGCCGCCCTTCTTGTGCACTGGCAGAAAAACCGGCGGGCCGCAGAAAAGGCGGCCCGCCGGGGGGATTTTGTGTTTTTCAAACAGACTCTAAGAAGTTGTACCGATAGGAGTGGCGCAAAGATTTCCGAAAAGATTTCGTGGGCTTCAAGGCGGATGAACCGCAAACGCATATATGCGTTTAGAAATACGAACGTTTTCGTATCTTCGAGGATTTCCAACACAGAAGCCTGCAGAATTTGCCGGAAAAATTTGTCCTATGGCCTATTGGCACGGCTTCTAAAGCAGCAGGCTGTTGCAGACCACCAGCAGGGTGACGCCGGGAATGCCCAGCAGCCCCGCGCCCAGCAGGGACAGGCGGTTTACAGGAAGGTACACCCCTGTAAACTGCCCGCAGAAATTTACCAGCGCCAAGGCCCCCAGCCCCAGTGCCGCCGACAGGAGAAAGCTTTTCACGCGCCCACGTCCTTTCCGAAATGTGGAGCCTGCGTCACACATGTCCACACCCCAGCATATGAAAAGCCCCGCCTCTTTATGCCTCCTCAGGCATGAAGTCAATGCGGCCTGTGGCCACGTCTGCCGCCGCCACAATGATGGGCAGCTCGTCCCCCATCATCAGCACCCGGCCGGATCGCAGATCCCGGTGGCAGATTTCCCCGTCAAACTCAAAGTCGCAGCCTTCAAAGTCCTGCAGGCTTACAAAGCCCTCGGCGTTGTTTTGCAGCTTTACGAACACCCCCTTGGGCGTTACCCCGCTGATAACCCCCAGGTGGTGCTCTCCCAGGTGGGCGCGCATATATTCCGCCATATAGCAGTCCTCCGCGTCCCGCTCCCCGGTGACGGCCCGGATTTCATTTTTGGAGGACTCGAAGGCGGATTCCTCCGCGAAAACCCCGTACCGCTTGCGGATAGTCCCCTTGTCCACGCCGCCCACTAAATCCGTCAGGATGCGGTGGATGGAGGTGTCGGGATACCGCCGGATGGGGGAGGTGAAGTGGCTGTATTCCGCCAAAGCCAAACCAAAGTGCCCCAGCTCCTTGTGGTTATACTTGGCCTTTTCCATGGTGCGCAGAATCCGCTGGTTCACCAGGGATTCCCGGGGCGTGCCCTTTACCCTGTCCAGCACCGCGGCAAAATCCACAGTGCCGGGCTGGCCTTTTTTCAGCTCCTTGCAGGGGATGGAAAGCCTGTCCAAAAGCTCGTAAAGCTCCACCACCCGGTCGGGCTGGGGCCGCTCATGCACCCGGTACAGGAAGGGGACGTCCGCGTCCAGGGAGGCCCGGGCGGCGCAGATGTTGGCGGCTATCATAAGCTGCTCAATAAGCTGCTCGGCTTCTCCCTGGGTGCGGGGCAGGATGTCTATGCATACGCCTTCCCCGTCCAGCACAAACTTTGTCTCATCGCTGGACAAATCCATTTCCCCGCGCCTCTTTGCCCGGGCCTGGAGCACATGGGCCAGCTCCCGGGTGCAGGCAAGGCTGTCCTTCACAGGGGCATATTTCTCTAAAATTTCCGGGGAGGCAGTGCCGTCAAAAATCTTGTTTACCTCTTTATACACCCCCCGCACCTTGGAGTTTATCACAGACTTGTGGAAGGAATAGCCGGTAATTTCCCCCTCTAAGTCAAACTCTATCAGGGCGGAGAAGGTCAGCTTTTCTGTGCCCGCGTTTAAAGAGCACACCCCGTTTGACAGTGCTTCGGGCAGCATGGGGATCACCCGGTCTGCAAAATAGACGGAGGTGCCCCGCTTGTAGGCCTCTTCATCTATAGGGGTTTTGGCCTTCACGTAGTGGGAAACGTCCGCAATGTGTACCCCCAGCTTGTAGCCGTATTCTGTCTTTTGGGCAGACACCGCGTCGTCCAGGTCTTTGGCGTCGGCGCTGTCGATGGTGAAAACAGGCCAGTCCCGCAGATCCAGGCGGCTGTCGATGTCCGCCTGGGTGACGGTCATTTTGGAAATCTCCTCCGCCTGCTCCAGCACTTCCGGGGGAAACGCGGTGGGGATGCCGCAGCGCTCGATAATGGCGTCGGCGCATACTCTGGCCCGGCTGCCTGTGCCGAATACAGTGCGCACCTCGCACAGGGACCAGTCCCCGCGCCCGTCCATTTTCGGGGCAATCAGCACTTTGTCCCCGTCCTTCGCCCCGTTCAGTTTCCCGGGGGCCACCCGCATGTCAAAGCGCACCGCCCCGTCCGGGGTGACTGCGGCGCCCTGCTCCCCTATATGGAGGGTGCCGGTAACGGCGCTTTCGCTGCGCTTCACGATGCGCTTCACCCGTCCGCTGGGGCCGCGTTCCCGCTTCTGCAAGTCCCCGATGATAATTTCATCTCCTACAAAAGCCCCGTTTAAGGCGCTGCCAGGGATAAAAATGTCCTCCGTGCCAGCTTTGGGCTTGGCAAAGCCAAATTTTTCCGAAAGGGAAACAAGGGTGGCTTCTATATCCCCGGTGCGGGGTACAAGCCGCACCCAGTGATCCTTGTCCACCTTGATTTCCCCCACAGCCTCCAGGCTGTGCAGGGCGTCGTAAAAGGCGGTTTTGTCGCTTATCCCCGCCTCCCGCAAAAGGGACTTGGCGGGTACGCCTTCCCCGCCGCAGCGCTTCAGGGCCGCCACCACCAGCTTTTCCTCAATGGTTTTCGCCGCGCTGGGCAGCTCGTAGGTTTGGGCGGAGGAAATGGTGCGGGGCGTCCTGCCGCCGCTTCTAAATTTCTGGTTTCCAAATTTTTTAGTTTTCATAATCGCCATGCGGCACAGAATACGCACAAAAAGCCATGAAAAACGGCCTTTTATGCCCGGTACCGCTCCTTCCTTTCGTATTCTTCACACGATGCTTTCCCGGAGAAAAACTCCGCATAAATTGGTTTTTGGATCGACATTCCTAAAGGGGAATGTTTAACCTTCTTTTTCAAAAAGGTCTGTGGGGGGTTAGGGGGTGAGCGTCTGCCATGTGGCCAAACGTTCGCGCTTCGCGCGAGCGTTTGCAAGCATGCGAACCGACCGAGCCGGCAGGCGAGACAAGCCCCCGAGGTCTTACAGCCCGTTTACCAGTTCCTTAAAATGCCTGCCCCGCACCTCAAAGTTGGGATACAGATCGAAGGCGGCGGAGGCGGGGGAGAGGGATACCACGTCTCCGGGGACAGCCTCCCTTTGGGTCAGGGCCACAGCCTCCTCCATAGACGCGGCGCGGAGAATACGGGGCGCGCCCTCCTGATAGTTTGCCGCGTTTTTTACTGCTTCCTCAATTTTCGGGCCGGTTGCCCCCAAAAGAATGAGGGTTTTCACCTTTTCGCAAATGACGGGGCCTAAGGGGGCGTAGGGGATGTGCTTGTCATAGCCGCCGCAGATGAGGATGATTTTTTCCTTGTAAAGGGACAGCGTGCCTGAAATGGTGCGGGTGGGAGAGCTGGCAATGGAGTCGTTATAATATTTCACGCCGTCAAGCTCCCGGACAAGCTCTGCCCGGTGCTCCACCCCGCCGAATTCTTTTGCCACCCTGCGGATGTTTTCCGGGGATACGTCCCCCCACACCGCGCCAATAGCCGCCATATAATTTTCCACGTTGTGCCAGCCGGGGATTTTAATGTCCCCCGCTTTAAGCGCTTCTTCCCCGTTTACAAAAATGGTTTCCCCGTCGCACCACACGCCCCGGGAAGGCTTTTCCTTCCGGCTGAAAAGCCATAAGTCTCCCCGAACCTCCGGGGCGAAAGAGGCGGTGATTTCATTATCCGCATTGCAAACTGTCCGGGAGAAGGCGTTCTGGTGCAGGAATATATTGCGCTTTGCGTCAATATATTCCTGCATGTCCTTGTGCATATCCAGGTGGTTCGGGGAGAGATTCGTCACCACCGCCACCTGGGGAGACTCCTTCATGGAGATAAGCTGGAAGCTGGAAAGCTCCGCCACCGCGCAGTCTGTGGGGGCAATATCCTCAATCTCCGGCAGCAGGGGCTTGCCAATGTTCCCGCCCACATGGACGGTTTTCCCCTCTGCCTGTAAAAACTCCGCAATGAGGGTGGTGGTGGTGGTTTTGCCGTCGCTGCCGGTGACGGCGTAGGTTTTGCAGGGGCACAGGTCAAAGAAAACCTCCAGCTCGCTTGTCACCACCTGCCCCCTTTTCCGGGCTTCCTCCAGCTCTGGCAGATGATATTTCATGCCCGGGGTGCGGAAGATGATGTCCTCGTCCATGCCCTGGAGATACGCTTCCCCCAGATGGAGGGATATCCCCAGCGCCTGCAGCTTTTCCCCGTTTTCCCCCAGTTCCGCAAGGCTGCGCCTGTCCCTGGCGGAAACGACGGCGCCCTTGCTTTTAAAAAGCGCCATCAGGGGCATGTGGCTGCGGCCTATGCCGCAGAAGGTAACGGATTTGCCTTTCAGGGAACCGAAAAATGCCTCGCACTTAAAATTGCCGCTGTCCATGGGTTTCGCCCTCCTTTTATGCATCGTCTACAGCATAGCTGTTGTACAGGTTATAGTATACGCCTTTTTTCTCCATCAGCTCCTGATGGGTGCCCTTTTCTTCAATGCCCTTGTCCGTCAGCACCAGAATTACCGTGGCGTTCCGGATGGTGGTAAGCCTGTGGGCAATAGTGAAGGTGGTGCGGCCCTTTGACAGCTTCTCCAGGGAGGCCTGCACCAGCTTTTCGCTTTCATTGTCCAGGGCGGAGGTGGCCTCGTCCAGAATCATAATGGGCGGGTTCTTCAGGAAAGCCCGGGCAATGCTGATGCGCTGCTTCTGCCCGCCGGAAAGCTTCACGCCGCGCTCTCCTACATATGTATCATACCCGTTTGAAAGCCCCAGGATGAAGTCGTGGGCGCCGGCCTGCTTTGCCGCCTCCATCACCTCTTCCCGGGAAGCCCCGGGCCTGCCGTACTGGATGTTTTCAAACACTGTGCCGGAGAACAGGTATACATCCTGTTGCACAAAGCCGATCTGGCCCCGCAGGGACTCCAGGGTGACGGTGCGCACGTCCCTGCCGTCTATGAGGATGCGGCCTGTGGTCACATCATAAAACCGGGGAATCAGGTTGCACAGGGTGGTCTTGCCGCCTCCGGAAGGCCCCACCAGGGCCACGTTTTCCCCTGCCTTCACTTGGAGGTTGATATGGGAAAGCACCTGCTTGCCGTCATCGGCATAGTGGAAACTGACATTTTCAAAGGTTACGTCCCCTTTTTTAATTTCCACCGGGGTGGAGCCAGGCTCGTCGAAAATTTCCACGTCCGCGTCCATCACCTGGAAAAACCGCTCCACGCCGGTCATGCCCTGCTGGAACTGCTCGGCAAACTGCACCAGCCGCCGGATGGACGCGATAAGGGTGCCCACATACAGCATGTAGGCCACCAGGTCGGCAGGCTGCACCTGCCCGTTTATCATGAACAAGGCCCCGGCTATGAGCACCAGCAAATTCATCAGGCCGTCAAAGAGGCGGTTGGAAGCCTCAAAGCCGCCCATGTAAAAATACCGTTTGCGCTTCACGTTATAAAAAGTGCGGTTGCCTTCCTCAAATTTTTCCGTCTCCAGCCCCTCGTTTGCAAAGGATTTCACCACCCGCACGCCTAAGAGGCTGTCCTCCACCTGGGCGTTTATCTCTCCCAACTGCTTGCGCTGGGAGCGGAACTGTTCCTTCATCTGGTGGTTGAAATAGATGGCAACAGCCACCATGGGGGGCACCACCGCAAAGACAATGAGGGTCAGCCACACATTCACCCCGCACAGAATGATGAAGGAGCCGAAAATCTTGATGGCCGCAATGAAAAACTCCTCCGGGCAGTGGTGGGCAAACTCTGTCACGTCAAAGAGATCCGTGGTGATGCGGGTCATAATCTGCCCCACCTTGGTGTTGTCGAAATAGTTAAAGGATAGCTTTTGCAGGTGGGCGAACATGTCAGAGCGCATGTCCGTCTCAATCCGGGTGCCCATAATATGCCCGATGGAAGCCATAAAGAAGTTGGCCCCCGCGTCCACCAGCCGCAAAAACAGGTACAGCCCGCCGATTTTCAGCACCGTAGCCACAGTCAGCGCCGCCAGGTTGTTAATGCCCATGTCTGTAATATACCGCACCAGCATGGGCAGCACAAGCTCGCACACAGTGGTAAGGGCCGCGCAGAACAGGTCGAACACCAGTACCCCTTTATACCTGCCGAAATAGGGGATGAAGCGGCGCATAAGCCCCTGCCTGCCCGCCTTTTTTTCACTCTTTTCCAAAATGCACCCACGTCCTTCTTAATCAGTTATTTTACTATAACAAAATTATGCCATAAACGCCGGGAATAATCAAGCCCTTTCCCGCAGCGTGGGAGGGCTTTGGAACAGCCCGCCTGTAAAAAACGGTTGCAAAAAGGGGAAGGGTAGTGTATAATAGGCGGGAAATTATCAGTGAACGGTTGTTTATTTGAAAGAAGGGGTGACGATTGGACGACACCAGAACCCGCATCCTTTCAGCGGCAATGAAAGCAGTACGGCAGTATGGCCTGGAAGGGGTGCGGATACAGAATATCAGCGAACTGGCAGAGCTTTCCCCCGGGGCGCTGTACCGGTACTTTGACAGCAAAGAGCAGTTGATGGCAGAGTGCTTCACCTATGTGGACAAGCAGGCCGCCGCCATTTTTGACAAGCTTAAGCTGAACCCCCTTAACATGCTTGCCGACCCCCTGGGCGCGGTAAAAAGCCTGTGGCTGCCCTATTTCCGGTTCTGGGTGGCCCGTCCTGATGAAACGGTTTTCTACCACCGCTTCCGGGACAGCGCCGCTTTCCCGGAATTTTACAGCACCCAGGAAACCAGCTATTTTGACGCCTTTGGCGATATGGTGCGGCTTTTCCGCAGGCTGTTCCCTTCGCTTACGGAAATTAACCAGAACCTGCTGTGGCTCCATGTGCTTACCACCACTGTGATGTATGCCAAATACGTGGTGGAAGGGCAGCTTCCCAATGACGAAGAAACAGAGGACACGGTGTTCCAGTTTTTGTCAGTAGGCTTAAGCGGATACTTAATGCCCAGGAAGCAGAAGAGAGGAAAGCTGAAAAAGTAGAAACGAATCGGATAGGGGGTTCGTTTCTGCCTTTATGAAAATGAATGTTTATTTATATCCTGCTTTGTCTGTCTCGTTTGCGCCGTTGAAGGCGTTTTCTTTAGGCTTGTTAGTAAATAAATGTTTACTAACAGTGAGAGGCAGGCAGAAGAACCTGTAACAAGAAGCAGTGTTCCCCGTTTTGGGGGAGGACATGGTGATATTTCCCGGGAAAACGGGATTATCATAGAATCCACTGGAAGAAAGGAGTTTTCGCACGTGAAAAAGATGCTGAAAGGGCTGTCCGTCCTGGAGATCATCATTGGAATCCTGGCTGTCATTGTGGCTGTTGGGGGCCTGGCCATGGGCGGGCTTATGGAAGGCGGCGCAGAGAACGGCCTCCAGATGCAGGCCGTCGTCACCGTAAAGGCGTCTGCCATACTGGGCCTTATCTCCGGACTGTTCAACCTGGGCTGCGGCTTCTGCGGTTTCCAGGGCGCAGGCGGGAACCGGGGCCTGCTGGCCCTGGCGGTTATCCTGGGCTGGGTAGGCCTTTTGTCCGCTGTGGTGTCCGGGGTACTGCTGCTGTTTGGCAGCGCGACGGCAGACCGGATAGGCACCGCCACAGCCAGCGCCATTGTGCCTGTGCTGTTCCTGGTTTCCGCCATGAGCGTAAAGCGCAGGCGGTAACTATGCATACACCGTTTGAGCAAAGGGGGAAGGCCGCGTGAAACTGCGGATTAAGTCGAAAATTGCAAGCGCACACAGGAAAATGGAAATAACCGGCAGCGAAGGCCAGGTTCTGTACCGTGTCCACAGCAAGGTTGTGTCTCTCCATGGCACCACCTTCCTTACCCGGGAAAATGGCGATGAGGTTGCTGTCATCACCGCAAACCCCATGTCCCTGCGCGACACCCACCGGATTGAAATGGCAGACGGCTCTATTGTGGACATACGCGCCGAGCTGCTGCACCTGACAAAGGACGTGCTGGATATAGACGCCCTGGGGTGGTATCTGTCGGGGGATTTAGTCCAGCACAATTACAAGCTGATGGACAGTGAGGGCCGCATATTGGCCCAGGCCCACAGGAAGTGGATGTCCCTGCACAATACCTACGAGCTGGAAGTGGAGGACGAAAGCCAGTTGGACAGTATCATGGCGGTGCTGGTGGCCCTGGAGCGGATTGTGGAGGATCGCCAGCGGGTTCTGGCAGAGCCATCCGGAAACATATCGGCCCCGGGAAGCGGACAGTGAGGAAACCAGCGTGGCATAGGTATCTGGGACAAGGCAAAAACGCGGCTTGCAGCTTGTCTGATTTTAATAGTGAAAGAAAGGAGAGGCGCCGGGCGCGGAGAGGGCTTTTCCCGCCCGGCATCCCAAAGGTGATTACAATGAAGAAAACAGGTATGATTTTGGCGCTGTGCGCCCTGGCACTGGCCCTGTCCCTGGGGGCCTGCAAGGAAAAGACGCTGGCAAAAAGCGGCGTTTTAACAAAGCTGGAGAAATTCTCCCTGTCCATCACAGCTTCCGACGGCACAGTTTACCGCTATTCCATTGATGGCGAAACAAAGCTGGACAGCAAGGCGGAGGCCCTGGGGGATACCTTGGAGGTCATTTCCAAGGGGGAGTATGAGGAAGGCGTACACGCGGAGGAGGTGAAGCTGCTGAAGGCTGCGGAGCATCCCCCCGTAGCTGTGGAAGTGATTTACGGGGAGGTGGCGGACGCTTCCAATTCCTCCCTGTCCATCACCGCTGGAGACGGCAAAACCTATACCATCCTGAAAAATGATGAAACCGTTGTCCACTCCGGCCATGGCATCACCATTGGGGATCATGTGGAGGTGCTCTATACCGGATCCCTGTCAGAGGAGAACGCGGTAGCCCAGAGTATCATGATAAGCAGCGAGGGTGAGTCCCAGGCCGCGGCTGCGCCAGGCCCCGCCGCCACCCCGGAACCCGATCCCGCCCCTTCAGCGGGGACAGAGCCTGTCCCCGCCGCAGGACAGGAAGCCATCCGCTATGTGGACGGGCCTTGTGTGGATGACACCATGAATTCCATCCTGCTGGACTATGAGGGCTTCACCTATTCCATCCTGAAAGACGATTCCACTGTGGTGGTAGGCGATATTGCAGTGGGGGACACCATCCGGGTGTTCCACAAGGGGAACCTTTCCGACGGCATGACCGCCACAAAAATCCTGCTGGTTGCAAAAGCGCAGGACAATGAGGAAGAGGACTTTGGCCTGAAAAAAATCTATGGAACTATTTTGGATGAAACGAAATCTTCTCTTCTCCTCTCCACAGATGACGGCAGGGAAGTGCAAATCATCAAAACAGACGGCACAGAGGTTCTGGCTTCTGGCCTGGGCGTATACGTGGAGGTGTCATACCGGGACGAAACGCCGGATGGATATCCCATGGCCCTGACTATCCGTTAAAAGAAAATACGCTTTGGCTATATAGTAAAAAGCCCAGGGCCGGGATTTCCCGGCCCTGGGCTTTTTTAGAAGCAGGCAGGCGGAAGGGCAGGCCCTTCCAAGCCTTATATGGAGTGCCCGGGCGCTCTTTTTTACGGCAGCGGGCGGCGGGGCTGCACCGCCATGTAGGCCGGGCGGATAATCTTGCCGCCGCCAATCAGCTCCTCAATGCGGTGGGCGCTCCAGCCGGCAATGCGGGAGATGGCGAAAATGGGGGTGTAAAGCTCCATGGGCAGATCCAGCATGCTGTAAATAAAGCCACTGTAAAAGTCCACGTTTGCCGACACGCCTTTGTAGATCTTGCGCTCTTTGGCAATCAGCTCCACTGCCAAGCGCTCCACGCTGGTGTAAAGCTTATATTCCTCTGTGCGGCCCTTTTCCGCCGAAAGCCCCTCCACAAAGGCGGCCATGGTCTTGGCCCGGGGGTCGGACATGGAATATACCGCGTGGCCCATGCCGTAAATAAGGCCGGAGCGGTCAAAAGCTTCCTTGTGCAGCAGCTTCTGGAGGTAGGCTGTAATCTCCTCATCGTCCCCCCAGTCCCGCACATGGGATTTGATATCCTCAAACATCTGCACCACCTTGATGTTGGCGCCGCCATGGCGGGGGCCTTTCAGGGAGCCTAAGGCAGCGGCAATGGCAGAGTAGGTGTCTGTGCCGGAGGAGGTGACCACGTGGGTGGTAAAGGTGGAGTTGTTGCCGCCGCCATGATCCGCGTGGAGGATAAGGGCAATGTCCAGCACCTTGGCTTCCAGGGCGGTATACTGGCAGTCGGGCCGCAGGATGCGCAGGATGTTTTCCGCTGTGGAAAGCGCGGGGTCGGGCTGGTGGATGAACAGGCTCTGGCCGTCGTGATAATGGCGGTAGGCCTGATAGCCATATACAGACAGCAGGGGGAACAGGGCGATAAGCTGCATGCACTGGCGCAAAACGTTCTCCACAGAAATATCTTCCGCTGTTTCGTCATAAGAATATAGGGTGAGCACGCTGCGGGCCAACGTGTTCATCATGTCGCTGCTGGGGGCTTTCATAATGATGTCCCGTACAAAGCTGGTGGGCAGGGTGCGGTAAAAGGACAAAAGGCCGCAGAACTTTTTGAAGTCCTCCTCCTGGGGCAGGTTCCCGAAAAGCAGCAGGTAAGCAATGCGTTCATAGCCGAAATGCTCCCCCTTGGGCTGGCTGCGGATTAGCTCCTCCACGTCGTACCCCCGGTAATACAGCTTCCCCTCGCAGGGGATGCTTTTGCCGTCCACAGTTTTGCTTGCCACAATTTCCGAAATGTTTGTAAGGCCTGTAAGCACGCCTTTGCCGTTTAAGTCGCGCAGGCCGCGTTTCACGTCATACTTCTGATACAGTTCCGGGTCTATCCGGCTGTTTTCCACGCACAGCTTGGAAAGTTCCCGCACTTCCTGTTTGATTTCCGAATAAATAGACATTCGATCTCTCCTTTCATGGTTTTGTCCGAGTGGTGTACTGGTGTTTTCCTTAATTTATGCCTTTTCACATAAAGTATTTCAAGATTTATTATACTAAAGCGCCGCCAGCTTCACAAGGGTTTTTTTGTAAACTTTTTGTGGCGGGGCGTGCGGAAGAATATGGAGGAATAAACGGTACCAGGCGTAAAAGGCGGATGCTTTCTTCTTTTGGGGGCCTATCCCGTACCATGCGGCGGTTTTACGGAGGGTATATTCTTCGGGGATGCCGAAAGAGAGTGTTAAGAAATGGAGAAACACAAAAGTTTGTTGCATTCATGTAAGGAATGCACCGCCTTCTTCAAAGTGTGGGCAAACGCAAACGCTGCACGTTAGCGTTGCTTCAGGGTTTTTAGGGGCTGCTGCGCCCCGGTGGGGCGCATCTAGCAACCGACCGAACCGGGAGGCGAGACTCAAAGCCCCTAAACCGCCGAAGGCTGGTTTTCTTTACGGGAATACTAGATTTTTTAGAAAGGGCTGCGCAGCAAGCGCAGGGTGAGCGTATGCATAGGCTGGGGAAATTTTTAAAAAACCTGATGGTGGTGGCTTCTGCCGCTGTGTGCCTGTGGTGCGCGGCGGGATATGTGCAGCAGTGGGCCAAAGAGCAGGGAGGGGATGCCCTGCTCTTTGCGGCAGGGATGCAGGCGGCTCCTGCCTCTTCCCCGCCGTCGGAAGCCCCCCGGCAGCAGGACGCCACGCTGACAGACGAGCCGGAGCCTTTCCTGCCGGATGACGGCGTGGTGCCCTTCCACAGCGACCTGCTCCCCGGCGCAAGCGCCACCCCGGAGCCGGGGCGGAACACCGGGAAGGTGGAGGAGATCCACATAGAGGGCGGGCAGCAGGTGGATAATTTCTTTGTAAAGGACACCACAGAGTCGGGCACAGATCTGGCTGCAGAGCTTCTGGAGGATCCGGCGGTACACTTAAAGGGGGACGGCAGCGTGGAGGTGTTGCTGTACCACACCCACACCTCGGAAGCCTATGTGAAAAGCCACCAGGGCTTTTACTATACAGATATGGAAAACCGCACCCAGAACCAGGACATGAGCGTGGTGGCAGTGGGAGAGGAGCTGAAAAAGGCCCTGGAGGCCAGGGGCATCGGGGTGGTGCATGATACCTCGGTGAACGATACCCTTTTCAACGGTTCCTATGCCCGTTCCTGGGAAGTCCTGCAGAAAAACCTTTCCCAATACCCCACCATCCAGGTGACCATCGACCTGCACCGGGATTCCATGACCACCCAGGAGGGCGTTAAATACAAGCCTACCGCAGAGATAAACGGCAGGAAAGCCGCCCAGTTCATGGTGCTGGCCGGCTGCGACGCCGACGGCGGCTGGGGGGACTTCCCCGACTGGCGGGATAACCTCCGCTTGGCCCTGCGGGTGCAGCAGACCGCCGCCCGGCTCTACCCGGAACTGGCCCGGCCCTTAAATTTTTCCAACAGCAAGTATAACATGAACGCCACGAAAGGCTCCCTGCTCATTGAGGTGGGCACAGAGGTGAGCACTGTCAGCGAGGCCCGGTACACCGGCAGCCTTCTGGGGGAAATCCTGGGGGAAACCCTGCTGCCGGGACAATGAAAAGCTGGCAAAAAATGCCGGGAATAGAAGGCGCGGCCCAGGGAACGATAAAGAAAAACGAAAGGCGGGCTGGCGTGTGGGAAAAAGAAAAACAGTCAGGAACAGGCGGGAGGAACGGCGCGCCTTCTGGTTTGGGATGGGGATAGGGCTTTTTGTGTTTGTGACATTGGCAGGGTTGGTGGTGGTGGACTATCAGGGGCGCAAGCTGAGCTTTGGGGACAGCACGCCCCCTGTTTCCCTGGACAGGCAGTCAAACCCGCCCCAGCTCCGGCTAAAGGCCTTTGGGGTGGAAGAGAGCTGGGACGCAACAAAAATCAAGGAGGCCATGGATTTCCTGTGCGATTTCGGCTGCCTGCCCCACAAATAGGGCCAAGCAGGCCTGCCGGAAAGGAGGCGGCCCCATGAAAAGCCTGTTTCCCCGGCTGTGGGCAGCCATGGTGGCTATTGCTTTCGGGCTTTTATGGGCATTGGGCATGAACGCCGCCCCCCTCCATGGGGACGCCCTCTGGCCCAGGCTGGTGGGCATATGGGGCTGGGGGCTGGTGGGGCTGGGCTTTTTAGGGGTAGTCCTGGCTGTCAGGCTTGCTTCCCGGCCCAAGAAGCCCCGCAGGCTGGTGCCCATTGCCTGCGCCCCCAAAAGGCCCCAGAAACTGCCAAAATCCCCCTACACCCCCCCGCCACACCGCCGCTACCGCCGCAGCGTGGTCAGGCGCTGACTTCCTTTTTCCGGTAAATCTGACAGGATGGCGGAGAAAACCCCAGAAAAATGCCGGAGGTTTTACCAAAAACAACCATATCTGGTAGGAAACCCCTAGGGATATCCCAATTTCAAAGTTTATTTACAGGATAATTCCTTTTTAGAAAAATATCTTCTGGAAAAAGAGGTATACTATGGTTACAAACATGTAACTATTGCTGGTTTCAAACCTGCAATAGGGCAGAAAGCCTGCAAAAACGCGTTTTTGAAGGCATTTTCGTTCCTGCCCGCAGAAAGGAAGTCGATACATGATGAGACGCAAGTTTCAAAAGCGCCTGTGCGCCGGACTGCTGGCCCTGTGCATGGCTGCCGTAGTGCCCCTGAACGCTGCGGCCCGTACCATTGCGGAGATTGAGGCGGCCCAGACAGAGCTGCAAGCAGAGCGGGACAGCCTGCAGGCCCAACTGGAGCAGCTTCGGGACGACGAGGCCCAGAAGCAGGAATACCAGCAGACCCTGCAAAAGCAGATTGACGTGGTGGAGGGGCAGATTGATGCCGCCATACAGGATATTGACGATCTAAACCTGAGCATCAAAGAGCTTACCATGAAGCTGGACAAGTCTGAGGAGGAGATGGGGGATACCATCCAGGCCTTCCGGGACAGGGTGGTGGCCCTGTATCAGGCAGGCTCTGTAAGCACCCTGCAGATTTTGCTGGATTCCACCAGCCTCAGCGATTTCACGGCCCGGTCTGAACTGATAAGCGCCATGAGCCGCCGGGACAAAGAACTGGTGGATAAAATCACCGCATATATGGAAGCCACAGAGGGCGAGCGCACGGAGTGCGAGGAAAAAAAGGCCAAGGTGGCGGAGCTGAAAAAAGAGCTGGAGCAGAAGCAAGAAGAGCTGGACGGGCTGTATGAGGAAAACGCCCAGGCCATTGCGGATCTGCAGGGGGCGCAGGCAGCCACCCAGAACACCCTCCAGCGCAACCAGGAAGAACTGGACGCCAACGAGGCGGAAATTGCCGCGCTGATAGAGGCCCAGCGCAAATATGAGGAAGAGCAGAAACGCCTGCAGGAGGAAGCCGCTGCGGCTGGCAACAATAATAACGGCGGAAGTGGCGGTGGCGGCAGCGTCAGCTATCCCACCGGAGGCGGCGGGGTGGAAGGATTCAACCCCATCTGGCCCCTGCCCGGCGTGTCCTACATATCCGCAGGCTATAACGGCTATCCCGGCCACAAGGGCCTGGACATTGCCGGGCCTTACGGCACAGCTGTGGTGGCAGCAGAGTCCGGCACCGTCATTGAGGCCAACAGCGGCGATTCCTGGGGCATGTCCTGGGGCTATTACGTGCTCATTTACCACAACGGCACCTACACCACCCGCTATGCCCATCTGAGCAGCGTGGCGGTGAGCAAGGGGCAGACAGTCTCTGCCGGGCAGATTGTGGGCTATGAGGGGGCCACGGGCAACGTAACCGGGCCGCACCTGCACTTTGAGGTGTACCAGAACGGCACCCGGGTGGATCCCATGGCATTCCTGTAAAAATTTTAGAAAGCGAAAGGCGCTCCCCGGGGGCGTCTTTTTGTGTATGGATATATAAACTTTGAAGGAGTGGGGTTAGGGATGACAGAGGTGTATGTGGTGCGCCACGGCGAGACAGACTGGAACAAGCAGGGCCGCTTGCAGGGGCAGGAGGATATCCCTTTAAATGAAAAGGGACGCGCCCAAGCCCTGGCCTGCGGCAGGGAGCTGGAAAAAACGCGGTTCCAGGAGATATTTACAAGCCCGCTGTCCCGGGCGCGGGAAACGGCGGAGAAAATTGCCCAATTCCAGGCGTGCCCCGTGTCACAGGATACTGGGCTGCTGGAACGGGATTACGGCGCCCTTTCCGGACTTACCCTGCCGCAGCGGGAGGCCTTGGCCGCCACAGGCCGGCCGGACGGGATGGAGCCTTGGGAATCCCTGGCCCAACGGGCGCTGTCGGCGCTGAACCGCTGCGCGGATGCCGCTGGGGAGGAGGGACGGGCCTTGCTGGTGTCCCATGGCGCATGGATAAACGCTTTGCTGGCACTGCTTTCAGGGCATGCCATCGGCACAGGGAAAACCGTGCTGAAAAACACCTGTGTCAGTGTATTGCGGCGGGAAGGGGAAGGTTGGCAAATTCTCTCTTATAATGAACTGCCGGAGGAAATGGGGAGGAAGCCAGTGTGAAAAATTCGGAAGAAAAAAGTGGAACCAGGTATAATAGGCGGCTTTTTTGCCGCTTTTTGCAGGGGTTCTGTTGTGTTTCAAGGCAGTTCAAAAAGCTGTGGGCGGGCCTTTTGGCAGGGCTGTTCATGTTGGTTCTGCCTGTAGGGGCCTTAGCCAATTCCGCGGAGCCGCCCAGTTTAACCATCCTGGTGCGGGGCGGGCCGGCAGATTTGAAAATGGCTGTGCGGGTTACAGATGGAAAAACCCTGCGGGAGGAAGAATTGGAACTGGTGAAGCGGCCCGGGGCCAGGTACTACCAGTGGTACGACACCCTCACCCCCTGGGTGCTGGAAAACTGGTACCACATGGGGCCGGAGGTGGAGGTTTCCCTTCTGGCCCGGGGGGAAGGGGTGAGTCTGGAAGTACCCCTTGCGAACCCGCCAACCGATCACTATGCCCCTTACGCCCGGCTGCAAACGCTGGATCTGGAAAAGGGCGCCCTGCTGCCGGGGGAACGGCCCTTTTGGTGGATCCTCCTGAAAATCGCCCTGCGGGTGGGGGCGACCCTGCTGCTGGAAGGGCTGGTGTTCTGCTGGTTTGGCTACCGGGAAAAGGATAGCTGGATAACCTTTTTTGTAACAAACCTGCTGTCCCAGGCTTTTTTAAATGCCATACTCATGGGCCAGGGTGCAGGCCCTTATAATGGGCTTGCCGTACTGCTGCTCTTTGTGGAGCCAGTGGTTTTCCTGGGAGAGCTGCTTTTGCTCTGCGTGTTTATCAAGGAGAAAAAGCGGTGGGTTACCGCCCTGTACAGCCTCCTGGCAAACCTTGTGAGCCTGGCTTTGGGATGGAAGCTTATTGATTTGTTCCCCGTGTAGGTTGGAATATGAATAAAAAATGAAGGGTGTTGAGGAGGTAAAAAACGCTGCTTTGTAAACGAATTGCCATCTCTGTCCATTTTTGTGATTTTTATACTATCCCTGTTACCAAAAGGAAGCCGCCTCCGTCTAATCTGTATAGACAGAGGCGGCTGTTAGTATGAAAAAACAGAGAAAGGAACGATGCAGGGCACAAAAGGCTGATATTTGGCTTTTTTTCTGCAAATCCTGCATCATATGGAGACTGGTATGAAAAACGCGGCGGCAAGAAACAGGCATAGAGTGGGGGAAGGCGGTTTTTCCGCCCGCTTTGCGCAGGCCCGGGGCGTAGGGATGGTCAGGAAACGGAAAGGATCCAGGCGGAAAAAGCAGAAGCTGGGGCGGACGGTGTTCCTGTGCCTGACCCTGTGCGGCCTGTGGGGCGTGCTGGGCTTTTCGCTGTGGCGGGAGCTAGGAAAAACCGGGCGGGCCATGGAGCAGTATACAGCCCCAGTGCAGGAGGAATCTGTCCTGCTGGACGTGCCTTTTATTGACCAGCGGGGCAGGTTCCCCACTGGCTGCGAGGGAGTGACAGCCACCATGGCCCTGCAGTATGCCGGGGTAGACGTGACCCCGGAAGAAGTGCTGGAAGCCATTCCCAGAGGCGCGGCGCCCCATCCGGACGGGGCTGGGGGCTATATAGGGTGCGATCCCAGGGAAGCTTTCCCGGGTAATCCTTACAGCGAAGAGGGATGGGGCTGCTATGCGCCAGTGGTGGAAAAAGCCGCGGAGGATATCCTCCGCGAGAGGGACGAAACGTCCCTCTCAATCATAAACCTGACGGACACGCCTTTGCCGGAACTGTGCCAAAGATGCCTGCGCCAAGGCGTGCCTGTGCTGGTGTGGGCCACCATTGATATGGAAACGCCTGTGCCGGGCATTGTTTTTACCATAGAGGGTACCGGGGAGGAGTTCCAGTGGATATACCCCCTGCACTGCCTGCTGCTAGTGGGGGAGGATGAGTCCAGCTATTATTTTAACGATCCTATGGCAGGCAAGGCCGTGGCCTACGGCAAGCGGGAGACGGAACAGGCGTATGAGGCTTTGGGCAGGCAGGCCCTGGCCATTTATAGTTAACGCAGTTCAAAAGAAACTGCTTTCTCTTTTGAACCAGCGGCATAGCCGCGTATGCTTGAAAATCGGGCTGTACCGATTTTCAAGTGCGTTTGCTATAGCCTATGGCGTGAAACAAAATGTTCCCCCGCCCATGGGGCAGGGGAACGCACGCTTTAGAACCTGTTGTTTTTGCGGAACTGCCGGCGGGTTTTCCAGTATCCCGCCTGCTGGCGGATGTGGCGGAACAGGTCGCCCCCGAAAAAGAGCCAGATATTTAAAAGGGAGAACAGGATGGCGGCGCGGGCAGTCCAGCCGCCCACAACAAACATATAGAGGAAATAGAGGGCGTTTGCGGCGGCCAGCCATTTCACTTTGATGGGCAGGAAGAAAAAGAGCATAATCTGGTTTTCCGGATAGACAGCGGCATAAGCGAAAAACAGGGACATATTCAGGAAATGGTTGACCCCGGTGCCTGTGATAAAGCCTGCCAAAATGGAGCCGGCAACGCCGCAGAGATAGAACAGGTTAAAGCGGAAGGTTCCCCAGGCGCTTTCCAGGGCATTGCCCATAAGGCAGTAGAAATACAGGCTGAAGGCAATCCACAGAACCGAAGTGCTGGGAGGCAGGAAAATGAAGGTGATAATCCGCCAGACCTGCCCCTGGAGGATAAGCCCCCGGTGGAAGAAGAGCATGGGGGACACAATGCCCCCCAGCACCAGATTGGCGGCGAAAACCGCCAGCATAATGCCGGTGACGACATACATCATGTGGGGGACAGCGTACCTGCCCAGCTTCCTTTCCAATTTGTCCATCCAATGCATATAAAATCGCCCTGCGATACAAAACATGCGCCGAAAAGCGGGAAAACAGCCTTTCGCGCCTGTACCGCTCCTTTCTTTGTATTTTTCGCGGGGCCAAGGCCCTGCGGTTTTTCCTCTGTATGTTAAGGATAGCAAGTTTTTCCCGCCCTGTCAATTTCATTTTTCCGACAAATTCTTACGGATTTGCAGGGATGGCCAAAAATTTCACAGCCGCACCTGGGCATGGGAGAAGCCCCCGCTGTCCCGGGTTATTTGAATGCGGCTGGGGATGCGGGTTTGCAGCTCGGAAACGTGGGAGATAACCCCGATAAGCCTGCCGCTGGAGCGGAGCATGGAAAGGGCCTTCATGGCAGTGTCCAGGGTTTCCGCGTCCAGGGAGCCGAAGCCCTCGTCGATGAAGATGGATTCCAGCTCCACTGCCCCGGCGTGGCTCTGGATTACGTCGGAAAGGCCAAAGGCCAGGGACAGGGAGGCCAGAAACTGCTCGCCGCCGGAAAGGGTTTCAATGGATCGGGGCAGCATGGAGGCGCCGTCCAGCACCTCTAAATCCAGCCCGGCATAGGCGTTGCCCCCTTTAGGCCCTTCCATCAGCCGCAGGGCATAGCGGCCCCGGCTGAGGACGGCGAAGAAATGGTTGGCGCTGACCAGCACCTGATCCAGGGTGACGCTGAGGACATACTGCAAAACAGGCAGCTTCCTGGGGTTGTTCCCGGAAAGAAGCCGGGAAAGCTTTGCCACCCGGCTGTAAACCGCTTCCAAATCCCCAAGCTTTTCCTGCAGCTCCGCAAGCTGGGAAAGCCGCTCCCGCTCCGCTTTCAGCTCTGCCCCTTCTCTGGCCAGGGCTTTGGCAGATTCCAGGCTTTTTGCCCGGAGGGCTTCCGCTTGCTGACGGAGGCTTTCCAGAACCGGCGGCTCCTCCCAGGGGGCGGGGAAGGCGACAAGGCTTTCCTTGGCCTTCTCCAAAGCGGCTTTCGTAAGGGCAGCGGCTTCCCCGGCCCGGGCAAAGGCGGCTGCTTCCTCCTCCGCCTGCTTTAAAAGGGAGGCGGCTGTTTCCTCCAGGCTTTTCCGGGCCTGCCGCTTTTCTGCCGCCTGCTTTGACAAATCTGCCGCGCTGGGCTTCCCGGCGCTTTCCGCTGCCTGGCGCTCCAGCTCTGCCGCCTGCGCCCCCAGGGCCGAGACAGCCTCCCGGGCCTGGGCGCCGCCGCTTGAAAGCTGCTCCTGTTCTTTCCGCAGTTCCTCCAGCCTCACCCGGGCCGGGGCCAGAAGCTTTGCGCCCCGGCGGGCCTCCTGCTCCCGGGCGGCTGTCTCCTCCGCCTGCCGGGCGGCTTCTGCCTGGGGGGGCAGGCCTTTGCACAGGGCGGATTGCTCTTTCCACGCGCTTTCCGCTTCCTCCAGAGCCTTTTCCGCCGCCCGCAGGCTCCCCAGGGCCTCCTGGGCCGCGGCGCGGGCTTTCTTTTCGGCGGCGCGCAGGCTTTCCAATTCCCTTTCGTCCAAAACCTGCCCGCTGCCTTTTGCCGGGGCAGGGTGGTTCACCGCCCCGCACACCGGGCAGGGCGCCCCCTCCCCCAGGCCCTGGGCAAGCTCTAAAGCGGCGTTCTGCCTGCGCAGGGCCTCCTGCTCCTCCAGGCGGGCGGCAAGGGCCGAAAGGGCGGCCTCTGCTTCCCCGGCCGCTTTTTCCCCGTTCAGGTGGGTCTGCTCTGCCTTTTTCAGGGCTTTCTGCCGCTTTTCCAGTTCCTCCAGGGAGGAGAGGGCCTTTTCAAGCCTGGCCCGCTCCTCCACCAGGGCGGGCAGGCGCTCTGCCCCGGCCCGGTATTGTGCTTCGCAGGCAAGGCCCTTTTCCATGCGGGCCTGGGCTTCCTGGAGCTTCCCAGCAAAAGCCTCTGCTTCCTTTTGCCGCGCCTGCTGGGCGAGCCTGGTTTCCTCTGCCTTTTTCCGGATTTCCTCTGCCCGTTTTGCCTCCAGAAGCTGCCCCCCCAGCCGGGCTTCCTCCTGGGCGGCAGCAAGGGCCTGCTTCTGGGCGGCCTGTGCCTGTGCCCGTTTTTCCGCTGTTTGAGGGGCGGACTTTTCCAAAGCTTCCCGGCGCAGGCAGGCAGACTTCCACTCCTTTTCCGCCTGGGCAAGGGCCTGCTCCAGACGGGCGTGGTTCTCCCGGGCCTGCAAAAGGGCCTGGGTTTCCTCCAGCTCCTTTGCGTTTTTTTCCCCTTCCCGGCTTAAGGCTTGGATTCCCTGCTCCCGCTCTTTTATGGCTTTTTCCAGGGCGGCGGGGGTGTCCGCGTGGGCCTGGCTTAAAAGGCCTGCCTGCAGGTCGGACAGGCGGCGGCTTTCCTCCTCCAGGGCCTTGCTGCGCTGGGCAAAGGCGTCCCGGAGGGATTTCCAGATTTCAGCGGAAAACAGGGTGCGCAGGATTTCCCCCTTTTCCTGGGAACCTGCCCGCAAAAGCCGCAGGAACTCTCCTTGGGGCAGGACGGCCACCTGGGAAAACTGCTCGCAGGAAAGGTGCAGAAGGCTTTCTGCCCGGCGGCGGACAGCGGTTTCTGTGCCGCTTTCCAGCAGATGGGCCTCCCCGTTTTCCAGGGTGAAGCACTCGTGGCTTTCCTGAATTTGCGGCTCCTTGGTGCGGCGGTTGATTTTATAAAAGCGGCTGCGCTTGAAGCGGTAGGCTTTTCCTCCCAGGGAGAAGTCGAACTCCACCTGGGTGGGCAGATCCATGGGGGCGCTCATGCAGCGCATACTGGAAAAGTCCCGCTTGCCGCCGGTTGCCTTGCAGTACAGGGCAAAGCACACCGCGTCCAGCAGGGAGGTTTTCCCCCCGCCGGTAGGCCCGGCGATGAGGAACAGCCCTGTCTCCTCAAATTTTGTAAAATCTATTTCCACCCGCTCCAGATACGGCCCGAAGGCCTGGGCGGAAAGACGGATGGGCTTCATAAACGCACCTCCCGCAAAACCTCCCGGAACAGGGCCATGTCCTCCTGCTCCGGCTCTTCCCCGCAGACCTCTTGGAAAAAGGCGGAGAAAACCGTCCCCTCATCCGCCCCCGAAAGGGCCTTGGCCCGCCTGCCTGCCGCCCCTTCCAAGGCCCACTGGTTCCGGACGGAAAGAAGGTTCGGGTAAAAGGGGCGCAGGCGCTCTGCCGCCAGGAGCACAGGGGATTTGTCTGTAAGGCACAGCTCCACATAATCCTCGCAGGGGTGTGCCTCCCCGGAAGCCAGGAGATCCTTGAAAAGCCCGGTGATTTTCCGCACGTCCCGCAAAGGCTTTGCCTCCCGGTGCTCTGCTGAAAAGGAGTTCCCGTCCCAGGCAAGGGACAGGTATCCCTTTTTCTGGCCCGCCTCGTCTATGGAATATTTTAAGGGCGTGCCGGAATACCGGGCCGTTTCTCCCGCCTTTTGAGGGCCATGGAGGTGGCCCAGGGCTACGTAATCGAAGCGGGAGAAAAGGGAAGGGGGGATCTGCCCGCTGCCGCCCACAAAGGTTCCGCTTTCCGAATCGCTTGTCATGCCTCCGGCGCAGAAGCAGTGGGCCATGAGCACGTGGGCCGCCTCCGGCAGGAACAGGGGATACAGCCGCTCTAAAAGCTTTTCCATGCAGGCGGCCTCCCCCCGCAGGGAGGCGTCCCCTAAAAACTCCCGGGCTGCGGGGCAGTCAAAATAGGGCAGGAGGAACACCTGTACCCGCTGGCCTCCTTCTTCCAGCAGCACCGGGGAGAGCATGTCCTCTAAAGACGTGGCGAAGAAAACGCCGCTGTGCCGCAGAGCGCCCTTTAAAAGGGCCATGCGCTGGGCGCCGTCGTGGTTCCCGGAGATGATGAGCGCTTTCACTCCCCATTCCACCAGCCGGGAAAGGGTGCTGTCAAACAGGGCGATGGCCTCCGGGGGGGCCACCTGCCTGTCATAGATATCCCCGGCAATGAGCAGGGCCGCGGGTTTTTCCCGCTCTATGGCGGGGAGCAGGAGGCTTTCCAGGAAGTGGCGCTGGTCGGAAAGCAGGCTTCTGCCATAGAGCATACGGCCCAGGTGCCAGTCTGAAGTGTGAAAAATACGCAAGGTTGACGCCCCTTTTCAAAAATTATTCAAAAATTCCGCCTTTTCTTTTTGCCCACAAAATAGTATACTATAAGTAAGCGCCCTTGAAAGCCGGGTGCCCCGATTTTCAGGCAGGCGGCCCTGCCGCCGGTTCAAAGGAGGCTTCCGCCCCTTTTGAACCGCATTGGCCGCAAAAGGGAACTGCCCGCGGAAACTGTGCCAATACTATATATTGTAACATATCTGCCCTTTAGGTACAAGGAAGAAAGGATGAAGCTTTTTATGAAAACCGCCATGCGATACAGAATACCCATAAAAAAGGCCTGCCGCTCTCTTTCAGCCCTGTTTCTGGCAGCGTGCCTGACGGTTTGCCTGTCCCTTCCCGCCCAGGCGGAGGGCTTTGACTTCGGGTGGGATCAGGACGAACAGAACCCGGAAGGCCCCCACTGCAAATCCATTATCATGCTGAACCTGGACACAGACACAGTGGTGTATGCCCTGAATCCGGACGAGAGGCTTTCCATGGCTTCCCTGACGAAAATTATGAGCTACATTGTGGCCTATGAGACGATTCCGGACATTGAGAACACGGTAATCACTGTGCCCCAAAGCGTAGCGGACGATCTGGAGGGCACAGGCAGCTCCTTAGCGGGCATTGCGGTGGGGGAAGAGCTGACAGGCCTGCAGCTTTTATACCTGATGATGGTGCCTTCGGGCAATGACGCGGCTTTAACCCTGGCGGAATATGTGGATTCCCTTCATGCCCAGGGGCTTATCGCGCCCAAAGAGGAGGGAAAGCCGGAGGATCCCCAGGCGGCCCAGGGGGGCGGGGAAAGCGCCCCTGGCAGCGGGCAGGCGCAGGCAGACGATCCCCAGGCAGCGCCCCAGGGGGAAGCGGCGGGGGAACCGGAAATGGCCCTGCTGGCGGAAGGCGGGGACTCCCCGGAGGACGGCGGCACAGAGGACGGCGGGGAAGAGGAATTCACCGGGGATCCGGCAGGCTATACGCCGGACAGCTATTTTGTGCAGCTTATGAACAAGAAGGCGGAGGAGCTGGGCTGCCGGAACACCCATTTTACAAACCCCCATGGCCTGTATAACCCGGATCACTATTCCACAGCCCGGGATTTGGCGCGGATTGCGGAATATGCCATGACATTGCCCAATTTTACAGACATTACAGGCACCTTTGCCTATGTAAAGCCTGCCACAAACGTGAACGAGAGCGAGGAAACCTTTCACAGCACCAATAAGCTTTTGCAGAATTATATGGACGAGCAAAGCGGCATAGAGTATTATTATAAGTCTGCTACAGGCATCAAAACAGGCTCTCACAACCAGGCGGGATACTGCCTGGCGGCTTCCGCCACCGCTTTGGGGTATACCTATGTGGTGATATGCCTGGGGGACATGGAAGGCTATGAGGAAGGGATTCATGGGGAAATGCTGGACGCCCGCTCCCTGTTCCGCTGGGCCTTGGAGAACCTGGGGAAAAAGACGGTGGCTGTCCCGGGAGAGGTGCTCAGTTCTGTGAACCTGGAGTATGCCTTTCAGCAGGATCAGCTCCTGCTGGCGGCAGGGGAAAGCGCCAGCGTCATGCTGCCCAACAGCGTGGACGCCAGCAGTATTGTGGTGACGGTGAACAAGCCGGAAAGCGTGCAGGCCCCGGTGCGCAAGGGGGAGCAGGTGGGCACTGCCACCTTAAGCTATGCCGATGAGGTGATTGCTACTGTGCCTTTGGTGGCGGCAGAGTCTGTTTCCCGCAGCGACCTGCTGGCAAGCTGGGAGCAGGGGAAGTCCCTGCTTTCCTCCCCCTGGTTTGTGGTGATTATCGCGGTTATTGTGGCCCTTATCATTGTATATTTTATTTTGATGGTCATGTACCGCCGCAAGCAGCGGATGCTCCGCCAGGTGCGCAAATTCCGCGACATGTGAAACGTGACGTTTCATCCGAGACGCGGGGAGCATGAGAGGAAATTTTTCGCCGCGGAACAGGATTCCGCGCTTACGTGAGCCGTCGCGTGCCCAGCGTGGCTTCCGGCGGCTTACACTGGAAGCGAAACAAACAGGAAAGTTTTTGAAGATTCCTAAGAAACTTTTTTCAAAAAGTTTCTTAGGCCAAGGTGTGGAACGGAGTTCCACGGCCTTAAAGGGAAGGACGGAGAAGAAACAGATGGACAGGAGTAAAATCAGAAATTTTTGCATTGTAGCCCACATTGACCATGGGAAAAGCACCCTGGCAGACCGGATTCTGGAAAAAACCAGTGCGGTGGCCCTGCGGGAAATGGAGAACCAGCTTTTGGACAATATGGACTTGGAGCGGGAGCGGGGCATCACCATCAAAGCCCACGCGGTGACCCTCCGGTATCAGGCTCAGGACGGGGAGGAATACACCTTCAACCTTATCGACACCCCGGGGCACGTGGACTTTAACTATGAGGTGTCCCGGTCCTTGGCGGCCTGCGAGGGGGCGGTGCTGGTGGTAGATGCCTCCCAGGGGATTGAGGCCCAGACCCTGGCAAACACCTATCTGGCAGTGGACGCGGGGCTGGAAATCCTGCCGGTTGTCAATAAGATCGATTTGCCCGGCGCAGAGCCTGAGCGGGTCTGCCACGAGATTGAGGATATTATTGGCATTCCGGCTTTGGACGCGCCCCGGATTTCCGCCAAAACCGGGGCAAACGTTGAAGAGGTTTTGGAGCGGATTGTCACGGATATCCCCGCGCCGGAAGGGGACGAGACGGCCCCCCTCAGGGCTTTGATTTTCGACTCCTATTATGACTCTTACCGGGGCGTTATCGTGTATATCCGGGTGATGGACGGGGAGCTGCGGCCTGGGGACTCCATCCGCATGATGGCAACAGGCGGGGAGTTCACTGTGGTGGAATGCGGCTTTTTGCGGGCCACTTCCCTGGAACCGGCCCAGTGCCTGCAGGCCGGGGAAGTGGGGTATATTGCCGCCTCCATCAAGGATGTGCGCCACGCCCGGGTGGGCGACACAGTGACTTTGGCGCAGCGCCCGGCGGCAGAGCCTTTGGCGGGCTACCGGGCTGTGCAGCCCATGGTGTTCTGCGGCATCTATCCGGCGGACGGCGCCCACTATACAGATTTGCGGGACGCCCTGGAAAAGCTGCAGTTAAACGACGCATCCCTCACCTTTGAACCGGAAACCTCCATTGCCCTGGGCTTTGGGTTCCGGTGCGGGTTTTTGGGGCTTTTGCACATGGAGATTATCCAGGAGCGGCTGGAGCGGGAATACAACCTGGATCTCATCACCACCGCCCCCAGCGTGGTGTATGAAATTACCAAGACAAACGGGGAAACCATCCGGGTGGATAACCCCACCAACTACCCCGACCCCGCCGTTATCAAGGAGGCCCAGGAGCCTATTACAAACGCCCATATCTATGCCCCCTCCGATTATGTGGGCAATATTATGGAACTGTGCCAGGAGCGCCGGGGCGTGTTCAAGGACATGCGCTACATTGACACCGACCGGGTGGATATCCACTATGAGCTGCCCTTAAATGAAATTATCTACGACTTTTTTGACGCGCTGAAGTCCCGCACCCGGGGCTATGCCTCCTTTGACTATGAGCTTTTGGGCTATCAGAAATCCGAGCTTGTAAAGCTGGACATTATGCTTAACGGCGAGGTGGTGGATGCCCTTTCCTTTATCATCCACGCGGAAAAGGCATATCCCCGGGCCAGGAAGATGTCGGAAAAGCTGAAGGAGAAAATCCCCCGGCAGCTTTTCGAAGTGCCTATCCAGGCCTGCATTGGCGGGAAGATTATTGCCCGGGAGACGGTGAAGGCCATGCGCAAGGATGTGCTGGCAAAGTGCTATGGCGGCGACATCACCCGGAAGAAGAAGCTTTTGGAAAAACAGAAAGAAGGCAAGAAGCGGATGCGGCAGCTTGGCACAGTGGAGGTGCCCCAGGAGGCATTCATGTCTGTGCTGAAGCTGGATGAGTAAGAACTGCTTTTGAAATACTTTATGAAGAAAGGAAAGAGCGCCAGGGCTGCCTGGCGCCGGGCTGGTGGTTGATATGCGGACGAAGCTGGAGGAAATTGCGGCGGCTGTGGAAGGGAAGATCCTGTGGGGCGATGGGGAGAGGGAAGTCACCCATTTTATCACAGACAGCCGGGAGGCAGGGCCGGGGGCCATGTTTGTGCCCATCCGAGGGGAACGCACAGATGGGCATACATATATTGCCTCTGTGTTTGAAAAGGGCGCTGCGGCAGCCTTTACGGATCATGAAATCCCTTTCCCCGGAGGCCCGGTGGTGCTGGTGGAGGACTGCCGGGGGGCTTTGCAGCGGTATGCCGCCTGCTACCGCAGCCAGTTTGACCTGCCCATTGTGGGGATAACCGGCAGCGTGGGCAAAACCACCACCAAGGAGATGCTGGCCCAGACCCTCAGCGCAGGGTTTGACGTGATGAAAACCGCCGGCAGCCAGAACAGCCAGGTGGGCGTGCCCATCACCATCTGCGGGCTGGAGCCGCGGCACACCGCCGCAGTGGTGGAGATGGGCATGAGCATGCCCGGGGAGATGGGGCGCATTGCCCCGGTGGTGCGGCCCACCTGCGCGGTTATCACCAACATCGGGGTGTCCCACATTGAGTTTTGCAAAACCCGGGAGAATATTCTAAAGGAAAAGCTGCACATCGCAGACTACCTCCCCTATACCGGGGCGCTTTTCGTAAACGGCGACGATGACCTGCTGTCCGTCCTGGAGGACACTGCCGCCTGCCGGGTGATACCTTATGGCCTGGGGGAGGACTGCTATTGGCAGGCCCAGGATCTCCGGGAGGAAAACGGCGGCACCCGTTTTACCTGCCTGTCCCCCCAGGGCTGGGAGCAGGAGGTCTTTGTGCCGGCCCCGGGGGTACACAATGTGCGCAACGCCCTGGCCTGCATGGCGGTGGCCTGCCATCTGGGCATGGCAGGGGAGGCGGCCGCCCAGGCCATTGCAGACTACACCCCGCCGGCCATGCGCCAGCAGATCCTCCAGGCAGGGGGCGTGACGGTGATTGACGACAGCTATAACGCCAGCCCCGATTCCATGCGCAGTGCCCTGGATGTGCTGTGCTCCCGGCCCTGCGAAGGCAGGCGCTTTGCTGTGCTGGCGGATATGCTGGAACTGGGGGAAGTTTCCCGGCAGGCGCACCTGGAGGTGGGCCAATATGCCAGGGAGAAGGGCATCCATGAGCTGATAGCGGTGGGGCCGCTGGCAAAGGACATCGCCCAGGGCTTTGGGGACGGCGCCAGATGGTTCCCTTCAAACGGGGAGGCACTGGGCTTCCTGAAGGGCACTTTAGGCGCGGGGGACGCGGTGCTGGTGAAAGGCTCCCGGGGAATGCATACGGACGAGATTGTGAAGGCCCTGTGTGGAGGAAGCCAGCAGGGCAAATAAAAAATGAAAAGAAAGGAGCGATGCGGGGTGCGGGGGGCTGCCTGTCTCTTTGGCGCACTTTCTGCATCGCATGGTGATTGTTATGAAGCTGGGTGAATTTGCCGCAGGCCTGCAGCATGTGGGCCTGCCCACAAACGACATGGATAAGACCATCGCCTTTTATGAGGGGCTGGGATTTGAAAACGTGTATGAGACGGTGAATGAGGCCGCAAAGGAGCGGGTGGCTTTCCTGCGGCTGGGGAACCTGACCATGGAGGCCTATGAGAACAAGCAGGCCGCCATGGAGTCCGGGGCTATTGACCATCTGGCCCTGGATGTGAAGAATATAGACGCGTGCTATGATAAGGCCCGGGAGCAGGGATATGAAATTGTCAGCCGCGGCATTGAGGAGCTGCCCTTTTGGGAAAAGGGCGTGCGGTTTTTCATTATCCTGGGGCCGAACCGGGAACGGATCGAGTTTAATGAAATGCTGTAAAGCCAACTGAACGGCACAAGGAAAATAGAAGAGAAAGGAACGGCACAGGAGGCAAAGGGCTGCCTTTGAGGCCTGTGCCCCAGGATGGATTATATGAGAAAGCTAAGGGAGATACGGGCGGTTGCGATTGTACCGGCGGGGGGAAAGGAGAGGATGCTAAAAACAAAAAAGAGGAGATAATTATGCGTATACCAGACCCAAATGCAGTTTTTCCCAACGAATATGGGACATCCTGCTTTATTAAAAATGTGATAACCTCGCCCAATATCCAGGTGGGGGAGTATACCTATTATGATGATCCGGCAGCTCCCACAGGCTTTGAGAAAAACAACGTGCTTTTTCATTACCCCGAGTTTGGGGACAGGCTGATTATCGGGAAATTCTGCGCCCTGGCGGCTGGAACAAAATTTATCATGGGCGCGGCAAACCACCGTATCAGCAGCGTGACAACATATCCCTTCCATGTGTTTGGCGGCGCTTGGGCGGAAAACAGCCCGGAACACCTGGCCCAGCTTCCCTTTAAGGGGGACACGGTTGTGGGCAATGACGTGTGGTTTGGCAGGGAATGCGTGGTTATGCCTGGGGTTCGGATAGGGGACGGGGCGGTTATTGGCGCGTATTCCCTGGTAACAAGGGACGTGGAGCCTTACAGTGTGGTGGGCGGAAACCCGGCGCGGTTTATCAAAAAAAGGTTTCATGAAAGCCTGATAGAAGCGCTGCTCCAGTTGAAATGGTGGGATCTGCCGCCGGAAACTCTGGCGGATTTGCTGCCTGTGCTGTGCTCTCCAGATTTGGAAAAGGTGGAGAGGCAGATAAGAGAGATTTTGGAAAGCAGAAAAGCATAAGAAAACACAGGGCGGGCGGCCCGCTGCATATTTTTGAACTGGCAGTACAGACTATTCCTGCGCATATACAGTTGACGCACCTGCAAAATTTCATTTTGCAGGTGGCAGGCTTGCAAGAAACACGCAATCCTGCTCTCTGTTTTCCTTTGGAAAACAGAACAAGCCCTAGAGTCTGTCTTAAAACTCCGCAAAACCGTCTTTTTGTCCAGAGACAAACGGTTTCTGTGTTAAAAATCCTCGAAATACGAAAGTATCTCTTGCGGTTTTCGCCTTGAAACCGTCCGTCCTGAACAAAAATACTGGCATTTCTCCGGTTTTAAAACAGACTCTAGCCACCACCCTTGAAATTTTTACCGCTTTTTAAGTGCGGTGGCTATAAGGCGTTCGCGATATGGGCGAGAAAGGAAGAGGACTGCCATGAAAACAGTGAGCAAAAGACAATATGATCAGATGGTGAAGGAGGTTTCGCCCCCGTCCCCGGTTTTCAAGGACTGCCTGCTGGCCTTTGTAACCGGAGGGTTTATCTGCACCATAGGCCAGTGGCTGTGCAACGCTTACCAGGGCATGGGGCTGGAGGTAAAGGACGCCAGGGCTGTGGTGTCCATCAGCCTGATTTTGATTTCCGCCGCCTTGACGGCCTTTGGCTGGTATGACAACCTGGCAAAACACGCCGGGGCCGGGATGCTGGTGCCCATTACGGGCTTTGCCAACTCCATGGTGTCCCCGGCAATGGAGTTTAAGGCAGAAGGCTTCATCACCGGCCTGGGGGCGAAGCTGTTCACAGTGGCCGGCCCGGTGCTGGTGTTCGGCATTACGGCCAGCGTGGTGTTTGGCGTTATCCTGTTCCTTTTGGGGATGTGGATGTGAAAAGTTATGGCGAAAGGCATATAGTTAACGCAGTTCAAAAGAGGCAGAATACCTCTTTTGAACCAGACGGCTCAGCCGCCTGGCTTGAAAATCGAGTTGTACCGATTTTTAAGTGCGTTTACTATAAAAAGGCGCAGGCAAATAGGCTGGTAACGTAAGAAAACATTTTAAGCGAGGGTCGGCGTAGCGTCAAGCTGCGCCGACTTTCGCATTTTTCTGGTCTTGGGCAGTTTGGGATTGCTCCCGTGCTCCCTCAAAATCAAATGCACCAATGAAGTTATAGACGATTTCAATTTCCCGGATTTTCACCCGCTTCTGCTGTTCATCGGTCGTGTAGGTGTCAGACACGGCGGATGGAGTGTGTCTTGCACAGGGTACGGTCTTTCCGATAGGTGGAGCAGATGTAATACTCCTGTTCCGGCTTGAAGTGGTTGGCCCGGCAAAGGTACATCTTGCCGCCGCAATCGGCGCAGTACACCAGCCCGGAGAACATACCCATGTCCCCCATCTTGGTCGGGCGGCGGCGTCCCTGCCGGATATTCTGAACAATCAGGAACACGCTTTCCTCAATGACAGGCTCTTGGGTATTCTCGAAGATCACCCATTCAGACGGGTTATTCCAAACGGTCTTTTTGCTCTTGAACGATGGTTTGCTGGTCTTGAAATTGACTGTATGGCCTAAATACTCGACACGTTCCAAAATGCCCGAATTTGTTTTGGCCGTCCATTTGTAGGGATTTGCGGGAGGCTTGCCATTAGTCGGTAAACCTTTCAGCAGAAAGTACGCAATAGGATTTAGGACTTCATTCTGTTGCAGCCACTTGGCGATCTGCGTCGGCCCCAAGCCGTCCACGCACAGGGAGAAAATCTTTTGCACGATAGCCGCCGCTTCCTCGTCCACAATCCAGCGTTTTTTGTCCTCCGGGTCTTTCATGTACCCATAGGGCGGAAGTGTGCAAAGGTGTTCGCCGGAGCGTCCCTTGGATTGCCAGGTCGCCTTGATCTTCTTGCTGGTGTCCTTGGCGAACATTTCATTAGATAACCTCGCATAAAGAAGGATAGATTTCAAAGTTCCACATACCCGACAAAGTTGTAGTAGATTTTGATGTCCCGGTGGGTTTCCCCGGTGATTTTGTACTTCTCGCCCACCTCGATGCGCTTCACCAGCCGCAGGAGCGTGGGGCGGTCGAGTTCCTCAAGCTGGGCATAGTCGCGGATGACAGCCAGCCACTCGTCGGTGGCCTGCTCGTCCTCCTGCGTGGCCTCCAGATGGGCAGTGAGCTGCGTCCGCTGTTCCAGCTTGCCCCGGCGTTCGTCTTCGTAGCGGTTCATCAACTGGACGCACAGCGCCTCCGGCATGACGCCCTTCACCTTGTCCTCATAAGCCGACACCACCAACTTCTCCAACTCGGCCAGCCGCTTGTCCAGCGCCGCCACCTTTATCTGCCCCATGCACAAGGCTCGGGCTTTGGCAAACGCCTATTACTGGAACAGGCTGTACCGGGCCAGGGGGGAAGGAAAGCGCTTTCAAATCCATGTCCCCAAAGGCAGACCGGGCAGAGCTGGCGGCCCTCACCAGCGATTTTGCCCACCTGGTGTTCCAGATGCACCTGCGGGATCTGCTGGACGCCCAGGGGCTTGACTTTGTAGAGGCCCAGGAGTTCGATGGACCCGGGGCGCTGGAGGTGCTGCAGGGCCGGTTTGAAGCCGGGAAAGCTTATATCTAGGAGGCGGGAACATGGCAAAAACACTTCTCATGCTCAATGTGGGGGATAAAGTCCGGAACCCGGAAAGCCTCTGCCTGGGGGAGCCTGTGGCCTGGCAGGTGGCAGACCTGCTGCATCAGGGGTATCCTGCGGGCAGCGTTACCCTGTGCAGCCAGTACCAGGTGGCACTTTACGCCTTTGACGGCTCAGAGCCGGAAAATGAAAATATTGACCGCCAGGCGCAGGGGAATAACCGCTACAGCCTATCGAATATCCGGAGCTGGCTTAACAGCGAAAACAACTTGCGATGTTCCAGCTTTGACCGTTCCCCACGCAGGTTTCACGCTGAGAACCTACACCCACGCCACCCGCCAAAAGCAGGAGCAAGCCGCAGAAAAGATGGGAAATTTTATGGAGAAGGTCATGTGAGTGTGGGGCAAACGAGAAAAACGGCTGGAACTTCCTATCCGGAGGCATCCAGCCGTTTCCGTTTATTTCCGCGTGTGGGGTGAGCGTCTGCCAGTGGCAGACAAGCTGCGAACCGACCGAGCCGACAGGCGAGACCACGGTGTGGGTCAAAAACGCCCCTGGCACTCTCCGGTTATTTCTGACCATTTCCGCATGTGGGTCACGGTGTGGGTCAGGACAAAAAGCCGACGGAGCCACGCCAAACTCGCAAAAAGAATAAGCTGAAACCTTATCCGCAATATCCATTTTAATATGCAACCGAGCAAAACAACTTGCGATGTTCCAGCTTTGACCGTTCCCCACCCAGTGTAGAAAATCGCTCCAAAATAATTTGGCTACATACAACAAAAGCCCCGCACATTCCATGCAAGGCTTTGTCAATGGTGGGGGAGAGTGGATTCGAACCACTGAAGTCGTCGACAACAGATTTACAGTCTGCCCCCTTTGGCCGCTCGGGAACTCCCCCATAAATTATGCAATTTTATACAAGGCTTGTCCGGCCTTCCTGTCGGGCCGGACCGCCCAGTTTGGAGCTGGTGAACGGACTCGAACCCCTGACCTGCTGATTACAAATCAGCTGCTCTACCAACTGAGCTACACCAGCGAATTTTTCAGCGCTTAATTATTATATCCCAATCAGCGGAGAAAGTCAAGGGGTATTTCTGCGTTTTTTGCAATTTTTCTGGAAGAAGTTTTGCGAACAAAAAATGTCGGCTGCTCAGCCGCGCCAATATCCATGCTTTTCCGCCACAAAAAGGAAAAAGACCGGAACATCCGATCCTTTTCCTTCTTTTGGGGAGGAGTTGTATTGAAAAGTGCGGCCCTATGCCGCAAGCTTGTACGCTTGGCTGAGTACGAGTATATTATAGTAGGTAAAAGGGCCGGTTGTCAATGTTTTTGAAAAGAATCTACCTTTTCCATCAATCCACTTCTGTCCGAAAAAGCGTTTTTATCAAACTGGCACAAAGAAAAGCCCTGCAAACCCGCCTGGAGACTGGCTTTTTCCAGGATCTGCCCTATCCGTTTTTCCTGCCCTTGCGCTGGACAGTACGGCTGAAAAGGCCATGCCGGTTGCAATACCAGAAGAGCTGCCCACTGCCCCGAAGGAAAAATCGGGCCTCAGCGTTCCCCTCTGGATACAGCTTTACCATGTCCACGCGGTTCATGGTGACATAGGCAATGAAGGAGATATGGTGTTCCCGCTCCATGGGATGACTGATGGTGACAAAAATTTCGTCCTCCACATAGTCCACGCTGCAGGCGTGGGCTTCATCTGGCTCCTCCGGATCCAGCGGCGGCAGGGTGATGCCGCAGCAGGCTGCCATGGCCTCGCCTGTGGCGTGGATGGTGTTGCCACAGACCGGGCAGGCATAAAATTTTGAGCGCAGGATATTGGCGGTTCTGTTCCGGTTAGTAATGGTTTCGCCGGACAGCAGCTCCGGAATGGAGACGCCCAGCGACTGCGCCAGCGGCCCCAGCAGGGATATATCCGGCAGGCCCCGGCCTGTTTCCCATTTGGAAACGGCTTTGTCGCTGACCGCCAGTATTTCCGCAAGCTGGGCCTGTGTCAGCCCCTTCTTTTCCCGCAGGGCCTTAACAGCGGCCCCTGCTACATAGTGATTCATAAAGCTTCGCGCTCCTTTTCAAGAGTTTGGTTTCAACCTGTATGTACTATAACAAAACAGCCAGCCCCCTGCAACCTACGCTCCGTAGAGAGGGCGCGGGCCAGGCGGGAGATTTGCCTTCGTACAAGAAAATTTTCACAAAAACCAGTTGCAGCCTGCCTGCCCTTTGGTGTATAATCTATATAGTGCATTTGGGGCTGCCTGATAAAAGCGGGAAACATTTCAAAGCGCCCGCTGTTTTTCAGCGCAAGCCCTTAACTATCCTTGAAAGGAATGAACAGCTATGATTAATGTAACCGTATGGTATGAGGCAGTGGAGGAGCGGGGGGAACTCCGTCCCGAGTTTATGCCCGCAGGCATCCCGGAAGAGCGCAAGGGCCACCTGGAGGCCTTAATCGCGAAGAACGTAGCCGAAATTAAAGAGGTGTACCCGGACGGCCACCTGAAGACCCTGGCCAACACCCTGAACCAGAACGAGGACATGAACGTTACTTACACCAGCCTTTTTGATCCGGAATACGGCCTGCCGGATGAACTGCTGGACAAGACCGACGTGCTTATCTGGTGGGGGCACATCGCCCACCATGCCGTGCCTGACGAGCTGGCCTATAAGGTTGTGGCCCGGGTGCAGCGGGGCATGGGCTTCATCGGCCTGCACTCTGCCCACCTCTCCAAGCCCTTCCGGTATCTCCTGGGCACCAGTGGCAACCTGAAATGGCGGGAAGTGGACTTCACCCGGGTTTACAAGATGAACGCGATCCATCCCATCACCCAGGGCGTCCCTGAAACCTTTGAGCTGGAGCGGGAAGAGGTGTACTGTGAGCCTTTCGATATCCCCAAGCCGGACGATCTGCTCTTCACCAACTGGTACAGGGGCGGCGAGCTGTTCCGCAGCGGCGCCACCTGGACCCGGGGCAACGGCAAGATTTTCTATTTCCAGCCGGGCCACGAGACATTCCCCTCCTATCACAATCCCATTATTGTGAAGATTATTGAAAACGCTGTGCGGTGGGTTGCGCCTGCCCAGTGGATTGAAAAGCTGGAAAGCCCCCGGATTGAAAAGTCCCCGGAAGAGCTTTTACGGTAATCTTCCCTGCATCTGCCGGCAGTAAGCATGTCCCCTGGCCCCCTGGGCCGGGGGATTTTTGCTTTCCAGGTGTTCCCGAACCCGGAGATATTGCCTCATGCCCTTCCTGCCTGCCAATTTCCCCAAATCCCGCTTGACAAGCGGGGCGGGAGGGGGTATGATAAGCATAAGCATGATAGAGGCGCGGCTGACAAGAGTACGTTTCCAGCAGGCCCCGGGCAGGGGTGGAAGCGGAAAGGGGATGCCGCCGAGGCTAAGGAGCGCCCAGCTCCTTTTGCCGGGCTGCGGGAGAAGATCCCGCAGACTGTCGCCTTCCTTGCAGGGAGGGCGGAGCGCTGTTGTGATTCATATGCCTTTTTGTGAAGTCATGACAGAGTATGTCATGACTTTTTGCATGAGAGAGGGAAAAACATGAAGAAAGCAAACCTTATCAAGGGGGTGCTGCTGGCGGTTATCCTGGTGGCAGTGTTTGTAGGCCCCCTGCTTGCCGGAAACGGTGAGAGCGCCGCGGAGGGGGGCGGGTTCTATGGCACCGCCTGGGCGCTGCTGCCCCCGGTCATCGCCATTGCCCTGGCCCTTATCACCAAGGAGGTGTACTCCTCCCTGTTTGTGGGCATTGTCATAGGCGGCCTGCTCTATTCCGCCTATTCCTTTGAGGGCACTGTGCTCCACGTGTTCCAGGGAGGCATTGTCAGCGTGCTGTCCGATGGGTACAACATCGGCATCCTGGTGTTCCTGGTAATTTTGGGTGCCATGGTGGCTTTGATGAACAAGGCCGGCGGATCCGCCGCCTTCGGGCGCTGGGCCGCGCAGCACATCAAAAGCCGGGTGGGCGCGCAGCTTGCCACTGTGGCCCTGGGCGTACTTATCTTTATCGATGACTATTTCAACTGCCTCACCGTAGGCTCTGTTATGCGCCCTGTAACGGACAAGCACAAGGTGTCCCGGGCAAAGCTTGCTTATCTCATCGACGCCACCGCCGCGCCTGTGTGCATTATCGCCCCGGTTTCCTCCTGGGCGGCGGCTGTGGCCAGCTATGTGGAGGACGGCAACGGCCTCAGCCTGTTTATCAAGGCCATCCCCTTTAACTTTTACGCCATCCTCACCATTGTCATGATGATTGGCATGGCAGTGATGAAGATGGAGTTTGGCCCCATGGCTCGGTTCGAGCGCAGCGCCCAAAATGATGGCGACCTGTGGGGCGGCAAAAACCCCTATGCGGGCGCAGCCGGGGAGGAGGAAGAGGAGAAGGGCATCGTGCTGGATCTGGTGCTGCCCATTGTTGTGCTGATCATCTCCTGCGTTGTGGGCATGATTTATTCCGGCGGCTTCTTTGAGGGCGCGTCCTTTGTGGAGGCTTTCTCGGGTTCCGACGCCTCTGTAGGCCTGATGCTTGGTTCTGTCTTTGTCCTGGCCTTCACCATTTTGTACTACTGCCTGCGCAAAACCATGACCTTCCGCCAGACCATGGACTGCATCCCTGAGGGCTTCAGGGCCATGGTGCCTGCCATCCTCATCCTCACCTTTGCCTGGTCGCTGAAGGCTATGACAGATTCCCTGGGCGCCAAGGTGTTTGTGGAAGGCGTAGTAAAAGGCTCTGCCGGGGCTTTCCAGGCTTTCCTGCCTGCTGTGGTGTTCCTCATCGGATGCTTCCTGGCCTTTGCCACTGGCACAAGCTGGGGCACCTTTGGCATCCTCATCCCCATCACCCTCAGCGTGTTCCCCCTGACCGATCCCCTGGGCGTGGTGTGCGTGTCCGCCTGCATGGCGGGGGCTGTCTGCGGCGACCATTGCTCCCCCATTTCCGACACCACCATCATGGCTTCCGCCGGCGCCCAGTGCGACCACGTGGATCACGTGTCCACCCAGTTGCCCTATGCCATCACAGCGGCGGCTGTCAGCTTTGTGTCCTACCTGTTCGCGGGCTTTGTGCCCAATGCCCTTATCGCCCTGCCCGTCTCCATCCTGCTGATGGTGGGCACCCTGTTTGCCATGAAAACCATCCACGGCAAAAAGCAGGGGGCATAAGGGAGTGCTCCTGAAAAGAGGATAGAAAAACCGGGGCGCACCCTTTTGGCCGTCAGGCTGGGGGATGCGCCTCTTTTTCCGCTACCCCTTTTCCTCCTGGCCCAGCCAGGAAAGCCCCTTTTTGGAAAGGAGGAACAGGGCGCAGATGTTGGGCAGGGCCATCAGGCCGTTGCAGGCGTCCCCAAAGCGGAACAGGGTTTCCAAAGGCAGCACACACCCTGCCACAGCAGCCCCGGCAAAGGCCAGGGCAAAGGTTGTGCGCCCCCTGCCCCGGGTAAGGTAGAACAGGCCGCTCCTCCCGTAACAGCACCAGGCCACCGAGGTTGCAAAGGCGAAAAGCACTGTGCACAGGGATACGGCCCAGCGGCCCCAAATCCCCATAGCCTGCTCAAAGGGGTAAAAGGTAAGCTGCGCCCCGGAAAGGCCAGGGGCCGGGCAGCACAGGATGCACAGCCCTGTCACCGTACACATCACCAGGGTGTCCAGGAACACCTGGAAAATCCCCATATATCCCAGCTCTGCCGGGGCGCGGCCCTCCACCTCCTCATAGGCAAAGGCAGAGCTGCCCAGGCCCGCTTCGTTGGTAAACACCCCCCGGGAAATCCCGGCCTGCATGGCAAGCACCATCCCCGCCGTCCCTCCGGCCCCGGCCCGCAGGGAAAAGGCGCTTTCCCATATAGAGGATAAAGCGGCAGGGAGGTTTTCCCGGAAAACCCACAGCACAAAAAGGGACGCGCCCATAAAGAGCATGGTCATGGCAGGCACCAGCTTTTCCGTTATCTTCACAGCAAACCCCAGCCCGCCCCGGGCCACGAAAAAGAGCGCCGCTCCCGCCAGAAGGGCCGCCGCCCAGCCGGGACCGCCCAGATCCTCCCAGGCGGCCCGGAAGGCGTGCATCTGCACCATGTTGCCCATGCCCAAAGAGGAAAGGCAGCACCCGGCGGCATAGACCAGGGCCAGCGCCCCGCCGTATTTCCCCGCCTTTTCTATGTAGCGCAAAGCTCCCGTGCCCCGTCCCCTTACAGGCTTAAACCGGGCGCAGAGATAGTTTTCCATGAAAACCGTCATCATCCCCAGCAGGGAGGAGGCCCACATCCAGAAAAGCGCCCCCGGCCCTCCTGCCATAATGGCAGCGGCCACCCCCACAATGTTCCCTGTGCCAATGGAGCCTGCCAGGGCGGCAGTGAGGGCCTGGAACTGGCTGACCCCGCCGCGGGCTTCTTTCCGGCAGCACAGGGCTGCTTTCAGCCAGCGTCCCGCCCTGCGCACCTGGAAAAAGCAGGTTTCATAGGAAAAATAGGCCCCGGCAGACAAAATCAGGGCCAGGGTAGGCCAACCCCACAGCACCCCGCAAATCAGTTCTCCCATGTATCTCCCCTCCTGTGTATGCCTCCGGCGGCTTAGGGACTCCGAGTCTCGCCTGCCGGCTCGGTCGGCTCGAGACGGTTGCCATTGGCAGCCCTCGCCCCTAAGAACCCTGCAACCCCTTTTAAAAAAGGGGTTGACCCTAAAATTAAACATCTATCCCTTAAGGCCCATCCTCTTTTCAAAAAATTCCTGGGAGCTTATGCCGGAATATCGCAGGAACCGCCCCAGCTCAAACAGGGAATTGGGATCCCTTGTCACCCGGCACACCTTTTCCTCGCAGGAGAGGGTACACAAAAACCCCATTTCCTTTACAATGCCAGGGGTAGACTTGCTCATGGCCCCAAAGGGGTAGGCCAGGGCCGTGGGAGGGGCAATTCCCCCCTTTTCCGTTATGGCCCGCTGGGCCTCGTTCAAATCCCCCATAAGCCTTTGGCGGTACTGCTCCTCCGATTCCCCGGGAAGCTTCTTCACCCCCAGCGCCCCTTTTTTGCTCTGGTGCAGGTCATAGCTGTGGTTCTGCACCTCCACCAGCCCGGAGTCTGCCATTTCCTTCAGCTCTTCCCAGGTGCAGTGGGAATAGTAGGCGCTTTCGTCCGGGGTGTCGGTGTAGAGATCCGTATAGCGGCCTATGGGGGAAATGACAAATTTGCTGTTGTATTTCTGGGCCAAAGGGAAGGCGTATAGGTAGTTGCTGTAGTATCCGTCGTCAAAGGTGAGCAGCACAGGCTTTTCCGGCAGGGAGCCTCCTTTGGTGTAGGCGATAAGATCCTCAATGAGGATGGTGGTATAGCCATGGCTTTGCAGATACCGCAAATCGTTTTCAAACTCCTCCGGGGAGATGACATACTGGCCGTGCCGGGCCGGATCCTTTAGCATGGAGTGGTACATCACCACCGGCACTTCCACCCCCTCCGAAGCGGCGGCAGCCATAAAGGCCCCTGCCCCCAGCGCCAGGCACAAAATTCCCAGCCCCGCCATTTTCAGGTTGATTTTCACAAGGGCAAAAAAGCCCTTTGGTTTCTTCTTCATATGGATAGCCACCCCCTGTATCCATATATATAGGCCGCGGCAGGCAAAAATGAGTGCCAAACCATTGACACCGGGGCGGGATGCGGCTATAATAGGAAAGAAATACAGAAAAAGCGCAGGGAAGATGCCTTTTGCCCGATTGCAGAGAGACGGCTGGCTGGTGAAAAGCCGTAGGAGGGGAAGGGCAGGCCGCCCTTTCTGTGCCAGCGGCACAGGCGCACCGGTGTGAGGAGCACCGGCGTTTCCCGGCGTTAACGGGGACAAAGAGGCAGAATGCACAGCTTTTAAGAGGGCGATCAGGCTGCAATTTGGGTGGTACCGCGGGCTTGCCCGTCCCATGTGGACAGGCAGGCTTGTTTTATTTTTGCCTCTGCACAAACAATGGGCAGGAAAGAATTCCCCCGCCGCAGGGCAGGGGAATGGGATACAGTTTTATATTAACAATTTAGGGAGGGAAGTATATGAAAAAATTTCTTTTAGGGCTGCTGGGCACAGCCTGGGCCTTGCTGCACATGGCTTTGTGCTTTACCCTTGCCTGGGGATTTATGGAGTACCTGCGGCACAGAGGGGAGGAAGACTGATGAAAAAGGTGCTTATCGGCGGCTTTTTATCCCTCATCGGCTCCCTCTGGTGTCTGGCGGGCTTCTTTGCCGCCGCGGCCAACGTGCAAAACGTCACTGAATGGTCAACCCCGCCGGGCCGCTTCGGCACTTCCATGCTGGAGTGCCATATGGTGTGGCCTGTGGTTCTGGGCGGTCTGCTGCTCCTGCTGGGGCTTGCCATCATGGGCATAGAGTATTTCCGGAAGGAAAAATAAAAAAGGCGGGTTGCCCCGCCCCTTTGCTCACTTCTGCTCCAGGCCCTTCAGATATGCAAACATCATTTTTTCCAGCTCATCGACAGTATATGTCTTTTCCGGATCCTGTTTGAGGATTTCCAGCAGGTCGAGTACAGTGGCCTTTTGGTACATAATGAGTTCTCTTTCTATAGGCATACAAGGGCCTCCTTTTCTCTTAGTTTATCTTTATTTTACTTTGTATTATGTTTTCTGTCAATCCAATAATCTTTTTAGAAAGGCTGATTACACATGCAGTGGACAGGATTAAACGAATTGCGGGAAAAATATCTCGCCTTCTTCCAGTCAAAGGATCATTTGCGCCTTCCCAGCTTCTCGCTGATCCCCCAGGGGGATAACAGCCTCCTGCTTATCGGCGCGGGCATGGCGCCCATGAAGAAGTATTTCACCGGGGAGGCAGAGCCGCCCCGCCGCCGGGTCACCACCTGCCAGAAGTGCATCCGCACCCCGGACATCGACAGCGTGGGCATCACAGACCGCCATGGCACCTTCTTCGAGATGCTGGGCAACTTCTCCTTTGGCGACTATTTCAAGCGGGAAGCCATCTCCTGGGCCTGGGAGTTCTTCACCCGGGTGCTGGAGATGCCGGAGGAAAAGCTGTACGTCACCGTCTTTGAAACCGACAATGAGGCCTGGGACATCTGGACAAAGGAAATCGGCGTGCCGGAAAGCCACATGAAGCGCATGGGCAAAGAGGACAATTTCTGGGAGCATGGCTCCGGCCCCTGCGGCCCCTGCTCGGAAATTTATTTCGACCGTGGGGAAGAGCATGGCTGCGGCAAGCCTGGCTGCGGCGTAGGCTGCGAATGCGACCGGTACGTGGAAATCTGGAACCTGGTGTTCTCCCAGTTTAACAGCGACGGCGAGGGCCGCTATGAAGACCTTGCCCAGAAGAACATCGACACCGGCATGGGTCTGGAGCGCCTGGCCTGCGTTATGCAGGGGGTAGACAACCTCTTCCTGGTGGACACTGTGCAGAACATTATGAAGCGCATGAGCGAAATCTCCGGCGTGGCCTATGGCCAGGAGGCAAAGTCCGACATATCCCTGCGGGTGATCACCGACCACATCCGATCCACTGTGTTTATGATAGGCGACGGCGTGCTGCCTTCCAACGAGGGCCGGGGCTATGTGCTGCGCCGCCTGCTCCGCCGGGCCGCCCGCCATGGGAAGCTTTTGGGGGTAAACGGCCTGTTTTTGGCAGAGCTGGCTGACACTGTTATACAGGAAAACGAAAAGGCCTATCCCGAGCTGCGGGAGAAGCGGGAAACCATCCGGAAAATCATCGGCTTTGAGGAGGAAAGCTTCCTGAAAACCATCGACCAGGGCCTTGCCCTGCTCAATTCCTTTATCGACAAGGCAGATTCCAAGGTGTTTTCCGGGGAACACGCCTTCACCTTAAACGACACCTATGGCTTCCCCCTGGATCTGACCCGGGAAATCCTGGCAGAGCGGGGCATGGACGTAGACGAGGAGCGTTTCCGGGAGCTGATGAAGGAGCAGAAGGAGCGTGCCCGCAGCGCCCGGAAGGATGCCGGGGCCGACGCCTGGAAGGGCGAGGGCACTGCCGCCGCAGGCCTTGCCGCCACAGAGTTCACCGGGTATAGCGAACTGGAAACCCAGGCAGAGGTGATAGCCATCATCCAGGGCGGGCAGCGGGTAGAGTCCGCCGGGGAAGGGGCGGAAGTGTCCGTAGTGCTCTCCCAAACCCCCTTCTATGGGGAAAGCGGCGGCCAGGTGGGCGACAGCGGCGAAATCGCGGCCCAGGGCCTTTCCATGGACGTGGTGGACACCACCCGGCACCAGGGGGTGTTCCTGCACCGGGCTGTTGTAACCCAGGGTGCTCTTGCGGCAGGGGATAAGGTCACAGCCCGTGTGGACGAAAAGCGCCGGGCCGCCATTATGCGCAACCACACCGCCGCCCACCTGTTGCAGGCCGCATTGCGCAAGGTGCTGGGCGGCCATGTAGAGCAGGCGGGGCAGCTTGTCAACGAAAAAGAGGTTCGCTTCGACTTCACCCATTTCTCCGCCATGACCCCCGAGGAGCTGGCGGCAGTGGAAATCCTGGTCAACGAGGAGATTTTAAAGGCTGTTCCTGTGGAAGTGAAAGAAATGCCTATTGAGGAAGCCAGGAAGAGCGGGGCTATGGCCCTGTTCGGGGAGAAATACGGGGACGTGGTGCGGGTGGCCTCTGTCACCGACGGCTTCTCCCGGGAGTTCTGCGGCGGCACCCACATGGACAACACCGCCAAGCTGGGGCTTTTTAAAATTGTCTCCGAGTCCTCCGTGGCGTCCGGCGTGCGGCGCATCGAGGCTGTTACCGGCAGCGGCGTGCTGGGGATGCTCACCGCCCAGAACGTCACCCTGCTGGAAACCGCCCACGCCCTGAAAACCCCCAACCCGGCGGAGCTGCCCATCCGGGCCAAGCAGCTTATGGGGGAGATGAAGGAAAAGGATAAGCAGATCGAAGCCTTGAACCAGCAGGTTGCCAAAGCAAACCTCCAGGGCGTGTTCCAGAATGCCCAGGAGGTGGCGGGTATAAAGGTAGTGTTCGCCCTGCTTTCCGGCACAGCCCCAGACGCCCTGCGGGCCTTGTGCGACAAGGCCAAGGAATACGAAGAGCCTTTGGCAGCCGTGTTCGCGGGGATTGCCGGAGGCAAGGCCTCCCTGGCGGCGGCCTGCAACAAGGCGGCCCAGGAAAAGGGCCTGAAGGCCGGGCAGCTTGTGAAGGAGGTTGCCATGCTCACCGGCGGCAACGGCGGCGGCAGGCCCGATTTCGCCATGGCAGGTGCCAAGGACCAGACCAAGCTGGACGAAGCCCTGGCGGCTGTGCCGGGGCTGGTGAAGAAGCAGCTTGGGTAAACCACAACTATATGCCCCCTGTGCGAGAAAAGTTTTTGAAAGGTTCTTAGGGAAAATTTTTGTAAAAATTTTCCCTAAGCGGGGTTTGGGGCGGCGCCCCAGCCAGAAAGGACGGTAATGTATGAAAGATTGCATTTTCTGTAAAATAGCGGCAGGGGAAATCCCCTCCAGGAAAGTGTATGAGGATGAAATGGTGCTGGCTTTCCATGATCTGGAGCCCCAGGCCCCGGTGCATGTGCTGGTCATCCCCAAGGCCCACATCGCCTCGGCCCAGGAGATAACCCCGGAAAACAGCGGCGTTGTGGCCCATATCTTTGAGGTGATAGCAAAGCTTTCAGGAGAGCTGGGCCTGGAAAAGGGCTTCCGGGTCATCAACAACTGCGGGGAAGACGGGATGCAGAGCGTGCAGCACCTCCATTTCCACCTGCTTGGGCAGCGCAAAATGGGCTGGCCCCCCTTCCCGCCGGAGGAATAATTCTTGAAGGTAAAATTCGTAACCCTGGGCTGTAAGGTAAACCAATACGAGTCCGAGGCCATGCTGGAGTCCATGGAGCAGGGGGGCTTCCAGCCGGCGGAAAGGGAGGAGCAGGCCGATGTGGTGGTGGTAAACTCCTGCACCGTTACAGCCCAAAGCGACCAGAAGGCCCGGCAGGCCCTGCGGCGGGCGAAAAAGCAGAACCCCGGGGCTGTGGCAGTGCTTACAGGCTGCTGGCCCCAGGCTTTTCCCGGGGAGGCGGAGGCCTTCCTGGAAGCGGACGTGGTGCTGGGCACAGCCAACCGCCGGGCGCTGCTGCCCCGGGTGCTGGAATACCTTTCCACCAAGCAGCGGGTGGTGGACATCCAGGCCCACAGCCCGGGAGAGGGCTTTGAGAAGCTGTCAGTTTCCGGGCTGCAGGGGCGCACCAGGGCTTTCCTGAAAATTGAGGACGGCTGCAACCGCTTCTGCTCTTACTGCATTATCCCCTATGCCAGGGGCCGGGTGCGCTCCAAGCCCCTTTCCGACATCCGGGAGGAAGCCCGGCTGCTGGCAGGCCGGGGCTATCAGGAAATCGTGCTCACCGGCATCAACCTCCCCGCCTATGGGCAGGATATAGGCCTGCACCTGTGCGACGCGGTGGAAGCCGTCTGCGGGGTGGAGGGCATCTGCCGGGTGCGGCTGGGTTCTTTAGAGCCGGAACAGCTTACGCCCCCGGTAATAAAGCGGTTTGCCGCCCAGGAAAAGCTGTGCCCCCAGTTCCACCTGTCCCTGCAAAGCGGCTGCGAGGAGACGCTGCGCCGGATGAACCGCCACTATACCCCGGCGGAATATAGGAAGATTGTGGCGGATCTGCGGGAAGCCTTTCCCGGCTGCGCCATCACCACAGACGTGATGGTGGGCTTTGCCGGGGAGACGGAGGAGGAGTTTCAGGAATCCCTCCGGTTTGTAGAGGATATAGGCTTTGCCCGGGTTCATGTGTTTGCCTATTCCCGCAGGCCCGGCACCAAAGCGTATAACGCCCTGGGCCAGGTGCCCGCCCCAGTGAAGGAGTCCCGCAGCAAAACCATGGCGGCGGCGGCCCGGGTAGGCCAGCAGGCATATTACCAGGGCCAGTTGGGCAAAATCTATCCTGTGCTCTTTGAACAGGAAACAGGGGGGCAGATCTATGAAGGCCACACCCCCCAGTACACCCCCGTCCGGGTGCAGTCCTCCCGGCCCCTGTCAGGGAAGGTGCTGCCGGTTCTGCTCACAGCAGCAGAAGAGGAATTCTGCACCGGGGTTTTAGCGGAAGAACAAGGCACATGAGCCTTAATAAAGAAACGACACCTGGAAGTATCCAAAGCGAATATTTAAAAACATTTGTGAAACACAAAAGTTTCGTCCACCTTTTCAAAGGTGGTGGGGTCTTTAGGGGCAAAGCCCCTAAACCGCCGGAGGCGGCACATGCGCCTTGGACACTCCCGAAACACCCCCAAGGAGGGAAAGCTATGGAATTTCACCATGAACGAAACCGGATCTATGCCGCCGGGCCAGACGGCGCCCTGCTGGCAGAAATCACCTTTCCGGAAAAAGAAGGCGTGGCTGTTATAGACCACACCTTTGTCCACGAAAGCCTCCGGGGCCAGGGGGTGGCGAGGAAGCTGATGGAAGAGGCTGTTGCCGCCATTGAAGCCCAGGGCTGGAAGGTGGGGGCCTCCTGCTCCTATGCGGTGTCCTGGCTGGAGAAGCGCGCCCGGCGGGAGGAAAAGCCATGAGCGCCCAGGTGCTGTACTGCCAGTCTCCCATAGGGGAGCTGACCCTGGCGGCGGAGGACGGCGCCGTTACCCACCTGCTTTTTGGGCGCGTATCCTTCCCCGGCGCCATAGAAGAGGAAACGCCCCTGCTAAAAGAAGCCCGCCGCCAACTGGAGGAATATTTTGCCTGTGGGAGAAGGGAGTTTGCCCTTCCGCTGAAGCCCCGGGGCACGCCTTTTCAGGAAAAGGTGTGGCAGGCCCTCCTGACAATCCCCTATGGGGAAACCCGCACCTACCAGGATATAGCCCTGCTGGCAGGCTCTCCCAAGGCTGTCCGGGCCGTAGGCTCTGCCAACCATCACAACCCCATTTCCATCTTCATCCCCTGCCACCGGGTTATCGGCAAAAACGGATCCCTCACCGGATACGGCGGCGGGCTTCCCGCCAAACGCTTCCTGTTGGAGCTGGAAAAGAACTAGGAAGAACGGGCATAAAAAACCAGGCTGCGCAAAACGCCGCCTGGTTTCACTTTTCCCGGACATGCCGACAGGGATCACCCCGCCTTTTCCGCGTCCGTCACCCGGGCCGTAATATAGCCCCGCACTTCGCTGCGGGGGATCTCCAGGGCGGCGGCCAGCTCTCCGAAGAGCAAATCCTCCGCCTGTTTGAGGAAGCGTTCGTCCACAGTGCCAAAGCGCCGCTTCTGCCGGTGCATATTCTCCTTTTTCGCGTAGATGGACATGGTCAGGTCGATAAGATCCTCGCATTTGTGGGATTTCAGCATGGTGTCATAATGCTGTGCCAGCTCCCGGGTGGCACGGTTGTGATACGCCTCGCACTTGCGCCCGGGTATCAGGCTGATAAGCCGCTCCGCCTCGTCTTTCGAGATAATAGGACGGATAAACACCTTGTCCGAATCTACCGGCACAGAGATAACGCAGGACTGGTACAGGGGCTTCAGCACATAATACAGCCGCCTCTCTCCTGTGCTGGGAAAATCCTGGGTTTTGATTTCACTGACCCTGCACACGCCAGTGCTGCCATACAGCACCAATTCGCCGATTTCATACATTTGCACAACCCTCCTATACACATAATCTTTTCATAACTCCTTGCATTTTCTCATAATTTCGTGAATACCCAGGCTATTTATACATATAGTATACCACGTTTTGGGGTAAAATGGTAGCCTTCCCGTAAAAAATCCGGCTTCACTCCATCCAATTTTATTCTGCTTTTTTTGGTGGTTTTTTTGGCAGCTGCCCCCACCCCCCATAAGCAGGGCAGAAAAACAGCGGGGCGGCTTTTTAGGCCGTCTCGCTTTGAAATATATTATAGAGGCTGCACTCCGGGGCGCAGGCAGGGCTTAATCCCGTAGCTGGGGGTTAAAGACCCGATCCAGGCCTGTAATCTGGGGCAGCATGGAGTGGCGGAACACATACCTCACAATCTTCCTGTCCTTTATCCCCCAAAAGCGCCCCCTATGCGGTCCGGCATAGGGAGCGCTTTTATGGCAGGCGGATTTCCACCGGGCGGCGGGCCGTAAGGGAGGAGGGGGTAACCAGGCAGTCCACCGCGTGGAGGGCTACCCCCTTTGCCTGCGCCTCCCGGAGGGCCTGGGCAAAGGCCGGATGGGTGCGGGAATTAGGCGTAAAATAGGCCACGTCCGCCATCTGCACGATGAAAAGCGCCATGGCCCGGTAGCCCGCCTCCAAGGCGGCGCACAGCTCGTGCAGGTGCTTCACCCCCCGCTCCGTAGGCGCGTCTGGGAACAGCACCACTCCGTCCTCCTCCAGGGTGACCCCCTTCACCTCCACGAACCATTTTTCCCCTGCCGCTTCGGCGTAAAAATCGAACCGGGAGGAGCCAAAAACGGTTTCCGGCCGCAGGAGGGTTAAGCCGGGCAGAAGGGCGGGCAGATATTCCGCCGCTGCCTTGTTGGGGGCCTGGCTGTCCATGTTGATAAGCCTTTCCCCCTTTTCCACGGCAATCAGGTCAAACCGTGTTTTCCGCTTAGGGTTCCCGCTCTCCTCCAGATACACCGCAGCCCCCTGCACCAGCAGCTCCCGGCAGCGCCCTGTGTTTTTCACGTGGCAGGTTTCCACCTGCCCGCCTGTCTCCACCAGGGCGATAAAGCGGTTGGGCCGGGCTAAAAACGTCCCCTTCACCACCTTCCCATATGTCATAGCCTTCCCTCCCGGGCCACGGTGAGGACTTCCACTCCCTCCCGCCCCAGGGCCAGCCGGGATTCCTCAGGCAGGCCGTCGTCTGTCACCAGCAGATCCACCGCCCCTCCAAGCTGTAAGGGCACCACCCCATGGCGGGTGAACTTTTCGCTTTCCGTCAGCACCGCCACATGCCCGGCCTGTGCCGCCATGTCCCGCACAGCCTGCGCCCGGAGGTGGTCGCTGTTGGTAAAGCCCATCCGGGGGGTATAGCCGTCTGTGCCGATAAACAGCCTGTTTACAAAAAAGCCCTGGGCGCCCTGGGCCACCAGAGGGCCAACCATCACTTGCGCGTCGTTCTGGTATACGCCCCCCAGCAGCACCACATAGGCATGGGGCTTCTGCCGCACAAAGCCCGCGATAAAGGCGCTGTTTGTCACAATGGTCACGTCCCGCCGGGACGTGCAGATTTCCTCTGCCAGCAAGGCGCAGCAGCTTCCGCTTTCAATCATCACCGTCTCCCCGTCCGCCACCAGCGCCGCCGCCCGTTTGGCAATCCGCCCCTTGCAGGCGTAGTGGTAGGCCAGACGGCTGGAGAGATCGTCCTCGCTTTTTAAGAGGGCATAGCCATGCTCCCGCCGCAGCACCCCCTTTTCTTCCAGCGTGTCCAAATCCTTGCGCACCGTCACGCTGGAAACCCCCAGCACCTGGGCCAGGGCCGCCACCTCCAGCTTTTTCTCTTTGGCAAGCAGCTCTAAAATTTTCGTCTCCCGTTCCTTCACCCGAATCCCCATCTGCGCCCCATACCTTCCCTTTCCCGTTTTCTAATCAGTATAGCGCTTTTTTCTTACAGTTGCAAGGGAATTCCTTTCAAAAAAAGCAGGCCCCCAACTGGGGGCCTGCCCTTTATTTAGGTTTAGTTTGCCTGGCTTTTCACGCTGCCAAACACTTGCCCGCCAACCGGGTTATCCGCCAGCACCTCGCCGGTGCTCTTCTTCACAACCTCTATCCGGTCAGTAAACTGGTTGTTCTCCGCTTCCCACTGGGGGTCTACCGGCTCATCCACATAGAACCGGAAACTGATGGCCCACTTCGGCCCGGCGGGATATTCCATAAACTGCATGGTTTCCCGCAGGTCGGCACAGTCGCTCATATAGAGGTCGCGGCCGTTTTCATCGGTGTAGTGGTACGTGCCATATTCGGTCTTTTCCCATTTGTCCATGGCCGGGGTGCTCATGGTGCCCAGCAGCTCGCCGCCCCGGTAGAATCGCAGTTCCAGATCCGGGTCGTCCACGCCGCAGTATAAGTCTGCCTGGTGGGTCCAGCCGTTGAGGTCGGTTTCCGCGTCAGCGCCATAGGAATGGCGGTCTACATAGCGGTAAGGCTCTATGCCGCCAGAGCCCATCATATATCCTCCGGTGATATCCGGGGTGTGCTGGGTGTTGATATATTCCTCCATGTCGGTCTTCACAAAGCCCTCCGCCAGATAGGTGTCGCTGGGCACGGCCTCCCCGGTTTCCAGGTCAATGGTCAGCTCGGTAAACAGCTTGGGCTTGGGGGCGCCTTGGGAGTCGTATTGCCAGTTAAACAGGCTGTTATCAAATATGCGCAGCTTCACCTTTTTGCAGTCTGCCGGGGCGCCGTTGAAGCCAAGGGTATGCTCCAGCATCTCGCCCTTCTTGGGCCAGTCATGTTCGCCCTGCTTCGCCCCCGCCAATTTGGGGTCTTCCTCCCAAAAATTGGAGTTGCGCGCCAGCTCCTGGCCGTCCTCGGTGTAGAGGAAGCACTCGTTGGGAATGCCCTTCACAATGCCGAAATGGTACATTTCCTCGCCCTCATAGCCCCACATGGGGGACTCGATCTTTATCTTGATATACCCCGGCGTACTCTCCACTTCTTTGACGCTCACGCCGTTGTCCTGGCCCTCTCCCACGCTGATGTGGTTATGGCTGGTGTTCACAGTCACCTCAAATTCCGCCTCAAAGCCTACGGGGATATAATCTGGGGTGGCATACTTCTCATGGCCCTTTCCATAGTGGGCCTCCAGCGCCGGGATGGACATCTCCACAGTAACCTTCTCCCCGTTTTCCGGCATTTCCCCGCCGCGGACGGGGAGGGCATAGGCAAGGCCGATTTTCCCCTCTGCCGGGGATCCGGTTAGGCCACTGCTTTCTGCGCCTGTCACAGTGCCGTTTATGGTATATCTTGCAGGGGCATAGGGTTCATCCTCCTGGGAGAGGGAGCCTGCCCTGTTGTAGGGGAAGATAGCTTCATATTCTGCCGCGCTTTCCGGGCACTCCATCTCCAGGGTGAAATATACATAGTTCCCGTCGCAGAAGGCCTCGTCCACAGTCAGTTTATAGCCGCTGTCCTGCTCTGCAAGGGCCACCTGGCTCACCTGCTCCAAATCGTCATAAGTGTCTAAGTTGGTGCCCATGGGGTTTTTGCCGTTTATCTGGGCAAACAGCCCCCCCAGGCCCGGCAGGCTTTCAGTGAAGCCCGGATTCACAGTGTTCAGCCCCATCAGCAGCACCATTGCCGCCGCCATGGCCCCGCAGGCCCCCAGAAGCCCTCGCACCGCCCGGTGCATGGGTTTCACCTCAAAGGGCGTCACCTCCACGAAGTCATCTTCCGTCCCGTATACAGGCCCCTCATAGGTTTGAGGCATTTCCCCGGGCAGTTCCGCATATATCCGGCGCAGCCTGTTCTCCACAGCCGCCGGAACCGCCGGGATTTCCAGTTCTTTGAGAAGCCGCCGGGTTTCTTCGTTTCCTCTCTGCAAATGCTTCATGTGCAGTCTCCCTCCTGTCCCAGATAGATTTTCTTAAACCGCTGCCGGCTGCGCATCAGCCGGGTTTTCACTGTGCCCTCTTTCACGCCCAACAGGGAGGCGATTTCCCGTATGCGCAGCCCGTCCATGTAGTGAAGCGTCAGCACCAGCCTGTCGTTTTCCGCAAGCTGGGAAAGGCTCTGGCGCACGTCCATGGCCCTGTCATAGTCCGGGGACTCTGCCGCCACCTCTCCCAGGCCCTCCATGGGCGCGGTGCGGCGGTGGCCCCGCAGCAGGTCGCAGCAGTTGCGTATCAGCACCCGGGTCAGCCAGGTTTTAAAAAACCTCGGTTCCCGCAGGGTGCATAGCTGGGAGAAAGCCGCCAGCACCGTCTCCCCGATGGCGTCCGCCGCGTCCTCCTCGTTGTGCAGGATAGAAAGGGCTATCCGGCTCATGGAAAGCTTCTGGCTCTCCATCAGCGCGATGAAGGCTTCCTGATCGCCCTTTTTTGCCCTTCTCACCAGCTTTTCAATAGATTCCGCCATGTTTCCCATCCTCTTTTCTCCCGCAGAATTGCTTTCGCCGCGGGGCTTCCTAACTATCATTTACACCCATTAGACGGCCCGGGCATGGGAAAGGTTCGCCCCCTGAAAAAATTTTTTCATAAAAAAGCGGCACAGCCGAAGCCGTGCCGCCGAAAGGACTATTGCGTTTTAGAAATTGCCGTTTGTCAAGTCCTCCACCACTAAGGTGCGGGGGGAGTTGTCAACAGCATTTGCTGCCGCCGGGGCCTTGGAAGCGGTAGCAGGAGCGGGCGCTTCCCGCTTCTCGGGATGATCCCGCCAGTCCAGGAACTTTGTGGCAACCTGCTGGAACAGGGCGTAGCTCAGCACGTCCTCCTCGCAGTGGCCAATGCCCTTTTCCTTGCACTCGGCCCGCAGCTTCTCCATTTCAGGCTCCAGCAAATCGGCGGGGCGGCAGGTGATAACCTCCGCGTCGCCAATGGCCTTCTTCCGCACGTCCTCATTGACAGGCGCGGGAAGCTGGCCATATTCGCCCCGCAGCAGGCCCTTGCTCTCCTTGGTCACCATCTTGTAGCGGTCGCCGGAAAGCACGTTCAAAACAGCCTGGGAGCCTACAATCTGGCTGGTAGGCGTTACCAGCGGGGGATAGCCGAAGTCCTCGCGGACGCGGGGCACCTCAGCCAGCACGTCATAATATTTGTCCTCGGCGTTTGCCTGCTTAAGCTGGGAGATAAGGTTAGAAAGCATGCCGCCGGGCACCTGGTACAGCAGGGTGTTCACGTCAACCTTCAGCACCTTGGGGTTGATGTCCAGCTTCTCCGCCACGCCCCGGAAATGGGCGGCGGCTTCAGACAGCTTCTCCATGTCAAGGCCTGTGTCGCGGCTGGTGCCCTTCAGGGTTGCCACCATGGCCTCTGTGGCGGGCTGGCTGGTGCCGTTTGCCAGGGGGGACAGGGCGCAGTCCACAATGTCCACGCCGGCCTGGGCAGCCATGAGGTTTGTCATGTCGCCAGTGCCGGTGGTGTTGTGGGTGTGCAGATGGATAGGCACGCCCACGTTCTCTTTCAGCTTCTTCACCAGGGAATAAGCGTCATAGGGCAGCAGCAGGTTTGCCATGTCCTTAATGCAGATGGTGTCAGCACCCATCTTCTCCAGCTCCATAGAGAGCTTCACAAAGTATTCCTCATTGTGAACAGGGCTTTTGGTGTAGCTGATAGCCACTTCCGCCATGCCGCCGTATTCCTTTACATACTTCACAGCGGCCTGGACGTTCCGGGGATCATTCAGCGCGTCGAAAATACGCACCACGTCAATGCCGTTTTCAATGGACTTCTTCACGAAAGCCTCCACCACATCGTCAGCGTAGTGGCGGTAGCCCAAAAGGTTCTGCCCGCGCAGGAGCATCTGCAGCTTTGTGTTAGGCAGGCCCTTCTTCAGGGTGCGCAGGCGCTCCCAGGGATCTTCATTTAAAAAGCGCATGCACACATCAAAGGTAGCGCCGCCCCAGCACTCCAAAGACCAGAACCCAATGCTGTCCAGTACGGGCAGGATAGGCTCCATGTCCTCAATCTTCATGCGGGTGGCAGCCTGGGACTGGTGGGCGTCACGCAGGATGGTGTCCATGATCTTTAAAGGATTCTTAGCCATAATGCGATTCATCGCCTTCCTTTCTCATGATTTCAATACCCCGCCGCCCGAAAGGCGCCTAAAAGGCTCCCTCCGCGCCGCAAGGCATCCGTTTTTACAAAGGCTGTGGTGTATCTGCAAGGCCCCCCGCGGGGGAAAACATTGCCTTACCCACAACAGCAGTGCGCGCAGCGCACGGATGCGCGACTCGGATCCAGCGTCACGCTGGTTAGCCGAACAGGGCCAGCAGCACGCCTGCGGCTACGGCAGAGCCGATAACGCCGGAAACGTTGGGGCCCATGGCGTGCATCAGCAGGAAGTTGGAGGGATCCTCCTTCTGCCCTACCACCTGGGACACGCGGGCCGCCATGGGAACAGCGGATACGCCGGCAGAGCCAATCAGGGGGTTTACCTTCTCCTTGGCAAATACGTTCATCAGCTTTGCCAGTAGCACGCCGCCGGCAGTGCCCATGCCAAAAGCCACCACGCCCATAAGCAGGATGCCCAGGGTTTTCAGGTTCAGGAAGTTGGCGGCAGTAGCGGTAGCGCCTACGGAAATGCCCAGGAAGATGGTGACAATGTTCATCAGCTCGTTCTGCACCGTCTTGCTCAGGCGGTCAACCACGCCGCTCTCGCGCATCAGGTTGCCAAGCATCAGGCAGCCCACCAGGGGGGCTGCACTGGGCAGCATGAAGGAGACAAAAATGGTGACGATGATGGGGAAGAGGATCTTCTCCGTCTTGGAAACAGGGCGGAGCTGGCTCATCTTGATGCGGCGCTCCTCCTTGGAGGTGAGGGCCTTCATGATGGGGGGCTGGATAACCGGCACCAGGGCCATGTAGGAATATGCCGCCACAGCGATAGGCCCTAAGAGATGGGGGGCCAGGGTGGCAGTGGTGTAAATGGCGGTGGGGCCGTCTGCGCCGCCGATAATGCCGATAGAGGCGGACTCAGGGCCGGTAAAGCCCATCAGGTGGGCGCCGATGTAGGTGATGAAAATGCCAAGCTGGGCGGCAGCGCCCAGAAGCAGGCTCTTGGGGTTTGCAATCAGCGGGCCGAAGTCGGTCATAGCGCCAACGCCAACGAAAATCAGGCAGGGATAAATGCCCAGCTTCACGCCCAGATACAGGTAGTCAATCAGGCCGCCGTGCCCGGTGCCAAGCTCTGCCCAGTTGATAACGCCGTCTGCAAAATACTCGGCATGATACATGCCCGCGCCGGGCAGGTTTGTCAGCAGCATGCCAAAGGCAATGGGCAAAAGCAGCAGCGGCTCGAATTTTTTCACGATAGCCAGGTACAGCAGCGCACAGGCCACGACGATCATCACCAGGTTCAAGGGGTTTTCCCCGATGAGGGCGAAGCCGGTGCTCTGCAAGAAGTTCATAATAGCTTCCATGGATTCCACTCCTTATTTTTTGATTTCATCCGGTCGCGCTCAGGCGATGGTGCACAGGAGTGTGCCGCTCTCCACGGAGGAACCCTTGGAGACGGAAACGGCTGTAACAGTGCCGTCCTTGGGGGCCATAATCTCGTTTTCCATCTTCATGGCTTCCAGCACCATCAGCACCTGGCCAGACTTCACAGCCTGCCCTGCGGCAACCTTCACGTCCAGGATGGTGCCGGGCATGGGGGCGGTAACCTGCTCGCCGGCGCCGGCAGGAGCGGCTGCGGGGGCCGGGGCGGGCGCGGGTGCAGGAGCGGCTGCGGGAGCGGCCACAGGGGCGGCGCCGCCCTTTACTTCTTCTACTGTAACTTCATAAGCGGTGCCGTTTACGTTTACATGATAGTTTCTCATAATACCAGTTACCTCTCAATCAAATTTAACTTCTGGCTGCAGCCTGCACGCCAGGCTCACAGCTTGCGGATAGAATGGATCTTGATGTGGTTCACGTCCGCGCCCATGTCTTCAGCAATGGCAGCCGCGATGGCAGCCACAACCTGCTGCTTGCTGCCTCCCGCGGCGGGAGCCTGCGCCACAGGGGCGGGGGCCGCGGCCGGTGCGGCGGCAGGGGCGGGGGCTGCGTTGCCGGTGAACTTCGTCATGATTGCGCCCATAATCTTGATGATGATAATGAGGCAGATCAGCACCACGAAAACCGTGCAGAGTCCCATTGCGATAACCTGTACAAAGCTGGGTTCGTTCATAAAAATGACCTCCTTTCCCCCAAGATTATTAAAAAAACATGATAATGAAGCGTGTTATAGCAAAAAACGGGAAATCTTTTCAAGGCATCCCTGTTTTCTGCTAAACTGGCCCGAAGGGGAACCCCCTCCGGCGAATCTGCCCTCCCTTTCCCTGCAAAAAGCTATACCCGCAGGCAGGAGGGGCTTCTTTTTGACAAAATGCCCTTCTTCCGCATTTTATCAAAAATCAAATAAATCATAGCACACCCCAGGGATTTTTACAAGTAGCTCTGTACACAATTTGTTAAAATATTTTCAATCTTCCGGAAATACCCCCCGCCACCAGGCTGCCAACGGCTTTGCCGGGACTGGCGCTTCCCCCCGGCTCCCGGAAAAAAGAAACGGATGGGCAAAAACCCATCCGTCATGGGGCTGCGCCCCCACCAGCAGCGCCGCCTTTTCCCGGGCAGCCTTAGAGCGCGGTTCCAATTAGGAAGCCCCTCCGCTTTGCGGAGGGGCAGCTTCGGCATCACGCCCGCACCAGCAGCGCCGCCTTTTCCCGGGCAGCCTCATATTCATGGTTTAAAAGCAAGTAGGGCTTAGTGGGCTTTAAGGCCTCCGGGTCGGCGGGGCGCAGGGCATACCGGGCTGTCAGCACCTGCCCGCCCTCCTCCTGGGGCACAAAGCCCATAGCCGCAAAGAAGGCCCGGCCTGTCTCGTTGGGCAGGCCGATACGGGCAAAAACCTCCCGTCGGTTCCCCAGCTCCATCATGTCCCGCATCAGCGTCCACAAGGCCCGGCCCACGCCTATGCGCTGATACTCTGCCTTAACATAAAGCTGGAATTCCACAGAGAACAGATTTTCCGGATCATTCCGGTTTTCCGTCAGGTGGCAGAAGCCAGCCGGGGTGGAGTCTATCTCGCACAGCAGCCATCCCAGCCCATATGTATAGGTATCTATGCGCCGGATATAGTCCTGCAGCTCTGGCAGGGCATCCTCCGGCGCCAGGGGCGTCCCCACATAGGGGGCATAAATTTTCAGCATGGAAGGCCCGTCCCATTCGTTAATGCGGCGCACCGCTACTTTTGCCATAATAATCGCCACACGATCCGGTTCTGCGCAAAAAGCCGGGAAAACAGCCCTTTGCCCCCGGTACCGCCCTTTCCTTTGGTTTCTGGATTGTATGAAATTATACCATATAAGCGGCGGGATCGCAAGCGGCCTGGGAAGCGGGAGACTGCTTTCCGGCAGGATTTTTCCTTTACAAATGGTTTTTTTCGTGGTATACTGAAAATAATAAAAATAAATTTAACAGATTGAAATATTTTTATAAATTTAGCCAAAGCAGAAAAGGGGGCGGCAGGGAAGGCAGCGGAAAACAGAATTGGAAAGGAAGGATGGGTATGTTTTTAAAAAGGGCTGGCTGGAGCCTGTGGCGGCACAAGTTCCGCAATATCCTGGTGCTGCTGGTGTTTTCCGCCATCCTGGCGGTAACGCTGACCTCGTTTATGATTTATGCCGGCACCAGTCATCAGGTAGAGGTAACCCAGAAGGCGGTGGCAAACGCCTTAACCCTCACCGGGCCAACCATAAACGGCATCGGCATGTCCGCCGTTATCGACATCGACTGGAGCGCCGCCGACATGTTTGTCCGCAGCCCCCATGTGGAGCGCTACAACATTGTCATGACCAACGTGGAGATGGAGGCGGCGGATATGATGCCCGCCGGCCTTGCGGGCCACGACCGGGAGCTGTATGAGAAATACCAGGCAAAGCTTAAGGAATACGGCATGGATTTCCTTTTGGAGGCGGGGAAATGGGAGGACAATGCGTCCTTCCAGATGATTCACTTCCGCAACCCCAAGTTCCGGGACGAAAACCCCGGCTACCGCTATGAGGAAACCTATAACGTGGAAACCGGGATGTACGAATACGACATTTACGATCCCACCTATACAGAGGAAGAAAACGCTGCTTTTCTGGACGCCTGGAACGCCATGCGCCGGGTGGTGGACGGGGAATATGTGCCCCAGGGCCTGACCATCACCGCCGTATCCGACTCCGAGTTTTTCGACAGCTTTTCCAGCGGCGGCTATAACCTGGTGGAAGGCCGCCACTTTAAAAGCGAGGAGGAAGACAAAAACTATGTGATCCTCTCCCGGGAGACGGCGGAGGAAAACGGCCTGCAGGTGGGGGACACCATTGAGCTGAGCTTTTCCCTCTCCACCCAAAGCTGGGCCACCTTTTATAAGAACGACACCTGGCAGGTGGAAATCCTGGGCCTGTTCGACCCGCCCCAGAACGACATCCTGGGGGATATCGGCTATCAGACAGCCGCCCGCAATTATATGTTTGTGCCCTACCAGGCCATGATGAACTACCTGCGGTATCTCTATAACGACGACACCCTGCTGTGGTTCCCCCGTATCAACCGGGCCACTGTATACATAGACGAGCCGGAAAATGTGGAAGACTTCCTGGACGACACCTACCGCAGGTTCAAGGTGGTGGAAAAGGACATGAGCACCGGGAAGCTGACAGGCACCAGCATTGAGGATGTGCTGAACGAGGATGTTTTCGGCAGCGGGGACCCGGACGTGGTGGAAGCAAAGTTCATAAAATACATGATGGACTCCTTCAGCTCCGATCCCTGGTTTACCCTGCTGGTGGACAGGGGCTGGTATGACATGGTAGCCATGCCCATGGAGAGCCTCAACAGCCTTTCCCTGTTTATGGGGGTGGGGCTGCTTATCGGGGCCTTTGTGGTGCTGCTGCTGGTGTGCGTGTTCAATGTGCGCAGCCGCAAGCGGGAGGTGGGCGTGCTGCTCTCCATGGGGGAATCCCGGGCAAAGGTGTTTGCCCAGATGTTTATCGAGCAGGCCCTGCCCCTGGTTCTGGCGGCAGCCATCGGCTTTGGGGCCGGCGCGCCTTTGGCCACGGCTTTGGGCAGCAGCCTGCTGGAGGACAGATCCTCCCAGGTGAACGCGGCCTATGAGCAGGACAAGCGGGAATATCTGGAAACCCAGCTAAACGGCAACGCCATGTCCCTGGAAAACAGCCTGACCATGCGCAGCGCCGCCAATGTGGCCTCCCCTGTCGCCATGCAGTTCAAGCTGGATCCGGGCCTTGCCTGGGGATACTTCGGCCTGGCCTTTGCCATGCTGTTTTTAACGGTGCTCATCCAGATGGCGTTTTTGCTGCGGCTGTCCCCAGCAAAGATTATGACCCGCAGGAATTAAGGGAGGGTTGGATATGAGCTTTTTCACAAGGGCGCTTCGCGCCATCCGGTATTATAAACGCAACACCCTGCTGCTTTTCATCATCTTTTCCATCCTCTTTGCCCTGGTGCTTTCCGGCCTGTGCATCCGGGAAGCCTCCATTGAAACAGCCCGGCGCACAGGCATCGAGGTGGGCGGCTCTGTGCTGGTGGACGCAAAGGAACAGGGCGCGGGAGGCCTCTCCCTGGAAAGCGCCCAGAAAATGGCGGCGCACCCGGCAGTGCAGGAGGCCCTCTTTTCCAGCACCATAGCGGCAAGCTCCTGGAAGGGCTTTTCCGGGGTGCCCTCCTTCTTTGAGGACGTGCTTCCAGGGGATCACGATATCACTTTAATGGGCGCAAACGGCGCCCACCCTATCCTGCAAAACGACTGCACCATGGTGTCCGGCGCCCGGCCCAAGGCTGGGGACAAGGGCTTTGTGGTGGTACACGAGGCCATTGCCAGCCAAAACCTTGTGGAGGTGGGAGACGTAATTTCTGTGGCCCCGGAAAAGGGCGGGAAGGACGCGGTGGAGCTGACGGTAACAGGCGTCTACACCCGGGGGGAGTATTACCATTACGGCTCCCCAGAGAGCTATGTAGAAAACACCCTTTTCACAGACCTGGAAACTGTAGCAGCCATCCGCGGGAACACAGGGCTGCAGGGGGTGCAGCTTATAGTATACGACCCGGCCGATATCCCCGGCTTCCTCTCGGATATCGAGGCCATGGCCCTGCCGGACAGGGACAGCTTCGGCATAGTCCCCTTAGACGGGGAATACAGGAAAATCTCCCTTTCCATGGACAGCATTGTGGCGGTAGCCTCCCTGGTGTTCTGGGCAGCCATGGCCCTGGGGGCCATTCTGCTGATAGCCCTGGTGATGCTGTCCCTCAGCAGCCGGGAGTTTGAAATCGGCGTGCTGCTCTCCATGGGGGAAGTGCGGGGCAAGGTAATTTTGCAGCTTGCCCTGGAAACCCTGGTGCCAGTGCTGCTGGGGGCAACCGCCGGGGTGCTTTTAAGCGGGCAGACCGCGGCCTTTGCGGCAAAGCTGCTGGGAGCCGCGGAAAAAGGGATAGAAGTGGGCATAGAGGGCCGGGCCATTGGGCTTGTGTACCTGTGCGGCATGGGGCTTATGCTGCTGGCCTCCTGTGTCACCGCTTTCAAGGTGCTGCGCTTCCAGCCCAAAAAGCTTTTGATGGCAGTGGAATAACACATAAGGAGGAGATAAAATGGGAGCCATTTTGGAATTTAAAGACATCACCTATTATTATGAAAGCGGCAGCGCCCGCATAGACATCCTGGACAGCGCAGACTGCGCCTTCGAGCCAGGCGCCCTGTACACCATCGTCGGCCCTTCCGGATCCGGCAAAACCACCACCCTCACCCTGGCCGGTGCCTTGGAGTCCCCCCGAAGCGGGCACGTGTACTATAAGGGCCAGGACATCCGGGAAATCGGCTATACAAAATACCGGAACCGGAACATTGCCATTGTGTTCCAGGCCTATAACCTCCTGCCCTACCTCACCCCCCTGCAAAACGTCACCGCAGCCATGGAAATCACCAAAAACCCCATCCCGGATAAAAAGGGGCGGGCACAGGCCCTTTTGTCCCGCATGGGCCTCACCCCGGATCAAATGCGGCGGAATATCAACAAACTTTCCGGCGGTGAGCAGCAGCGGGTAGCCATTGCCCGGGCCTTGGCCACAGACGCGGACATCCTCCTGGCAGATGAGCCAACCGGCAACCTGGACGCGGACACCGCCAAGGGCATTGTGGAAATCTTCAAGGAGCTGGCCCATACAGACGGCAAGTGCGTCATCGCCGTCACCCACTCCCAGGAATTTTCCGCCCAGGCAGACGTGGTCATCCGCCTGCAGGATCACAAGCTCATTGCAGGCTGAGGCTTCCGGCAATATGGCATAATAAGGAAGGCAGGCCCCGGGAGCGGGCCTGCCTTCCTTATTATTAACTATAGTAGTATATTGCTTTTATCCAATCAGCATCCGGCCCTCAGGCAGGATGGAACCGTTGGGCTTTTTAGCGCGCATCAGGATGGACAAGCCAAAGGACAAGGGGCCAACCCGCCCGATAAACATGGTGACGCACAGCAGCAGCCGGGATATCACGTCCAGCCGGGGGGTCACGCTGGCGCTCAGCCCCGCTGTCCCAAAGGCGGAAGCGCACTCATACAGCACGTCCAGAAAGGGGATTTGGGGGTTTAAAGCGCCGATAATGCCCGCGTCAATGAGAGTGACCGCCATGCCGCAGGCCACCACAGTCATGGCCTTGAACACCACTCCTGTGGCAAAGCGCCTGCCCAGCACCACCGCCTCGTCCCGGCCCCGGATGGTACACAGCAGGGTGGCAAACAGCACCACCATGGTGGTAACCTTCACGCCCCCGGCTGTAGAGCCAGGGCACCCGCCGATAAACATCAGCCCCACAGAGGCAGCCTTTGTAAAGTCCTTCATCCCCTGGATGTCCACCGAGGCAAAGCCGGCGGTGCGGGTATTGGTAGATTGGAACACCGACGCCACCAGCTTTTCAAAGAAATTCAGGTGCCCCATGGTATTGTTATACTCGCAGATGAAAAACATCAGCGTCCCCGCCCCCAGCAGGATCAGCGTGCCCCGCAGGCACACCTGGGTGTGGAAGTTCAGCCGCTCCCTGTCCTTGCGGCGGAAAGCGGGGGCCAGCTTGCAGCGGTAAATATCCTGCACCACCACAAACCCCAGGCCCCCGGTGGCGATAAGGGCGCTGACCGTCAGGCTCACCAAAGGATCCCCGGCAAAGGCGGAAAGGCTCGCGTTGCCGGGAACAAAGCCCAGAATGTCAAAGCCCGCGTTGCAGTAGGCGGAAACCGCCACAAACACAGAGGGCCATATGCCCCTTGTGCCATAGGCCGGCACCAGCCGCAGCATTAAAAGCCCGGCCCCCAAAGCCTCGCACAGGAAGGTAAAGCCCAGCATCAGCTTTAAAAGGGGCACAATCTCCTGCATGTCCCCGCCGGAAGCCTCCCGGGCCAGCACCAGCTCCCGTATCCCCAGCCGCTTGTGAACCAGCAGGGAAAAGCCGATGGCAAAGGTGGAAAGCCCCAGCCCTCCAATCTGGATGAGCACCAGCAGCACCCCCTGCCCGAACACGCTCCAGTGGGCGGTGGTGTCCACCACGGAAAGGCCCGTCACGCAGGTGGCGGAGGTGGCGGTAAACAGGGCGTCCAGCGGGTTGGTAAAGGTGCCGGAGGCGGCGGAAAAAGGCATAGTAAGCAGTGCTGTGCCCAAAAGGATGACCAGCACAAAGCTGCCCACAATCAGCCGCACCGGCGGCGTAACCTTCCGCTGCCCCTTGGTTTTGGCGGGTTTTGGCATGAAAAGCCCCCCTGTTCTCAAAAATAAGTAGTGTCTCTATCAGCCCAGGGCCTTTTCCGCAATCCGGGTTTTCACCAGGGCAATCATCAGCGGATAGCCCAGCAGGGTGCAGACCACCAGCTCTCCCAGCCCCACAGACAAAGCCCCGGCCCCGAAAGCGGCGGGGGAGAAGTTCCCCCAGGAGAAGGCCCCGGCCTCTGAAAGGCAGGAAACCTCCAGCCCCACAATGAGCGCGTTCAGCACCACAGGGGGCAGGGGGGCCAGCACAGGAATCCCCCGCACCTGCACGCCGGAAAGCATCCGGGTGCCCAAAGCCGCCAGCAGGGTGGCGCAGGTGCCGAACACCCAGTCCACAATCCCCAGGGGGCTTAAAAGGTTTGACAAAAAGCAGCCCAGGGCAAGGCCCGGCACAGCCGCCGGGGTAAAGGCGGGCAGCACGGTGAGGGCCTCGGAGAAGCGGAACTGCACCGGGCCATAGGCCAGGTTCAGGCTTGCCGCCGCGTAGGTCAGCACCGTATACAGGGCGCAGATCATGGCGCTCTGGGCTAAGAACCGTGTTTTCTCGTTGTTTTTCATAGATTTCTTCCTCTCTGTTCCGAGGGCTGAAGCCTGGAAGCAGGCCCCGCCCCCTAGTTTTGTTTTAGGTCAGGATCTCCCGACTGACCCGGCCCCAAAAGGAGCCGCATGGGTAGGATACACCTTTTCCGGGGAAAATGCAAGAACTTTGGGCCTTTTTCTTGTGGTTTTGCGTGGCCCGCCCTTTCCACCCTTATACAAAAAAAGGAAGCCGCCTGGCCTCCTTTGCTTTACGGCATCTATGGATTTTCAGAACCAGCATGGGAAAAAAGTTCCTCCAGGATTTCCTCTGCCTGAGGCTTTTTCTCTGCGGGAACAAAAACTTGTAGCCGCTCCATAATCCCCGTCCGCATGACAAACCCAGCGCCATGCACAGGCAAAGACGTGCAGGGAATGCCATTTTCCTTTAAGGCCTGCATCAGCATTTCTGCCCACATGGCTTCTTTCTCAGAAAGAAACTCATAGCCTGTGCCGGAAAAACTCTTGTTCTCCATAACAAACTCCTTTCCAAACGGCGTTTCAGCCGCTTCCTGTCGAATTCCAGATTCTAATGCCGTCTTTATTTTAATTATAACACCGCGGCCCCCCTAAAGCAAGGGGAGCGGAAACGGAATTCTTTTTTCCCATTTGACGGGCGGCGCGGGATTTGCTATAATATGGGATAACGATATTATATGTTAAGAGAGGGCGAGACAGCTTGGCGGACAAAAGGGATTTTTATGAAGTGCTGGGCGTGCAGAAGGGCGCGTCCGAGGACGAAATCAAGAAGGCATACCGGAAGCTGGCAAAAAAATACCATCCCGACCTGAACCCTGGGGACGCCCAGGCCGAGACGAAATTCAAAGAGGTAAACGAGGCATACGAGGTGCTGTCCGACGGCGACAAGCGCGCCCGGTACGATCAGTTCGGCCATGCGGGGGTAGACCCCAACTTTGGCGGCGGCGCGGGGGGGAACCCCTTCCAGGGCGGCGGCTTCGATTTCACCGATATTTTCGACAGCTTCTTTGGCGGGGGCTTTGGCGGCGCCCGCCGCCAGAACCCCAACGCCCCCCGCCGGGGCACAGACGTGCAGGCAAGTGTGGCCGTCTCCTTTGAGGAAGCGGCAAAGGGTGTGAAGAAAACCGTAGAATACCAGCAGATTGAAACCTGCGGCGACTGCCATGGCACAGGCGCGGCGGCAGGCACCACCCCCAAAACCTGCCCCCACTGCAGCGGCACAGGCCAGGTGCGCATCAACCAGCGCACCCCCTTTGGGGTGGTGCAGTCCTCCCAAACCTGCGACCGCTGCCGGGGCACAGGCAAGCTGGTTGAAACCCCCTGCAAAACCTGCGACGGCAAGGGCCGCGTGCGCCGGAAGAAGTCGGTGGAGATAAGCATCCCTGCCGGCATAGATGACGAGCAGATTCTGAACGTGGGCGGCAGGGGCAACGCCGGGGCGAACGGCGGGCCTAACGGGGATCTCCATGTATATGTCTCTGTGCGGCCCCATCCCATTTTCCAGCGCCGGGGCACAGACGTGCTGTGCGATATGCCTGTCACCTTCACCCAGGCAGCCCTGGGCGCAGACGTGGAAGTGCCCACCCTGGACGGCAGGGTAAGCTACCATATCCATGAGGGCACCCAGCCCGGGGATGTGTTCCGCCTAAAGGGCAAGGGCATCCAAAGCCTGAACGGGCGCTCCCGGGGGGATCAGTACGTCACCGTAACCGTAGAAGTGCCTAAAAACCTTTCCAAGCGCCAGAAGGAGCTGCTGGCAGAGCTGGATAAGGCTTCCGACGACAAGAATTACCAGAAGCGCAAAAACTTCTTCTCAAAGCTTAAGGGCCTTTTTGAGGACGGCATCTAAAACGGCTTTGAAATTTCCCGGCTTCCCGGCCCCCGCGGATTTATGCCTGCGGGGGCTTTTCCTATAAAAAATCCTCCTGGCCCCCTGAGGTATAAAAGGACGCTCCCCTTAACGCGGGGGGCTTGCAAACCCTATGAAGGGATGGTATAATAGTTGCAGATAAAACTATTTTAGGAGTGAGAGCGTTGCATTTTGTAAATGCCCAGCGTGTGTGCAGGGGAATGGAAATGGGGGAGGTGCCCCCGGAGAAAACCATTATCCGGGACGTGCTCCATGTGGCCTGGCCCTCGGTGCTGGAGTCCTTTTTCGTAGGCCTTGCGGGCATGGTGGACACCATCATGGTAGGCGCGCTGGGGTCTTACGCCATTGCCGCGGTGGGCCTCACCACCCAGCCGAAATTCTTAGGCCTGGCCCTTTTCCTGTCCATGAACGTGGCGGTTTCTGCCATTGTGGCCCGGCGCAAGGGGGAAAACGACCGGGAAAGCGCCAACAGGGTGGTGCGCATGGTGCTGCTCATCACCGTCCTGCTTACGGCAGTGATAAGCGCGGCCTTTGTGGCGTTTGCAAGCCCCATTGTAGCCATGGTCGGCTCCCAGCCGGACACCCACGAATACGCGGTGGACTATCTGCGCATCATCATGGGCGGGCAGATTTTCTCCACTGTGTCCCTGGTTTTAAACGCCGCCCAGCGGGGGGCGGGGAACACCCGTATCGCCATGGTCACAAACCTGATTTCCAACATTGTAAACGTGCTGTTCAACTACCTGCTCATCGGCGGCAACTTCGGCTTCCCGGCCCTGGGGGTGCGGGGCGCGGCCTTAGCCACAGTGATTGGCACCATCTGCGCCTGCGTGCTCAGCATCTGCTCCGTATTACATAGGAACGGCTTCGTCTACCTGGGCGCGGTAAAAGGCTGGCTGGCAGACAAGCTCAGCGTCCGCTCCCTTTTAAGCGTTGGATCCAGCGCTTTTGTAGAGCAGGTGTGCCTGCGCATTGGCTTCCTGCTTTTCTCCATGACTGTGGCCCATCTGGGCACCACAGAGCTGGCGGCCCACCAAATCGGCATGAACATGATGCACATGTCTTTCACCTTTGGAGACGGGCTGTCCGTAGCCTCGGTCACCCTCATCGGCCAAAGCCTGGGGCGCAAGCGCCCGGACATGGCCAAGATATACGGCAGCGTGGCCCAGAAAATCGGCCTGATCTGCGCTTTTGTTGTGGCGGTGTTTTATTTCTTCTTTGGCAAATCCCTGTTCCTGCTGTTCTCAAACGAGCAGGTCATCCTGGATTATGGCGCAACGATTATGCGCGTCTTAAGCGTTATGCTCTTCTTCCAAATCCTGCAGGTGGTGCAGTTCGGCTGCCTGCGCGGGGCGGGAGACACCCGCTTCACCGCCATGGTGTCCCTCATAAGCGTCACCTGCATCCGCCCGGGCATAAGCTGGCTGCTGTGCTATCCCCTGGGCCTGGGGCTTGTCGGCGCGTGGCTGGGCACCTTCTGCGACCAGTGCGTGCGGTTCCTCATGAGCTTTGTGCGTTTCCGCAAGGGCCAGTGGACAAAGCTGAAGCTGTAACAAGGCCGTGGGATTCCATACCCACACCCTGCAAACCTTTTTTGAAAAAAGGTTTGATCCAAAAACCAAATAAAGTGCCCGCCCAAAAGCGGAACCCCGGAGATGGCAGTCTCCGGGGTTTTGAGTTTTAGCGCTTTTTGTCAAAACAGCCTTGCCCTTTTTCTTTGAGTGTGGTATAGTCAGGACAGTTGGAAACAGCGGCTATAGTTAACGCAGTTCAAAAGAGGTATTCTACCTCTTTTGAACCAGGCGGCTCAGCCGTTCAACTTGAAAATCGGGATCTACCGATTTTCAAGTGCGTTTACTATAAGCCGCGGGAAAGGACTGAAAAAACGCAGATGAAAAAAATCACCTTTATGGGCGCTGGAAGCACAGTGTTCGCCCGGAATGTGCTGGGAGACTGCATGTGCAGCGAGGTTCTGCGGGACTGGGAGTTTGCCCTCTATGACATCGACGGCGTGCGGCTTTCGGAAAGCGCGGAAATTTTAGGGGCCATGAACGAAACCCTGGGGGGCCATGGGAAAATCACCACCTACCTGGGGGTGGAAAACCGGAAGGAAGCCCTGCGGGGCGCGTCCTTTGTGGTCAACGCCATCCAGGTGGGGCTGTACGATCCCTGCACCATCATCGACTTTGAGGTGCCTAAAAAGTACGGCCTGCGCCAGACCATTGGCGACACCCTGGGCATTGGCGGCATCATGCGCACCCTGCGCACCATCCCCGTAATGGCGGACTTTGCCCGGGATATGGAAGAGGTGTGCCCGGACGCCTGGTTCTTAAACTACACCAATCCCATGGCCATGCTCTCCGGCTACATGCAGCGCTATACAAATGTCAAAACCATAGGCCTGTGCCACAGTGTCCAGGTGTGCAGCGAAGGGCTTCTCAAGGCCCTGGATATGGAGGATAAGCTTCCGGGCCGCAAGGAGCTTATCGCCGGCATCAACCACATGGGCTGGCTGCTTGAAATCAAGGATAAGGACGGGAATGATCTGTACCCGGAAATCCGCCGCCGGGCTAAGGAGAAGAACGCAAAGGAACAGCACAAGGACATGGTGCGCTTTGACTACATCGACAAGTTCGGCTATTATTGCACCGAGTCCAGCGAGCACAACGCAGAGTACAACATGTTCTACATCAAGTCAAAATATCCCGAGCTTATCGGCCGCTTCCAGATCCCCCTGGACGAATACCCCCGCCGCTGCGTGGATCAGATTGAGAAGTGGGCCAAGCAGCGGGACGAGCTGCGCCAAAACCACCAGCTTCAGCACCAGCGTTCCCGGGAGTATGCTTCCCACATCATGGAAGCCATCGTCACCGGGAATCCCTACCAAATCGGCGGCAACGTGCTGAACACCGGGGGCTTAATCGAAAACCTGCCCCAGGATGCCTGCGTGGAGGTGCCCTGTCTTGTAGACGGCATGGGCATACACCCCTGCCGGGTAGGCCGGCTGCCTGTGCAGTGCGCCGCTATGAACATGACCAACATCAACGTGCAGCTTCTCACCATCGAGGCCGCTGTCACCGGGAAGAAAGAGCACATCTACCAGGCCGCCATGCTGGATCCCCACACCGGCAGCGAGCTGGATATAGACACCATCATCAAAATGGTGGATGACTTAATCGAAACCCACGGAAGCTGGCTTCCCCAGTACCACTAAAAACCACAGTAAAACGGCAGGGAACCGGGCAGCATGCGCCGCTGTTTCCTGCCGTTTTGTGCGTCTTAAAAGTTTTTGGGGATTCTTAAGGGGTGTTTTTCAAAAACACCCCTTAAGCCGCCGGAGGCAAAACCCCAAAGGCAAACCCCGGAAGCAAAAGCTAGTTCTTTCCCTCCAGCACGCTGCGGGGATCCATGCAGGCCCCGTCCCGGCGCACCTCCAGGTGGAGGTGGGGCTGCTGGGCAGCTTCCTCAGGCACAGCGGTGATGGTGCCGATAGCCTGGCCCATGGACACTACGTCCTCCGGCTGCACCAGGAATTCCTCTCCCACGCCGCAGTAGTAAAACATATAGTCCCCATGTTCCACAACAATGACATTGCCCAGCATACTGTCCGTATACGTCTCCTTCACAATGCCGTTGCCGCAGGCCAGCACCTGCTCCCCGCTTTCAGCGGCAATGTCGCACCCAGCGTGGACGCGCCAATCCTTCATAGTTTCAGAGTACATAGGCGCCCCGGAGCTGTAGGCCTTGTCAATCTGCTTGGAGGCCACCGGATACAGCATTTCCGTGCTGATCTCATAGAGCGGGGCCGTAGCGGGCACCTGGGAAGCCTCGCTCTCCTCAGGCGCGGGAGTGGGAGATGGGCTTTTGGTGGGGGTAATTTTCTTAGGCGTGCTGCCGGCTAACTTCGCCCCGGCCGAGGCAGCGGAGGAGGTTTTCCCGGAGGGGACGGAAGAGCTGGCGCTTTCCTTTTTAGCCGCTTCCGGATCGTCGTCTTTCAGGACGTTCTGGCCGCTGCGCACGTCCTCTTCCTGCTGCTCAACCAGCGCGGGATCTGTAGAGGCGTCCTCCGGGCCAAGATAGTCCTGCACCGCGTCAAAGGTGCTCCAGGCGGCAATGCCCACCGCCACCAGACAAACAGCCAGGGCCAGATAAAAGCCGTTGCGCCTTGCCTTACCTTCTGAAAATCGTTTTCCATTCATGGTGGTTCCATTCCTTTCGGAGTAAAATACATTTTGCATGGCAACTGTATTCTGGCCCGCCCAAAAAGGAAATATACACAAAAGGAAGAAAGGCCGAGAAACTTTCGGCCTTTCTTCCTTTTGCTTGAGGGGTATTATTGAGGAGGGTTAGTTCACGCGGCCTAAAAGAGGCAGCCTCTTTTGGGGCGCGTTCACTATAGAACATGTATCTCAAGAAAAGGTGCGGTCCATTTCTTTTGAGTACGCCTCTATTATAAACCTTTTTTCCAAAGAGTTGTTACAGCCTTGTGAATAAACCTTAAAGAAATTCTGCCGGATTTGTGAATTTTCCCGAAAGTTGTCGAAAAAGCACCAGAAAAATTTTGAAAACTTTTCAAACAAACGTTTCATTTTCAGAGAACATATGATATAATACAAATAAGAAATCCTGGTGTGGCCTCTCATAGGGCTATACCCCTCGTATAATCCGGGCGCTTTCCCCTGCCCATTTTCCACAGGAGGCATGGCTATGGAACCCTTAACGAAAAGCCAGCAAAAAGTTTTTGATTTTTTACGGGAGCAAATGCCCTCCGGCATCCCCCCCACTGTGCGGGAGATCTGCAACGCCACAGGCTTGCGCTCCACCTCCACAGTCCACGCCCATCTGAAAACCCTGGAAAAGCTGGGCTACATCACCCGGGAAGCCGGGCTGAACCGCTCCATCCGCATTGAAGGCAGCGAAGCCGCCGTACAGGTGCCCATTATGGGCAAAGTAACGGCAGGGCTGCCCATCCTGGCAGTGGAGGACATAGAGGGCTACATCCCCTTCCCCCAGAAAACCGGCAAGGAGCTTTTTGCCCTCCATGTCAGCGGCCTGAGTATGCGGGACGCAGGCATCCTGGACGGGGATTACGTAATTGCGGAACGGGTGCCCACAGCAGAGGACGGGGACATTGTGGTGGCCCTGCTGGAGGATGAGGCCACCGTAAAAACCCTGTACCGGGAGGAGGGCCGCGTCCGCTTGCAGCCGGAAAATCCGGATTTCTCCCCCATCTACGCCAAAGACGTTTCCCTGCTGGGAAAGGTTATTGCCGTGATACGGTATCTGTAAAGGGAAATAGCTTTCAAACAGACAAGGCGTGATGCTTGTGTAAAGCATCACGCCTTGTCATGTATAGCCGCTATCTGCCCACCCGCAAATAGGCTTCCAGCTCCCGCAGGTTTTCCCGCTCTGCCTTGCTGAAGGAAGAAGCCACCATCCGGATGGCTTCCTGATCCTCTGGCGTGGGGTTTTTCTTTGCGCTAAGCATCTTGCGGAAAGCAGCCATCATGGCCTTGTCCACAAAGCCCATTTTTTCATAATGCAGCCCGCCCCACAGATAAAAGACAGGCACCCGCTCCCTCGCCTCTGGAGGGACATTTTGCTGGACAGCCCGTTCAATCCCCGCCGGATCCGGAGGCATGGCACCAGTAAAGAATAAAGCCAGGCGTTTCCCCTCCAGCTTTGGCACTTGGCTGAAAAACCACTTGGCTCCAGGAATAATCCCAGCCCGCAGGCCGCTGCCAAAGGCAATGGCGTCAAATGTGTCAAGGGATATGGCTTTACGGCTTTTGTAGGGAACACACGCGCAGCTCAAGTCTTGGGCCAGCCACTGGGCATATTGGGCGGTAAAGCCTGTTTTTGAGTGGTAAAGTATCAGGGTTTTCATAGGTTTTCCTCCTCCGTTCCGGCGGCAAAGCCCTGCTGCCGGGTGAATTGCCGCAAATGTGCCATAAAGCGGGGCTGGGCTTCCTCCCAGCTTTCACAGGTGTGCAGCAGCAAAAACACCCCGCCGTAAAAGCCCAGCGCCATGGCGGCAGGATCTCCCTGGGGGCACTTGCCTTCTGCCATCAGCCGCCGGAAAATCTCTTCCTCCACCTGTAAAGGATAATCCCTATACAGTTTTTGATACACAGCCCCAGCCTGCTCGTGGGCATATTGGCTCACCACCAGCAGCCGGCGGAACTGGCTATTCCAGGGATCCTCAAAGAAATACCGGAATATTCCGGCAAGGGTTTCTCCCAGCGGGGCAAGGCTGGACTGCCCGAAGATGGAAAGATCATCCTCGGCGGAGAAGGGCAGACCCTGTGCCTGGAAATATTCCTGGGCCTTTTCCCAGCATAACTCCACCAAGCTGTCAAAAATGGCCTGTTTGCCGGGAAAATAGTGGTACAGCGAGCTTTCCCGAATGCCCACAGCCCTTGCCAGCTCCCGCACTGATACTGCGTCATAGCCCCGCTGGGAGAAAAGCCCCAGTGCCTCCCACAAAATTTTTTCTTTCATCTGCAAACGCATCCCTCCAAACGAACAACCGTTAGTTTCTATTATTATACTAACGATTGTTCGTTTTGTCAAAGGGCTAGGGCATGTTTGAAGATAGAGCGCCTGCAAAAAAAGAGAGCGGCACCAGCCACCCTCTTTAGAACCTGCCTGCCATATTTCAAGCTAGTATGACAAGGTATATAACTTTACACGATTTTTATGCAGTAAAGGCCTTGGCTTTACATGTAAAACCCGACAAGTAACGCGCCTTTACAGCCTTGGCAGCACCGCGCCCAGCAGTTTTCCGGTCTTTTCTGCGGCCATTTTGGTGAAAGCTGGGAAATCCATAGGAGAATCGTCGTTGGCGCAATCGGAAATGGCCCGGAGCACCGCGCAGGGCACGCCGTTCATATAGCACACCTGGGCAATAGCCCCGCCCTCCATCTCCACAGCATGGGCCTCAAATTTTTCCTGCAGGAACTGGTTCTTTTCCGCGTCAGCCACAAAGACATCCCCAGTGCAGATGACTCCGAAGTGCGCGCCGCCATAAATACTGCGGGCTTCCTCCAGCAGCAGCCCGGCAGCTTCCTCGCAACAGGGCAGCAGCAGGATGTCCTCGTTTTCCCCGCTTGCGTGGCGGATAAACAGGGTGCCCAGGGGATCGCCCATGGCAGTGGTGTCGAAATCATACTGCACGCAGGCAGCAGCCACCACCAGATCCCCAATGTGTACCTGAGGGCCCACGCCTCCCGCCACGCCCACGTTGATAACAAGCCGGGGGCTGTACCGCAGCACCATAGTCTGGGCGCATACGGCGGCGTTCACCTTGCCGGGGCCGCATTCCGCCACCACGCAGGCCACGCCCTCCAGGGTGCCGCTGTGAAAGGCAAGCCCGGAAAATTCCTCCACCTTTTTTTCCTGCATGGCAGCAAGCAGGGCCTCCACTTCTGCCGCCATGGCGCCGATAATGCCGATAGGTTTTTCAGCCATAGGAAATAATCCTCCTTATAAATTAGTTCATAAAATCGTTTCGTCTCAGTATACCATAAATCGCGCCAGGGGAAAAGGGGGGAAGCAGTCGAAAAAAATTTGCAAAAGCTGTTGACTTTTATACCGGCAGGTGCTATAATAAACAAGCGCTCAGGAAAGGGCGCAGATGAATATGGTATGCAGGTATGGCGGAATTGGCAGACGCGTATGGTTCAGGTCCATATGAGCGCAAGTTCATGCAGGTTCAAGTCCTGTTACCTGCACCAAACCTGCGGTGGGCGATAGGCGCACCGCAGGTTTTCTTTATTTTCTGTAGCTTTCAGCAAGCGGTTCCTTTGGCTGGGGCCTGCTTTCTTCGAGAAAGCCCTTTGGCTTTGGGGGCGCGGCGGCTTATTCTCTCCTGGAGAGGGATAGGCGGCGGACAGGCGGCTACAATATTGGTAAAGTGATATGGCCTGCTTTCCCTTTGGGGCGGGGCATATTAGGAGGGCTTTGGCCCTTTGGAAAGGGGAAGCTGTGTATGGCCGAGGTAATCGGGGTACGCTTTAAAAATACAGGCAAGGTATATTATTTTGACCCAGGCCAGGAGCGCCTGGAAAAGGGCGACATGGCCATTGTGGAGACAGCCCGGGGCGTGGAGTGCGGCGAGGTTGCCATGGGGAACCGGGAAATCAGCGACGAATCCATTGTGCAGCCCTTGCGCCAGATGGTGCGCAAGGCCACCCGGGAGGACATCCAGCGGGTGATGGAGAACCGGAAAAAGGAGAAGTCTGCCTTTAAGGCATGCGAAAGGCGCATTGCCAGCCGGGGGCTGGAGATGAAGCTGGTGGACGTGGAATACACCTTTGACAACAGCAAAATCCTGTTCTATTTTACCGCCGACGGGCGGGTGGATTTCCGGGAGCTGGTGAAGGATTTGGCGGGGATGTTCCACACCCGCATTGAACTGCGGCAGATTGGCGTGCGGGACGAGGCCAAAATGCTGGGGGGCATGGGGATCTGTGGCAGGCCCTTCTGCTGCGGCTCCTTTTTAGGCGGCTTCCAGCCTGTTTCCATTAAAATGGCAAAGGAACAGGGCCTGTCCCTGAACCCGGTGAAGATTTCCGGCACCTGCGGGCGGCTGATGTGCTGCCTGAAATATGAGCAGGAGGCCTACCAGGATCTGCTGCGCACCACCCCCAAGGTGAATGCTTTGGTGTCCACCCCGGACGGCAAGGGCGTTGTGATAGACACGAACCTGCTGACCCGGAAGCTCACTGTGCGGCTGGACAAGGATCCGGACGCGGCGCCCAAGGTGTTCCACGCCGACCAGGTGAAGGTGCTGCGGGACGGCAGGGTGAAGGTGGACAAAAAGGAGATTGAGGAGCTGAAGGATCTGGAAAACTGAGGCTGGCCTCCGGCGGGGAAGGGGACTTCTTCTCGCCTGTCGGCTCGGTCGGTTGCTGCGCCCCACCGGGGCACAGCAACTCCTAAGAACCCTGAAGCGACGCTAACGCGCAGCGTTTGCGTTTGCCCACATTTTGAAAAAGTGGACAAAACTTTTGATTTATTGAAACTGTACTATATTGATTCTTCTCAAATAAATGCTTCTTTGAAGATTTCATAATGATATTGCGACCCATGTACCCGGCTGGCCTGCGGGCGCATGGGCCGTTTTTCGGGATTTTCAAGTGCGTTTGCTATAGGACAGGGCGCGGCCCAGGCGCTTTTTGGACTTTTGCAAATGCCTGCACACTGTGGCCTTGCCGATGCCCAGGGCTTTGCCCGTTTCCTCCATGGTCATGCCTTGGAAAAAATACAGTTCCACGCACTGCCGCTGCCGGGGGGTCAGCTCCTGCCGGACAGCCAGCCGCAGCAGCCGGAGGGCGGCTTCCGGGGGCGGGCTGTCCTGGGGGAGGCCGCCGCCCTCTGTCAAAAAAAACTGGGCCTTTTCCCAGGGGATACGCTTTGTTTCCATGGCAGGATCTCCTTTCAAACAGATGTTCTGTTTTCAGTATAGCAGATGAAAGGGGAAAGCGCAAGAGGGTCTGGAACAAAAATTCGGGTTTGAGGTTTCTTCTGGGCAGACAGGCAAAATGCAGGATGGCACAAAAAATCCTGCAAAACAGGTTGTGAACAAATTGTGAATAATGGTAAAATCGGTCGATTTTTTGGAAAAAGAGGGGCGTTTTGTAAACGAATTGTCATCTCTGTAACCTATTGTAACTTTTAGGAAATGACTGCCCCGCACCATACTATATAATAATATGGGGAAAGGCGCAAGTATGAAAAAGCTTTTGCTGATTGCCACAGGGGGCACTATCGCCTCCACAAAAACAGAAGGGGGGCTGGCACCGGGCCTGCCGCCAGAGGAGCTGCTGGGCCGGGTGCCGGACGCCAGGACGTTCTGCCAGGTGGACGCGGTTCAGCCCATGAACCTTGACAGCACCAATATCGCTCCCAGCCATTGGCTGGAGCTGGCGGGGGTGGTGGAAGAAAACTATCACCGCTACGACGGGTTTGTAATTTGCCACGGCACCGACACCCTGGCATACTCCGGCGCGGCTTTGTCCTACCTCATCCAGGGCACCCGCAAGCCCATTGTGCTCACCGGCGCCCAGAAGCCCATTGACCGGGAGGATACCGACGCCAGGCAGAACCTGCTGGACAGCCTGCGGTTTGCAAGCTGCGGGGACAGCGGGGTGTGCATTGTCTTTGGGGGCCATGTGATTGCCGGGACGCGGGCCAGGAAAACCAGGACAAAAAGCTATAACGCTTTTTCCAGCATCAATTTTCCCGATTTGGCGGAGATACGGGACAGCCGGGTGGTGCGCTTTTTGCCCTGCGGGGAGACGGGGAAGCCTGTGTTTACAAAGAAGCTGAATGACCGGGTGGCCCTGCTGAAGCTGATTCCCGGCCTTTCTCCAGAGGCTTTTTCCGCCCTGGGGGCCTGGTGCGACGGGCTGATTATCGAAAGCTATGGGGTGGGGGGCATTCCGGACGCGTACCTCCAGCAGCTTGACATGCTGGTGAAAGCGGGCAAGACGGTGGTGCTGGCCACCCAGGTGCCCCAAGAGGGCAGCGACCTTTCTGTGTATCAGGTGGGGCACAGGGTGAAGGAGCGCTACCGCCTGCTGGAGCCTTATGACATGACGCTGGAATCCACGGTGACAAAGCTGATGTGGGTGCTGGGCCAGACCGCCGACCCGGAGGAGGCGCGCCGGCTGTTTTACACCCCGGTGAATTATGATCTGCTGTTTTAGGGTTTGTCCCGCATAAAACCCGGGGGAGCCGCCTATGCTGTATTGCAGAGGGCAGGGCGCTTGACAGGAAGGCCCGGGATAGGGTACAATAAGAATAGTGGCAGGATTTCCCTGCATGGAAACGGCATGACTGCGGCTGCTGCCGCATGTGTATAGATACGGAAAACGTGAAGGATGGCCCCGGGCGGGGCGATCAGGTGAAAAGGCGGCTTTTCGGCCCGCTTCTGTCCCTGCTTGCAGGCAGGGAGGGCAGGCCCCGGTTTTGTGCTTCCTTTTTTATGCGCGCGAAAGGTTTTTGCGCCGACATCCTTCCGTGCATCCGCAGACGCAAAGGGCGGAAAGATACTGAAAAGCCCTGTTACTGTAAGCGTATTTCTAGGGCAGGCTGGCGTAACAGCCGGCGCGGTTCGCAAAGAGGCGGAAAATCCCTTTGGAACCGGCGGCAAAGCCGCTTGCTGATGAGAAACCGCTTTAGCATGATAATTAGGAGGAAAAGAAGTGGCAGAAAACGGAAAAAAGAATAACAGGCCCCTGCCCAAGGCGGAGAAGGCTTCGGGCGGGACGGGGGAAACGCCCCGCATTGGAAAGATAGCAGGCCCCAGAAGGCCCCAGCAGCAGGAGGGGCAGAAGAACTGGTGGCCCGGCAGGGGGCGGCAGAAGGCCCAGCAGAAGCCGGATCAGCGGAAAACAGAGGGCCGCTCCAAAGGGGAAGCCAGGCCGAAGGGAGAGGCCCGGCCGAAAAATGACACTCGCCCCAAGAACGAAGCCAGGCCCAAGGGCGAGGCCCGGGGCAAGGCAAAGCGGCCCTCCATTGGCAGCGCGCCTATTGCCCTCTCGCAGCAGCAGGGGGCGGCAAAAGCTTTCCCGCCTCCCCAGCAGAACAAGCGGGGAAGCCGGAACGGGCGGGGCAGGCGCTCCCAGAAGCCTGCCATCCGGGCATACTTTTTGGGCGGGCTGAACGAGATTGGCAAGAACTTCACCCTCTACGAGTGCCAGGAGGACATGCTCATTGTGGACTGCGGGCTTTCTTTCCCGGACGAGGAAATGCTGGGCATTGACATGGTGATTCCGGACTTCACCTTTGTGGAGAAGAACCGGGACAAAATCCGGGGCGTGGTGATTACCCACGGGCACGAGGATCACATTGGCGCGGTGCCTTACCTGCTGAAAAAGCTGAACGTGCCTGTGTACGGCACAGCGCTGACCATCGGGCTGATTGAGGGGAAGCTGAAGGAGCATGGGCTGACTGGCTCTGCCCAGCTTCACGTGACCCCGGCAGGCTCTCATATTCCCATGGGCTGTATGCGGGTGGAGCTGATACACGTGAACCACTCCATTGCCGACGCGGTGGCCCTGGCTATCCATAGCCCGGCGGGGGTGCTGGTGCATACAGGAGACTTTAAGATTGACTTTACCCCTGCCGAGGGGGCTATGATCGATTTGGCCCGGTTCGCGGAGCTGGGAAAGGAAGGGGTGCTGGCCCTGCTGGCAGACTCTACCAACGCCGAGCGCCCGGGGTATACCCAGACAGAGCAGACGGTGAACAACTCCCTGGATTCCCTGTTCATGCGGGCCGAGGGCAAGCGGATTATTGTGGCCACATTTGCCTCCTCCATCAGCCGGGTGCAGATGATTATTAACTGCGCGGTGAAATATGGCAGGAAGGTGGCCCTTTCCGGCCGCAGCATGATAAACGTCATTGGCATTGCCAGCGAGCTGGGATATCTGGACGTGCCTGCCGGGGTGCTGATTGACATCAGCATGATAAACCGCTATGAGGCAGGGCAGATTGTACTGATTACCACAGGCAGCCAGGGGGAGCCGATGTCGGCTTTAACCCGCATGGCTTTTTCCGACCACAGGCAGGTTTCCATTAACCCCAATGACTTTATTATCCTGTCGGCCCGGCCCATCCCCGGCAACGAAAAGACTGTGGGCACAGTGGTGGACGAACTGTTAAAGCAGGGCTGCACGGTGATTTATGAGACAATGTATGAGGTGCATGTTTCAGGCCACGCCTGCCAGGAAGAACTGAAGATGATGCAGGCTCTGACAAAGCCGAAATTTTTCATCCCTGTCCACGGGGAGCAAAAGCATTTGCAGAAGCACGCGGGGCTGGCGGTTTCCATGGGCATGCCCAAGGAAAATATCTTTATCGGCAACATCGGCAACGCTTTGGAAATCCACGAGGACTACATGCGGCAGATTGGGGACGTGCCTGCCGGGGACGTGATGGTGGACGGCCTGGGCGTGGGCGATGTGGGCAGCATTGTGCTGCGGGATCGGAAGCACCTGGCGGAGGACGGCCTGATTGTGGCGGTGTGCTCCCTGGAGGCGGAGACGGGCCATGTGGCCGCGGGGCCGGACATTGTTTCCAGAGGCTTTGTGTATGTGCGGGAATCGGAGGCCATGATGGAGGAGGCCCGCAAGCTGGTGGAGCGGGTGCTGGAGGACTGCGCCGACCGCCATGTGCGGGACTGGGGCACTTTGAAGCAGAACGTGAAGGATGAGCTTTCCCGGTATGTGTACCGCAAGACCCAGCGCAGCCCCATGATACTGCCCATCCTGATGGAAGTATAGCAACGTAACGTTGCATCTGTGACGCGGGGACGTTCGCAGCGCATTCGCTGCTCACTGCTAGGTGTAGGCCATTCGCCGCGAAAAGAGTTTTCGCGGCTTACACGAGCCAGCGCGTTTTATGCAAAGCTGCCGTTGGCTTTAGCCTCCGGCGGCTTAAGAAACTTCAAAAAACTTCGTGTTGGGCTGGATGGGTGCAGGGCTGTGCCCGCCGGTTTTCCTCTGGAAAACCGGGCGGGCAATTCGGGAGCGCAACGTTTACAGAACACAGTTTTTAAGAAAACAGGAAGGTTAGTTTTTGGATCAAACCTTTTTTCAAAAAGGTTTGCAGGGGGTGGGACGGAGTCCCACGGTCTTGTGCGGCGAGAACCTGGAAGCCCCCAAAGCTTGAGGGCCATCTGAAGGAGGGTGGAGGAAGGTGCGGAGGAAAAAAGTTTGGGTTATATCGCCGCTGTTCTACCTGATGGCGGCGGCTATGGCGGCTATGGCGGTGCTGAGCCTGCCCCACAGCAGGGTGCTGTTTATCATTGAGGGCACTGCGGCGGCGGTTTCCGTTTTGGCGGTGGCTGTTTCCGACTATCTGTACCGCCGGAACATCATCACAACGGTGCGCAGCGTGAAGCGGGTGCTGTCTGCCGAGGAGGAGCGGGCTTTCCAGGAATTTGCCCTGCCTGTGGCTGTGGTGGCCCCGGCGGGGGACATTGTGTGGGCAAACGCCGCCTTTGTGCAGTCCCTCTGCCGGGGCGGGGCCTACCAGGGGGAGAATGTTTTAAAGTATATCTACCCCAAGACCTTCCGGCAGGTGATGGGGGAACGGGGCGCGGCTGTGGCCTACCGGGGCCGGGAGTATACGGTGTATGGCGCAAGGGCGGAGGAAGGGTATCTTCTGTACTTTGTGGACGACACCTATTTTAAGGCTGTGAACAAGGAATACCGGGAGAAACGGCCGGTGGTGTGCCTTGCCGCCTTTGACAACCGGGATGAGCTTATCCGGGACAGCCTAGGGGACGAGGAGTCCCGCATTACCGCCGGGGTGGAGTCTGCCCTGCGCGTGTGGGTTTCCGGGGAGATGGGCGGCTTTATCCGGCGCCTGAGCAACGGGCGGTATCTGTTTTTAACCGACGACGCCCACATCGAGGAGGCGAAAAAGAAGCGCTTCCGGGTGCTGGACGAGGTGCGGGAAGTGAAAAACAGCAAGAACAATATGAGCGCCACGGTTTCCATCGGCGTGGGCCGGGGGGCCTCTGACATTGCCCAAAGCGAGCGCTGGGCAAGGCAGGCCCTGGACATGGCTTTGGGCCGGGGCGGCGACCAGGTGGCAGTGCGTTCGGAGGGCGATACATACGAGTTCTTCGGCGGGCTGTCAAAGGGCGTGGAGAAGCGGGACAAGGTGCGCACCAGGGTGATTGCCGCCACGCTGACGGATCATGTGCGGGCCAGCGACAAGGTGTTTGTCATGGGCCACAAGAATTCTGATTTGGACAGCGTGGGCGCGGCTGTGGGCATGTGGGCCGTTATCAGAAAAGGCCTGGAGAAGCCGGTGCATATTGTCATTGACAGGGCGCGCACTCTGGCGGCCCCGGTGGCAGACATGGTGGCGGACGCTTACCCGGAGGAGGATGTGTTTATCAGCCCCCTGGAAGCCCTGCAGTCGGTTACGGACAAGTCGCTGCTGATTGTGGTGGACACCCATTCCGTAAACTTTGTGGAGAGCCACGAGCTTTTGCAGCGGGCCATGCGGGTGGTGGTGATTGACCATCACAGGATGATGGTTTCCCACATTAAAAACGCGCTGATTTTCTACCACGAGCCTTATGCCAGCTCTGCCTCGGAGATGGTGACGGAGCTGGTGCAGTATATCAAAGGTTCCGCCATTGACGGGGTGGACGCGGAGGCGCTTTTATCCGGCATTATGCTGGACACCAAGAACTTTGTGCTGAAAACCGGCGTGCGTACCTTTGAAGCCTCCGCTTACCTGCGCAGGCGGGGGGCGGACACAGTGGCAGTGAAAAAGCTGTTTTCCAGCACCCTGGACAACTACAAGCAGAAGGCCCAGCTTGTGTCCGGGGCGGAGATTTACATGGGCTGCGCCATTGCCACCTCCACCTGGGAATATGAAGATTTGCGGGTGGCGGCGGCCCAGGCCGCAGACGAGCTTTTGACCATCTTAGGGGTGCGGGCTTCCTTTGTGCTGTACAAGGTGGGGTCGGACGTGAGCATTTCCGCCCGGAGCCTGGGGGATGTGAACGTGCAGCTTATTTTAGAGGAATTCGGCGGCGGCGGGCACTTGACCATGGCCGGGGCGCAGATTAAAAATATCAGTATGCAGGACGCCAAGCGTTCCCTGCTGCGGGCGCTGGATCAGAAGCTTTCAGAAGTAAGCCAAGCGTGACGGAAGCGTGACGAAACGCTTTGCGGAGCAATGCGTTTTTGCACCCTAAGACGCGGGACGCTGTGTTTTCCGGGCATTTCCGGGGCCGGGCGGTGGTTTCTGCCCTGCGGGAATTGACGGCAGGGGAATTTTGCGGTATGATGAAAGAAGCGCGGCTGTGCCCGGAGAGGCCCCTGCCCGCCCGGGCGCAGCCAGGGCGGGCAGGCCGGAAGCCGGGGCCTGGGGGCGAAGCCCCCAGAGGCAGGGGCAAAGGCGCGGGGTTGCCGGGACGCGGTTTAGAGACATAGGAGGGAGAGACAGAAGATGAAGGTAGTTTTATTGCAGGACGTGAAGTCCATTGGGAAGAAGGGCGAGCTTTGCAATGTGTCTGACGGGTATGCCAGGAATTTCCTGCTGCCCCGGAAGCTTGCCAAGGAGGCAAACGCCCAGGCTATGAACGAGCTGAAGAACGCGGAAGCTGCCAAGGAGTATAAAATCAAGACGGAGACAGAGCAGGCAAAGAAGAACGCGGATGCCATAAAAGGCAAGACCGTTAAAATCTATGCCAAGGCAGGCCAGGGCGGGAAGATTTTCGGTTCCGTCACAGCCAGGGAGATTGCCCAGGAGATTGGCAGGCAGCTTCATGTGGAGGTGGACAAAAAGAAGATTGTGCTGGAGGGCGACATCAAAGCCTTTGGTACGTATAACTTCGATGTGAAGTTTTATAACGGCATTTCCGCCACCATGAGCGTCGCCGTCTGCGAGGCAACGTGACGTTGCATCCGAGACGCGGGGACGCGCGCGACGCATACGCTGCGCGCTGGTTTGCGGAATGAGTTCGCTGCGTTACGTTGTACCGCGCTTAATGGGATGCCGCGTGCTTTGGGTTGCTCCCGGCAAGCGTGACGCTTGACCTGAGATGCGGGGAACGTGAGAGGAGAGTTTTTCAGGCGGGCCGTCGCGCACCCTGGGTGATTCCGGAGACGGCGTGTAGAAAAAGATTTACAGGGTGGGAACCGGGCGGAAATGGCTGCGGTTCCCGCTGTGCATGGTACGGCGGTTTTGGGATGGATGTTCCTGATGGGAATTGGCTGTACCCAAAGGACAGGGAAATAAATGAAGATAGTGAAATTAGTTTTAGGGTCAACCCCTTTTTTAAAAGGGGTTGTAGGGTGTGGGGCAAAGCCCCGCGACCTTGGAGGGGCGCATGGATTTTGAGACGGGATATCTGGACACACAGGCCCAGCCGGGGCTGCGGGTGCCCTTTAGCCTGGAGGCGGAGCAGAGCGTTTTAGGGGCGGTGCTGCTGGATTCCTCCTGCCTGCCGACAGTGGCGGAGATTCTGCCCAGGGCGGAGTTTTTCTACGGGGAGACGAACCGGCAGATTTATGAAACTGTGCTGGAGATGTTTACCTTAGGCCAGCCGGTGGACTTTGTGACGGTGCTGGAAAAGCTTCACGAATATGAGGGGTTCGACGAGGATACGGGGAAGGTGTATCTGGCGCAGCTTGTGCAGATTGTGCCCTCTATCAGCAACGTGGAGGCATACGCCAAAATTGTGCGGGACAAGTTCGACGTGCGCACCCTGATGCAGGCGGCAAGGCGGATTCTGGACGACGCCAGCGAAGGGGCGGAGGAGTCCTCCATTTTGCTGGACGCCGCCGAGCAGCGTATTTTCGACATCCGCCAGGGGAAAAGCACCATCGGGCTTCAGCCTGTGCGGGAAATCCTTTTAGACACCTTTGACAGGCTTGACCAGCTTAATTCCGCGGACAAGGACAAATATAAGGGGCTGCCCACAGGCATTGGGGAGCTGGACACCGTGATTACCGGGCTGAACCGCTCGGATCTGATTATTCTGGCGGCAAGGCCCGGCATGGGCAAAACCAGCTTTGGCCTGAACATCTCCCGGCATATCTCTGTGGCGGCAGGGCGGCGGGTGGCCTTCTTTTCCCTGGAAATGGGCAAGGAACAGCTTGCGGCCCGGCTGCTTTCCTCAGAGGCCCGGGTGGAGGGCAGCAAGCTGCGCACAGGGGAGCTGACAAACGAGGAATGGGCCAGGCTCATTGAGGCCGGGGACATTTTGAGCAAAGCAAACCTCTATTTTGACGACGCTCCCGGTATTACGGTGCCGGAGATGAAAGCCAAGGTGCGGCGGCTGAAAGATGTGGACATTATTATTGTGGACTATCTGCAGCTTATGAACAGCCCCAAGCGGATTGACAACCGGGTGCAGGAGATTTCAGAGATTACCAGAAGCTTAAAGCTGATGGCAAAGGATTTGAACATCCCGGTGGTGGCTATGGCGCAGCTTTCCCGGGCCAACACCCAGCGGGCCGACAAGACCCCCATGCTGTCGGATCTGCGGGACTCCGGCTCTATTGAACAGGACGCGGACATTGTGCTTTTGTTCCACAGGGAAAACTATTACCAGACCGGCATGGATGTGCCGGACGAGAACGCGGACCAGAATGAGTGCCAGATTATTGTGGCGAAAAACCGCCACGGGGAGACGAAAACCATCCTCACCCACTGGCAGGGCGAATTTATGCGCTTTACGGCCCGGGAGGTTATCCGGCATGAATAAGGCGGAAACATCCTTGCGGCAGGCCGACCCGGCCCTGCTGCCCTTACAGGGCCGGGTGGTGGCGGGCTTTTCCGGGGGGGCGGACTCTACGGCCCTGGCCCACTGGCTTTTGGGGCGGGTGGGGCGGGAGCGCCTGCTTTTAGCCCATGTGAACCACGGCCTGCGGGGGGCGGAAAGCGACGGGGACGAAGCCTTTGCCCGGGACTTTGCCCGGGAGATGGGGGTGGAAATCCGGGTTTTGCAGGCGGATGTGGGGAAGCTTGCCCGGGAAAGGGGCCTGGGGCTGGAGGAATGCGGCCGCCAGGTTCGGTATGCTTTTTTTGATTCCCTGGCACCAGGGGCGCAGGACTGCATCTGCACCGCCCACACAGCGGACGACAACGCGGAAACATTGCTTTTGCACCTGTGCCGGGGGACTTCCCTCGCCGGGCTGTGCGGCATACCCAAAAGGCGGGGGAAGGTTATCCGGCCCCTTTTGGGAGTGAGCCGCCGGGAGGTGGAGGCGTACTGCGAAAGGCATGGCCTAAGCTTTGTGACGGACAGCAGCAACCTCTCACTGGACTATGCCCGCAACCGGGTGCGGCGCCAGGCGGTGCCTGTTTTGAAGGAGCTGAACCCCCGGTTCCTGGAGGCCTGCGGCAGGGCCATGGAGCAGCTTTCCCTGGACAGGGATTTTCTGGAGGGGGAGGCCGCAAAGCTTTTGGAGGAAGCCAGAAGGCCTTTTGGGCTGTGCTGCGAGGCTTTGCTTTGCGCCCATGAGAGCCTGAGAAGCCGGGCGCTGCGGCAGTATCTCACAGCGGCAGGGTGCCATGACCTGGAGGAAAAGCATGTGGCCCTGGCGGAAAAGCTGCTTGCCTGTGCCGGGGGGCTTTCCCTGCCCGGGGGCGTGCAGGCTGTTAGCGGGCTGGGGCTTTTTTTTGCGGGGGATTTGGCAGGGACGGAGGGCTTTTCCCTGCCCGCGGGACTGGGGAAAACCCCGCTGCCCGGGGGGAAAGGGCTGGTTCTCACAAAAATTTCCGGCGAAAACAGCCAAAACAGCGGAAAAATTCAAAATTTGTTATTCAAAAACGGGCTGGACTATGCTACAATATACCCTAAAGGCCAGGCCGGGCAGCTTTTCGTGCGCACCAGAAAGCCGGGGGACAGGTTTTCCCCCAGGGGCCGGGGGCTTTCCAAGCCCTTGAAGCAGGTGCTGCGGGAAAAGGGCGTGCCGCCCTGGGCCAGGGACAGGGTTCTTTTGCTGGAGCTTTCCGGGCAGATCGTGTTCTGCGAGGGCATAGGCCCGGCGGAGGGCTTTGGTGCAGAAAGAGGAAAAGACGCGCTGATGGTTGCTGTTAAGGCGTGACGGGAAAAGGGGAGAGGGAAAATGAAGGAAAGACTGGAAATGCTGGAGGATATTGAGGACGTATTGTTTACCGAGCGGCAGATCGCCGTGATGGTGGAGCGCATCGGCCAGGAGATCAGCCGGGACTATAAGGGCAAAAACCTTTTGCTGATAAGCGTTTTAAAAGGCTCTGTGGTGTTCATGGCGGATTTGATGCGGTCGATTTCCATCCCGGCCCGCATTGACTTTATGGCAGTGTCCAGCTATGGCTCCGGCGTGAAAACCTCTGGGGTGGTAAAAATTAACATGGATTTGAACTTGCCCTTGGAGGGGTATGATATTGTTGTGGTGGAGGACATTCTGGACAGCGGCAAAACCCTGCACTACCTGATGGAACTGCTGGAAGGCCGGAACCCCAACAGCATCCGGGTATGCACCCTCTTCGACAAGCCCGACCGCCGGGAGGTGGACGTGCAGGCAAGCTATGTGGGTTCGGTGATACCCGACGCCTTTATTGTGGGCTACGGGCTGGATTACGCGGAAAAATACCGCAACCTGCCTTTTGTGGGGGTTTTAAAACCCCAGGTGTACGAATAAGGCAGGGGGCATATTATATAGAAACATTTGCAATGAAAGTTTAGTAACTTAGGAGGACGAGCTTTGGACGGTAACAAGAGAAGGCTGCGCAACATGCTGCTGTACGCGGGGATTCCGGTGGTGGTACTCTTTATCATCTTCTTCCTGTTCAGAAACAGCGGGAGCCAGCAGGAAACCTACAAGTATTCCGACATTCTGGATCTCTTTGAGAGGGGGCAGGTGGCGGAGTACCAGTTGAACCTGGGTACTGGGGAGATGCTTTTGACCCTGGAGGGAAACAACCCCACCAAGGTGGGCTTTGCTTTGCCCAGCGTGGATTTGTTCTACCGGGACGCCAGCGACGACATTGCCGCCTATAACGCGGCCCACCCGGACAAGAAGATGGTGCAGGACATTATCCGCCCGGCGGAAACAAGCTGGCTGATAAGCCTTCTGCCCACCCTGCTCTTGTTCGGCGCGCTGATTTTCTTCTGGGTGTTCATGATGCGGCACCTGGGGGGCATGGGCGGCGGCGACAAGCAGATGAACTTCGGCAAGGCCAAGGTCAAGCAGATGAGCGACGAGAAGCGCAAGACCACCTTTGCCGACGTGGCCGGGGCCGACGAGGAAAAGGAAGAGCTTAGGGAAATTGTGGAGTTTTTGAAGAACCCTGCAAAGTATAACACCCTGGGGGCGCGGATCCCCAAGGGCGTGCTGCTGGTTGGCCCTCCGGGCACAGGCAAAACCCTGCTGGCCCGGGCGGTGGCAGGGGAGGCAGGGGTTCCCTTCTTCTCCATTTCCGGCTCTGATTTTGTGGAGATGTTCGTGGGCGTGGGCGCTTCCCGCGTCCGGGATCTGTTTGACAAGGCCAAGAAGAACCGGCCCTGCATTATCTTCATTGACGAGATTGACGCGGTAGGTCGCCAGCGGGGCGCGGGCCTGGGCGGCGGTCATGACGAGCGGGAGCAGACTTTGAACCAGCTTCTGGTGGAGATGGACGGCTTCGGCGCCAACGAAGGCGTGATTATGATTGCCGCCACCAACCGCCCGGACATCCTGGATCCGGCCCTGATGCGGCCGGGCCGCTTTGACCGGCAGGTGATGGTAGGCTCTCCGGACATTAAGGGCCGGGAGGAGATTTTGCGGGTACACGCCAAGGGCAAGCCTTTGGCCCCGGACGTGGTGCTTTCCACCATTGCCAAGTCTACCGCTGGCTTTACAGGGGCTGATTTGGAGAACCTGTTAAATGAAGCGGCCCTCCTTTCCGCCAGGAAGAACCGCAAGGCCATTACCATGGAGGAGATTGAGGAGGCCACCATCAAGGTGGTGGTGGGCACAGAGAAAAAGAGCCGGGTGATGACGGAGAAGGAAAAGAAGCTGACCGCCTATCATGAGGCAGGCCACGCCATTGCTTCCTACTACTGCAAGACTCAGGATCCTGTACACCAGATTTCCATTATCCCCCGAGGCATGGCAGGGGGCTATACCATGCACCTGCCTACAGAGGACAGATCGTATAAGAGCCGCAACGAAATGTTGGAAGAGCTGATTGTCCTTCTGGGCGGCCGGGTGGCGGAAGCCCTGGTGCTGGACGACATTTCCACCGGGGCGTCTAACGACATTGAGCGGGCCACCAAGATTGTGCGGGCCATGGTAACAAAGTATGGCATGAGCGACAAGCTTGGGCCTATCACCTATGGCCAGGACGGCTCTAACCCCTTCCTGGGCAAGGAAATGGGCCATGTGAGCAATTATTCCGAGCAGACCGCTTCGGAGATAGACGGGGAGATCCAGCGGATTATTTCCACTGCTTACCAGCAGACAGAGGAAATCCTCAAGGAGCATATGGATGAGCTGCACAGGCTGGCAGGCGTGCTGTTTGAGCAGGAAAAGCTGGACGCGGAAGCGTTTTTGGAGGTTATGTCCGGAAACCTGCTGCCCGGCGGCTCTGCCGAGCCTGCCTTGGAGGAGCCGGAGGAAGAGCCTGAGGCCCTGCCTGCCCCTGATGGGGAAGGCGGCGGGGAGGAAGGGCAAGACCTCGAACCTGGGCAGGGGGAATAATTTCCCCTGCACCCCCAACGTGCTGCCTGCTTTTAGGTTGCCTGCTGGGCCTATGGCAGAAGGACAGGCGGGCTTTGGAAATTCCAGATTTTTTTAGGGTCAAGCCCTTTTGAAAAAGGGCTTGTGGGGTGTGGGGCGAAGCCCCGCCGGCCCGGACGGAACACCCTGAAAATAGCGGTAGGAAAACGACCTGTTGCAGAGCTTCTGGCTTTGCAGCAGGCTTTTCTTGCGGGACAGGAGGTTTACTGGCATGGCGAAAAAACCAGCCTATGGCAACGACAGCATACAGAGCCTGAAGGGGGCCGACCGGGTGCGGCTGCGCCCCGCGGTGATTTTCGGCTCGGACGGCATTGACGGGTGCCAGCACTCGGTGTTTGAAATCCTCTCCAACGCCATTGACGAGGCCCGGCAGGGCTATGGCTCGGAGATTACGGTTACCCGGTTTCTGGACTATGGGGTGCAGATTGAGGATCATGGCCGGGGCATCCCGGTGGATTATAACAAAAAAGAAGAGAAATATAACTGGGAGCTGGTGTTCTGCGAGCTGTATGCCGGGGGAAAATATAACAACAACGACGACGGGGGGAACTATGACTTTTCTTTGGGGCTAAACGGCCTGGGGCTGTGCGCCACCCAGTATGCCTCGGAATATATGGACGCGGATATCCGCTATGACGGCTTCCGCTATACCCTTCACTTTGAGAAGGGCGAGAATGTGGGGGGCCTGCAGAAGGAGCCTTACAAGAAGAAGGACACAGGATCCATTATCAGATGGAAGCCGGATCTGCAGGTGTTTACGGACATTAACATTTCCGCCGACTATTATAGGGACATTTTAAAGCGGCAGGCTGTTGTGAACGCCGGGGTTACCTTCCATTTCCGCAATGAGACGGCCCCTGGGGTGTTTGAGGAGACGGATTTCTGCTATGAAAACGGCATTTTGGATCATGCCCGGGAGCTGCTGGGAGACAACGGCCTGACCCAGGTGCAGCTTTGGCAGAGCGAGAAAAAGGTGCGGGACAGGGAGGACATGCCCCTGTACAACACGAAGATCAACGTGGCGGCGGCCTTTTCCAACCAGGTGCATGTGACGGAATATTACCACAACTCAAGCTGGCTGGAGCATGGGGGCGTGCCGGACAAGGCGGTGCGCAACGCTTTTGTGTACCAGATTGACGCTTATTTGAAGCAGAACGGCAAGTATAACAAAAGCGAGGGGAAGATTACCTATCAGGACGTGGAGGACTGCCTGGTGATTGTGATTTCCTCCTTCTCCACCCAGACCTCCTATGAGAACCAGACCAAGAAGGCCATTACCAACAAGGGCATCCAGGAGGCTATGGTGGAGATGCTGCGGCACAATCTGGAGGTTTATTTCATTGAGAACCCCCTGGACGCGGAGAAGATTTGCAGCCAGGTGCTGATTAACAAGCGCAGCCGGGAGGACGCGGAAAAGACCAGGCTGAACATCAAGAGCAAGCTGACCGGCAAGATGGACATTACCGGGCGGGTGGCGAAGTTTGTGGACTGCCGCTCGAAGGACGTGCATGAGCGGGAGCTTTTCATTGTGGAGGGCGACTCGGCCTTAGGCTCTGTGAAGCAGGCCAGGGACTCCAACTTTCAGGCCATTATGCCTATCAGGGGGAAAATCCTCAACTGCCTGAAGGCAGACTATGACAGGATTTTTAAAAGCGAGATTATTACAGACCTGATTAAGGTGCTGGGCTGCGGGGTGCAGGTGAAATCCAAGGCCAACAAGAACCTGGGGGTGTTCGACATGGACAGCCTGCGGTGGTCCAAGGTGATTATCTGCACGGACGCGGATGTGGACGGCTTCCAGATCCGCACCCTGGTGCTGACCATGCTCTACAGGCTGACCCCGGCGCTGATTGAGGCGGGGAAGGTGTATATTGTGGAGTCGCCCCTATATGAGATTACCGCCAAGGACGAGACGTATTTTGCCTATGACGAGCAGGAGAAGGCACAGTTTTTGAAGAAGCTGGAGGGGAAAAAGGTGGTTATCCAGCGCAGCAAGGGCCTGGGCGAGAACGAGCCGGACATGATGAGCCTGACCACCATGAACCCCGCAACCCGGCGGCTGATTAAGGTGAACCCCGGGGAGGCGGCCTATACGGCCCAGATGTTTGACATGCTGCTGGGCAATGATTTGGACGGGCGCAAGGAGTATATTGAGCGGCACGGGGCGGAGTATTTGGATGATTTGGATGTGAGCTGAAGCGCCGCCCGCAAACGCGGGGACGAAGCCCACGCCTGCGCGGCCTTGGGCCGCGGCAGCGGCGGTTCCGGAGGAACCGCCGGTTTGCGGGCGGGGCTGGAGGCGCGCTGGGGGGTTCAATATATGGCGCCAGCCCCAGAAAGGTTTTTGAAGATTTTTTAGGAAAGTTGCCAAAGGCAATCTTTTGAACTTCTTTCCTTAAAAAAGTTTCTTAAAGCGGGTTTGGGCGGCAGCCCAACCCAAAGGAGGAAGAAGATGGCAGGAAAGAGAGAGAAAAAGCAGCCTAAAGCGCCGAAGGCAAAGGGGTATATTGCCGGGGCGGGGGAGATTGTGGAGCAGGACGTGGGGGAAACCCTGCGGAAAAACTTTATGCCCTACGCCATGAGCGTGATTTTAAGCCGGGCCATCCCGGAGATTGACGGGTTTAAGCCCTCCCACCGGAAGATTTTATACACCATGTATAAGATGGGGCTTTTGGGGCCGGGCCGGAAAAAAAGCGCCACCATTGTGGGCGAGGTGATGAAGCTGAACCCCCACGGGGACACCGCCATTTACGACACCATGGTGCGGCTTTCCCGGGGCTATGAAGCGCTTTTGCACCCCTTTGTGGACTCCAAGGGAAACTTTGGCAAGTTTTATTCCCGGGACATGGCCTGGGCCGCCCCCCGGTATACAGAGGCAAGGTTGGACGATGTGAGCCGCGAGCTTTTCAAGGACATTGACCGGGACACTGTGGATTTTGTGGACAACTATGACAGCACCATGCAGGAGCCTGTGCTGCTGCCTGTGGGGTTCCCCACAGTGCTGGTGAACGCCAACACAGGCATTGCTGTGGGCATGGCCAGCAACATCTGCCCCTTTAACCTTACGGAGGTGTGCAAAACCGCCATTGCCCTGCTGCGGGATCCCCAGGCGGACTTGTTTGAAACCCTGCAGGCCCCGGATTTCCCCGGGGGCGGGCTGCTGGTGTTTGACAAGGCCCAGATGGAGAAAATCTATGAGACGGGCCGGGGCAGCTTTAAGGTGCGCAGCCGCTATGCCTATGACAAGGGGCAGAACTGCATTGACGTGACCCAGATTCCCCCCACCGCCACCATTGAGGTGATTGTGGAGAAGGTGGTGGAATTGGTGAAGCAGGGGAAGCTCAAGGAGATTGGGGACATCCGGGACGAAAGCGACCTGGAGGGTTTGAAGATTACCATAGACCTGAAAAGGGGGACGGATCCGGACAAGCTGATGGCAAAGCTTTACAAGATGACAGCCCTGGAGGACAGCTTTGCCTGCAACTTTAACGTGTTGATTGCCGGCGCCCCCAGGGTGCTGGGGGTGCGCGCCCTTTTGGAGGAATGGACAGCCTTCCGGGTGGAATGCGTGCGCAGGCGCACCCACTTTGACCTGCGGAAGAAAAAGGAAAAGCTGCACCTGCTTTTGGGATTGCAGGCCATTTTGCTGGACATTGACAAGGCCATCCGAATTGTGCGGGAGACGGAGGAGGAGGCCGAGGTGGTGCCCAACCTGATGATAGGCTTTGGCATTGACCAGATGCAGGCGGAATATGTGGCGGAAATCCGTCTGCGCCACCTGAACCGGGAATATATTTTAAAGCGCACAGAGGAAACCAGCCAGCTTGAAAAGGACATTCAGGAGCTGGAAGGGATTTTAGGCTCGAAAACCAAGGTGAGGAACATTATCATCGCGGAACTGACGGAAATCGCCAAAAAATATGGCAAGCCCCGGCGCACCATGCTGCTGTACGCAGACGAGGTGGAGGAGGCGGAAATTTCCGAGGAAATACCCGATTACCCGGTACACCTGTTTTTCACCCAGGAGGGGTATTTCAAGAAGATTACGCCCCAATCTTTGCGCATGAGCGGGGAGCAGAAGCTGAAGGAGGGGGACGCTATTGCCCGGCAGGTGGAGTCAAGCAACGCCGCGGAGCTGCTGTTCTTCTCTGACAAGGCCCAGGTGTATAAGCTGCGGGCCTCTGACTTCGACGACACCAAGGCCAGCGTCCTGGGGGATTACATTCCGGCAAAGGCCCAGATGGACGAGGGGGAGCGCACTGCCGCCATGGTGGTGACAAAGGATTACAGCGGCTTTGTGCTGTTTGTGTTTGAAAACGGCAAGGCCGCCAAGGTGGAGCTTTCCGCCTATCAGACCAAGACAAACCGCAGGAAGCTTTTAAACGCTTACTCGGATAAGTCCCCGCTGGTGTGCGCGCTGTATCTTCCGGAGGACAGGGAGGTGCTGATGACCGCCTCTTCCGGCAGGATGCTTTTGTTCCACACCGGGCTTATTGCTTCCAAGACCACCAAGAACACCCAGGGCGTCCAGGCCATGAACCTGAAAAAGGGCCAGCGGGTGCTTTCCTGCGCCCCCTTTGCGGAGGGGGATTTGCAGAACCCCGGCCGCTACCGGAAAAAGCTGCCTGCTTTGGGGGCGCTGCCCGACGGGGAGGAAACCGGCGGGGAGCAGCTTAGCATGTAAGGCCTTGGGGCTTTGCCCCAAACCCCACAAACCTTTTTAAAAAAAGGTTTGATCCAAAAACTAACGTGCAAAATGGCGTGGACGGCGTGGGACTCGGTGATGAGGTTTGTCTCATTACATTCCAGGGCGGCTATTCAAAGAGAGCGCCCAAAAGATATCCATAAGATATAGTATAAAAAATTAGTTTTAGGCTCAAGCCCTTTTTCAAAAGGGCTTGCAAGGTTCGGAACGGAGTTCCGAGGTCTTAGGAGGGCGGTTGAAGGCTATGAAGGAGATACTCAGGCGGACGTGGGCGGAGATTGATTTGGACGCGCTGGCGGCGGATTTCCAGGCAGTGCGGGCCTGCGCCGGGGAAGGCGCCCAGCTTTGCTGCGTGATTAAGGCCGACGCTTACGGACACGGGGCGGTGCGCATGGCCCGGGAGTTTGAAGCCCTGGGGGCGGACTGGTTTGCCGTTTCCAACATGGAGGAGGCTTTGCAGCTTCGCAACAGCGGGATTAAAAAGCCGGTGCTGGTGCTGGGGTTCACCCCGGCGGAGGAGGCCGGGGCCTTGGCCCGGTTTGACATTTCCCAGTGCGTGTTCTCCCTGGACTATGCCAGGGAGCTGTCGCTGTATGCCCAGCGGGCCGGGGCTGTGGTGAAAATCCATATTAAGGTGGATACAGGCATGGGGCGGCTGGGGTTCTGCTATCAGGATTTTCAGCGGGACAGCGGCGCTGTGGCGGAGATTAAAGAGGCCTGCACCCTGCCGGGGCTGTATCCCCAGGGAGCCTTCACCCACTTTGCCTCTGCCGACGAGGGGGCGGGAGGCGATGCCTTTACCATGCGGCAGTTTGGCTGCTTTAAGGAGCTGCTGGAAGCCCTTCTGCGGGAGGGGGTTTCCTTTGATCTGCGCCACTGCGCCAACTCCGGGGCTGTTTTGGACTATCCCCTTTCCCATTTGGACATGGTGCGGGCAGGGGTGATTCTCTATGGCTTGTACCCCTCCGGGGAGGTGCGCAGGCGGCCTGCCCTTAAGCCGGTGCTGTCTTTGCGGTCGGTGGTGTCCCATGTGAAAACCGTGTATCCTGGGGCCACTGTCAGCTACGGCAGGGACTTTACGGCGGACAGGGAGCTGCGGGCCGCCACCATCCCTGTGGGCTATGCCGACGGCTATCCCAGGCTTTTGTCCCCCGGCGGGGCGCAGGTGCTCATTCGCGGCGTGCGGTGCCCCATTATCGGGCGGATCTGCATGGATCAGATGGTGGCGGATGTTTCCGCCCTGCCCTCTGTGAAGCCCGGGGACATTGTCACCCTTATTGGGCGGGACGGGGACGGCGCCGTGACGGCTGAGGACCTGGCCGCATGGGAGGGCACTATCAATTACGAGGTGGTGTGCGCCCTGTCCAAGCGGGTGCCCCGGGTGTACATAAAGGGCGGGAAGATTGACAGCGTGTATAACCAGCTTGTGTAGAAGCTTGTTGAAGCGCAAAACCCCCGGCAGCCGGAAGGCTGCCGGGGGCAGTTGTTTTGTGGGGATGTTCTCTTCAGATGGGCTGGCTGTCCATGTAGCAGGCATCCGGGCATAACTCCACCTTGTTTGACCATACCTTTTCACTGTCAATTTCCGGGTTGATATCCCAGGCGATGCAGTGCTCGCTATCCACATAGACCTTCTTGAACCGTTCCAGATCCAGGAATGGGGCAAAGACAGTTCCAGGCTTTAAAAAAGGCTTGCAGTCCAGAAGGCGGGTTTCCTGGCTGTCAAAGGATATGGTGAGGGAAAAATCATCGTTGGCCTTGACTGCGGCAATGCGTTTCCGCCCACTGGCAAAGTATTCTGCGCTTCGGCGGTCAAAACCTCTATCCAGGTATTCTTCTACCCTTTTGGAAAAAGCAGCGTCAGTATGCGCCATAAAAGCACCTCCTCAGCGTAAAGGCTCAATGGGGAACAGTTCCTGCTGCTTTTCTGCCAGAAGCCAGTTTTCCATCAGTTCTTCCTGGTGGAACGCGGCCCAGCCCAGCAGCATTTTTAACTGCTTGTTTGGAAGCCCGCCCTCTATAGCTTCTAAATCCCGAATGGAGACGATGACCTCCTGTCCGCCATAGGTGGCATGGAAGTGGGGAGGCTGGTGTTCCCGCCAATTGATATAGATTTTAATGCCTCGGAACATGCAGATTGTGGGCATAGAATTCCTCCTTTTTGGGGTTGCCTTAACTATATGTACCCATAAGCAGTTCTACCAGGTGGACGGCGCTGCCGCCGGTGGCCTCGATGCCCCGGGTGCAGCGGTTGCAGGTGGTGACGGTGAGAGGGCAGGTGTACTTTTCGCGCTGCTCTTTCATCAGGGGGATTTGGGCTTCCTCTGGGATTTGCCACAGGGGGATGCCTGGATATTTTGCCAGCAGGGCAATGTTTTCCGCCTTCTTCGGCTCAAAGTGCAGGTTGCCGCAATAGACAGATTTTTCCCGGTTTTCCGCCATTTCCACAATTTGCACGCCCATTTTCTGGAGCAGGCTCCGGGCTGCGTCCGCGATTTCCGGGTGCTCCCTGTCCCGCCAGCAATCCTGGACGTTTACGGTGAGGGCGCTGTAATCGGGGAAGGGAAAGTCTGGCAGGGCGTCCAGATATACGAACAGGTTCTGGACGGAGGGGCGGTTTGTTTCCCGGGCCTCCAGGGTTTCCCGGCAGGCCTGGCAGAAATAGACGGCAATAGTTTCCTCTGTCACCGGGGTTTTGTCCACCCGGCAGCAGCCCGCCGCGGGCATGGTTTTTGTAAGATAGGCCCGCAGGCGCTTGGCGGCTTCAGGGCTGGCTTTGGTGAAGTTGCAGCTTGGGAAATAGATGAGGTTTGGCATGGAGCGCCTCCTTGTATGGATGGTGGGGGGAGGGGCCGGACCGCCGTGCCCCTGGCATGGCGGCGGCGCGGCAGCGCCGGAGGGCTTGCCGCGCCTTTGGGCAAGCCCTTGCCCGGCCCAAGCTGGCGGTTAGATGGCAGTTTTGCCGGAGAGGATGTCCTTGTAGTCTGTGAGGTTCTGCTTTAAGAGGGTGGGGGTGTCCAGGCCGTAGGGGCACTTTGATTTGCACTGGCCGCACTCCAGGCAGTCTTCCACCTTCATCATCATGGCCTGGGACTCCGGGGTGAGCCAGTTTGCGGAGGGGCTGCGGCGGATGAGCTGGCTCATACGGGCGCACTGGTTGATGGTGATGCCCACAGGGCAGGGCATACAGTAGCCGCAGGCCCGGCAGAAGTTGCCGATAAGCTCTTTGCGGTCTTTGTCGATGACGGCTTTGATGGCGGGGTCATCCATGGAAGGCGGGTTTTCCATATAGCTGATAAACTCGTCCAGCTCGTTTTCCCGCTGCACCCCCCAGATGGGCAGGGTGTTGTCAAACTGGGCCTGCCAGGCGTAAGCGGCGGCAGAGTTGGTGATAAGCCCGCCGGAAAGGCCCTTCATGCAGATGAAGCCCACGTTTTTCTCCTTACACAGGTTTACTAAGGCGATATCCTTGTCTGTGGCAAGGTAGCAGAAGGGGAACTGGAGGGTGTCGTACAGGCCGGACTCCACAGCCTCCTGGGCCACATGGAGCCGGTGGTTGGTAAGGCCGATGAAACGGATTTTCCCCTGGGCTTTGGCCTCCAGCATGGCCTCATAGAGTCCTGTGCCGTCTCCGGGCTTGGGGCAGAAGGAGGGGTTATGGAACTGGTAGATGTCGATATAGTCGGTTTTCAGAAGGCGCAGGCTGGTTTCCAGATCCTTCCAGAAGCCTTCCACAGTAGTGGAGGGGGTCTTGGTGGCGATTACGATTTTATCCCGGACATCGGACAGGGCCAAGCCCATTTTTTCTTCGCTGTCGCTGTAGGAACGGGCGGTGTCGAAGAAGGTGATGCCCGCGTCATAGGCTTTGCGCAGGAGCTTCCCCGCATAGTCCGGGCTTACCCGCTGGATGGGCAGGGCGCCGAAGGCATTCTTGTTGGACACAATCCCGGTGCGTCCCAATGTAACAGTTGACATACAAATCACCATGTGATACAGAATTCGCACAAAGAGCCATGAAAACGCGGCTTTTTGTGCCCGGTATCGTTCCTTTCTTCAGTATTTTTCACACTATCATTTTCTGAAAGTGTTCTTACCTTATATTATCACCTGTACGGGGGGTTAAGTCAAGCCCTCTTTGCAAAGGAAAAGGGCGGCGCCGGAAAGGCGCCGCCCCAAAATATGATAAGAGGTTGAAAAGAAGGAACAAGGGTTTCAGGGCCTAACCAGAAGCGCCCTGGACATGGGTTTTGAAAGAAGCGTTACGCTGCTTATTCGCAGTTCTTCTTCAGGGTGGCAAGCTCCTCGCGCAGGGCGGCGGGCAGCTTGTCGCCGAACTTCGTGTAGAATTCCTCTACACCCTCGGCTTCCTTGGCCCACTTCTGCTTGTCCACTTCCAGAATGCCCTTCAGGGTTTCGATATCGAAGCCATCCAGGCCCTCCAGGTTGATATCCTCGGGCTTGGGTACAAAGCCGATGGGAGTCTCCACAGCGTCTACCTCGTTCTCGCAGCGCTTGATAATCCACTCCAACACGCGCAGGTTGTCGCCGAAGCCGGGCCAAATGAAGTGGCCTTCCTCGTCTACACGGAACCAGTTGACGTTGAAGATCTTGGGAGCCTTGTCGCCCAGAGTCTCGCCCATCTCGATCCAGTGCTGGAAGTAGTCGCCCATGTGGTAGCCGCAGAAGGGCAGCATGGCCATGGGATCGCGGCGGACAACGCCTACAGCGCCAGCAGCGGCAGCGGTTGTCTCGGAGCCGGTGATGGAGCCGATGAACACGCCGTTGTTCCAGCTACGGGACTGGTATACCAGAGGCACAGTGTCGGGGCGGCGGCCGCCGAAGATGATGGCGGACACAGGCACGCCCTGGGTGTTCTCAAACTCGCTGGAGAGGCAGGGGCAGTTCTGTGCGGGGGCGGTGAAGCGGCTGTTGGGATGGGCCAGCTTGTTGCCCTCGGCAATATACTCGGGGCCGTTGACCTCGGCCCCCTTCCACTCCTGGGCGTTGACGGGAGGATTCTTGTCCAGGCTCTCCCACCAGACGGTGTTGTCGTCCAGGTTGCGGCCGACGTTTGTGAAGATGGTGCCCTTCTGGGTGGAGATAAGGGCATTGGGGTTGGACTTCATGTTGGTGCCGGGAGCCACGCCGAAGAAGCCGTTCTCGGGGTTGATGGCATAGAGGCGGCCGTCCTTGCCGGGACGCATCCAGGAGATGTCGTCGCCCACAGTCCAAACCTTGTAGCCTTTGGCCTTGTAGCCTTCGGGGGGGATCATCATGGCCAGGTTGGTCTTGCCGCAGGCAGAGGGGAAGGCGGCGCAGACATACTTGACCTCGCCCTTGGGATTCTCAATGCCCAGAATGAGCATGTGCTCGGCCATCCAGCCCTCGTTCTTGGCCTGGAAGGAAGCGATGCGCAGGGCAAAGCACTTCTTGCCCAGGAGCACGTTCCCGCCGTAGCCGGAGTTCACGCTGATGATATAGTTGTCCTCGGGGAAATGGCAGATGTAGCGCTTTTCAGCATCGATTTCGCACTTGCAGTGCAGGCCCTTCACCCAGTCGGTGCTGTCGCCCAGGGCTTCCCAAACCTTGTCGCCCACGCGGGTCATGATGCACATGTTCAGCACAACATAGATGGAGTCGGTCAGCTCCACGCCGATTTTGGCAAGGGGGGAGCCTACAGGACCCATGGAATAGGGGATGACATACATGGTGCGGCCCTTGTAGCTGCCGCGGGCAATGTCGAACAGCATTTTGTAGGCCTTTTCAGGCTCCATCCAGTGGTTGGTGGGGCCTGCGTCCTCTTCCTTCTTGGCGCAGATAAAGGTACGGTCTTCCACGCGGGCCACATCGTTTACAGCGGTGCGGTGGTAGTAGCAGCCGGGGAGCTTCTCCTCGTTGAGCTTCATCATCTCGCCGGTGCTGCAGGCTTCCTTGCGAAGGGCCTCGATCTGCTCCTCAGAGCCATCGATCCACACCATGTTGTCCGGTGTGACCAGGGCCTTCATCTCTTCGATCCAGCTTAAAACGGACTTATTTTGGGTCATTGCCATTAACTCCTTTCGCCGCCAGGGCAAAAATTTTTAAGAAAAAGCAAATACTATCTGGGCGCTTGTTGCCCAGCTTCCATTCTATCACAGGTTCTGGAAATAATCAACGGGTTTTTGTTAAATTATCTACAACCATGGCGGGGTGTTTCCCGCTACAGAAGCCCGGCGAAAAACCGGAACACCAGCGTGCCGTCTACGGCGTCTGCCCGGCGGCGGGAGAGCATCATGCGCTCCGGGTGCCACTGGACGGCGTATATGCCCTTTTCCGGGCACTGGAGGGCTTCTGGGACGCCGTCCTCCGCCTGGGCCGCTAAGGACAGGGCAGGGGGGATTTTATCCGCTCCCTGGTGGTGGGCGCTGTTTACCGGGAAGCGTTCCCCGTAAAGCTTTAAAAGGAAACTGCCGGGCAGGGCCTGCACCAGGTGCTGTTTGTCCCCGGTTTCCTCCTCCCAGGCATGGGCGCGGGCTGTGGGCAGGTGCTGCACCAGGGCGCCCCCCAGGGCTGTGTTCAGCACCTGCAGGCCCCGGCAGATGCCTAAGATGGGCAGGCCAGCGTCCATAAACCGCTTTACCAGATGGAACTCTGCCTCGTCCCGCTCCGGCTCGAAATTTTTGCTGCCTTTGTTTTCCTGGCCGTACCGGTAAGGCTCTATGTCCCTGCCGCCGCAGAGCAGCAGGCCATGGCAGCCCCGGGCGGCTTTCAGATCGGAGGAGAACACAGGCTCCATGCCGCAGCTTTGAAGGGCTTCGGCGTAGTTGGACTGTTTGTGGGCGTCAGCGTATGCGAAAACTTTTTTCATGGGGTTGTCAGCTCCTATAAGAGAATTTTTTCGGAAAGTTCCGGGATTCCACAAAATCTGTGCCGGATTTTTCCTATTATACTGTATGCGGGGGACTGGGAAAATAGAGGGGAGTATGCTTTGCAGAAGGGGGAAGCAGATTTTGAAAAAGGACAAGAAGGACAAACACCTGACCGAGCCGGTGGCGGCTTTTATCATCATTGCCGCGCTGCTTTTGACCATGGCGGTGAGTATGCTGGGGGGCTGGGAGGCAGAGCGGGCTGCCCGGGACGCGGCCCAGCAGACGGTGCAGGCCGGGGCGCAGGCAGGGCCTTTTGGGGGCTGCCGCCAGCTTTCCGATCCCCTGCTGGTGCTGGTGAACGGCCAGACGCCCCTGCCGGAGGGCTGGCAGGTTACGCCCCGGATGGTGGATGACGAACTGGTGGATATAGCGATGTATGAGGACTATGCCGCCATGTGCAGGGCCGCGGAAAAGGAGGGCGTGTGGTTCTGGGTGGCCTCGGGTTACCGCAGTGTGGAGGAGCAGGAGGAAGTGCTTGCCCGGGCCATAGAGGAGAACCGGAAGGCCGGCATGGGGGAAAAGGAGGCGGAAGAGGACGCCTTGCGCACCATTGCCCAGCCCGGATGCAGCGAGCACCACACGGGCCTTGCCATTGACCTCAATGAGGTGAGCGACGCCTTTGAAAAGACAAAGGCATATGCCTGGCTGCAGGAGCACAGCGCCGATTACGGCTTTATAGAACGGTATCAGGCGGAAAAGGCTTCCATCACAGGCATTGACAAGGAAAGCTGGCACTACCGCTATGTGGGGCGCAAACACGCGGGGGAGATGAAGCGGCTGGGGCTGTGCCTGGAGGAATATGTGGTATACCTGCAAAAGCAGGGGGTGCGGTGAGGCGTGCCTAAACTGCGGGGCATAAAAGGGGCGGCTTGACAAGGACGGGCGGCGGTGGCATAATGGGAACGGCAGGCCCTTTGCTGCCGCAGAAGGAGGTACACACATGGAAGCTGTTTATCATGCCGCAACAAAAGAGGAACTGGCCTGTTTATGGGAAAAGAACGTCCTGGCCAACCCGGCAGATCCCCGCTGGGCCAAGTGGGCCAGGGAATATACCGCCTATAACGAAAATGGCATGGGCATAACCTTTGCCGCTGTGCTGGAGGGGGAGCCTGTAGGGGAGGCCACCCTGCTGCTGTCCCCTGCCTGCGGGGCCATAGAAGGCAGGCTGGCTTTGGCGGATGGGAAGTCTGTTGGGAACGTGAATGCCCTGCGCATGGAAAAGCGCTGGGAAGGCCAGGGGCACATGTCCAGGCTGGTGGGGGTTTTAGAGGGCTATGCCAGGAAGCGGGGCCTGGAAGCCCTGACTATTGGGGTGGACGCAAAGGAAACCCGGAACCTGGGCATCTATCTCCACTGGGGCTACAGGGAGTTTGTTATGGCCCAGGAGGAAGAGGGGGAATTGGTGCTGTATTACCGGAAGAATTTGTAAAATGGCAGGCGGACGGGCGGCGGGGGAAACCCGGCCGCCTTTTTGTTTGGAAAAAATTTTGCCCAGCCCCTTGACAGGGGTGGAAAGCAGTGGTATACTGCTGTCATGGTTAATTACTCAAGTAACTAACTAAACAAGAAAGGAGGCGCACATGCGAAAGGTAGATTTCAGCGGGGAAAAGCCCATTTTCCTGCAAATTGCCGAGAGCCTGGAGGATGCCGTGATCTCTGGCGCTTTGCCGGAAGGGGGGCAGCTTCCCTCCATCACAGAGCTTTCCGTACAGTATACTATCAACCCGGCTACGGCCTTGAAGGGCATAAACCTGCTGGTGGATCAGGGGGCCGCCTATAAAAAACGGGGCGTGGGCATGTTTGTAGCAGAGGGGGCCAGGGCTTTGCTGCAAAAAAAGCGCCAGGGGGACTTTTCCCAGCGCTTTGTGGAAGCCATGGTTTCAGAGGCGCGGCGGCTGGAAATCGGACGGCAGGAACTGCTGGATATGGTGGCGCTGGAATTTGACAGCGCGGAGAAAGGAAGGGTAGAAAATGGCGATTGAACTGAAGGGCATCTCCAAAAGCTTTGGACAGGTGCAGGCCCTGAAAGGGGTGAGCGCTGTGTTTGAAGAGAACAAGATTTACGGCCTGCTGGGCCGCAACGGCGCGGGGAAATCCACCCTGCTGAACATTTTGACAAACCGGGTTTTCCCAGATGAGGGCACAGTGCTTGTGGACAGGGAAAACGGGATGGAAAACGACGGGGCCCAGGCAAAAATCTTTTTGATGAGCGAAACCACCCTGCACCCGGAGAGTATGCGGGTAAAGGGGGCCTTCCGCTGGGCAAAGGCTTTTTACCCCAGCTTTGATGAAAGCTATGGGGAGAAGCTTTTGGGGGATTTCGGGCTGAACCCCGGGGCGAAGATCTCTGGGCTGTCCACAGGCTACCGCTCTATTTTCAAGCTGGTGCTGGCCCTTTGCGTAAACGTGCCTTATGTGCTGCTGGATGAGCCTGTGCTGGGCCTGGACGCCAACCACCGGGAGCTTTTCTACAAGCGGCTGCTGGAAAAGTATGCGGAGAACCCTTTCACGGTGGTGCTCTCCACCCACTTGATTGAAGAGGTGGCAAATTTGGTGGAGGACGTGGTGATTATTAAGGAAGGGGAGATTTTGCGGCAGGAATCCCGGGAAAGCCTGCTGGCCGGGGGCTACACCGTATCCGGCGGGGCCGCGGCGGTGGACGCCTACATCCAGGGCAAAAAGGTGATAGGGATGGACGCTTTGGGCGGCCTGCGCACAGCCTATGTGCTGGGCGCTCCGGAAAAGGGCAGGGAAGCTGCCAAAGACCTGGAATTTGGCCCCATGGATCTGCAGAAGCTGTTTATCCAGCTTACAAATTCCTGAGAATCCCGCACGTGCTGCATTTATTTTTTCACAGAAACGAGGTATTACTATGAAGCTCCTTTCCTCTTACCGCTATCAGGTACACGACCAGCGTATGGCTATCCTGGTGTTTTATGGCGTGATGGTGGGCATGGTTTTGCTGAGCCTGCTGTTCCTCCCTTTTGCAAACGCGGCGGACGCAGACCTTACCATCACTTCCAGCGGCATTACCGCTGTGACCATGGTGTTCTCTTTTATCCTCTCCCTCTGCGCTTTTAAGGACAGCTTCCTGCTGAACATCCAGCATGGGATTTCCCGCCGCAGCCAGTTTTTGGCCCGGATGGGGGCTATGGCTACTGTCTGCGGGGCGATGGCTGTGGCGGATGAAATTTACACCCTGCTTATTTCCCTGTTGAGCTTGCCCTTCCCCAACAGCTTTTTTGCCCATTCCCTCTATGAGATATGCTATTGCACTGACGTCACGTCAGTGGTAAGCTCTGATTTCACCTATACCGTATCCACCTCCGGGGCTTCCGCGGTGCTGTCCATTGTGTTCAGCTTTTTTGTGCTGCTGGCGGTGAATGCCTTCGGCTATTTGATTACTGCCTTCAACTACCGTCTGGGCAAGGTGGGGAAAATCATCCTCTGGGCTGGCTGGCCCTGCCTGCTGATTGCCGGCAGCGCCCTTCTGGAGGTGAACCCCTGGCTGGAAAAAACGCTTCTGTCTTTGCTGTTAAACTTATGCCAGATGTGCCTTTCCAGCCTGCCCAGGCTGTGCTTTACATGCCTGGCGCTTACGGCGGTTTTCTCCGGCCTTACCTGGCTGGTGATGCGCCGGGCGGCGGTGAAATAAGAACCTGTTAGGAAAGCGGCCTCCCTTCGGGGCGGGCCGCTTTTTTGATCTGCGCCGGGGCGCGGGCTGGGAACAGGCTATACCGGTTTTCAAGCGCGTTTACTATATGCTTTTTTTCAGGCGCAGGACATTCCAGCTTGCGGGGGCCAGCTTTGCGTGCAGAATGCCGTCTGCAAGCTGGTTTCTGTCTGTGGCGGCATGGGGACAGACCGCTTCCTTTTCCGCTGTGTTTACGGCGCCCATGTCCGGGTTTTCCAGCACCAGGTGCTCCAAAAGCTGGTAGCCGGGGAAGCTTCTCAGATCCGCTTCCAGGGTGATATCCTCGGACAGATCCCGGTTTACGGCGAAGATGGTGAGGGCTTCCCCTTCGTTGTCCCACACAGCGGCGGCGTCCACGTCGGTTACGTCTGTGTAGTCCAGGGTGTCGTGCCTGGAGGAGCGCAGGGCCGTTTCCAGGGCAATGCCCCTGCCGTATTTCGAGGCGTGGAGGTAGGGATAATAGATGGTCTGCCGCCAGGCCGGACCGTTTTCCTCGGTCATAATGGGGGCGATAACGTTTACAAGCTGGGCCATGCAGGCCATGCGCACCCGGTCGGAATGCTTTAAAAGTGTGATAAGCATCAGGCCCACCAGCAGGGCGTCCTCAAAGTCGTACCGATCCTCCAGCAGAGGGGGGGCCACACACCAGGGCCGGTTCTTCATGGTGTCGTCGTCGGCCTCGTTTGCGTGGAACCACACGTTCCATTCGTCAAAGCTGAGCATGATGTCCTTTTTGGAGCGCTTCTTGGCCTTGACAAAATCACAGGTGGCGATAACGGTCTTGATGAAATGATCCATGTCATCGGACTGAGCCAGGAAATTGGCGGTATCGTGGAAGCGGTTGCCGTAATAGGTGTGCAGGGAGATGAAGTCTACGCTGTCGTAGGCCTCCTCCAGGACAGTGGCCTCCCACTGGGGGTAGGTGGGCATGTTGGTGTTGGAACTGCCGCAGGCCACCAGCTCTAGGGAGGGGTCAATCTGCCGCATGGCCTTGGCGGTTTCGTCTGCCAGGCGGCCGTATTCATAGGCGGTTTTGTGGCCTGTCTGCCAGGGGCCGTCCATCTCGTTGCCCAGGCACCAGGTTTTAATTCTGTGGGGGTTTTTTATCCCATGGCTTATCCGCAGGTCGCTGTACTTGGTGCCGGAAGGATGGTTGCAGTATTCCAGCAGGTTGCAGGCGGCCTCAATCCCCCGGGTGCCCAGGTTCACCGCCATCATCACCTGGGTTTCCGCTTTTTTGGCCCAGCTTGCAAACTCGTTTACCCCGATGAGGTTTGGCTCTGTGCTGCGCCAGGCAAGCTCCAGGCGGCGGGGGCGGTCCGCCACAGGGCCGACGCTGTCCTCCCAGTAAAAGTTTGAGACAAAGTTGCCCCCGGGATACCGCACAATGGGCACCCCCAGCTCCTTCACCAAATCCAGCACGTCCTGGCGGAAGCCTTCCCCGTCCGCCGAGGGGTGGCCCGGCTGGTAAATGCCGCCGTACACCGCCCTGCCCAGGTGCTCGATGAACGATCCGTAAATGCGTTTGTCAACGGGGCTTATCTGGAAATCCTTGTCCAGGGTGATGCGCGCAAATTTTTTACCACTTTTCATGTTTTAAAATCCCTCCTGCTGAAATTATTCCGCGTCTTGGAAAAGTTTGGTCGCAGCTTTTTGCAAGCTTCGTCCTTCCTTTTTCCCCGGATTTGTGCTACTCTTACAGTATAATACAAATCATCCGCCATGTAAATTTCCAAACGGGAATAAAAAATATTTTTTTAAGGAGTGAGGCGCATGAAGCTTACAAACCTCCGGGTAAACCATTTCACCACCCCTCTGGGCCACTTTTTGGGCAGGCCCATTTTTTCCTGGGTGGCACAGGACACCCCCGACAAAAAGCAGGACAGCGCCCAGGTTACAGTTCACACCTCGGAGGGCGCAAAGGTGTATGACAGCGGCAGGCGGGGGGACATTTCCTCTTTGGGCTTTGAGGCCCCTATAGAGCTTTTGCCCCGCACCCGGTATGTGTGGGCTGTTACCGTGTGGGGGGACGGGGGAGACAGCGCCACAGCCGGCGCCTGGTTTGAAACGGCTAAGGAGGATGAGCCTTGGCAGGCCAAATGGATTGCCGCGGATATGGATAAGGAGCGGCACCCTCTGCTGCGGAAGGCCTTCTCCCTGTCGGGAGAGGTGAAGTCTGCCCGGGCATATGCCTGCGGCGTGGGGATTTATGAGCTGTATGTCAACGGGAAAAAGGCCGGGGACGAATACCTGCTGCCCGGCTATCACTGCTACGACGCCAATTTGGAATACCAGACCTTTGACGTGACCGCCCTGCTGCAAAAGGGGGAAAACGCCTTGGGCCTGGCATTAGGGCCGGGGTGGTACAAGGGGGAAATCGTGTTTGACCGCTACAAGGATTTGTACGGGGACACCATGCAGGCCATCTGCGAGCTGCATGTAGAATTCACAGACGGCACGTCCCTTGTGATAAACTCCGATGAAACCTGGGAAAGCCTTCCCTCCCCGGTGGAGTTTTCCAATATCTATGACGGCGAGGTGTTTGACGCTAGGAAGGCTGTGCCCCAATGGGCAGAGGCGGCATGTGCCGCGCCCTCCTCCGGCGTGGAGGTGCGGCAGGAGGGCAGGCCCTTAGTGGCCCGGTTCGGGCCGAAGATTGTGAAAAAGCGGGAGTTTGCCCCGGTGGAGATTATCACCACCCCTAAGGGCGAAACGGTGCTGGATTTTGGGCAGAACATGACGGGCTGGGTGGAGTTTCACGCGGACGAGCCGGAGGGCACGGAAATAAAGCTCAGCTACAGCGAGGTGATGCAGGAAGGCTGCTTCTATCGGGACAACCTGCGCTCGGCTAAATGCGAATATACCTATATCAGCGGCGGGAAGCCCGCCCGGGCGCGGCCCCATTTCACCTTCTACGGCTTCCGGTTTGTAAAGGTGGAGGGCGTGCAAAACGTAAAGCCGCAAGACTTTACAGCATGCCATATCCGTTCAGACATCGATCCCACCGGCTCCATGGAGACGGACAACCCCCGGGTAAACCGGTTGTTCCAAAACGCCATGTGGGGCCAGTTTGATAATTTCCTGGACGTGCCCACCGACTGCCCCCAGCGGGACGAGCGCCTGGGCTGGACAGGGGACGCGGCGATTATCAGCGCCACCGCCTGCAAGAACATCTATATGCCCGCCTTCTTCCACCATTTTGTGGTGAACCTGGCCCATGAGGAAAAGGCATACGGCGGGGCTGTACCCTTTTTTGTGCCCAGCCCCAAGGTGGCCCATGAGGACAAGCCCCAGTCCTGGGTGAACAACAACGAAAAGGGCTGCGCCATCTGGAGCGACGTGGCCACCATGATGCCCTGGGCTGTATATGAAAATTACGGGGACGTAAACCTGCTGCGCCGGGAATATGATGTGATGAAAAACTGGGTGGAGCGTATCCGGAAGGACGACAGGCTGGACGGGGACAGGGGCCTGTGGCTGCGGGGAGAGCAGCTTGGGGACTGGCTGGCCCTGGACAAAAAGACGGATTTGGAGCACGACCAGGATCCCTTCGGCGCTACGGATTTGCAGTATACCGCCTCCTGCTTCTACTATTATTCCACGTCCCTTACAGCCAAGGCTGCCAAGGCCCTGGGCTATGCAGAGGACGCCGCTGATTATGAAGCCTTGGCGGAGAAAATCAGAGCGGCTGTTATAGGGGAATACTTTAACCCGGACGGAAGCTTCAGGATGGAGGGCACCCAGACTGCCTGCGTGCTGAGCCTCTATTTCGGCATTTTCCCGGAAGGGAAGAAAGACGCGGTGCTTGCCCAGCTTATTAAACGGATTGAGGGGAAGAACTGGCATTTGGACACCGGCTTCTGCGGCACACCCTTCCTGTGCCGGGTGCTTTCCGACAACGGCGCAAACGACGTGGCCTACACCCTGTTTTTAAATGACGATTTCCCAAGCTGGCTGTATGAAGTGAAGATGGGGGCCACCACCATCTGGGAGCGGTGGAACTCCATCCTGCCTGACGGCTCCATCAGCGGCACAGGCATGAACAGCCTGAACCACTATGCCTATGGCTCCATTGCGGACTGGATGTACCGGAACATGGCGGGGATCAGCCCCTGCGAGGAGGCCCCCGGCTATAAGCGGGCCGCTATCCGCCCCATGCCGGATCCCCGCATCCGCTTTGTGGAAATGGGCATGGATACGGCTGCGGGCCGGTATGAGGTGTGCTGGCGGTATGACGGGGAGGCCCTGCGGTATACCATCACAGTGCCCTTTGACTGCGAGGCCGACCTGTTGCTGCCCGACGGCAGGACAGAAAGGCTTGGCCCCGGGCGGCACAGCTTCTAGGGCCTGTTCACATAAGCGCTTGCAAGCGTCTTTTTGGCGGTTTTTTGCCATCTTCTTTGCCAAAAATTCTTGAGGTACGCAAAGTACATCTGCGAATTTTTGACTTGATTCTGCCAAAAACCTGCTCAAAAATCCACATGTTCATCTTATGTGAACACGCCCTAAAAACCATAAAAGAACTCCTCCGCCTCCAGAGCGGGGGAGTTCTTTTATGGTCCTCAGGTTGTCCAGCGTTTCATGTTTCTTTCGTGCTTTGCCTGGTAGATTTCTGTCAGCTCCTCCGGGGTGATGGAGTAACACAGCAGGACATCGTTAAAATACATCATCACGTCGCACATTTCCTCAATGAAATCGTGGCGGGTTTCCGGGTTTTCCAGGATGGCCTTGTCGCCCTGCTTTTTGATGATATCCGCCGCCTCCCCGGCCTCTATCATCATCCACAAAAGGGAGTCCCGGCCCTTTTGTGGGTTTAGCCCGCCCCACTTGTCAAAATATTTTTCCTGCAATTCCTTCTGGATTGCCTGCATCTCCTCAAAGCCAAAGCTGCTCATGCTTTCCTCCCTTTCCCCAGCGCCGCCTGCAAAAGCTGTGCCGGATCCCCCGCAAGGTACACTGCCCCGCAGCGCCGCAGCTCTTCCTCGTCCCGGAAGCCCCACAGCACGCCGCAGGCATCCATCCCGGCGTTTTTCCCGGTTTCCATGTCCACGCCGCTGTCCCCTATGTACAGGATTTCCCCGGGGGAAAGCCCCCAGGCCGCCGCCATCTCCAGGGGCACAGCGGGATCTGGCTTTTTGGGGGAGCCTTCCCGCTGGCCCCGCACCTGGCTGAGCACCTTGCCATAAAAGGCGCTGGCAATATACTGGGTCATGTTATCCGGCTTATTGGACAGCACCCCCAGCAGGACGCCCCTCTCGTGCAAACGCGCCAGCACGTCGGGCAAGCCGGGATACGGCCCTGCCAGGGCCAGGGGATCCGCCTCATACCGGCGGTCGTATTCCGCCCGCAGGGCTTTCACGTCCTCTGGTCGGAGCCTTGCCCCCACGGTTTCCAGCATCCGCTGAATCAGCACGTCCGCCCCGTTTCCCACCAGCCGCTTGTAAGCGGCGGGGGCAATGGCAGGCAGACCGAAGCTTTCCAAGGCCCCGTTGCCGAAATGTGCGATGGAAAAAAGGGTGTCCACCAGGGTGCCGTCTAAATCGAAAAGACAGGCTTTATAAGGCGTGGTTTCCATAAGAATCGTCATACGGCAGGGGCTTTCCAAAGAAGAGCGCCCCACCGTTCCTTTCCGCTATATTTTACTGCCGTCTCTATTATGCCATGGGGCTGGCGGAAAATCAAGGGGCAGGCAGGGCAAAAGAGAGGCGTGGTGGCCTTTTGAACCTCAAATCTTGGCGTTTCTCCGTTACAATCAGGATAAAATAAGACAACAAAACCCGCTTAAACACTAGGTTAAGCGGGTTTCGAGTGGCAAAGGTGGCCAAATCTGATACAAATGCACATCCTTTCTGCACAGGGGGTCAATTCCCCAAAAGGGGTGCAAGGCCAAAATCATAAGATTTTGTACCAGCGCAACAGGTCGCCGCGCCCTTCCTCCTCTGACGACCAGACGAATAGACGTAGAGGAAAACGCCGAGAAAAACAGGGAAAATGCCCGATTATCTGTCAAAACT
>NZ_QWEO01000033.1 GCF_009936035.1 Neglectibacter sp. X58 | reverse complement strand
AAAAATCCCCACCCCCAAGACGGGGGAAAAGGGTATGGCTGGTGTGCGGGGAAACCAGCATGTATACGGGGCTGGACCGTCACCTATACGCAGTCCGTCACAGACCCCATTGCTGCTTACCTGAAACTCAATGTTTCTTACGGCTCCGCCAAAATCGTCAAGACCTCCGAGGACGGCACTCAGCAGGGCGACGCTACTCTGGCGGGGGCCGTGTATGGTGTGTATAAAGACGGCGAGTTGGTGGACACCTACACCACCGACAGCGACGGTCATTTCACTACAAGTTACTATGTATGCGATTCCGGCTGGACAGTGCAGGAGATCAGCCCCAGCGAGGGATATCTGCTGGATGAAACCGTGTACCCTGTGGGCGCTGATCCCAAGCAGTATGAGGTAGAGTTTAACTCCGCACCTGCCCTTACCAGCCCTGAGACCGTACAGAAGGGAAAAATCACCATCATCAAGCACTGTGACGATGGCTCCACCCAAATAGAGACCCCCGAAGTCGGCGCGGAGTTTGCCGTGTTCCTGAAGTCCTCCGGCAGCTATGACAGCGCCAAGGAGTCTGAGCGGGACTACCTGATTTGTGATGAAAACGGCTATGCGGAAACCGAGCTGCTGCCCTACGGCGTGTATACTGTACGTCAGACCAAAGGCTGGGACGGGCGTGAACTCATGAAGGACTTTGACGTATTCATCAACAAAGACGGTGGGGTTTATCGCTATCTCATTAACAGCGCTCCCTTCACCAGCTACGTCAAAGTAATCAAGACGGACGCGGAAACTGGCAAGGCTATCCCCTACGCCGGGGCTGGCTTCCAGATTTTTGACCCCAACGGTCAGCTTGTTACCATGCGGTTCACCTACCCGGCAGTTACAACCATCGACACTTTCTATACCACCACAGACGGCACCCTCATCACCCCGGAAGTCCTGCCCTATGGAACCGGTTATTCCCTTGTCGAGGTACAGGCCCCTTATGGCTATGTTCTCAATTCTGAGCCTGTGTATTTTGACATCACCCCCGACAATTCCACCGAGGATGTATGTTATAAAGGGTAGTTTAGAAAAGCTACCCAAATATAACATAGCGGCTGGTCATTTGTGGTGAATGAATATAGCCAGAAAGGTGGTAATGCCTCGCCCAATACAATAATTCCGCTGAAAATCAGAAATGTAATTCTGATTTTTGCCAACGTTGTGGTCAAAATTTCCGTCACGTTGCCGTTGAGGTGGCAGCGAAATATGCCATCACCTTTCTCTGCTGGTGCCGGACATTTTGACCGCCACCAATCAGAACAACAAATGGCGTTCTGATTTTGTGGTCAGCAGCAAAATGACGCAGGCCAAAACCAAACGGACAATTTGTCCGTAACGTCACCGACAAATTGTCGGCCGCGTTGTACCCAGGACCAAGTGTGCATTTTGCACTCTTGGTTCTGGTCAACAGCATTTTACTACTGACCAGACCATGCTTGGCGCAGTTTGATTCCATCTTGCATTTTTGCAATTTTTCTGAGCGGCATGGACAAATCTTGCATTATCGCCATATTTTTGTGGTCCAGGCGATTTTCACCGTATAATAGAAATAGGCGAACAAACCGGGGCGCTCCAAGGAAATTTCAAAAATCTTTTGAAAATGGTTCCGCTTTACTCACGGTTTTTCTCCTATTAGTGAGAGGATGCTTTGGACGCTGTGAAAACCATCGTCCTTTCACGACAAAACTACATAGGCACATCAAGCCAGCTTTCGGTTGCAAACGACATTACGCAACTGAGGGCTGGCTTTCCGTTTGCCTGGAACACCCACCAACATCATACCACGGGTTGCGACCTACCGCAAGAAAGGAAGGCCAATATAACTACAATTCAACCGGCAGAGGCGAAAACTGCCACGATCTACCGGCGTATCGGTTCTACCACCTACAAACTCCGGGTTCATTTCAGCGATACCGCCCAGGAAACCATGAACGACAAAATTCTGCATTTAATTCAGCATGAGGCCGTGACAAATGCGGCGGACTGTGGTACAATGAACATACCACAAATGACCCAGCCGCTTGAAGGGAGTTCGCTATGAACACAAAGCGGTTGGACACAGAGAAGATCACGGCCCTCTATGAGAGGTTATCGCGTGACGATGAAATGTCGGCGGGCGATAGTAACTCGATCGTTCATCAAAAACTGATGCTCGAAACGTATGCTGCCCAGCATGGGTTCAGTAACTGTGCCCATTACACAGACGACGGCTGGTCGGGCGGCAGCTTCGACCGCCCGGACTGGAAACGCCTGATTGCGGACATTGAGGCCGGAAAGGTCGGCTGTGTGATTGCCAAGGATATGAGCCGGATTGGGCGTGATTATCTCCAAACTGGCTTCTATACCGAGGTTATGTTTCGGGAAAAGGGCGTCCGGTTTATCGCCATCTCCAACGGTATAGACAGCAGCGTACAAAGCAGCGGGGAGTTCGCCCCCTTTTTGAATGTCATAAACGAATGGTATATTCGGGATTGCAGCCGAAAAGTGACTTCCGTACTCCGAGCCAAGGGCATGAGCGGCAAGCACACCACGAACCACGCTATCTATGGGTATCGCAAGGACCCGGACGACCCTGGACACTGGCTGATTGATGAGGAAGCGGCGGCGGTTGTGCGCCGGATTTTCCAGCTTACGATTGAAGGGAATGGTCCCCACCAAATTGCCCGCATTTTGACGAAGGAGAAGGTAGAGCGGCCCGCCTACTACCTGGGACAGCGGAACCAGGGAACTTGCCAGAGCAGGGACTATTCAGATGAACGTTATATCTGGCAGGGAACCACCGTTGCCGATATGCTCACAAGGCCCGAATATATGGGGCATACTGTTAATTTCCGCACCTATAAAGAATCCTACAAGGACAAACGGCCTAAAAAAGCGCCGAAAGAGGATTGGGTGATCTTCGAGAATACCCAGGAAGCCATTGTGGATGAAAAGACGTGGCATTTGGCGCAGGAGTTGCGAAAGGTCGTGCGCCGGACGGACACTCTGGGCGAGGCGAATCCTTTGACGGGCCTGATGTTCTGTGCCGACTGCGGCGCAAAGATGTATAATCATCGGGGCAGCGCGGGACAGGCGCGGGATTGGCAGGGCAGGCCCAACGGGAAGCGCAGGCCGGACCGGGACGAATACAACTGCTCCACCTATAACAACAGCAGGGCCAGATTCAGCACAGTCTGCTCCCAGCACTTTATTCGGACTGCCGTTGTGCGGGAATTGGTCTTGGAGGCAATACGTTCCGCCAGTACCTACGCGATCAAGAACGAGGCCGAGTTTATTCAGAAGGTTCGCAGCGCGTCAGAGGTCCGGCAGGCTGAAACCGTTAAGGCGCTGAAACAACGTGTGCGGCGGGAGCAGAAGCGGGCGGCAGAGTTGGATGGTATCATCAAGAAACTTTACGAATCCTATGCGATTGGCAAAATCAGCGAAAAGCGGTTTGATGTGCTGTCTGCCGAATACGAGCAGGAACAGGAAACGCTGGAAGCGTCCATCCAGAAAGCACAGGCGGACTTGGAGAGTTTTGAAGCGGATACGGCAAAGGTCGATCAGTTTATGGCCCTTGCCAGGAAGTACACCGATTTTTCCGAGTTGACCACGCCGATGATTAACGAGTTTGTGGACAAGATCGTTGTCCATGAAGCGGACAGGTCTACCGGCGAACGGACGCAGGAAGTCGATATTTACTTGAAGTTTATCGGTAAATTTGATGTGCCTATCCCGGAACCGACTGCGGAAGAATTGGAGGAACAGGAGCAGCTTCGGAAGAAGCGGGCAAAGAAAGCCGAGTACAACAGGCGGTACATGGCGAAACGGCGGCAGAAGGCTTTGGAGGCCCAGCAGAATACGGAAAGCACCTGAGATATGGGCGGCTTGCTTCGGTAGGCCGCCCTTTTTGCACACTAAATTTTAATCTATGTGAAATCAGCGAATAGAACGGCATCAGTATGGCGCTTTTTCGTGGAAACACGCAACGCCGGACGGCGAACATGGTACGCTGTCCTCTGCTGGTATTCATGGTTTCGCATGGCTTCACGCTGAACGCTGAAATCCGATGTGCGCTCCTGTGGCCTGGGCATTGTGAACAGCTTGCCCTGGTCGCTGGGAGCGTTTTCAAATTCTACGCCGGATGGCGAATACGATTATCGAAGGAGATATGATTATGAATATCAGGAACGAAATCAAAGCCTACATGTGTGGAAGTCCCTCATTGAGCTGTGTGCGGACATTTGCAGGCGCAACGGCATCAAGAAGCTGGTGTGGTCTACGGACAAAAACACCCGCATGAATCATCTGAATGGCTGCAACCTGACAGTCCATCGGGACTACGCCAACAAGTCCTGTCCCGGTGATTATATCTATAACCGGCTGGGGCAGATTGCCAAAGAAGTCAATCGGAAACTGAGCAGCGTATCCTCTGAGCCCTTTAAGCCGTACCAGGGCCAGGTAAACGCCGATGACGGCCTCAACTGCCGCACGGCCCCGGTAAGCGGATCGGTCATTAAGGCTTTTGAGGACGGCACAGTGCTCACCATTACCAAAGAGGATGGCAACTGGGGCTATTGTGGCGAGGGCTGGGTGTGCCTGGACTACATCAACAAAATTGCCTCGGCAAAAGACCTGGCGGCAAAGGAGGAAAGCATCATGGACGGCAAGCAGTTTAAGAAAATGTACGACGAGATCAACCCCACCTACAACACCCTGGATGAGGTGCCCAGCTACTGGCGGGAGGATATCCGGGAGCTGGTGGAGAAAGGTATTATCTCCGGCGTGGGCGGCGGCAAGCTGGGCTTGACCCATAGCGAGTGCAAGGCCGCTGTGCTTGCCAAGCGGATCGCGGAAAAGCTGAAATAGCCTGCTGCCCTTCGGTAGTCCGCCCGAGGATTCTGGCCCCTTAATTTACAGAAAGGGATGGACTATTATATGGACAGCTTTATGGGCTGGATCGGCGGCAAGCGTACCCTGCGCAAAGCCATTTTAGAGCGCTTCCCCAAGGATAAGGTGGAGCGGTATATTGAAGTGTTCGGCGGCGCGGCCTGGGTGCTTTTCGCCAAGGAAAGGCAGGCGGGCCAGCTGGAGGTCTATAACGATATCAACGGCGATCTGGTGAACCTGTTCCGCTGTGTAAAGTATCACTGTGGGGAGCTGCAGCGGGAATTTGACTGGCTGCTGTCCTCCAGGGAGCAGTTTTTTGACTATGTGGCCCAGGCTGATATGCGGGGGCTTACAGATATCCAGCGGGCCGCCCGGTTTTTCTATATGGTCAAGCTGAGCTTTGGCAGTGAGCACAGAACCTATGGAACCAGTAAAAAGATGGTAGACAATGCGGTTGAACGCTTAACCGCCATAAAAGAACGGCTCCGGGGCGTGAACATAGAACACAAGGACTTTGCAGACCTTATCCGGGTGTATGACCGCAAGGCCGCGCTGTTCTATCTTGACCCGCCGTATATTGGCACCGAGGGGTATTATGACTCCCCCTTTACCCCCGATGACCACCAGCGTTTACGGGCCTCTCTGGAGCCTCTTAAGGGCCGTTTTATCCTCTCCTACAATGACTGCCCCGAGGTGCGGGAATTGTATATGGGCTATAATATTGAAAGGGTGGAACGCAGGGAAAACCTGTCCGGCAGCGGGAACAACAAAAAGCACTATGCAGAGCTGATTATCCGCAATTTCTAACAGATATTGTAAGGCTCTTACGATATTTGTCACAACCTTACAAAGTGCGGACAAATTATACTCTTTCTGGTAAAATGCCCAATAAAGGGGCATGAAAGATGATTAAAATTCATCTATCCAGAATCCTCGGCGAACGCCGGTGGAAACAATCTAAGCTGGCCAGGGAAACAGGCATCCGGCCCGGCACTATCAGCGATTTATATCAAGAAGTAGCCGAGCGGGTAAGCTTCGACCACCTGGACAAAATCTGTGAAGCTTTAGATTGCGACCTGTCGGAGCTGCTGGAATACATACCGAACCAGCAGCCCAGGACAGGACAAAACCTGATCCTGGAGGAACACGGAAACCGCAGGAAAAAGCCAAACTGATTTCTAAAAAGTAAGAGCGCTTAAACGGTTTATTTTACCATTTAAGCGCTCTTCTTTTTTTGCAGATAATTTGAAATTATTTTGCGGTTTTTTTGCAAAGCTACAACGGGCATAGAAAAAGCCGCCTTTTCCATGCAGAAAAGACGGCTTATCCAGTCGGGCGATATGTGATTTTAGAGGGCAGTTCAAAGGTCGGCGCAAAACCGTATGTCCGCATTTCCCGGTGTTTCGTCGTATCAAAGCTCATCCCTTGGTAGTAAATTCGTAGTAATTGGGGTGGTCTGTTGTCAGGAAATGCGGCATAATGCGCTGTTTCACAAGATTTTGCCGCTTCTCACAAAATATTTCATCATAAATCTTCAAACAAACTCTATCAACTAAGCAAATTTAATAATAGCCTCCCGACAAGAAAAGCGACAGGGCTTTTACACCCTGCCACCAGTTTACTATACATTTACAATTTCCTCGTTCACAATCTCCCTCGCACACGCCCTTATGTTGTTGAGCCGCCCTGTCCATTCTAAGGAATTTTCTTCCTTTAGCTGTTCCGTTATGCCCTGTGACTGTTTCATGCCCTCTATGAGCCTTTCAAAGCGTTCCTGCGCCTGCCTGTCAATATCGGCAAGGTAGGTGATGAGCCTGCCGCTTGTGAGAAGATTGATGTATGTAAGGGAGATCTGTTCGCCGCTTCTCGCCTTTGCTTCCATCTCGTCGGCAGTAGGGGTGGGCGTGTTGTTGATGATACCGTCAAAATTATTGTCGTTCTGCTCGATAGCGTCCTCAACGTGCTTTAAGGGGTTTACCTTTCCCAAACAGGAAAGTCGAAAAAAGTTCTGTCCGCAGACGCTTAGACGCAAAGCTCAACAGATTAGACGATAAAGAGCTTTCCGTCATAGAAGCAACTGTAAACGGACTATGTAAGGCAAAAGAGGAAGCAGAGGATTAACGCAATCCCCGTATTTGCCCTGCTGTATGAGCTGATTTTTCAGCTCCACAAGGCTATGTAAAAGTAATGTTTTCTCCCTGCTGTCTACATACAAATGATAAGGTTTTTCCCTCATACCGTCCACCGTCCTTGGGCCGTCCCATGGTACCGGAGGTATACAGGACATAGGCAGGAGCATCCGGGTTCTGCGCCGCCGCCCGTTCTGCGGCGGGCGTTTCCAGGCCGCAGATTTCGCAATCCGTCAGCCGGACGGAGAACAATAGACAACAGTTTGCAGCATTGAAAGAGGATATTCCGCTGCAATACACATGCTCTCACTTCTTCCCGATTCATGTTGGCCCTCCTTCATTAGATAAAGTTGGTATCACATTGTACAGACAAATCGCAAACCGTCTAATAATTGACTTTATTCAGCAGCAGGAACCTCCCGAGCTTTAAAAAAAGCACCAGAGCCGCAAGGTATCAGGAAATGGCCTCCCCTTCAAAGCTGGACTGGGAATCCTGAAAGCCGGGGACAAAGGCTATTCCCGGGGAAATACATGCGTCTGGAAGGCTTGCGAACCCGGAGCCAGGCAAGCTGGGCATAGGAAAAGCAACGGTTTTCCTATGCCGCTGCTTTTTCCATCTTAATCGCCATGCGATAGAGAATACGCACAAAAAGAGATGGAATATCAGCCTTTTGTGCCCGGTATCATTCTTTTCTCTGTATTTTTTACGCTATAGCCACCAAAGCTGGCGGGAACCCTGCTAAGAGAAGCCCAAGATTTTCCCTATTCAGCCCGGTTCTGCTCAGCTACATGGAAGAAGGAGGCCGTAGAGTCATCACGCCTCATAAACAGCAGTCCAAAGGAACCCGGGCCGCAGTTGCTTGCGATGGCAGAAGAAGCCTTTTGCATATAGACCCGCTCAAAGGGGCAATACTGCTGTACTAGTTTCCGGATATATTGAAGCTTTTTCTCATCCATGCCGGAATAGGTGATAAACAGAATGCGCCGGTCAATATTCCTGGTATCAAGAAGCGTGCGCTTGATGTAGCTTTTGGCCGCGCGGTAAAACCCGCCCATCTTCATGCCGCCCACAACCATCCTGCTCTTTTTCAGCACCAGCACAGGATGCAGCAGCAGGGAATCGCACAGCACCTGCACTTTCTTGGATATCCGCCCGGACTGGCGCAGCATGTGGGTGTTGTTGATAATGAAAGCCGAGGAGATAAAACGGTTCATCCGCTTTATGGCCTCCACAATCTCCTCCTTTGCGGCATGGTGCTCCGCCATATAGGCCGCGCACAGCACAATCAGCCCCATGCTGCTGGAAAGATGGCCGGAATCTATCACCGTTACGTTTTCAAAGGATTTCGCCGCCTCGCAGGCGTTTTGATACCCTTCGCTAACATGCTTTGCCATAGAGATATGGATTATGTTCTGGGCCTCTGTCAGCTTTTCCGCGAAAAACCTTTCGTAATCCTCCACCTCCGGCGCCTGGGAATAGCCCTTGCGCCCCTGGGCAATATGCAGCAGCAGTTCATCCGATTTTAATTCCTGCTCGTCCAAAAAGCGCCCGTCGTCTGTGCAGACATAGTAAGGGCATACAGGAATGCCAAACTTCTTCCGGAGAGAGCCGGGAAGGTCGCACACACTGTCTGTAGTGACCATAATAGAGCGCCTTTTTACCTGCTCAAAGATTAAAATCCCCTTTTCAATGTCCGCCTGGCTGGCTTCCTCGCTGAGCACCACCAGCTCCTTGGGCAGAACGCTCAGCACAGCGGCCTCCAGCAGCGCCCCGCTTACCGGCTTGGCCAGATACCCGCTGAACCCTTCCTTCCGGTACAAAAGCTGGTTGTCGCTGCCTGCATTGGCTGTCAGCGCAATCACAGGAACATCCTGGCACAGCCCTACCGGCTGCGCGCGCAGGGCATGGAGGCACTGGATGCCATCCATTTCCGGCATCAAATGATCCATAAGGATGCAGTCATAATGGTGGTTCTGGGTCAGCTTCAGGCATTCCCCGCCGCTTCGGGCTGTATCTATTTGGATCTTGGTTTCTGAAAGCAGCTTGCTTACCACCATCAGGTTCATGTCGTTGTCATCCACCACCAGGATATGGGCGTCCGGCGCTTCAAAGCTCTGATGGTATAACTCCCCTTCGCGGCCCTTTATACGGGAAGCAAGGGTAAACGTGCCCAGCTCCTTTTCATCTACAATATCCTGATCCAGCATGACAATAAAGGTAGATCCTTTGGTGTAGACGCTGTTCACGCTGATCTGCCCGCCCATCATTTCCACAAGCTGCTGGACAATGCTCAGCCCCAGCCCCGTTCCCTCAATATAGCGGTTCTTTTCCTCGTCCACCCGCCGGAACGCGTTGAAAATATACGGGATGTTTTCCTTCTTCATCCCCATCCCGGTGTCCTCTACAGAATACCAGACGCGCACCTGGTTGAGGCTCCGGCGCTCGCACCGGACAGAAAGGGTGACAGAACCCTCGCTGGTGTATTTCACCGCGTTATTCAGCAAATTTATAAGGATTTGCTTAATGCGCACCTCGTCTCCGCAAAGCATGCTGGGAATAGAGGAATCCACGTTCAGCTTAAACTCCAGCCCCTTTTCCCTGGCTTTTATCCATATCATATTGACGATTTCCGAGAAAAGCGCCCCTGTCTCATAGGAAACATTGACAATTTCCATTTTCCCGGATTTAATTTTGGACAAGTCCAGCGTGTCGTTAATCAGGGTCAGCAGCATTTTGCTGGCGCCCTGGATATTCCTGGCATTCTCCGCCACATCTTCCGGCACGTCCCCCCGCAGGATGATTTCATTAAGCCCGATGATGGTGTTGATGGGCGTGCGGATTTCATGGCTCATGCTGGAAAAGAAGTGGTTTTCCGCCCGGTTTAACTCCTCGATTTCCTTCTTCTGCTGCTGGGAAAGCTTGTTTTCCTCCTGATACATCTTGTTTAAAAACATAAGCAGCACGCTGGTCAGCATACCCACCATAACTACGGAAAACGCGGAATCAAAGAAAGAGGCCTGCTGGGTATTTTGCGCCACCAGCCCGGGGAAGTAAAAGGCAAAGCCATAGCAAAGCAGCGTTTCTACCATACAGAGAATGAAAAATACCGTCATCCGCCTCCCGTGCAGCGTGATGCAGACATAGATGAAGCAGAATATAAACCACTCCGGCACCCCGCTGTAAAAGCCGCCCGCCGTAAAAAAGCTGATGGGGAACATCAGAAGCAGCAGCACCGAAATGGCTGTGGCGCCTGCCTGTATACGCCCCCTCTGAATGCTGAACTTTACAATAAGCCCCATAGCCACAAGGCTGACTGCCAGCACCAGGATGTTCCAAATGCTTCTGCCCATGGGCAGGATCAGCACCAGCGCAAACATGCATATAACCGTCACAATGCGGAACATCCGGTCATACAAGCTGATTCTGTGATCATTGATGATTGCAAACCATTTTTTAATCACGCATTCTTTCACTCCTCAAAACGAGCGCGCCCAAGCCCAAGCCTTTAACCGGGCACGCCTCAAAATACCGCGTTCATATTGCGGCAATCTGTTCGCAAAGCTCTGTATAGCTGCGCAGCAGCGCGGGATGGTGCTCCCGGATATAATCCGCGTCCCCCTTTTTCCCCGCCAGCTCCAGGGCCTTTGCCTGTGCGGAAAGGGCTTCCGCGCCTATTGTCAGGGATGTGCTCTTAAGCGCGTGAACCTTCACGGCATACTCTCCCCAGTCCCCGCTTTCATACAGGGAAACAATCTCCGCCTGTTTGTCCGCGCACTGGTCGCAGAAAAGCTGGAGCATCTCCCCGTAAAAGGCCTCTTCCCCGGCACAATAATCCAGCCCCAGCTTCACGTTGATGCCGGCTTCCGACAGCCGGCCGTAAGGGGAGGACCCAAAATCCGCTTTGGGCTGGGCAGCCTCCGGCGCTTCCGCCAGGCCGCGATCCTCTTCTTCTCTTTCCGGGGCGGCAGTTTCCTCCTCTTTGGATACATCTTGTTTTGTGGGCTTTGCGCTGTACCGGATGCAGCTTTTCGGCAGGGCTTTCCGCAGGACACGCTCTAAAACAGAGCGCTCAATGGGCTTGGGGACAAACTCTGTAAACCCTTCGCTGCGGAACATCTCCCTTGCGCCGCTGACTGTGTTGGCGGTCAGCGCGATAATGGGCAGATCCTGGTATACGCCGCCGCGGATCTCGCGGATCCGTTTCAGGGTTTCCACGCCGTCAAAGCCTGGCATCATGTGATCCAGGAAAACAATGTCATAAGGGATTTTCTCGCACCGGGCCACAGCCTCCCGCCCGCTCAGGCAGGTGTCCACGTCTATCCCATAGCTGCCCAGCACGCCCTTGGCCACCACCAGGTTCATCTCCTCGTCATCCACCGCTAAGGCCCGCACCCCTATGCAGGTGAAGGGCCTGCGGCCCGCGGCCTGATCCTCCATAAAGCCCCGTTCACCCATTTCCCCGTTAAGCAGGTTTGCAACGGAAAGGGCCGAAAAAGGCTTATGTATCACCAGCAGCCGGCTTCCGCTGTTCAGGACAAACTCCCTTTCCGCAATGACGATAACCGACTTGGTTTCCGCCAGCTCCTCATAATACGCCGGGTTTTCCTCATATTCCGGTTGCGCAATGAACACATGGGTCAGCTCATAGCTGCGCTGCAGCTTGAGCAGCCCCTCAAAATTATGGGCCTGATACCCCTGGATGTTAAGCCCTTTTATCAAGCTTAAAATCAGCCCGTCATAATAGCCGCGAACCTCATCGGAGGCATATTTATCCGGCTTGAAGTAGCAGCCGATGCAAAGCTTATCCGCATGGGGCAAAACGATGCAGGGCCGCTGATCCACCACGCCTTGGGGTATGACGATGTGGGCATGCAGGCCCTGCTTTCTCTTGCTGTCAAAATGGATGAAGCCGCCCATGGCATCCAAAAGCCCTCTGGCAATGGGAAGCCCCAGCCCCAGCCCCCCTGCGAAACGGCTGCTTCCGGTATCCGCCTGGTAAAAGTCATCGTACATCTTCACCAACTGGGCGTCCGTCATGCCAATTCCCGTGTCATGGATATCTATGATCAGGTTCATGCCATAGGCTTCCTGCCGGTATCCTATGCGGACGTTTACGCCCCCCTCTTCTGTGAACTTGACGGAGTTTTCCACCAGGATTTTCAGCACGTGGGAAATCTTCTCCGCGTCGCCCACAAGGGCTGCCGGCACCTTCGGGTCAATATCAAACACCAGCTCCAAATGCTGCCGGTTTGTTTGCAGGGCAGTGGTGGTAATCACATCGTTCAGCACAGAGGTGATCATGTATTCTTCCTTTGCCGGAATCAGCGTGCCTGCCACAATCTCCGTGTAGTCCATCATGTTGTTAATCTGGCTGGACAGGCGTTTGCCCGCCATTTCAATGGACATCAGATCAGACCGGATATCCTTGGGAGGGTCTTTCCCCAGGGCCACCTCGCTGATGCCGATAACCATGTTGATGGGGGTGCGCAGCTCGTGGGAAACGTTGGATAAAAACACAGCGTTCTGCTTTCCCACTGTCTCCAGCTCTGCCAGCACATTTTCATACCATTTCCACTGGGCATTGCGTTTGTTTATCCAGTACCGGGCCAGCGAAGTCCCTCCCAGCACCACCACCATGCCAAGCCCCAGGCGCAGCGCGTCGTGAAGCTCCATGGCAGGGGTGATGGTATGGAGCACCAGCGTATGGTACAGCAGGGCCAGCACATACAGGGCAAACATTGCGTGCAGAATCCATTTCCTGTTCAGTATAAACAGGGAAAACACCAGGATGCCGGCTATGTTGGGGATATCAAAAAGGCTGGTTTCGTGTACGCTGTAAAAAAAGTATTCCAAAAGCAGCAGCCCGGCGCACAGGCTTTCATAAAGCGTCCCGGAGCCAATCCGCCCAATGTGCAGAACCCACACGCTGAGGCAGCCTGCCGCCATCAAAGGGATCACCCAAAGCTCCCACCCCATGAAAACCGTCATCAGGTTCATCGCCACGCTGAAAACTGTTGCGATGACAGCCAGCAGCAGGTGTTTGCTTGTCTGTTCCTCCGCCCTCATTGGTTCTCAAACTCCAGCGCGACCCGCCTGAGCAGTTCCTGGGGCAGGAAAGGCTTTTTCAGGTAATTCACCGCGCCCAGCTTGATTGCGCTGAGCACATCGTCTTCCAGCCCCGAGGCCGTTAAAAAGATGACAGGTATCTCGCCATACGTCTCCTTTATGCGCCTGAATGTAACAAATCCGTTCATTTTCGGCATTTCAATATCCAGCAGGACCAGGTCGGCCTTCTCCTTGCTCAGTATATGCAGTGCTTCCATCCCCGAATTTGCCAAAAGCACCTCATAATCCTTCTGCAAGATGATCCTGGCCCTTGTCAGGTTCATTTCGTCATCGTCTACCACCAAAACGCGCTTCTGCACTAGGCTCGCCTCCTTGTTTCGTTGCCGGGGAATCCCCCAGTCCATATATAGTAAATTATACAGAAAGGCAGGTGAAAAATCAAGCCTATATTTCTAAATTAGAAGCTGGGGAGGCCGCGCAGAATTCTCCCTTTGCAGGCGGCGCATTGACACAGCCTGTCTCCGGTGCTATAATGGCAAAAACCGAAAGGAGGAAAAGAAAGATGGTTTGTAAGCTTTATGGGAAGCCTGGGGAATTTTTGGAGGAAAACCGGGACTTCCTGCTGGAAAACGAAGCCCTTGTGCAGCTCAATTTGGGCAACGCCCAGACCCACCGGGAGGAGGGCTGCCACCCCGGCCTGCTCTTTGGACGATATGAGGAAGAAGGCCGGATGTGCCTGCTGTTCGGCAACACCGCGCCCTGGAATATCTGCCTGAACGCGCCCCAGGGGATGGAAAAATCTATGGAGGCGGCAGGAGAACTGGCCCGGTACCTGCGGGAAGGGAACATAGAAATCGAGGGCGTCACCGCCCGGGAAGATTTGGCAAAGGCTTTCATGGAAGCTTACGGCGGGGAATTTTCCCTGCGTTCCTCTATGGACATCATGGTGCTGAAAAAGGTTATCCAGCCGGAAAAGCTGCCTGGGGCTGTCCGGAAAACCACCGGGGATGATATGGGCCTTGTGGCGCAGTGGTGCCATGGCTTCTATCTGGACATCCACGGGGAAGACCACAGCCTGGAGGACATCCGCAAAGAACAGGGCGGACGGGTGGAAAACGGCCTCTATTATCTTTTTGAAGCGCCCGGGGAGGGGGCCGTCTCCATGGCGGCTGTGTTCCGCGACCTGCCCCACGGGACATGTATCAGCGCGGTATACACCCCGCCTCAGCACCGGGGCAAGGGCTACTGCCAGAACACAGTCGCCGCCATCTGCCAGGAAAAGCTGAGGGAGGGCAAGGAATACTGCACCCTTTTCGTGGATAAAAAGAACCCCATCTCCAACCGGGTATACCAGAAAATCGGCTTTGAAATCATAGAAAACTGCTATGAATACAAGCTTGTGAAATAGGAACGGAAAAAACAAAAAAGCCCTGGGAAACCCCAGGGCCTTTCCTATGCATTTTAGATCCAGCGTTACGCTGCTTACTTCAGCTCGACCTCAGCGCCAGCCTCAGTCAGCTTGGCCTTCAGGGCCTCGGCGTCATCCTTGGAAGCGCCTTCCTTCACGGTCTTGGGAGCCTCGTCAACCAGAGCCTTGGCTTCCTTCAGGCCCAGGCCGGTGACTTCCTTCACAACCTTGATAACGTTGATCTTGTTGGCGCCGGCAGACTTCAGCACAACGTCAAACTCGGTCTTTTCCTCAGCAGCAGGAGCGGCAGCAGCAGGAGCGGCCACAGCAACAGCAGCGGGGGCAGCGGCGGATACGCCGAACTCCTCTTCCAGAGCCTTAACCAGCTCGGAAAGCTCCAGGACGGTAAGGGCCTTTACTTCTTCAATCAGGTTGGTTACTTTCTCAGACATGGGTAAATACCTCCATTTAAAATTCTCTTTTCAGCTTAACTTAATCCGGGGACTTATGCCCCCTGCTTCTCCGCAATGGCGTTAAGCGCGATTACCAGGCCGCGCATGGTGCCATTGAGCACATTGGCAAAGCCCTGGATAGGCCCGTTCAGGCCGCCCAGAACCTGGGCCAGCAGCACTTCCTTAGAGGGCAGCTTCGCCAGAGCGTCGATGCTCTTGGCGTCTACCGCGCCGCCGTCAATAAAGCCGGCCTTCACCTGGAAGTTCTCATTATCCTTGGCGTAATCGGAAAGGATCTTCGGGGCCTCGGTGTAGCCGTTCTCGCTGTAGGCAATGGCGGTGGTGCCGTTGAGGCACTCGTCCAGGCCCTCGATTCCCGCATCCTTAAAGGCGCGGGACAGCAGAGTGTTCTTCACAACCTTATACACACAGCCGGCTTCCCGCAGCTGCTTGCGCAGCTTTGTGTCCTTCTCCACGGTGATGCCGTTGTAGTTTACCAGTACGCCTACGTTGGCCTTTTCAAAGGCTTCCTTTAAAGCCGCCACCTGCTGCTGCTTCTGCTCCAAAATTTTCTCACTGGGCAATTCGTTTCACCTCCGGTTGCCGTTCCATTTGAAAAGGGATAAAGCCAAAAGCTTTCGTCCTTTTCAAAGGGGACGTGTTTCAAAACAACACAAAAAGCGCCTTTCCCGGCAAAACCGCAGGAAGGCGCACAAACGCTGCAAAAAACTTAAGCACAACGCTTGTCTTTCCCTCGGCAGGCCGGTCAACCCGTTTACACAGCGCTTATGGCTGTTACCTGCTGTCTCTGGTTCTGGACAGCTTCTACAATATACCACACCTCCCTGGCTTTGTCAAGCACTTTTTCCGCAGGGGGAGGCGGCTTTTTGCCCCTTTCCCAGGGGAAGCGGCCCGGCCTGTGAAAAGTCTTGCCCGAAAGCTTTTGCAGGTTGCGAAATCCCGGTGCATATAGTATAATGAAAAGCGGGGTTATGTCCTTTGAACTCCTTCTGTACTTTCCGAATGAAATATCCTTTTATAGAAATGAGATGGAATCATTATGAGCGAATCCGGTAAAAAAGTCAACCTTGCCGTACTTTTCGGCGGGAAGTCTTCTGAGCATGAGGTTTCCCTCATGTCCGCAGCGTCGGTTTTGGAAAACCTGGACAGGGAAAAATATGATATCCACATGGTGGGCATCACCAAGGAGGGCCGCTGGCTGCTGTATACCGGCGAGCTTGCGCTGCTTCCCTCAGGGCAATGGGAGAAAGGCCCGGTGGAGCCTGCCTTCCTCTCCCCGGATCCTTCCCTTCACGGGCTGGTGGTGCTGGGGGAAAACCCCCGCACCATTCATCTGGACTGCGTATTCCCCGCCCTCCATGGAAAAAACGGGGAGGACGGCACCCTCCAGGGCCTTCTGGCCCTTTCCGGCATCCCCTATGTAGGGTGCAACACGGAAGCCTCCGCCATCTGCATGGATAAGGCTGTCACCCACACCCTGCTTTCCGCCGCCAACATCGAGCAGGCCCATTACCTGTGGTTTTACGCCGACCGCTTCGACTGCGCGCCGGAAACCATCAAAAATAAAATCTGCGCCCGCCTGGACTTCCCTGTGTTTGTGAAGCCTGCCAACGCCGGTTCCTCTGTGGGGGTCAGCAAGGTGGAGTCTCCCGAGGGCCTGGACGAGGCCATCCGCAAGGCGGCAAAAGAGGACGGCAAAATCATGGTGGAAGAAGGCATCAAGGGCCAGGAGGTGGAGTGCGCTGTGCTGGGCAACCGCCAGGACGCCCTGGCCTCCATGGTGGGGGAAATCGGCGCTTCCGCCCAGTTTTATGATTACGACGACAAATATGTAAACGGCACCAGCCAGCTCTATATCCCTGCCCGTATCCCGGAGGAAGCCGCCAAACAGATTCAGGAAACCGCTGTGCGGGCCTACCGGCTTCTGGGCTGCTCCGGCCTTGCCCGGGTGGACTTCTTCGTGACAGAGGGAGACGGTCGGGTGGTTCTAAACGAGCTGAACACCCTGCCGGGCTTTACCTCTATCAGCATGTACCCCAAGCTGTGGATGGCTATGGGGCTGCGCTATGGAGAGCTGCTTGACAGGCTGATTGCCCTTGCCTTCCGGCAGGCGGGCTGCTAAGGGGGCGGCGGCAATGGATAACCAGCCTGCTGGCAGCCGAAAGCCCGACAACCGGCCCATCGGCGTATTCGATTCCGGCCTGGGGGGCCTTACGGCTGTGAAGGAGTTGGAGAAAATCCTGCCCCGGGAGAGCATTGTATACTTTGGGGACACTGGCCGGGTGCCCTATGGCACCCGCAGCCGGGAAACCATCCGCCGCTATGCCGCCCAGGACATGGCCTTCCTGATGAACCACGATGTGAAGGCTGTGCTGGCGGCCTGCGGCACAGTAAGCTCTACAGCGGGAGACATTGGCAGAAGCCTGCCTGTGCCCTATTTCGATGTTATCGGCCCCTCGGCAAAGGCTGCCGCCGGGCTTACCAAGAACAAAAAAGTGGGCGTTATCGGCACCAGCGCCACCATCCACAGCGACGCCTACCGCCAGGCCCTTTTGGGGATCGACTACAAGCTGGAGGTATACTCCCAGGCCTGCCCCCTCTTTGTGCCCTTGGTGGAAAACGCCTTTATCTCCCCCCAGGAGGAGGTCACCCGGCTGGTGGCCCAGCGGTACTTAGGCCCCGTGCGGGAAGCCGGCGTGGACACCCTGATTCTGGGCTGCACCCACTATCCCATCATTGCCCCCATCATCGCCAGCGTAATGGGCCATTCCGTGTCCCTGGTGGACGCGGGCCGGGAAGCCGCCCTGGCCCTAGCCGGGCGGCTGGCAGAGGACGGCCTTCTCTGCGGGGAGGGAAACCCCCGCAGCGCCGCTTTTTTTGTCACCGACGAGCCGGAAAGCTTTACAGGCGTGGCAGAGCTGTTCTTAGGGCACTCTGTCCAGGGCCGCACAGGACGGGTAAGCATGGAAGGCGCCTAGCAATTTGCTTAATAAAAGCCTGTCCCCATATTAAGACCAGAGCACATGCCCCAAAACAGTCCCCAGCATTCTTTTATTGTGTAAAAAACAGGAAACCAGCACTGTCCCTATGAGAGGTGAAAGGAAAGCCATGCTTAAAGACGATTACAATATCAGCATCACCGGGCGGCAGCTATACGAGGCCGAGGACCGCGGGGAAGTGACCTTGAGCACCACTGGCACCTATACCCAGCGGGACGGCGCGCAATTTATCGCCTATAAGGAATATGACGAGGACGATCCCCGGCAGGCCCACACCGCCGTGCTCAAGGTGGAGCCTGGGAAGGTTACCATGATCCGCCAAGGCTCTTCCACCCGGCTTATCCTGGAGGAGGGCCGCCGCCATCTGTGCCTGTATGACACAGGCTTCGGCTCCCTCACTGTGGGGGTGTTCACCAGCAAGCTGAAGGTGGCCCTGGGCCAGGAGGGCGGCTCCATGGATATCCGCTATACCCTGGACATTGACTCCAACCTTTCCAGCCAGAACGAGCTTACCGTAACAGTGGCCCCCCGGCCCCGCCGCAGGGCAGAGCCAGAGCTGTAAAGACGAAATAAAGCGAGGGATTGGTGTGAAAAACACGAAGAAAGGAACGGTACCGGGCACGAAAGGTTATGTTTACATAGCTTTTTGTGCGAATTCTGTATCGCATGGCGATTGGTATGAATAACGAAGAAAAAATTCTCTCCATATTGGAACAAATGAACACCCATATCGGCTCTATAGACACCCGGCTGGGTGGTGTGGAAACCCGATTAAGTGGTGTGGAAACCCGATTGGACTCCTTGGAAAACCGCATGGGCAGCATGGAATCCCGGATGGATTCTATGGAAAACCGCATGGGCAGCTTGGAGTCCCGGATGGATTCCATGGAAAACCGCATGGGCAGCATGGAGTCCCGGATGGATTCCATGGAAAACCGCATGGGCAGCATGGAGTCCCGGATGGATTCTATGGAAAACCGCATGGGCAGCATGGAGTCCCGGATGGATTCCATGGAAAACCGCGTGGACACCATGCAAAGCCAGATGAATACCATGCAGAACCAGATGGGCGCTATGCAGGAAATCCTTACCCGCGTGTCCCTCACCCAGGAAAACGTGGTATTGCCCCGCATCCAGCTGCTGTTGGAAGGACATGCAGGGCTGGCTGAAACACGTGCCACAAATGAACGGGTTGCCGCTTTAGAAAAAGAAATGCAAATCCTCAAGCCAGTCACGGAAAAGTTATCCTTAGAAGTGGCCAAACTGAAATCCGCACAATAAAGAAGCCCGCCCCGGGCGCCTGTAAAACACCTGGGGCGGGCTTTTGCACAGCTCTTCACTGAAAAGGGAAGCCTCCAGGCCAAAGTTTGGGGGCTTTTTCCGGGGCTACCTGCCGCAGCCGCAGCCGCCGCCCAGGTCAGTGGGCTTAGGCGGGAAAAACTCGTCAGTGGGGAACTCAATGCGCTGGAACAGGTCGCAGGGGTTGTCAGAGGACGTGACGCACTCCTTCTCAGGTACGCAGAAGTCGTAGGCCGGGATAAGGATTTGGACATTGCGCACAATCTGCACGATGATAAACAGGCCGATGGTCACGTATACGCAGTTGTGCTGGGGGCCGGTTTCAAAGTCCCCGCCATACCGCTGGCACACGCAGTCGGGGATGCGGCAGTAGGGGTCGCAGGCCCCGCAGGGATACTCGCACAGCTTCGCGGACAGGGCCACAGGCTCTGCCACCTGCACGGTGGCTTTGGGCAGCACCTTCTCGTCCTCCGGCATAGTCACATCGTCGCAGTAGCTGCCGGAGGAATACATTTTTACATTCCCCTCGCTGCCATACAGGATTACCTTTTTGTTGAACACGGAAACGCCGTTTACAGGCACCGCGCAGGTGGTAGGCCCGCCGAACAAGTCCAGGCACACATCGAAGAAAAAGGTCATATCCACCGAGTAAAAGCCCTTGTTAAAGGGGATGGGCTGCAGATCCACATACACGGTGATGACGCTGACATCCTTGATGCGCACATTGGTGGCACTGTCTACAAGCTGCTGCCGCGCTGCGGGGAACAGCACCCGTATGTCCTCCAGGCAGTCTTTATCGCTGCACGAATCGTATATGCGCATAGCGTCGATGCACACGGCTTCCTTAAAACCGCCCTCTCCCTCCTGCTGGGAGACGTACTCATTATCAGGCATGGAATCTCCTCCTTTTGTGTTCTTGGTATCATAGTATGACGGCAGGGGAAAATGGTGCAATACCTGCGCACAAAACCGGCCCGGGCCAATAAAATGGAACAGAGGGATTCCTCAAAAAATCCTGCCTTTGATTAAATCCGGTTTTTCCTGGGCAAAATACCTGTGAAAGCCGATTATGGCAATACAGCAGGAAGGAGCGGTACGGGCAGCCCCGTACCCCATGGCAATTCTTATGCGGAGCGTGAATATGGTGAACGTGCGTAGAGGCGATATTTATTATGCAGACTTAAGCCCTGTGGTAGGCTCGGAGCAGGGAGGCGTGCGGCCTGTGCTGATTGTGCAGAACGATGTGGGCAACCGGTTCAGCCCTACAGTTATCGCGGCGGCTATCACCAGCCAGCGGGACAAGGCAAACCTGCCCACCCACATAGAGGTGGACGCCCAGGGCAGCGGCCTTTTAAAGGATTCTGTGGTGCTTTTAGAGCAGGTGCGCACCATCGACAAGCACCGCCTCCGGGAGAAAATGGGCAAGCTGGACAGGGACTCTATGGACAGGGTAAACCAGGCCCTCTCCATCAGCTTCGGCCTGCGGGCTACATAAAGCCCGCAAGGGGCCGCGCTATAGTAAACGCGCGGCCCCTTCTTTTTTTGTTCACTTCTCTTTCTGCTTAAGCAGCCCTTCCTCCACCAGCCAGTTTAAGAAGCGCTGAATCCACTCCTCCCAGAACTCCCAGCTATGGATGCCTTCCCCCTCGTGATACTCATAGCCGAAGGGGTTCCCGGGCATGTCCTCAAAGAACTGCCGGGTAAGCTGCACGCCCTCATAGTTGTGATCCTGCCTGCCAATGGCGTGGAAAATCCGGGGCAGGGGCTTCTTTTCCCCCAGGCAGATCCGGGCCATCTCAAAGAAATCCTGTTCCGGGTTTCCCAAAAGCCCGGACAAGTCCTGCTTCCCATACACCAGCTCCCGGCGCTTGGCCCGGAAGTCCACCCCGAACTGGGACACCTGCTCTGTGGTCAGGGGCTTCTCCGCAATCTTGTTCCCCGCGGACAAGGCGCCGATGGCGGCAAACTTTTCCGGCTGGGAAAGCCCCCACTTAAAGGCCCCATGGCCTCCCATGGAAAGTCCTGCCACAAAGGTGTCCTCCCGCCTGTCAGAAAGCCGGAACATCTCGTGGGTAAGCTCCCACACCTCTTCGTGGAGGAAGTCTGCATACCGGGGGCCGTAGGCCATGTTGCAGTAGGCGCTGTGGGCCACTGCCGGGCACACCAGGGCCAGGCCCAGTTCCGAGGCATAGCGCTCCACAGAGGAATAGCGCAGCCAATCTGTGTGATCCCCGCCGCCCCCATGGAGCAGGTACAGCACCGGGAATTTGCCGTCCTCCCGGTAGAACCCCGGGCGCACCCCCACGCCGTTAAGCCTTTCCGGCATCACCACGGTCATCTGGGTGTTCATGTTCAGTATCCGCGAACAAAAATTCATTTCAATCAGTGCCAAATCCAACCCCTCCTTTACTTATCCACCCGTATGTCAGCCCACTTCAAAAACTCCTGTATCCAATGATCCCACACCTTCCACTCGTGGCGGCCCGGGCCTTCATGATACGCATAGCCAAAGGGGTTTCCGGGCATGTCCTCAAAGAACCGCCGGGTTTTCTGGACGTTGTCATATTTATGATCCTCTGTGCCGATGCTGTGGAAAATCCGGGGCAGCGGCCCGCCCTTTTCCACAGCCCGCCTGGCCATTTCAAAGGCGTCATACTGGGGGTTGCCCAAAAGCTCTGAAGTGTCCTCCACCCCATAGCAGATAAGGTTTGTGCGCACCCGTTTGGCAATGGTTTCCGGGGGCATCTGGTCTGGGGTATACATTTTCTCCGCCACCCAGTTGCCGGCGGAAAGCACCCCGATGCAGGCGTATTTTTCCGGCTGGGAAAGCCCGATGGTCAAGGCCCCGGTGCCTCCCATGGAAAGCCCGGCAATATAGGTGTCCTCCCGCTTCGGAGATACATAGAACATAGAGGAGATAATCTCCGGCAGCTCCTTTGCGATATAGTCATGGAACCGCCAGCCATAGGCCATGTTGGTATAGCGGCTTACAAGGCCGTTGGGGCACACCACCATCAGGCCATACTGGGTCACGTAGCGCTCTAAGGAGGTAAAGCGCACCCAGCGGGTGTTGTCGTCCCCGCCCCCATGGAGCAGGTATAAAACCGGGTGCCTGCCGTCCTTTCGCACCGGGGCCTGCATCCCGCCATAGAGGTATCTTTCCGGCAGGATTACGTCCACCTGGGTGGCCATCTCCAGGGTGTTGGAAAAAATGTGCAGCTTCAAATATGCCATTTTAATCGCCATGCGATACAGAATTCGCACAAAAAGAGATGAAACATCCGCCTTTTATGCCCGGTATCGCTCCTTTCTTGAAATTTTTATGATGCCTGCCATGCGATACAGAATCCGCATAAAAAGCCAGAGAAAAACGGCCTTTTATGCCCGGTATCGCTCCTTTCTTAAATTTTTATGATACCTGCCATGCAGGCCCCGGGCTCCCGCCCGCCTGGGGCGGGGGTTCCGGGAAACAAAGCCTGCAAAAATAAAGGTGTATTCTTGGTTTGTTTCCGGGCGCTCCCTAATCAGGCCGGAAGCTTTCCCGGAAGGTGAAGTCCGCCTGGAAGCGGATGGACTTGCACTCCTGGCTGTTGTTATAGTATTTGTCCAAAAGCAGGTTCACGCAGTCCTGTATCATATTGGAAATGGGGAAGCCCACAGAGCTTAAAGAGGGGGTGAGGTACTCGTTAAAGTGGGAGGATCCATAGCCCATCATGCCTATGGCCTCCGGCAGGGACACCCCCAGCTCCCGGCAGGCCCTAATGCCTCCCATGGCAAACTCGTCTGCGCTGTAGAAAATCCCCTCCGGCACAGCGCCGGACTGGAGGATTTCCCTTGTCAGCCTGTAGCCATAGGAGGCGCTGTCCCCCTTCGGCTCCCCTGTCCACAGCCTCGCCGACATTCCCAGCTTGGCGCAGGTGGCAAGGAAGCCCTTTTCCCGCATCACGTGGTTGGAGATGTTCTGCCCTGTGCCCACCAGGGCCACGTTCCGGTAGCCCTTTTCAAAAAACAGCCGGGCGGTCTGTGCGCCCACCTTGGAAAAGTCGGAGTAGACGCTGCTGTATTTCGGGGAATAGCGGTTAAAGAACACCACAGGCGCCCGCAGGCTCATGCTCTCCAGCTCCCGGGACTCCTCAATGGTGGTGTTGCACATAATCACCCCGTTGCCGCTGGTGCTGCCCAAAGCGGTTTTCGCCCATTGGAACTCCTCAGACACATAGGGCTGCACCATCACCTCAAAGCTGTGGGCCGTTTCAAGCTGCACCTTCTGGATGCCCTTGACCATTTCCCCCAGAAAGGTGGCGGAGAGGCCGGGCTTGTAAAACAGGGTGAACACCGGCACAGAATGCCGGTCCCGCAGCCTTTTGGCAAACACGTTGGGCTGATAGTTCAGCTCCGCCGCAATCTGCAGCACTTTCTCCTGGGTGGCCTTGGATATCCGCCGCTGGTCCCCCTTCCCTCCCAGCACATGGGAAACAGTCCCCACTGAAACGTTGGCCCTCTGGGCTATGTCCGTCAGCTTCACCATCGCTCGCTTCCACCTTTCCGCTCCCTATTCTTCTTCATATTATACTGGAAAATGGAAGCTTTTTCCATCACCGTCCCGCTTTTTTCCGCTCTATGAACCGCTGTAGCAGGTAGCAGCCTGTGCCTCCTGCCAGCAGCAGCACCGCATACCCCGCGTAAAGCGTCCCGAAGCTGAAGCCGGACACCACAAAGCTGCCCACAATGGGGGCCACCGAGTTGCCTAAGTCCTGGCCAATATAGCAGGTGCTGGTGGCCACCCCGGCGTTTTCCTTGCCAAGATAGCGGATGCTGTAAGCCTGTATGGCGGGCTGGGCCGCCCCCTGGCTCAGGGCCTTCAGCACCCCTGCCAGGACAATAGGCCCTATGCTTTTGGCCCCCGCCACCAGCAGCATCCCCCCGCAGCCCAGCACAAAAGCGGGAATCATAATGGCGGAAAGGCCGAAGCGGTCGTTAATCTTCCCTGCCACAGGCCGTACCAGCAGCACCGCCAGGGAGTAGGCTGTGAAATACAGCCCCACGTTGGGGATGCCACGCTCCTCCCCCAGGATGGCAAGGTATGTATTCATCAGGCCGTTGCCGCAGGTGAAGAGGATGAGCACCGCCACGTAAAGGGTGATGTCCTTGGCAAAGAAGTTGTTGACGGAAAACCTTTTCTTCTCCGCCGTTTCCTTAGGGGCGGGCCGGGGCGTGTCGGGTATCAGGAACATGGCGGCCACGCTGATAAAGGCCAGAGACGCCGCCAGGGTGAACACAGCGGGATACCCGAATGTCCCGCTTATCTCCAGCCCCAGGCTGGGGCCAATGGCATAGGCCAGGATGTTCCCCAGCCCCAGATACCCCAGGCCCTCCCCCATGCGGGACTCGGGCACAAAGTCGCTGCCCAGGGCCATGTTGGAAACCCCCATGAAGGAAAAGGCAATGCCATGCACCACCCTGGCCCCAAAGAGCATGGCGATATTGGTGGAAAAGGCGTAGCAGGCCATGCTCAAGGCCACAATGGCAGTGGAGACAATCATAATCTTCTTCCGGTTCATCCTGTCGGAAAGAATGCCGGAAACAGGGCGGCAGAACAGCGCCGCCAGGGACATAAAGCTGGAAATGGTTGCAGCCAGGGTAAGGGGCGCGCCCAGGCTCAGGGCAAATTTGGAAATGAGCGGCGTCACCATCTGGGAGGCTGTGCAGGTGAAAACGCTGATAGCCAGCACCAGGATAAACGGCTTGTTCCACAAAGGCTCCCTGGCTGCTCCCACCCGTTTTGTCATAAGCGTTCCTCCTTTCTGTGTTTTTACCGGGCGCCGCGCCCCCGGGGCCTCATGGCCCCTCATGTCCTGTGGAAGCAGGCGCACAGATGGCCCGCGCCCCTGTCCTGAAGCTGGGGCTCTTCTTTTTCGCAGCGCTCCGTCTTATAGGGGCAGCGGGTGTGGAACACGCAGCCCGCGGGGCGGTTCAAAAGGCTTGGCACCTCTCCCTGGAAGGAGGAGCGGCCCCGCTGCATTTCCACCTCCGGGTCTGGAATGGGAATGGCGGACAGCAGCGCCCTGGTGTAAGGGTGCCGGGGGTTTTCATACAGCTCCTGCCAGGGGGACACCTCCACCACCTTGCCCAGATACATCACCACAATGCGGTCGCTGATGTGCCTGACCACAGAAAGGTCGTGGGCAATGAACAGGTAGGTGAGGCCCCGCTTTTTCTGCAGCTCTATAAGCAGGTTGATAATCTGGGCCTGAATGGATACGTCCAGGGCGGAAATCGGCTCGTCGCATATCACCAGCCTGGGGTTTGAGGCCAAAGCCCTGGCAATGCCCAGCCTCTGGCGCTGGCCCCCGGAGAACTCGTGGGGCATCCTGTCCCGCAGGGCCGGGTCAACCCCCACCGCCTCGAACAGCTCCACCACCCGCTTGTCATATTCCTCCTTGGAGGACACAAGGCGGTTCACCTTCAGCACCTCCCCCACAATGCTTCCCGCTGTCTGGCGGGGATCCAAAGAGCCGTAGGGGTCTTGGAAAATAAACTGGATGTCCCGGCGCAGGGGGCGCACAGCGCTTTTTTTCAGCCGGGTGATGTCCTTCCCCTCAAAGAGGATTTCCCCCTCCGTAATCTCGTGGAGGCACAGGATGGACTTTGCCAGAGTGGTTTTGCCGCAGCCGCTTTCCCCCACCAGGCCCACAGTCTCCCCGGCCCGCAGGGAAAAGGTCACGTCGTCCAAAGCCTTCACGTCCGCCACCTTCTTGCGCAGCACCCCCTTGTAAACGGGGTAGAACTTTTTCACGTGGCTGACAGAAAGCAGCACCTCCCCCAAATTCTTTTCCGAAAAAGCTCCCTCGCCTCCCGCCGCTTTTCCCGCCTCTTCCAGCGCCCCCTGCCAGCAGGCGGCCCCATGGGTGGGGCTTATATCCTCCATGGGCGGCATGGGCTTTTCCCGGCAGGCCTTCCCCGCATAGCGGCAGCGGGGCAGGAAGGGGCAGTGCCCGTCCTTTTTGGCAGGGTTCAAGGGCATCCCCTCAATGGCGACAAGGGGCCGGCTCTTGTCCCCGTCCAGCCGGGGGATGGCCTGGAGCAGCCCCCGGGTGTAGGGGTGGGCAGGGGAAGCGAACAGCTCCTCCGTTGTGCCCCTTTCCACCACGTTCCCCGCGTACATCACGTAAATGCGGTCGGCATACCGGGCCACCACGCTCAGGTTGTGGGTGATGATAATCAGGGACGTGCCGGTTTTGCGCACAATGTCCCGCAGCAGGTCCAGAATCTGCTCCTGGGTGGTCACGTCCAGGGCGGTGGTGGCCTCGTCCGCAATGAGTATCTTGGGGTTGCTGGCCATGGCCATGGCAATCATAATCCGCTGGCGCATGCCGCCGCTGAACTGCACCGGGTAATACCCCAGCCGCTCCTCCCCGTCGGGAATGCCCACCAGCTCCAAAAGCTCCAAGGCCCTGGCCCTGGCCTCCTTTTTCCCATACCCCAGGTGGAGGATAACCGATTCCATAATCTGATCCCCCACCGTAAGCACCGGGTTTAAAGAGGTCATAGGCTCCTGGAAAATCATAGAGATTTTCCCGCCCCGCACCTGCCGCAGCTCCTCGCTGCCGGGCTTCAGGGCCAGCAGATCCTTCCCTTCAAACAGGGCCTGCCCTCCCTTAATCTCCCCCGGGGGCATCTGGATAAGCTGCAAAACGCTTAACATGGAAACAGACTTCCCGCTGCCGCTTTCCCCCACAATGCTGACGATTTCCCCCTTGTCCACAGTAAAGGACACGTCGTCCACCGCCCGCACCAGGGCTTCCCGGGTGTGGAACACGGTTTGGAGATGGTCTACCTGTAACAAATGCTCTGCCATATCCCCACCTCCTTATATATTTCCCCGCATATGGGGGTCCAGGGCGTCCCGCAGGCCGTCGCCCAGAATGTTGAAGGAAAGCACCAGCAGGATAACCGCCACCCCGGGCAAAAGGGCAAACAGGGGCGCTGTTGTCAGATACTGGTAGCCTTCGCTGACCATCTTCCCCCAGGAGGCTGTGGGAGGCATAATGCCCGCCCCCAGATAGCTTAAAGAGGCCTCCGCCAGGATGGTGCCCCCAATGCTCTGGGACATCAGCACAATAATGGGGGACAGACAGTTGGGGAACACGTGGCGCAGCATGGTGCGCAAATCCCCGCTGCCAATAATGCGGCTAGCCGCCACATAGTCCAGCTCCCGCACCGAAAGCACCTGGGCGCGCATCATCCTGGCATAGGGCGGTATGGCGGAAAAGCCCAGGATGAAAATGAGCATCCCCACGCTCTTGCCAAAGGTGGCAACCAAGGCCAGGGCCAGCATAATGCCCGGGATGGACATCTCCGCCTCAATCAGGCGCATGAGCACATTGTCCACAGCCCCGCCGAAATAGCCTGCCGCAAGGCCTATGGCCACGCCCACCACCGCCGCCACCAGCACCGCCAGCACGCCAATGAGGAACGCCATGCGGGAGCCGTACACAATGCGGCTGAACAAATCCCGCCCATGCTGGTCTGTGCCGAAAATGTGCTCCCCGGAAGGGCCTTCCAGGATGCTTTTCAGGTCAATGGCATTGGGGTCGTAAGGCGAGAGGAGAGGGGAAGCTATGGCGCAAACCAGGAAAAACAGGACTACCACAGCCGCTGCCAGCACAATCTTCCTGCCGAACAGGACACTGAAAAATCTTTTCGCTTTTTTCACTCTGCTCTCCCCCTTTACTGCAGCCGGATCCGGGGATCCACATAGGCATAGGCAATGTCCACCAGCAGGTTGCACACGCAGGTAACGGCGGACAGCAGCAGGATGCACGCCTGCACAAGCTGGAAGTCCCGCTTTGTGATGCACTGCACCATCAGGCTCCCCATGCCGTTTATGTTGAACACGTTCTCAATCACCGCGGCCCCGGCAATGGTGTTGCGCAGGGTAACGGCAATCAGGGTGAGGATGGGGATAAGGGCGTTTTTCAAGGCGTGCTTCCAGATAATGCGCCCCTCCGGCAGGCCCTTGGAGCGGGCTGTGCGGATGTAGTCCTGGCGGATAACCTCCAGCATACTGGAGCGGCTCTGCCGGGTGTAGGAGGCAATGCCTCCGATGGACATGCAGATAACCGGCATAATGGTTTGCTTCAGGCTCATCCCCAAGTCCTCCCAGGGGAAGGTAAACCCATTGGAGGGCAGCCAGCCCAGGTTCAGGGAAAACACCAGCACCAGCAGGATGCCCAGCCAGAAAATAGGGGTGGCAAGGCCAATGTTGGAGATAACTGTCACCACGTTGTCAATCCACGTCCCCCGTTTCACCGCCGTCACCGCGCCGAACAGCACCCCCAGCACCACAGACACAATGGAGGAAATCACCCCCAGGTACATGGTGGTGGGCAGCCTTGCCGCCACCAGCTCTGACACAGGCTTGCGGTAGCTGAAGGAATAGCCCATGTTGCCCTGGGCAAAGTCCTTCATCCACGCGCCATACTGCTCCGGCAGGGGCCTGTCCAGCCGCATCTCCCTGTACACCTGGTCGTGCCGTTCAATGGAAATCTCATCCCCCAGCATGGCGTATACAGGGTCGCCCGGTATCATTTGCAGCAGCGCGAACACAAAGATAGAGATAAGGAAAAGGGCTAAAAACATTTGCAGAATGCGTTTTCCGATATACTTATACATGGCGTCACCTTTCCGTTATATGCAGTCTGTAAGCCGGATCCCCTCCGGCACCTCAAAGGCGCGGATGCCGGAACACCGCCCCAGGACGCGGGCCAAGGGCTGCAAAGCGGGATCCTAAGGGAAAGCGGGGCATGTGCCTGCCCCGCTCCCTGCTTACAAGAGGCGCCTTGCCTTTGTCCTAAACAATAGATATATGCTTCCTGCCTTATTGCAGTTTGCAGTCGGCAGGCGTCCACCACCCCTTGTGGGTTTCCATCAGGCCGCTGTCTGCCACGCTGTCTGTGGCAAACATAAGGTATCCGGAAATATACATGGGCTTTATCAGGCAATAGTCGTCAATAATCTTTGTCTGGAAATCCATCAGGGCTGTGTGTACTTCCTCCTCGTCGGTGGAGAACTTAATCACGTCCATCAGGCTGTTCACATCGTCATACTGGGCCATGCTGCGGGCATAGTGGGTGGGGCTTTCGCCAAACATGTCGAAATACCGCTCCTTCACTGCCGCGCCCTGCAAAATGATCAGGCCGTCATAATTGTCGTCGCCAGCCACCATGCGCTTGGCGTTATACACAGCGGAGTCCACCAGGTCAATTTCCAGGGTGACTCCCACCTCTGCCAGATACGCCTGCACCAGGGTGAAGAAGGATTCCGCTCCGGCCCCGGATCCAGTGGCCTTAATGGTCAGGCCGTCCCCGTAGCCCGCGCTTTTCAAAAGCTCCTTGGCCTTTTCCGGGTCATAGGAGTAGCCTGCCACCTGGTCGTTGTAGGTTTCAGAGCCAGGCACTGCCAGTTGGTTGGTATACTGGTACAAGTCGCCCCCCAAAGCCTCCACAATGGCCTCAGAGTCGATGGCGTAGCAGATGGCCTTGCGCACATCCGGATTGCTGACAGGGCTGCCTTCCACGCCGCTGGAGAAGGTGAAGCCGGAGGTGGAGGGGAAGTAAGCGTCCGCGCTGCCCAGCATGTGATAGCCCGCCTCCAGCAGCTCCTGTGCCTGGGTGGTGTCGGGGAACAAAATAATGTCCGCGTCCCCGCTCTTAAAGATGGTCATGGCTGTGGTAGAGTCAGAGCACAGGGTAATCTCAATGCCGTCCAGGTAGGGCTTGCCTTCCTGCCAGTAGTTCTCGTTTTTCTTATAGATAATTTCGCTGTCCAGGTTGCTGCTTTCGCACACAAACGGCCCGGTGCCCACAGGAGTGGTGTACACCACATCGTCGCCGTTTTCTTCATAGAAGGTGGGGGAAACCATCCAGCCGCCCTCCACGCAGGTGTTCAAAATGGTGCTGTTGTCATATTCTGTCAGCTTTGCCGTCACCTCATATTCCCCGGTGGCCTCAAAGCTTTCCACGTTCTTAAAGCGGTTGGAGCCGTTCTCCACGTAATAGCCCCAGTTTTTCACCACTGCGTCTGCGTTAAAGGGGGTGCCGTCGCTAAAGCTGATGCCCTCCCGCAGGGTCACCTTCATCTCCAGGGCTTCCGCGTCAACGGTGATCTCCTCTGCAAGCCAAGGCTCCACGCTGGACTTGTCCTCTCCAATGCGGGCCAAAGATTCCAAAGCCGGGTCAGAGTAAATCCGCTCGTAATACCCGATGAAGCCCGCAGGGAACCCGATGCCCGAGCCTTTGCCCGCTGTGACAATGCGCAGCACGCCGCCGCTGCTTTCAGAAGCCTGCGAGGAAGCCGGCTCTTTGCTTTCCGCCGCCTGGGAGTTTGCCTTGGACTCTGCTTTCGATTCTGCCTTTGATTCTGCCCCGGAGCTTTCCGGCGCCTTCTGCCCGCAGCCCGCAAGGGCCAGCAGCAGCGCCAGTACCAGCACCAGCGCGGTACATTTCCGTATCATGGTTCTCCTCCTATACCTTTTGAAAATAAAAGCTTTCTTTTGTTTTCCCAGTCAAGCTGTTTGTCCTGTGACTTATTATGCGCCCCCTTCCTCAGAACTTGTATCCATAGCCTGCAAACCGCCATTCTGGGCGGCCCTTTCGGTTATACACACAAGCTCTAACCCTGTGCCCAGCCAAAGCAGCCGGCCATTTTGCAGCGGCCCGGGCTTGCGTTTGACTATAACGTTATTTCTATGTGCATTAGTTTACCACGCACATTTGCGATAATCAAGTGACTATTTCTTCAATATTTAGACAAACCCCATAGATAAACCGACAAATTATCGCAGGTATTATAGCAATCACACCCAAAATGTAGAAAAAACGTTTTTGCACTTTCCATCATTTTCCAAAGCATCCCCCGCCTCCGGCCTTGCGGATTTTCCCCTCCTGCCTTATAATGCTCCATAGGGCTTGTTTGAAAATAGAGGAAGTGCCGGAATTTTTGTTCCAAAGGGAGCGGTTTCAAGGCGGATGAACCGCAAACATATACATGCGTTTAGACAGGCTGAACATTCCGTTTACGGAATGTTTTCGCCTCGTCGAGGATTTCCAACACAGAAACCACCCGTTTGGGGCAAAAAGACGGTGTTTACGATTTTTCAAACAAGCCCTAGAAGGCAGGCTCTCTTTTCCGGTCACAGACGGAGAGGACAAGGCCCCAAATCCCGGATAAAATAGAAAAAGCCACAGCCGGCAGGATCGGCATGGCTTCTGAGAAACGAGGTGCATTGGATATGGAATGGGTAAAACAGTTAAACAGTGCTATGGAATATCTGGAGGGGCACCTGGAAGAGCAGGTGGATTATGAGCAGCTAGGCCGCATTGCCTGCTGCTCCCCTTACCATTTCCAGCGCATGTTTGGCTATCTGGCAGGCGTGTCCCTGTCGGAATACGTGCGCAGGCGCCGGATGTCCCTGGCAGCGGTCTGCCTGCAAAACGGGGAGAAAATCATTGACGTGGCAGGCCGTTTCGGATACAATTCCCCCACAGCCTTCAACCGGGCCTTCCAGTCTGTCCATGGCATTGCCCCCTCCGCTGTGAAAAGCAGCGGCGCTACCGTCCGCTCCTATCCGCCCATCTCGTTTAAAATCACTATAAAAGGAGCGGATGAAATGGAATACCGTCTGGAGAAGAAGGAAGCCTTCCCCATCCTGGGGGTGTGCGTACCCATCGAGCGGGATTTAGAGCGCAACTTTGAAATCCTGCCTGCCAAATGGCAGGAGGCAAGCCAAAACGGCAGCCTGCAAAGGCTGCTGGGCCTGATGGAGGGCCAGCCCATGGGGGTGCTGGGCGTTTCTGTAACGGACAGCGAAGGGCCTTGGCAGTATTACATTGCCGTTGCCTCTTCCCAGGAGGCCCCCGGCTTCACACGCTATGTGGTGCCCGCCGCCACCTGGGCCATTTTCAGCGGCTCTGGCACCTTCCAGTCCATCCAGGAGCTGGAGCGCCGCATCTTCACCGAATGGCTGCCCACCTCTGGCTATGAGTATGCCAACGCCCCTGACATAGAGGTGTACCTGAACCCGGATCCGGCAAACGCCCAGTTTGAGGTGTGGGTGCCTGTAGTGAAAAAATAGCCGCATCCAGCCAAAAATACTGTTTCCAATCTGTTTGGCAGGCAGCAAAAAAGGCGGGGCCTTGTGCCCCGCCTTTTTCAAAGTGCAGATTTTCTCATTCCAGGGAGATGGATACTTCCATGCCATCCCACAAGAAGTCCGCTGTGGTGCTGCGCACCACCGGATTTTCGTTGCTCACCGCCTCATATACGAAGAAACCCCCTTCCGGCAGCTCCTGATAGGCATAAACAGTCAGTTGCTTAATCACATACCGCTGGCCCCAAGGCCCCTCTTGCCGCTCCACTGTGTTCATGATTTTCCCATCAGGCCCGTCTGTAAGGCACTCCGGGGGCAGCCGTCCCCTGTCCGGCTTTATCAGCTCCACCTGGGGAAGCTGCTCCTGATAGGCTGTGAGGCTGTAGGCTGTGGCGCCCACCACCACCAGGAAATATACCGCCGCAATGCACAAATATACAATCCGGGAGGTTTTCCTGGACGGCTTCCGCCTTGCCTGCACCGTATGATGCCTGCCCTTGCTTTTCATGTTCCCGCCTCCTCACGATTTCACGCTGGACAGCGCGATGCCCTCGGTGAGATAATCCTGCCCCAAAAGGAACACCAGCAGCGCCGGAATCAGATAGAACACCGACACCGCGAAGAACATGCCCGGATCCCCTGTCACCACGTTGCCCAGATACACAGACAGCGGGTTGTCATAGATATTCTTAATGAAAACTACCGCCTGATCCACAATGTTCCAGTTATCCGCAAACAGCAGCACCACCAGCGCCGCCACCACTGAGCTGAGGTTGGGCCGCACCACATACCAATACGTGCGCCAGGCCCCCGCCCCGTCCAGGGCCGCGGCCTCCATGCACTCCTTGGGGAAGTTCTTGAGCTGCTGGCGAATGAGGAACACCCCCAGCGGATGGAACAGCGCGGGTAAAAGTATGGCCAAGTAAGACTCCCGGATGTTCAGCCACCCTGCCACAATGAAGTTTGGCACCAGCAGAATCTGGGTGGGCATGAGCATGACAATGATATACATAAAGAAAATAGCTTCTTTGTATTTCCATTGTATATTTTCCAGCCCATATGCAGCCAGGGGAGCCAGCACACACTGGCCCAAGAGCACTGGCAGCACCAGCAAAACCGAGTTCCAGAACATCCGCAGATACCCCGGGCTTTCCAGCAAAAGCTGCTGATACTGCTC
>NZ_QWEO01000032.1 GCF_009936035.1 Neglectibacter sp. X58 | reverse complement strand
CATTCGGCTTACCTCCTTTCTCTTAGATTCATAGCCGCTTTTGGCAGCTATGTAATGTGCTTTATTTGTCCTCGACGCCCCAAGCACAATGGGAAGTCATCAGGCGCTCGGCTGCTAACCGAGTCCATAGGAATCTCACCTCTGCCGGGTTCTCCGCCAGCCCCGTAGGGAAGTATCATTAACCCTGATGCGTTTCATCGCCTTATCCGTAGCAACCGGATATTTCAGAACAGTTCGGCTTCGCTCTCCCTCCTTGCTTTCCGCATTTACCCGTAGGGGCAGGAGGATCATGGCGCACTTTCATACGGCTGAGGGTTTCCCCTCCGCTCAGGAACAACCTGATGAATGTGTATTCAGTTTTCAAAGAACTCGTGAGGTGTTTTGCCTCACACCCCACAACAGCAACGAAAAGGCTCATTTTTTAACCCCCTTTTGAAAAAAATTTTTCGGGCAGCAAAAAAACTCCCGCCTTACTTCCCTCGAAGTAAAACGGGAGCAAAAGAAAAACCCCACCGAGAGCGAATCTCAGTGGGGTAAGTAAGAACACCTGTGAAGTGGCGTGAACTTGCGGAAAATCGCATAAGTTCCGAACACATTTTGGAGTAAGTTAGGCGTGAATTGGCGTAATCTGCTGGCGTATGACCTCTTATCTGCTCTTACCAGCTCACGCATACAGACTTATAAAGGCTTACTCAGTCCAAAGGTTTCATGGTGGGGAACAGCAACACGTCCCTAATAGACTGCGCGCCGGTCAGCAGCATCACCAGGCGGTCGATGCCCATGCCCATGCCCCCTGTAGGCGGCATACCATATTCCAGCGCCGTCAGGAAATCCTCGTCCACGTCGCAGGCCTCATCGTCCCCAGCGGCCTTCTGGGCGGCCTGGGCCTCAAAGCGCTCCCGCTGGTCAATGGGATCGTTAAGCTCGCTGAAAGCGTTGGCGTATTCGCCGCCGCAGATGAACAGCTCGAACCGCTGGGTATATTCCGGGTTCTCCGGATCCTTCTTGGCCAAAGGCGAAATATCCACCGGATGGCCTGTCAGGAAGGTGGGCTGCACCAGCTTTTCTTCGCAGTATTCCTCAAAGAACAGGTTCAGAATGTCCCCCTTGCGGTGCCGCTGCTCAAAGGCAATGTGGTGCTCTTTTGCAAGCTCCCTTGCCTGCTCCAGGGTTTCCACCTGGGCAAAGTCCACCCCGGCATACTGCTTCACCGCCTCCACCATGCTGATGCGGGTAAAGGGCTTGTCCAGGTCAATTTCCACCCCGTCCCGCTCCACCTTGCCGGTGCCCAGCACTTTGTGGGCCACAGTGCGGATGAGATCCTCCGTAATGTCCATCATGCCGTTAAAGTCGGTGTATGCCTGATACAGCTCCAGCATGGTGAACTCCGGATTGTGCCGGGTGTCCATGCCTTCGTTGCGGAAGTTCCGCCCAATTTCATACACCCTCTCAAAGCCCCCTACAATCAGCCGCTTCAGGTGCAGCTCCAGGGCAATGCGCAGATACATGTCCAAGTCTAAGGTATTGTGGTGGGTGATAAAGGGCCTTGCGGCGGCCCCGCCTGCCTGGGTGTGGAGCACAGGGGTTTCCACCTCCAAAAAGGCTTTGCCGTCCAGATACTCCCGCACAGCGCTGATAATTTTCGAGCGCTTGGTAAATACATCCCGCACCTCAGGGTTCATAATGAGATCCAGATACCGCTGGCGGTATCTGGCGTCTGTATCCCGCAGGCCGTGATACTTCTCCGGCAAAGGCAGCAGCGCCTTGGAAAGGATGGTAATGCTGTCCGCCTTCACAGAAATCTCCCCGCGCTTGGTGCGGAAAGCCTCTCCCTCCACGCCTACAATGTCGCCGATGTCCAGGGAGGCCATAAAGGTTTTGTAAGGCTCCTCCCCCATCACGTCAATTTTCGCGTAAATCTGCACCTGCCCGGACACGTCCCGCAAGTCCATAAAGGAAGCCTTGCCCATGCCCCGGCGGCTCATAATCCGCCCGGCCACAGACACCTTTTTCCCTTCCAGCTCCTCAAAGTTCTCCGCAATCTCCCGGGCCTTCTGCCCCGCGTCAAAGGTGACGTTCTGATAAGGATCCCGGCCCTGCTCCTGCATGGCGAAAAGCTTGTTCCTGCGGATCTGCAAAATTTCCTTTAAGTCCTGGCCGCCCTCTGCCTGAGGCGCCTGGGTGTTCTGTTCTGCCACTCCCTGCACTTCCTTTCCTGTTTTCTGCTCAAGAAATCGTTACCACCGTATAGGTGGAGAAGCCTGCCGGCGTTTCCACCTCCACCGTCTGGCCCACTGCCGCCCCCAGCAAAGCCTTGCCCACAGCGGATTCGTCGGAAATCTTGCCGCCCCTGGGATCGGCCTCGTTAGAGCCTACAATTTTATACTCCTTGGTGGCCTTCTTGCCGGTGGCTGTCACCACAGCCACCTCTATTTTAGAGCCGATATGCACTGTCTCGTTGCTCAGCTCGCTTTCGTCAATGACCACCGCGTTTTTCAGCATAACCTCCACGTCGGCAATGCGGGCCTCCATAATGGCCTGGTCATTTTTCGCCTCGTCATATTCGCTGTTTTCCGAAAGGTCGCCAAAGGAAAGGGCCACCTTTATTTTTTCAGCCACTTCCCTGCGCCGCACAGTCTTTAAATATTCCAGCTCTTTTTCCAGGGCCGCCAAGCCCTCCTCTGTCACAAAAAACTGCTTCTCTGCCATGTCAACCGCCATACGGCGCAGGACGCCCGCAAAAAGGGAAACCCGCTTTCTGCGCCCGGCACCGTTCCTTTCTTCATATTTTTCACACTGGCCTGCTTTCCAGCATAGAAACTGCACCGGGTTTTCCGTATATTTTTTCCTCCCCCAGGCGGGGGAGGAAAAAAGCGGGGCCTGCGGTACATCACAATGGTCTATATTATACTGCATTTGGGCCGCCTTTGTCAATGGAAAATGCCCTTCTTGGAGCGCCGAAATCGCGCTTTTTATGCCTCCGGCCTAAAGCCTTGGGGCTTTGCCCCCAACCCCTTAAAAAGGGAACCGCTCCCTGCGGGAAAGGCTGGCCCTAATTTTATTAAATTTTTTTGTACTTTATTGCTTTACGTCCTCCGGTGAAATGCACAATCAAAATTTTTCAATTCACAAAAACTTGGTTTTTAGATCAAACCTTTTTTCAAAAAGGTTTGCAGGGTGTGGGACAGCGTCCCACGGCCTTGCGCCGGAGGCAAAGCCGCTCCAGGCAAAAAGCGCCCCTGCCACAGGGGCATGGGGCGCCGGGAAATCACGTATAACAGAAATAGATGGTGGTGCCTAAAATGCTGTCGTAATAGCTTTTATACAGGCCGCTGCCGGTAATGACGCCGTTTTGGCCTGTCACGTTTGCCGGGGTTATGCTGCCGTTCTCCAGCAGGTATTTGGCGTTTGCAATGGTGCGGGCGTCAGGCTTGCGGTTTATCATGCCGTTATAAGCAGGAGGATACTGCCCTGGCTGATAGATAACCCCCCGGATGGTGTTGGGGAAAAGGGGGCTTTTCACCCGGTTAAGCACCACACTGCCCACGCACCTCTGCACCCAGTCGGGAATCCAGGTGCAGCCTGCCTCGGCATTGATAATCCGGGCCAGCAGATCCAAGTCCTCTTCCGTATACTTAGGCTTGCTGTCCGCCTCAATAGCCGCCAGGATTTCCGCCGCTGTGGTGTAGGTGGAGAAATAGCTGGTCTGCTTCTGGGGCAGCTTCAAGCTGGAAATCTTCAGGTTCCGCTGCTGCTCATAGATGGCCCCCACCTGCATGGCATATGTCCCGCCGTCCTTTAAGGCCCGGTTTATAGCCGCCAGGTAGTCCACATTGGGGTCATAGCTTTTCACCGTAATGTGGTCGGTAAGCCCTGCGGCAGAGGCGTGCAGGCCGCCTCCCAGGGGCCAAAGGATCAAGGCCGCCAGCAAAAGGGAAGGAAATAGCTTCTTCAAACGATCGAACCTCCTTTTGGAAAAGTTTGCCCGACCTGGGTATTGGCAGATTCTGCCAGTTCTATGCAGCCCCGCCAAATTTTTTTGGCGCGCCCCTCGGCCGGGTCTACCCGCCATTATACCGAAGCGCCGCCCCAAAAAATGTCAAATGTGTAATCTTAAAAGCTATTTCCCGGCCTTTTGCCGCTTATTTCCCGGCAGGAACCGCCCTCCTCCCCTTTCTTCCCGCTGGTTCGCCCAACAAGCGCCAGCTTTTCCCCAAGCGCCTGTTACAGCGTCTTTACCATGATGAAATCGTCCATCACATAGCCGCCGCCAATGTCTGTTTCCACCTTGTCCGCCACCTGGAAGCCATAGTGGCGGTATACCTCAAAGGCATGGGTATTCTCTTTGTTTACTGTAAGGCGGATAGCGGGCAGCCCTTCCTTTCGGGCCTGCTCCTCCACAAAGGCCAGGGCCTTGCCCACAGCTCCCTGGCCCCGGTATTCCGGCAGCAGGTATACCTTGCTTAAAAACATCTCCTCCCGCCCTTCATACCGGGGGGCAAAGCCGACAAACCCGGCGCTTTCGCCATTGCAGCACATCAGGTAATACTGGTAATTTTGGTGCGCCATCTGCTCCTTCACCGCATGGTCAGACTGGAACTTGTCCAGCATGTAATCCACCTGGCCCTGGGGCAGCAGTGCGTCATAGGTCAGGTGCCACACCCTGTCCGCTATCCGGCACAGGGTATCAATCTGCTCCTGGCTTTCCACTTTTTGCAGCATAATGCTCAAATAAACCATCCCTTTTCATAGTATGTATGTGTAAGTTTTTATGAACAAACTGTGAATACAGGTAAAATCCGGCGAAAAAGCAGGAATTTCTGCCGCTTTTTAACCGTTTTGTTACCACTGAAATATTCCTGTCATGCCTCTCCCGCTGCCTGCCGCTCGTCATAGTTTCCCAGGAAGGAAAACCGGGGCAGCTCGTCGTGCAGGGCGCAGATGAGGGCGAGGGTCTGGGGGTGGTGGAGGCAGCCGGTGAAGTCCAGATAAAAATCATACTCAAAGGCAGAGCCGGGAATGGGCCGGGACTCTATCTTCGTCAGGTTCAGGCCGCACACCGCAAAGCGTTCCAGCACATTATACAAAGATCCTGTGGTGTGGGGCAGGGAGAAGCACAGGCTGATTTTCGTGGCATCCTCGGGAAGCAGGGGTTCCTTGGAGATGACCACAAAGCGGGTGGTATTGTTTTTCTCGTTCTGGATGCCCCGCTCCAGGATTTTCAGGCCGTATTTCTCCGCCGCTTCCTCCGAGCAGATGGCGGCAGTGCCAGCAGGGCGCTCCTGGGCCACAAACTGGGCCGCTGCGGCTGTGTTGGAATATTCCACCGTCTCCAGGCCGTGAGCCTTGATATACTCCCCGCACTGGGAAAGCCCCTGGGGGTGTGACACCACCCGGCGGACAGGGCCTTCCCCGGCGGCGGCCAGGCAGTGCTCCACCTTCACGTCCACAGCGCCTACAATATAAAAGCGGTACTGCAAAATCAGGTCGTAGACAGCGGTAACGCTGCCCGCGGCAGAGTTCTCCACCGGCAGCACCCCCAGGGACTCCGGCTCTTCCTCCACCGCCGCGAACACCTGCCGGAAGTCCGGCACAAAGGCGATGGGCGCCTGGGGATACAGCATGTTTGCCGCCTTGTGGGAATAGGCCCCTTCCACCCCCTGGCACACCACCCGGCTGGGAGCGGGCAGGGTGCGGCGGGCTGTTTTCTCCAGCCTGCGCAGTTCCTCCCCGCCTTCCAGAAGCTGGTGCTGCCTGGCACGGCTGACTGCCATCATGGCGCTGTACAGTGCCTTGGCGCTAGGCCCGTATGCCCCGGCCTTTTCCGCCACCCGGTCTAAAATTTCCTGCTCCCGCTTAGGGGCATATACGGGGATGCCTGCCCCCCGCTTGATTTCCGCCACCCGCTCGGAGCAGTTCATCCGCTGCAAAAACAGGGGGAGGAGTTTTTCGTCTATGGCGTCTATTTCCCCCCGGATTTCTAAAAGCTTTTCCTGATATCCGTCTTTTTCCATATGTATTGTCACGCGGTACAGGCTTGTGCCCTGCACCGCTCCTTTCTTTGTGTTTTTAAGAGTTTCCCGCCGGGGCGCAGGATCTTTCCGCCGGGGCGCATCACTTCCCGCCGGGGCGGGGCCTTTCTTCCTTGGAAGAAAGGGCCGCGTCCCGAAGGGCGCGAAGCAGCTATGCTGCTTCGGCCCCGGCGGGAGCGCTGGCTACAGCAGGCCGCTTTGGGCTAAAAGCTCCAGGGAGGCAAGGCAGGCCGCCGCTTCCACCACAGGGGCGGCCCGGGGCACAATGCAGGGATCATGCCGCCCGGTGACCGCCAGCTTTTCGTTTTCATGGGTTTGCAGGTTTACGGTGTCCTGCTCCTGGGCGATAGAGGGGGTGGGCTTGAAGGCCGCCCGGAAGATGAGGGGCATGCCTGTGGTGATGCCGCCTAAAATCCCGCCGGCATTGTTTTGGCTGGTTCTCACCCTGCCGTAGCTGTCATAATAAAAGGGATCGTTATTTTCGCTGCCCCGCAGGGACGCGGCGGAGAAGCCCGCCCCAAACTCCACCCCTTTTACAGCCGGGATGCCGAACAGAATGGAGGAAAACAGGTTTTCCGCCCCGCCGAACATGGGGTTCCCCGCCCCGGCAGGCAGGCCTGTGACGGCGCACTCCACCACGCCCCCCACGCTGTCCTGGCTCATGCGGGCTTCCTCAATTTTTGCCCGCATGGCTTCTTTGGCGGCGGCATCAATGACCGGGAAATAATCCCCATTTAAGCGCTTTAAAAGCTTTCCCGGCACCTCCACCGGGTCAAAGGGCGTGTCCGTAACCCCGGCTATCATCTGCACATGGGAGCCTGCCAGAATGCCCCGCCGGGCCAGAATCTGCCGGGCCACAGCCCCTGCCAACACCAGGGGCGCTGTGAGCCTGCCGGAAAAATGCCCACCGCCCCGGATATCGTGAAAGCCTTTATAGCGCACAGAGGCTGTGAAATCCGCGTGGCCGGGGCGGGGGCGCAGGCGGAGGTTTTCGTAGTCTTTAGACCGCTGGCTGGTGTTTTGGATGACGGCGCACAGGGGCGCCCCTGTGGTTACGCCGTTTAAGAGGCCGCAGAGGATTTCCGGGGCATCCGGCTCCTTGCGGGTGGTGGCGGTGGGATCCTGCCCCGGCGCCCGGCGGGCCATCTGGGCCAGCAGCCCCTCCAGGCTGATTTCCTCCCCGGCGGGCAGGCCGTCGATGTTCACCCCGATGGCCTGGGTGTGGCTGCCCCCGAAAATGCTGATTCTGATTCTTTCACCCCAACTGGACGACATGGGCGTTCCCTCCCAACTTTGCAAAATCATCGTAAAAATCCGGGTACGTTTTCCGCACGGCCCAGGCGTCTGTCACCTGCACAGGGGCGCTGCTGCGAAGGCCCGCCCCGGCAAAGGCCATCAGCACCCGGTGATCGTTATGGCCCTGGGCTGTGCCACCTGCAAGGCGCTGGACCCCCTGGATGATAAGCGCGTCCTCCTCTGCCTTGGCGCGGCCCCCCAGGGCGTTGACAGCCTCCTCCATGGCGGCAAGGCGGTCGCTTTCTTTTAAGCGCAGGCGGCCCGCGTTTACCAGCCGGGTTTCCCCGCCGCTTAAGGCGGCGCAGACGGACAGGGCCGGGGCCATGTCTGTAATCTGGGCCATGTCTACCCTTTGGCCTGTAAGGCCCCCGAAAGGCTTTTCCGGGTGCAGGTTTTGAGCGATGAGCCAGCCCTCCTCCCAATGGGTGTGAAGGCCAAAGGAGCCGAACACTTCCACGCAGGCCATGTCCCCCTGAAGGGAATGGGGGGAAAGGCCCCCTATGCGCACCTGGGCGCCCTGGGGGGACAGGGCCGCCATATTGAGGAAGAAGGCGGCCTGGGACCAGTCCCCCTCCACATGGTAGTCCCGGGGGAGGTACTGCTGCCTGCCGGGGACGCGCCAGCCCTGTTCTGTTTTCTCGGTTTTCACCCCGAAGTCCTGGAGCACCGCCAAGGTCATGTCCACATAGCCTACAGACTCCAGGGGGGAGGTGAGGCGGATTTCGCTGTCCCCGGGAAGCAGGGGCAGGGCAAAGAGCAGGCCTGTGACAAACTGGGAGCTGATGTCCCCGGGCAGCTCGAAAAGGCCCGGGGCAAGCTGCCCCTCTATTTCCAGGGGCAGGCCTCCCTCTGTGGCAAAAGACACCCCGTGGGCGGGGAGCAAATCCCCATATACCCCCAAGGGCCGCTGGGGAAGCCTTCCGCTGCCTGTAAAGCGCCAGCGGCCCCCCAGGGCGGCGGCGATGGGGATGATAAACCGCAAAAGCCCGCCGGACTCCCGGCAATGGATTTCCCCTTCCTTAGGGCAGGGGGACGTTTTTTCCACCAACATGGTTTTTGCGGAAGGGTTGTGCCCTACGGCGCAGCCCAAGGCCTTTAAGGCCTCCATGGTGGCGGCGATATCCTCGCTGACAGCCATATTGGAAAGCAGGCACCGTCCTCCGGAAAGCCCGGCACAGAGCAGCGCCCTGTGGGCAGCGCTCTTGCTGGGGGGCATCACCACGCTGCCCCCGGAAAACCCGGGGCCGTATACAACCTGGTACATGGCTTTTCCCCCTTTCATACCAGCGCCTCCAAAAGCGCCTTGCGGGTGATGGGATAGATGACGCTTTTCCCTATTTCCGTAAGCAGGATGAGCCGCAGGGTGTCCCCGTCGCTTTTTTTGTCCAGGGCTGTGGCCTCCACCACCTGCTCCGCTGTGAAGGCATCCTCAGTGGGCAGGCCATACTGGGCAAGGACTGCCCGCACCTGTTCCGCTGTGCCCGGCTGTGTGACACCCAGGCTTTCCCCGGCCCGGCAGGCCATCACCATGCCGACGCCCACTGCTTCCCCATGGGCCAGGCCTTTAAAGTTGTGGAGCTTTTCCAGGGCGTGGCCGAAGGTGTGGCCGAAATTTAAAATCATGCGCCGGCCTGTGTCCCGGGTATCGGCTTCCACAAAATCCCGCTTGATGGCAACGGAACGGCCGATAACCTCCTCCAGGCTGTGAAGGGCCGCGCCTGCCTGCAAATCCGCAAAAAGCTGTTTATCCGCAATGCAGCCGTGCTTGATAAGCTCTCCCATGCCGTCCCGGAAAAAATAGTCCGGCAGAGTGCGCAGGGCTTCCGTATCTGCCGCCACAGCCATGGGCTGGTGGAAGGCCCCCACCAGGTTTTTGCCGAAGGGCAGGTCTACCCCGGTTTTGCCCCCCACGCTTGCGTCCACCATGGACAAAAGGGAGGTGGGCACCTGGAAAAAGTCTATGCCCCGCAGGAAGGTGGCGGCGGCAAAGCCTCCCATATCCCCGGTGACGCCGCCGCCCAGGGTAACGATGAAGTCTGTGCGGGTGAAGCCCGCTTCCGACAGGGCCTTGTACATGTCACAGATGGTGCTTATCTGCTTGTGCTCCTCCCCGGCGGGGAACACGAAGGCAGACACCTGAAAGCCCGCCTGCTCCAGGGAGGCCTTCGCCCGCTCCCCGTACAGGGGGAACACGTTTGTTTCGCTGACGATCATGGCCTTTGTGCCGGGCTTTTTGTGCCGGGCGGCAATTTCCCCAATCCGGCCCAGGACTCCCGGCTCTATGGTGACCCGGTAGGGCCTGTCTGTCCGCACGTCTATAGTCATGTGGCTTTTCACTCCTTTTGGATTTGTCTCTGGGCAGTTGCCTCACCTTTGCCCGGACGGCAAAACCGGCGCGGCCGGTTTTAGGGGGCTTGCCCCCGCGCTTCTTGCCCCGCAGGGGGAGGAAGCGCGCCGTCCGGGGGACGGTCAGCCGTTCTCTCGCTTTGCGTCCCCGGCTTTGCGCAGGAGGGCCTGCAGAGGCTCCTCCTCCCCTGCCGCGATGGCCTGCCGCAAGCGGCTCAGGTCGCCTATAAGCTGGTCAAGCTCTTCTGTGAGGGGTTCCCGGTTGTCCAGGAAAAGCCTTGTCCACAGGGCGTGGTTAATATCTGCCACCCGGGAAACGTCCCGGTAGCTGCCGGCGGAAAAGCCCCTGTGGTCTTTGCACCGGGGGCTGAGCACATAGGCGCAGGCCAGCACGTGGGGCACCTGGGAGGTGTAGGCTATCATCCTGTCGTGGTGCTCCGGGGTGGTGCGGACAATCTGCCCGAAGCCCATGGAGAGGGCTAAAGCCTCCACCTCCCCCACCGCCCATTCCGGGGCGGCGCAGGGGGCGATGAGATAGGAAGCGCCCATAAAGATGCTGGGATCGCTTGCGGCAAAGCCGCTTTTCTCCTTGCCCGCCATGGGGTGCCCGGCTACGAAAACGTATCTGCCCTTATGGGCCAGCTTCTCCATGCCCGCGCACACCGCGGCTTTTATGCCGCAGGCGTCTGTGACAATGCAGTTTTCCTTCAGGGCGCTTCCATGGGCCTCCATAAAGGCCAAGGCCCCCTGGGGGTATACGCACAGGTACACCACGTCTGCCCGGGCAAGCTCCGCAGGCCCTGCTTTGCCGTCTATGGCCCCGCAGGAGCAGGCGTCCAGCAAAGCGCCTTCATCCCTGTCTATGCCGTAAACCCGGTGGCTGGTGCGCTGCTTCAGGGCTTTGGCAATGGATCCGCCGATAAGCCCCAGGCCCACCACTACAATGTCCTTGCCAGCGCTCATAAGGTTTCCACCATCTGGGAAACTTTTGTCACCTTCCGGGCAAGCTTTTCAAACTGGGCCGGGGTGATGGACTGGGCGCCGTCGCACAGGGCATGGCTGGGGTCGTTATGCACCTCGATAATCAGGCCGTCGGCCCCGATGGCGGCGGCTGCCACAGCCAAAGGCTCGATGAGCCAGTTAAGCCCTGAGGCATGGCTGGGATCTACCACCACAGGCAGATGGGACAGCCGCTTTAAGACAGGCACGGCGGAGATGTCCAGGGTGTTGCGGGTAATGGTCTCATAGGTGCGGATGCCCCGCTCGCACAGAATGACCTGCTCGTTGCCCTCCGCCATAATGTATTCCGCGCTCATTAAAAGCTCCTCAATGGTGTTTGCAAGGCCCCGCTTCAGGAGGATGGGCTTGTGGAGCTTTCCAAGCTGCTTTAAAAGCTCGAAATTCTGCATGTTCCGCGCCCCCACCTGGATGACGTCCACATCCTCAAACAGGGGCAGGTGCTCGATGCTCATAATCTCTGTGACAATGGGCAGGCCCGTTTCCTTTTTGGCTTCCCGCAGAAGTTCCAGGCCCTGGGCTTTCATGCCCTGGAAAGCATAGGGGCTGGTGCGGGGCTTGAAGGCGCCGCCCCGCAAAAACTGCGCCCCGGACTGCCCCACGCTTTTCGCCACGCTGATAATCTGCTCCCGGCTCTCCACAGAGCAGGGGCCTGCGATAAGCGCCAGGCCGCCCCCGCCGATTTTCCGGCCCCCGGGCAGGGTGACTGCCGTATCGTCCGGGTGGAACTTCCGGTTTGCCTTTTTATAAGGCTCCTGCACCCGGCGGACAGCCTCCACCACGTCCTGGGCGGCGATATATTCGTCGTCTATGGCGGTGGTGTCGCCGATAAGGCCCAGCACAGTGCTGTGGGTGCCCACCCAGGTGTTCACCTGCACGTCATAGTTTTGGGTGAGGCGGCGGATGAAGGACTCCACCAGCTCCTGCCCCTGGTTTGGTTTTAATACGATAATCATGTCATTTTCCCCTTCCTAAGTTTGCAGGCCAAAGCGCGCCGCAAACAAAAAAGCAGGGCCGCTTTGGGCCCTGCCGTAAAATTTCCGCTGTATTCCCCGCGCCGGATTCCTTCCCAGGCCCCGGCAAGTGAAGCCCGGGATTTTTAAGCGCAGGGCGGAAAGCAGCCGCCCAGCTTTGCACACGCACGAAAAGCCCGCGCAGTAAATCGCAGGCTGTAAGCATAGAGGCTAAATCGTTTTGTGAGCATGGGCTTCATAGCGGTTTTCCTTCCGTTTATAGCGTTTGTTGCTCTTAAATTTTACTACTGCAAAGCGCTGTTGTCAAGAATTTTTTGCAGGGGGCTGTATGGGCAGCGCGGTTCAAAAGAGTGAAAAGCGGTACATACTGCCTTTCAAGGGCGTTTAGGGCAGCCTGGAAAGGGCCATGCCAAGGCCGCAGGAAAGGAGGTTTGCCACAAGGGCATACCGGCAGGCCCGGCCGGGGGGCTGGCGCTCCCTGCTGCACCTGCCGATAAGGAGGGAATATACCGCAGCCTCCAGGGTGAACACGGCCAGCTCCAGCACCGCGAACCAGAACCAGAAGGCCCAGGGGCCTTTCCAGTAAGTGATGAGGTACAGGGAAATGTACAGCAGCCCCTGGGTGATGAGGTTTGTGCCGGCAAAGAGGAGAAGCTGCCTGTTTTCCCGGTATCCGAACAAGAGGGCCAGCCCCGCTTCCAGCAGGATGGTGAGGGCCGCCCGCAGGGCCGCCCGGGACAGGCCCCGGCTGTAATCGTAGGAAGCCCGCACCTGCATCCCGCCGCCGGAAACAGCGCAGTGGAAATAGCTTTCAAAGGCATAGCGCTCTAAAACGCCGCTTGTGAGGAAAGCGCCTGTTTCCGGAAAATAAAGCAATATTTTGAAGACATCCGGGGGATGGTACCCCCAGGTGAAGCCCTGGGCGTCTGTGCAGTACCAGTATTCCTGCAGGAAATAAAAGCCGTCCGGATCTTCATAGCGGGCGAATTTCTGCCAGATTTCATACTCCTCCTCTGTAAGGCGCTCGTTCCTGCTGTACCCGTCCCAGGCCTGGTAAGGCCCCCAGGGGCTTTCGCCGGAAAGCAGGGTGGCATATGCCTTTTCCCCGGAAATGCCGCTGATGGTGACAGTGGTGCTGGGCTTGGGGCCAATATCCGCCCGGGCGGGAAGGGGCAGGAGCATGGCGAGCAGCAGGCAGCACAGAAGGCCCCGCATCCATCTTTTCCTCATATGCGCCTCACAGCCCCAGGTTTACAATGCGCCTTGCCACCACCACAGGGGGCGCGCCCGCGTCTACGGTAATGTCTGCCGCTGCCCGGTACAAAGGGGCGCGCTGATAGAAAAGCTCCTCAATGACCTGCCGGCGGTTGGGCTTTTGCAGCAGAGGCCGCCTTTTGTCATTTTTCAGCCGTTCCTGCAGGGCGGGCAGGGGCACGTCTAAAAAGAGGATGACAGCCCCGTTCTGGTGGAAAAGCTCTACGTTATGGGGGAACAGCACAGTGCCCCCGCCGCTTGCCACCACCAGCCCCGCCTGCCGGGACACCTCCTCTACGGCCCGGGCCTCCCGCTGCCGGAAGCCCTGCTCTCCGAAACGGGCAAAAATTTCTGTGATGGACAGGCCTTCCCGCTGCTCGATGTATTTGTCCAGGTCGCACAGCTCCCGGCCCAAAAGCTTTGCCGCCCGCCTGCCCACGCTGGTTTTGCCGCAGCCCATAAAGCCGCAGAGCACGATGTTGCCGGTCATGCTTCATTCCTCCCAAAGGTTTTTTCCATTTCCGCTGCAGCGTCCCGGCACAGGGCCTCTATATCCTCCGGGCAAAACCGGGTTCCATACCAGATTTCATGGGCCTGCACCGCCTGGTATACCAGCATTTCCATGCCGCCCACAGCCTTGGCCCCCGCCTTTTCCGCAAACCGCAGAAGCTGGGTGCGCCCGGGGTTATACACCGCGTCGAACACAGCCCTGCACCGGGCCGCCACCCCTTCCGGCACAGGGCTTTCCCCGGCGCGGGGAACCATGCCTACGCTGGTGCAGTTTATGAGAAGGTCAAAGCTTTGGGAGGCGTCCAGCCTAAGCTCCTCATAGGTTTCTGTTCTGACAAGGAAGCCTTTATCCCCCCGCCTGCGGGCAAAGGCGGCAAGCTCCCGGGCTAGGGCGTCCGCTTTCTCCCGGGCGGCGGGACGGTGGGCGATGGTGATGGCAAAATCCTGCACGCTTTGGGCCGCTTCAAAGGCAATGGCCCGGGCCGCGCCCCCGTTTCCCAGCAGCAGCAGGCTGCCGGAAAAGGACAGGCCATGGTTTTCCAGGGCCTTCCGGCACCCGGCCCCGTCGGTGGTGTATCCTATCAGTTTTCCGTCCCTGACCTGCACCGTATTCACAGAGCCAAAAGCTTTGGCTGCCGGATCCACCTCGTCCAAAAAAGGCAGGATGGCGCTTTTGTGGGGGATGGTGATATTAAAGCAGTGGAGGCCCCGAAGCCGCGGCAGGGCTTCCGCCAAATCCGGCACGTCCAGCACCTGGTATTCCAGGGGGATGCCCGACAGGGCAAACAGGCGCTTATGGATAAAGGGGGACATAGTGTGGCCGATGGGGTGGCCGATGACGGCCGCTTTTTGTACATCCATGGATTTTTCCTCTTTTCTGGGAAATTTTTTTATGGAAAGGCAAAAAATTTTCTCTGTAAGGTTGACAAAGCGGGGCGCAGTCAATACAATGTAGGAGATGGATGCGTGCCCGCGCGTATGGATTGTATCATATTCGGGCCGGTTTTGTCCATATCTGCCGGGCACCCGGCCGGAAACAAATTTTTGTATATCATCAATTTTTCAGGAGGTAAACAGTATGGTACTGGAAAAAATCAAGACGATTCTCAGTGAGCAGTTTGACGTGGAAGAGGACAACATCACCACGGAAACCACTTTGCAGGACGACCTGGGAGCCGATTCCCTGGACGTGGTGGATTTGCTCATGTCCATTGAGGACGAGTTTGAGGTGGAAATCCCGGATGGCGAGGTGGAAAACATCAAGACTGTGGGCAGCCTGGTGGAGTACATCGAGTCCCATTCCTAAAAATACGCATAACCTGCAGCCCGGGCCAGAGCCTGGGCTTTTTTGCATAAGGCTTGCAATACCGCTGTGCCTGTGCTATAATAACCGTACAAAAGCCGGGAACCCTTGATTTTTCAGGGGTTCCCGGCTTTTTTGTTACTATTTTGTTATTAGTTCAATGCTGAACCGCAGTTCTTCAAGGGTTTTGTGGTTATAGGTTCTATTGCCGGTATCTTTGGAGGTATGTCCCATAAGTAAATCACAACACTTCTGATCTGCCCCGGCTGATCCAAGGCGGGTTCTGAATGTGTGGCGGGTTTCGTGCGGGGTGTGCTCCATGCCCCATTCAGACATAAACCCGGCCCACAATGCCCGGTATTGGCTTTCTGAACACTTCTTCCCGGCATAGCTGAACAGGTATTCCCCCGGCTGTTCCATACGGGCTTCCACAAAGGGCCTGATCTTGGAATGAATAGGAACCACCCTGTTTTTCCCGGCCTTGGTTTTGGTTCCGCCTGTCATGGTTCCGGCTTCCAAGTCAACGGCGGATTTCTTCAGGTTCAACAATTCTGAAATTCTCCAACCGGAATAGAGGAACACCAACACGCTATCCACCCAAGGTTCCGCCTGATGCCCCCAAACCGTTTCCACTTCCTGATCCGTGAAGGGCTGTTTGGACGTGGGCGGCACCGGATCGGAAGTCAACAGTTCGGAGTAACAGCGGTTGATCACGTCTAGTTCCAAGGCGAACCGGTCAAGATGCCCCCAAAGGTTTTTGATTGCCGCCTGTGTACTGTACCCCTTGCCGCAACCGTCAATAGTTTCCTGCATTTCATAAGCCCGGATCACTTTATATGGCTTGTTCAGCAACTTTGAACAATGATTGAACGCTGAACAAAGGGATTGCCGGTTGGAAGTTCCCAGCTTGGGGGCCTTTTTCTCTTTCCAAAGTTCAAACAGTTCCTTCAGGGTGATCTTGGCCTTGTCCACGTCCCAAGGGTTGCGGTTGTATTCCGCTAACATGGTCAACCCCTGTTCCCGTGTTTCGGCGTAACCCACAACGTCATATTGGGGATAACCCCTATCGTCATACCCATACACCCCGCCCCTGACCATATACGGGCGGCGGCGCTTACCTGATAGCTTTACAACTGAACCATAGCCGTTGGGCAATCTCATAAAAAACACCTGTCCTTTCTGAAAATGCTTGCAGAAACCCAAGGGCAGGTGTTATAATAGCCTTGTCCGGGGCTATTGTGGGCCTGTCCCATGATTTCCCTTGCCGCTTCCGGTGCTGGAACACCGGGGGCGGCTTTTTTTTTGTTTTGTCTAAGATGTGCCTAAGATGTGTTCCATGATCTGTTCCGTAAAAAATCCAGTATTTCCAAGGCTTTTAGCCCTTTGGATAAGATGGAACAGATGTAAGTATTATTTCTAAAAAATAATAAAAATAATATATAATATATATAATATACGGAATAGGAAAAAGATCTGTTCCATCTTATCCAAAAACCCTTGAAAAGCCCGGTATATCAAGGATTTTCAACGGAACAGATTGGATAAGATCAGGATTCCAGCCGGGGAATAAGAAGATAGGCAAGGTAATCTTCATAGGTGGTAACTTCACCCTTGTGAGTATATGCAAAGTCAAGCATATCTTCCCAATCTTCCATTGTCATTGTTTGGGGATCAAGTACCAATTCAGGAGGATTATACCCGGCCTTATTGTATATTTCCTTAACAGTTTTCAGGATTTTTGTTGGATTTTCGCCAAGGGCTTTCATTTCTTCCCGTGTTTCTTGGGCTTTGGCTACTGTCTGTTTTGCCATGAGCGGGATCACCCTTTTGGGAACGCTGTAAGCCCCGGTTTTACGGATGGAAGGCAAAACTTCCTTTGTCACCCAATGTTTGAATCGTTTGGCGCTATCCAGCTTGGAGCCAAAGATCAGGGCATATACGCCGGATTCGTTGATTACCGTCATAGCCCGGTTCTGACCTGACCCGTTGAAATTACGGGTTAGCTTATCTTCATCATCAACATGGTTTCTGATGGCTTGATCGGTGTCACCATATCCAAGAGCCGCCGCCACGTCTTTTCCCACAAACCACGGTTCACCGTCAATGTGGATGGTTCTGACTTGGGTTTCTTCATAGCTGAAAACTTGCAGTTCGTTCATATGATCTTCCTTTCTGTAAAGGGGGTGGTGTTTTGCCACCCCCTTTATTTTTTATCCATACCAACCACCTTTCTATGACCGGCCCCCAACAATTAGGGGGCCGGTTTTCAGTTTTCATAGTAAATGAAGATCAATGGGAATGGGTACGGATGGGAGCCGGGGCCGGAGTTTCGGCTTCTTCTTTTTCTAAGGCTTCCACCCGTTGTTTCAGATCAGCCATTTCCGCCGCTGGATCAGGCGGGGTGGTTGGTTCAGTTTGGAGCATTTCACGGGCAATCCGTTCCAACACTTCCCAATCTTCAGGCTTTAACCGGGCCATAACGGACACTAACCGCTTTTTATATCCGTCCCTATCGTTAGTGGAAAGAGTTTCCAATAGAATTTCCAGATCGCTTTTTCTGTTCACTCGATCCAGCATTTCCCCTTGGCCTGTTTCAAGCCACTCCTGATTTATGGAATGGACAGAACAAAGAAGTTTAATTATGGAATTTGGAGGGATTACCCGGCCATTTTCATAATTGGCAATAACATCACGGCTTACACCCAAAGAATTACCAAATTCCTTTTGGGACAGATTCAAATATTTGCGTACTTGCAGAATCCTTGAGTTCAAGGCTATTCACCCCCTTCTGTTACTTATAATACTACACCGCCGTGTGTATGTCAACACAAAAAAGTAAATTTTTTTCAAAAAAAGTGTTGACACACACGCGGTGGTGTGCTATTATGTGTATACAGACACACAGAACACAAACCCAAACACAAAATTCAAATACAGGAGGAACACAACATGAAGTATTTCGTAGTAGCTACCCATTGGGACGAGGAACGGAAGGCCCAAGTCAAGTACATAGCCGGAGCGTTCAACGATTTCCCCAATGCAAGCATTTTCAAGAACGCTTACAACGAGCATTACAAGGCGGATGCCGTGATCGTGGATGATTTCACGCTGATTAACCACTAAGCCGAAACGGGCCGGAAGGCCCGTCCACCGGAACCGCCCCACCGGTGCTGATGATGGCAGGGCAGAAAGGAATAAGAAAAATGATGTATCACATTTGGGATAATGACAACGCCGTTATGGTTTGCACCACGGATAGCCGCAAGGAAGCCTTCACCGCCATTCTGAACCACCTGATTGAAGCCAATGCTTCTGAAGTCCCTGATCCTATCATGTGGCCTGTGGTCGATCTTGCTAGACCTGAAGATCAGATGCCGGATGTGAATGCAATCCGCCAAGATGCTTGGAGTGTGATCCGGCAGGCACAAGAAGCCTATGAACGGATTATCGGGTTTATCCCGATGCCGTAACCCCCCCCCCACCACATACCAAAATGAAAGTGAGGTGAAACCGATGCTTGCAAACGTTGAAATCAGACACGTTGGCGGCATAGCTACGGAAGTAATTGTGGATGGGCAGGACGTTTCCAATATGCTTTCAGTTGTGACCTATCAACACCGCGCCGGGGAAGCACCCAAGTTGATCTTGGAAATGGTGCCGGGGACGTTTAACCTTGCTTCCAATGCCTGCAAGGTTGAAGAAAAGCCGTGATACTGCGGCAACAGTACCACGGCCTTCACGGTTAAATGTCTGGACATTGGATGAAGAGCGGACAGTTTATCTCCCGGCCACCTGTATGACGGCAATCTTCCAGGTGATCACACTGAAGGGAATGTTTCTTATATCCGGGTTCGGTTGAACCAAGGATTGGGATTTCTGCGAAATCAATTACCACTGTCCGTTCTTCTCCAAATTCCGGGCAATATCCACTAAACAATGTAAAGAAACTGTAATTGTCAATGATAAAGCCAAACTGGAACACTTCTATAATGAACATAAAAAGGAAATTTGGGCCGGGTTCAATAGCCGCAACTATGACCAATACATTCTGAAAGGGATTATGTGCGGTTTCAACCCCAAGGAAATCAATGACTGGATCATTTTGCAGGACAAGCCCGGTTACAGGTTTTCAAGTCTGTTCCGCAACTACCCCCTGATCAACTATGATGTGATGCCTAACCCGCCAATCAGCCTGAAGGCGCTGGAAGCCTTCATGGGCCATTCCATCAAGGAAACAAGCGTTCCTTTTGACATTGACCGCCCTTTAACGAAAGAAGAATTGGCCGAAACTATCAAATATTGCCGCCATGATGTTGAAGAAACAATCGAAGTTTGGATTAGGAGCATTGAGGAATTTAATACCACCATGTTCTTTGTCAATCATTTTCATCTTGGAAGTAACTGCATAGGAAAGACCAAAGCCCAGCTTGCGGCAACGATTTTGGGCGGCAACCGTAAAGGTAAAACTTTTGATGATGAATTTGAATTTCCTATTTTGGATTGTGTGCGATTGAATAAATACAAATTTGTTGCGAATTGGTATAAAAACCCGATCAATCATGATTACAAAAAAACGCAAGAAAATGTGATGGTTGCGGGTGTTCCCCATACGTTTGCTTGGGGAGGTGGACATGGGGCTATTCGTAAGCACCATGATTCAGGGATTTTCATGGTGGTTGATGTTACTGCCTATTACCCTTCTCTCCAAAAGCAATTCAAAATTGGGTATAGAGTGATGGATAATCCTGAAAATTTTGAATTTATCCATGATAGCAATATAGAGTTCAAACGGAAAGGGGACAAGAAAGCCCGTCAGCCTTTCAAAATTATGGATAACGCCATTTCAGGGCAAATGAAAGAACCGGGATCGTCCCTTTATGATCCTATGAGCAATAACACCATTTGTATTAACGGACAACTTTTGCTATTGGATTTGATTGAACATCTTGAAGCCGCCAACTGTTGCCGACTAATCCAAAACAATACCGATGGTATCATAATCAAGCCTAATAACTATGAACAAGACTTTGACACCATTGATGATGTGGTTTGGGAATGGGAACAAAGAACCGGAATGAGAATGGACTTTGATATTTTCATGGGCCATATTTTCCAAAAAGATGTGAACAATTACTTCTTGATTGATCGTGAAACGGGAGCCGTAAAAGCGAAGGGGGCCTATGTAAAAAAGCTGTCTGATCTGGATTATGATCTTCCCATTGTGAACCGGGCCATTGTGGAATATTTCACTAATGATGTACCCCCGGAAGAAACTGTTGGGGCGTGTACCAGCTTGCGAGACTTTCAGAAAGTGGTGAAAGTAAGTTCTAAATATCTTTATGCCCTGTATGCCCCAACCATTGTGGAAGAACGGATCAGAGATGAAAAAGGGCGTTCCAAAAAAGTGATTCGATTCCGTGGTGGGGAAGTTCAGAAAGATAAAACCTTCCGGGTGTTTGCGTCCAAAGACCACCGAAAAGGCGGTATTTACAAGGTTTCGGGCAAGGTTGTTAGGGGCCGAAAAAAGAACCCTGAAAAATTCGCTAACACCCCCCAGCATTGTTTCATTATCAATTCCAATGTTTCCACTATGCCCATTCCTGATGAACTGGACAGGCAATATTATATTGATTTGGCTTGGAAGCGTTTAGAAGATTACGGGGTGAAAAGATGAAATTGAAAATTAACCTTCAAAAGATGGCCGGGGGGGGGGGCGCTGATTCATGCAAATTTTCAGGGGCTATGTGCCCACCAAAGATAAACAGTGTTTGGAGAAATTCAAGGGCCGGAAACGGCTGAACACTCTTGAAGATGTGGCAGACCTTGACGAATACGCCGGTATTCTTGGGGCTGAAGCTATTCTGATTGATGTGGACGATGCTGAAACTTCTGATCTTCTGTTTCAGATTGTTCAGGATTTTGAATTGAAATGCCGGGTGTATCAAACCACACGGGGGAAACACTTCATCTTCAAAAATCCTGAAGGGCTGGTTGAAAAAAGCTGGACAAAGAAAACCCTTGCCCTTGGGATCACCACGGATGCCAAAGTGGGCAGGAATAACAGCTATGCAATTCTAAAATTCAAAGGGGTTGAGCGGCCTATTATCTATGACACCCCGGAAGATAAAATTCAGGAACTTCCTTTGTGGCTGACCCCGGTGAAATGCAATCAGGATTTTTTGAAAATGGGTAAAGGTGACGGACGGAATACGGCGCTTTATACCTACATTCTGACCCTGCAAAGCGAGGATTTCACCAAGGAAGAAGCCCGCGAATGTATCAGGCTGATTAACCGGTATGTTTTGGCAGACCCCTTGTCTGACCGGGAATTGGAAGTTATCTTGCGGGATGATGCCTTCAAGAAAACATCCTTCTTCAATGGTAGTACATTCCTGTTTGACAAGTTCGCTACTTATCTAAAAAACAATAACCACATTGTCAAAATCAATAACCGCCTTCACATATACCGGAATGGTATTTATGTTACCGGGGATTCCCAAATTGAAGCCCAAATGATCAAGCTGATCCCCGGCCTGAAACGGGCGCAAAGATCAGAGGTATTAGCCTATCTTGAAATCATGATTGAAGATGAAATCAAGACCACCAACCCCGCTGTGATCGCCTTCAGCAACGGCCTTTATAACATCGTGGATGGCACCTTCAGAGATTTCACCCCGGCTGTGGTTATCACCAACAAAATTCCTTGGCCCTACAACCCCGCCGCCCATTCTGACCTTCTGGATCATACCCTTGACCGGCTGGCCTGTGATGATTCTGAAGTCCGGGCGCTGTTGGAAGAAATGGTGGGCTATTGCCTGTATAGGCGGAATGAGTTGGGGAAAGCCTTCATTCTGATTGGGGATAAAAGCAACGGCAAAAGCACCTTCCTTCACATGGTCAAAAACATGATGGGGAATGAAAATATTGCTTCCCTTGATTTGAAGGAACTTGGGGACAGATTCAAGACCGCTGAACTGTTTGGAAAACTTGCCAACATAGGTGATGATATTGGGGATGAATTTATTGCCAATGCGTCAATTTTCAAAAAGTTGGTGACAGGGGATCAGGTGAATGTGGAGCGCAAAGGAAAAGACCCCTTTGAATTTATCAACTATGCCAAGTTCCTGTTTTCTGCCAATGTCATTCCCCGGATCAAAGACAAAACCGGGGCCGTTCAGCGCCGCCTTACCATTGTTCCTTTTGATGCTAAGTTTACCCCCAACGATGCTGATTTTCGGCCATTTATCAAGGATGAACTTTGTGAACAGGAACCCATGGAATACCTGATCCAGCTTGGCCTTGCGGCCCTGAAGCGAGTGTTGATCAATAATCAGTTCACCACTTCAAGCCGGGTTCAGGGACAGCTTGACGAATATGAAGAAAACAATAACCCCATTATTGGGTTTATCAATGAAGTGGGGGCTGATTGGATCGCCAATGAAGCCACAAAGACGGTTTACCGGCGCTATAAGGAATACTGCATAGCCAATAACTTCCAAGCTCTTTCAGCTATTGAGTTTTCCCGGCAAGTCTGCAAGCGCTGTGGATTCAAAACTAAGCAACTGTGGGTAAAGAAAGAGAAAACAAGTGTTTTTGTGAAGGATGGTGGTTGAGTATGGCCGGATCAAGGAAGGTGTTCAAGCCCATTGGGAGTTCAAACCATACCCCGGATGAACGGGCAGAACATGACTATTACGCCACTGATCCCCAAGCTGTGGAAATGCTGTTGGCGCTGGAAACTTTTGCCCCGGTGATATGGGAACCGGCTTGCGGGGAAGGGCATATTTCCAAGGTGCTTCAGGCCCATGGGCATGAAGTTATTTCCACTGATTTGATTTACCGGGGGTTTGGTGATTCTGAACCCATGGATTTCCTGACAGAAACCTTCCCGGATTTTGAGGGGGATATTATCACAAATCCCCCTTATTCGGCGGGATTGGAATTTGTGGAACGGGCGCTTGAAACCGTCCGGCCCGGTGGAAAAGTTGCCATGTTCCTGAAGGTGCAGTTTTTGGAGGGGAAGCGCCGGGGTAAGTTGTTCGCCAAGACCCCGCCCCGAACCGTCTACATATCTCGTTCCCGGCTATCATGTGCCAAAAACGGAGATTTCACCCATGTTGAAAATGCTATTGCTTATGCGTGGTATATATGGGAAAAAGGATTCACCGGTGATCCAGTGATTAAATGGTTTAACTGAAAAGGTGGTGAAAATCGTGAACCTGATTGTTTCCAAAATCGGCCTTCCGGCCACGCTGGAACAGCTTGCGGAAGAAGCCGCTGAACTATCCAAAGCGGCCTTGAAGCTGGCCCGTGTGATCCGGGCTGAGAACCCCACGCCGGTTGGCTATTGCCAAGCTGTGGATTCTCTTTTGGAGGAAACCGCCGATGTGCGGAATTGCCTGAATGTTTTGGTTGATGCGTTCCCTTCTTTGGTGAACACGGAACAGGCGGAAAATGAAAAATTGACCCGCTGGTTGGATCGTCTGGAAAAAGCTGACCGGGAGGGTTGAACAATGTATTTCAAGAAGTCTGGAAAAACAATCTTTGGGGTTCAACTGAACAAGGCTGAACAGAAAGCCATGGATCAAGAAATCAGGCGGCAGATTGTGGAGAATGACCGACGCTTCGATATGGACAAGGAAAGTTCCATCTTGTGGGCGCTACATACCCAATTTGGTTTTGGCCCCAAGCGGCTGAAAAAGGCTTGGGAAATGTTCTACACGGAAACTGTAAAGCTACGGCAACATTACCAAATGGGGGCGGAAGATGGGGCTTGGCTGGCCCGTCACAAGCTGAAGGAAATTGGCTGTGACATAGAAGCATGGTACAAGGAAGAAGGTGATTCGGATGCCTAAACCGTGGCAGAACGGGGAGGGTTACGCAGACCCCACGGCCTATGAGGGGTTGAAGCCCGTGATCCGGGAAGAAACAGAACAGCAACAGCGGGTTAGCGCTTTGGTTCGGGTTCTGAAGTATGTAATTGATGCGGCGGGTTTTGATCTGCTGAACAGGATTGAACTGAAAGACCGCAAGACAGGGAGGGTTTACCGGTGAGAGATTTAGAACAACGGGTTTCGGCTATGGTGGAAAAGTATATTCCTGATGCGCCTGATGCGGACAAAGTACAGATGGCGGCATTTCTGGCCTGTGAGTGTTGGAATCTGATCAATGAATCTGTGCATGATTTGAAAAAAGAGTATGAATGGGCATTGAGAAAGCGGGGTGAAACCCGTGGAACTTGATACCATATTTAATCAGGATTGTTTGGTGGGCCTGAAATCCCTTCCTGATAAATCCATTGATCTGATTCTGACCGATCCGCCTTATGGGAAGAAAGCGGATAAGGGAACCAACGGTTTTGGGGCCGCAAAGAACCGGCGCTATGCCGGGGGTTGGGATGGCATGATCCCCCCCCCTGAATTGTTCAATGAAATGTTCAGAGTTGCCCGGAACCTGATAATCTTTGGCGGCAACTACTTTGGGCATTTACTCCCACCGTCCAACTGCTGGATATTTTGGGATAAGAAAGGGGATGTGGCCTTTCAAAATCCCTTTGCTGATGGGGAATTGATTTACACCACGTTCAAAAAGCCCGTGAAGCGGATCGTGTTCAAACAACAGGGGTTTATCACGGATAGCAAAGATAAGCGATACCACCCAACGCAAAAGCCCACGGAATTAGTTCAACAGCTAATTGAAATGTTCAGCGAACCGGGCCAAATAATCTGCGATCCGTTTCTTGGGAGTGGAACCACCGCTGTTGCCGCCGTGATCACCGGGCGGCACTACATAGGATATGAAATTGATCCCGGTTACTTTCAAATCTGCTGTGACCGGCTGGATGAAGTGGAGGAAAAAACCGATGAAATCAAGTAAAATTCAAGATTGTTTCGACCTTTTGACAGCAAACGGGGTGGGAATTTCGGAAAATTTCAAGGAATTTTTGAAAAAAGCCGGATTTTTTGACCTTCCAGCGTCCACCAAATTCCATGGGGCTGAAGCTGGCGGCTTGTATGCCCATAGTTTGGCCGTGGCGGAAACCCTGATGGTTCTGACACAACGGAACCAACTGGAATGGGAGCGGCCCGGTTCCCCGGTGGTTGTGGGCCTGTTCCATGACCTGTGCAAATTGGAAGCCTATGAACCGGTTATCACCGAAAGAACAAAAACCGTGGTGAAGTATGGTTGGCAACACCGGGATGGGCGGGATCAGCTTTACACCGGGCATGGTGATAAATCGGTTTTGATACTGGCCCCGTGGATGCAGTTGACGGAAGAAGAAGTTGCCTGTATTCGCTGGCACATGGGCGCTTTTGATGATCAGGAACAGTGGAGCCATTACACCGCCGCAATTTGCCGGTTCCCTAATGTGCTGTGGACGCACCACGCTGATATGATCGCTTCCCATATTCTTCAGCGGTAGGAGTTGGGGCGCTGGATATGATGCGGATAAGATAAAAAATCAATATCTTATCCGGTGGGAAGCCTTGATATTAGTGGGTTTATGGGGTTTTGGATAGGATGGATAAGATGTAAGTATTCTTTATAAAATAAAAATAAAAAATATATAGAATATAATATATAGAGAATAGGGCCTTTTATCTTATCCATCCTATCCAAACCCTTGAAACTATTGATATTCGGGGCTTTCTTACCGGCTAAGATGTAAGAAAGGGATGTTATCCAATGACCGAAAAAGAACTTATCCAAGCGGCCAAGCGGTATCTGAACAAGGTTCAACAGACTGACCGCCTGATCGCAAGGCTGAAATCTACGATTGCCACCCTTCGGGCAGGGTTGACAAGTCAAAGTTATGAACTGAAGCCGGATAAGGTTCAGACTTCCGGCCCAGTTGATACTTTAGCGGAAACTTTTGCCCGGATTGATGAACTTGAACGGGAAATTCAGCAGGATATAGTTGACTTTGATAACTGGAAAAAAGATACATATGAGCGGATCGGACGGCTTGATGATCTTGACCAAAGAAATATCTTGATTGGCCGGTATCTGCAAGGGAAGCCATTAGAAAAGGTTGCTTTTGAAATTAACTTTTCAACCCGGCAAGTGACAAGGGTTCACGGGGCCGCTTTAGTTGCCTTTGCAGAAGCTAATGAAGATGTCCTGTCATGTCCTTGAATGGCGTGTTGATATGTGCTATACTGATAGCGTGAAAAATGCGCCAAGGGAAACCGGGGCGCATTTTTAATTTATGCTTCAAAAAGGTGGTGAATACCTTGACCCCACGACAACAGAAATTTTGTGATGAATACCTAATCAGTGGAAACGCCACGGATGCGGCAATCAAGGCGGGGTATTCTCCCAAGACCGCTAAAAATATCGGTTCTGAAAACTTGGCGAAACCTGACTTGAAAGCCTACATTGAAGCCCAGCTTGCCGCCCTTCATTCTGAAAAGATCGCTGATGCCACTGAAGTTCTGGAATACCTAACTTCCGTGATGCGGGGAAAGCATACTGAAGAAGTTCCCCTGTTATGCGGGGACGGTGTGCAGACTTTGACCCCCAAAGAGGTTGGAGCCAAAGAGCGGTTGAAAGCGGCTGAATTGATCGGCAAGCGCTTTGGCCTGTTCACTGACCGGGTGGGCATTGATGGGGCTGTTCCGATTGTCATTCATGACGATATACCGGATGATTAGAAACAGATAAGTAACAATAGGCCCCTAAAAGCCCATGAAATCAAGGGTTTGGAGATATTGGACGATGAAAAAGACACTTTCCATGCTGGAAACTGTGGGGGGCGGCTATAATAAGTTCTGGCATTTCAAAGGCCGTTACAGGGTGTGCAAGGGGAGCCGGGGGAGTAAAAAGAGTAAAACCACGGCCCTGAATATCATAAAACGCATGATGGAATACCCCGGCGCAAATACCCTGGTAGTTCGCAAGGTGTTCCGCACTCTGAAAGATTCCTGTTTTACGGAACTGAAATGGGCAATTCACCGGTTTGGGGTTGATGCCTTTTGGGAGATCAAAGAAAGCCCCCTGGAAATGACCTATAAGCCCACCGGGCAGAAGATTTATTTCCGTGGCCTGGACGATCCCTTAAAAGTCACTTCAATCACGGTTGAACACGGTTACTTGTGCTGGTGCTGGATAGAAGAAGCCTATGAAATCACCAATGAGGATGATTTCAATATGCTTGATGAATCTATCCGGGGCGCTATCCCCCCAGAAACCGGCCTGTTCAAACAATTCACTTTGACCTTCAACCCCTGGAATGAACACCACTGGTTGAAAGCCCGGTTCTTTGATAACCCTGATTCTGAAACCCTGGCCTTGACCACCAACTATTTGTGCAATGAATGGCTGGATGATGCAGATATCAAGGTTTTTGAAACGATGAAGCAAAACAACCCCCGCCGATATCGTGTAGCCGGTTTAGGCGATTGGGGCATTGTGGAAGGGCTGATCTTTGAGAATTGGGAGGAAAAGGCTTTCTCCCTGGATGCCGTAAAAAAGATACCGGGGATCAAGTCGGCCTTTGGCCTGGACTTTGGCTATACCAATGACCCCGCCGCCCTCTTTTGTGGGATGGTGGATAAGTCTACCAAAGCCATATGGGTTTTTGATGAAATCTATAAAACCGGTATGAGTAATGAAAAGATTGCCGAAGCCTTGAAGCAAGCTGGATATGCCAAAGAACGCATTAGGGCGGACTGTGCAGAGCCTAAAAGTATTGATAGGCTTTATGATTTGGGGATATCCCATATCCGTGAATCACGCAAGGGCAAAGACAGTGTGAACAATGGAATAGACCATATTCAAGATTATCATATCATTATCCATCCAAGGTGTGTGAATTTCATTACTGAAATCAGTAATTACACATGGGACACCGACACTAAGACCGGCAAGCGGTTGAACATTCCCATTGACGATTTTAACCACCTTATGGATGCTATGAGGTATGCCCTTGAAGATATCCTGATAGGGCCAACTTTCAGCTTTGATTAACAGGCTAGTAACAAGAGATCGCACAACGCCGCATTTCACGGGGCTTGTGCGATTTGTGCGTATATTATGCAATAAAAAGGGTGATTGTATGCTTTTCATGGAAACTGAAACCGCCCGGATCAACCGCTTGATTAAGGCGGGGGCTTCCGTAGGGCTGACTGAACTTGAATTCTTTGCCCGTGAAATTGTGGCTTGGGAAAAATCCCCTGAGAGGGAAGAGCAAATCTGTGGGGAAGCCTATTACAACGGGGAACATGACATTTTGAATCGGAAAAGAACCGCCATTGGCCCCGATGGAAAGTTGATCGTGGTGGAGAATCTCCCCAATGCCCAGGTGATTGATAACCAGTATGCAAAGATGGTGGATCAGAAAACCAATTACTTTGTTGGTAAGCCCTTTTCTTTTAGCTGTGACAACAAAAATTATGTTGATATTCTGAACAAGCGGTTTAACGCCGCTTTCCGCCGTACCCTGAAATATGTAGTAGAAGATGCCCTGAACGGCGGTAAAGGCTGGTTGTTCATCCATTACGATGAAAAGGGTGAGCTGTCCTTCAGGCGCTTTCCCGCCTATCAGGTGTTGCCTTTCTGGGCGGATGATGATCATACTATTTTGGATGCCGCCGCCCGATTGTATTTGCAGGAAGTGTGGGATGGCTTTACAAAGAAGATTGTTAAGCGGGTTGAACTTTTCAAACCTGATGGGGTTTACCGGTATATGTTGGAGGGTTCCACGCTGATCCCGGATGTGGAATTGGGGGACTATACCCCATATATCACGGTTAAAACGGGTGAAAAGGTGGAGGGTTATAATTGGGATCGGCTTCCACTGATTGCTTTCAAGTACAACAAAAAGGAAATCCCCCTGATTCACCGGGTAAAATCGTTACAGGATGGGATTAACGCCCTGTTATCTGATTTTGAGAACAACATGGAGGAAAACCCCCGGAATACTATTCTAATCTTGCGGGATTATGATGGTGAAAACCTTGGGGAATTCCGCCGTAACCTTGCGACCTTTGGTGTGGTGAAGGTTCGGGAAAATGGCGGGCTTGAAAGTTTGGCCGTTGTGGTCAATGCTGATAATTATAAGGCAATCTTGGAATTGTTCAAAAAGGCCCTGATCGAAAACGCCAAAGGCTATGATGCCAAAGACGATCGCTTGTCCGGCAATCCAAATCAGATGAATATTCAATCAATGTATTCTGATATTGATTTGGACACAAACGGGATGGAAACCGAGTTCCAGGCCGCTTTTGAACAACTCTTGTGGTTTGTGAATCAGGATTTGAAAACCAAAGGGGCCGGGGATTTTGAACAGGAAGAAGTTACAGTTATTTTCAACCGTGACATTCTAATCAATGAAACTGAGGCTATTGCTAACTGTCAGGCTTCCACTGGTATCATTTCCACGGAAACGATTGTTGAACAGCACCCTTGGACAAAGGATGCTAAAGCAGAAATGGAACGCCTTAAAAAAGAGAAGGAAGAAGCTATGGCTGATTATATGGGCGCTTTCCCACTCAAGCCAAAAGCCGCTTCCAGTGATTCCAATGGGGATCAGGGCGGGGATTAAGGGGAAATTTCCGCCTTTTCCTATGCCGGGGAAATATATAGGTTCAAGGTTTTCACTCCTGGCCTTGGCCGGTGCAATTCCGGCCCCCGGTATTATATGGCGTGTTGGTCAAGAGGTTAAGACACCGCCCTTTCACGGCGGGATCATGGGTTCGATTCCCGTACACGTCACCAATAACACAATAGGAGGGCTGGCCCCGTGAAAAATTCAGAATATTGGCGGGGCCGCTTTTCCATTCTGGAAAACGCCGCCCATATTCAGGCCAATAGATGTATTTCTGACCTGGAAAGAATCTATCAAGAAACTGAACAATCTGTTAGGACTGAGATAGAAAGCTGGTATGAGCGCTTCGCCGCCAACAATGGGGTTAGCCTTTTTGAAGCCAAACGCTTATTGACTACCGGCCAGTTGGAGGAATTCAAGTGGAGTGTGAATCAATACATTCAGGCGGCGCAAAAGGCCAATCTTTCCCCTGAGTGGATCAGAAAGCTAGAAAATGCTTCCACCCGGTTTCATATTGGGCGGCTGGAAGCCATTCAATTACAAATCCAACAGCAGATTGAACTTCTGTACGGAAATCAGCTTGATAGCGTGGACAATCTTCTAAAGGGGATTCTGTCTAATGGCTACACCCATTCTGCCTATGAACTGCAAAAGGGGCTGGGCATGGGATGGGATATCACCGCCTTGGATCAAAGGAAGCTGGAAACTCTGCTTTCAAGGCCCTGGACGGGGGACAAGAAAACCTTTCGGGATAGGTGCTGGGAGCATAAGGCCAATTTGACCACTGGAATTCAAACCGCCTTAACTCAGGGCCTTCTTCGGGGGGACAGTTCCCAGACCATAACGGATGCCGTAAAACACAAGTTTGGTGTTTCCAGATACAAGGCCGGGCGGCTGGTACATACGGAAACAACCTACTTCAACGCCGTTTCAGCTTTGGAAACCTACAAAGATTTAGACGTTGAAGAAATTGAAATTCTTGAAACCTTGGATCGCCTTACCTGTGAGATATGCCGTGATTTGGATGGAAAAGTTATCCCCATATCCCAATATGAACCGGGGGTAACTGTTCCGCCCTTTCACCCCAGTTGCAGGGGAACAACTTGCCCACACTTTGATGATGGGGATTTTGAACGCATTGCCCGGAAGGATAATGGGGAAAAATTCTTTGTCCCGGCCAACATGACTTATTGCCAATGGGAACAGGCTTTTCTCGGTGGAGGATCGAAAAGCGGGTTGACCCCGGTAACTGTTGCGAAAGTGATCCGGGATTACAATTCCGAATTTGGTAAGAAATTTGGAAAAGACCATTATGATCAACTAAGGGATCGTGTGGATGCCTGCGCAAACCCTGACCTTCAGACTGTGTGGGAAAAATATGAAGGCCAAATCAAGGTTGCCGATGCAAACCATAAGGGCGGGGCATACTGTTCAGGTAATAATATTTATCTAAATATTGGATCGGATGCTAAAGGCCGTTCATGGAGCGCCCCCTATGCAACTACCTTCCATGAAAGCGGCCACGCTATTGACGGGTTGACCGCCCACCTTGGAAACGCTAATGGGCAATGGCATTTTTCGTCAACTTATATGGATGGAGCGTTCCCTAAAACTATTAAAGCTGAAGTCGATGATTGGGTTAAATCAGTTCTTTCCGATATGAAGGCCCATCAAACCGACCTTCAATATTTTGTTCAAAAAGGCTGGATGGCACAATCTACGGCGGATTATTACACGGCCTATGGTGGATTCAAAGTAAGAAAGTCTTATGCTTATTCCACTGTTCAAGCTGAAGTGAAATCACTGACCCCGTTGCAATATGGTGATCTTTCTGATATATTAGAAGGGGCTACCCGTGGAAAGATTGCTTGTGGTATTGGACATGGGGCCGGTTCTTACTGGACAAACCGAACTTCTAATGGGGTTGAGTGGGGGCTTGCAACTGAAGCGTTTGCCGAAATGACTTCTGCAACAATGACTAACCCTGAAAGTTTGGCAACAATCAAAAAATACCTTCCCAAATCTTATGCTATGTATGAGGATATGTTGAAGGTGATTGCAAGTCAGCCTTGAAAGGTGTGATACCATGATTGAACTAATTGAACAATACCTTAACCAGTTCAATGAAAATTTTCCTCTGTATGCCTTAATGGGTGTTGAGGAAGCGGAAATAGAAGCCATTATTCAGGATTGCTTGGACAAGGGAACCCCATACCGGCCACCTGAAATGGATGAAAAAAACCTATACTGATGATTGAACCGCCTACTAAGGCGGTTTTTTCATACCGTTTCGCCGCTTAGAACTGTTTCGGCGGTAAACAGAACGGTTCAAATTCGTGGTTCCTTACCCACGGTAAAAAAGGATTTTGAAAGGAAGGTATCAGCTATGACAAAGGAAAAACTGATGGAAATGGGCCTGACTGAAGAACAGGCAAACAAGGTTATGGAGGGCCTGAACGGTTCCTTTGTGACCAAGACCCGCTTCAATGAGGTAAATGAGGAATTGAAAACGGCCAAGGCCACGATCACTGAACGGGATGGGCAGTTGGAAACCCTGAAGAAATCCGGGGCCGATGCCGCCACCCTTCAGGGACAGATTGCCCAGCTTCAGGCGGACAATGCCCAAAAGGACAAAGACCACGCCGCCGAGATCAAGAAAATCAAGGTTGACAATGCCGTAAAAGAAGCCTTGATTCAGGCAGGGGCTATCAATCCCGCCACCGTTACCCCGCTGTTGGCCGCTTTTCTGGAAAAGGCCGATCTTGCCGATGATGGTACTATCCGGGGGCTGTCGGATGAAATTTCCAAGCTGGCAAAGACGGAAGGCACAAGTTTTCTGTTCAAGACTGCTGATACCTCTACCACTCCAACAGTTTCCGGCGCTTCCCCTGCTGGGGGCGGCACGGTAAACCCCAGCACCAAAGCTGGCGCATATGAAACCCGCTTGACTGATGCCCGGAAGGCCGGAAATGCCGCCCTGGCTGTAGCTATCAAGCGGGAAGCCGCCGCAGATGGTGTTGAACTATTCTAAAATTAAATTCTATTAAAGAAAGGATGTTTGATTTATGCCTAACTCTGTAAATGGCACTGGCAACACTTTTAATCTGCCCAACTTCGCCGGGGAACTGTTTACCGCTTCCCCTACCCGTACCCCGTTTCTGTCCATGATCGGCGGCTTGTCCGGTGGGCGCAAAACCGACAATGACCGGTTCCCTACCGGCCAGTTGTACGAATTCCCCGAACCCGCCCAGCCGGGTATTTCTGAAACGGCTTCCGAAACGGCCCCCGAGGCCACGGCGATTGTGCGTGAACAGAAATACAACGTCACGCAGATTTTCCATGAAACTATTTCCATCACCTACGCCAAACAGGCCAACCGGGGCAAGCTGTCCGGCCTGAATACGGCGGGACAGGCGGCAAACCCCACTTCGGAACTGGATTGGCAGATTGCCCGCCGCCTGGAAAAGATTGCCCGTGATGTGGAACACACTTTCATCAACGGCATTTATGCTGAAGCTACTGCCGCCAATGTGGCGAACAAGACCCGTGGTATGCTGGAACTTTGTTCCACCGGCACCCACATTGACGCTGGCGGCGCTGAGCTGACTGTTGATCTGCTGAAACAGTTGTTCAAGGCCATGGCGGATGCCGGGGCCTTTTTCGGCAACATGGTTCTTTTCTGCGGTTCTGAACAGAAGCAGAGGATCACCAGCCTGTATGAAAAGCAGTTGTCCTATAACGCCCCGGCCCCCCGGAATGTGGGCGGCATGAACATTCAGAAGCTGGAAACAGACTTCTTTGAAATGGGTATCTGCTACAACCCCTTCATGAAGCCCGGCACTTTGGGTGTATTTGATGTTTCTGTGTGCGCTCCGGTATTCCAGGATGTTCCCGGCAAGGGTACATTGTTCCTGGAGGACTTGGCGAAAGTGGGCGCTTCTGACCGCAAGCAGATTTACGGGGAAATCGGCCTTGATCACGGCCCTGCTTTTATGCACGGCACTATTACCGGCCTGAAGGACAGCGGCGCAACCGCCACGGAATAAGGGGAGGAACGCAAGATGTTTACTATTTCTGGAAAACAGAAGTTTGGGGCGGTTTGGCATGATGGGCGCTGTATTGTCCGTTTTACTAAAGGCGTGGCCCATGTGGATAACCCGGAAGATGCCAAATATCTGGAAAGTTTGGGCTACACGGTAGAGGGTCAGCAGATGCCCCAGGAACCGCCCCCGAGTGAACCGGATGGGATTACACCCCCTGCGGACGATCCCGCCCCTGATGGGGCACCGAGCGAACCGGATGGGGATTCCCCCACGCCTGAACCCGAAGAAGTTCCGAAAATGGGTGTGAATTCCCGCCGTGGGCGCAAAGCCAAGTAAGAAAGGCGGGTGAACCCGTTGCGTGAAGATGTTATTTCCCTGTTAAATGCTTTTGGCGTAACGGGGGCGGAGGCTGATCCGCTGATTGATTTTGTCTTGGATTCCGTGGTGGAGCGTGTCAAGAATGAAACCAATCTAAATACAATTCCCGAGGGCTTGAAAAAATTGGCCGTGGAAATGGTCTTGGGGCAATACCTGAGCCTAAAGAAAAACCTTGGGCAGTTAGAGGGCTTCGACCTGGAAGCGGCGGTCAAGCAAATCCAGGAAGGGGACACCAACACGGTTTTTGCCATTGGGGAGGGCAACACTACCCCGGAACAGCGCTTAGACACGCTGATCAACTACCTGATAAATGGGCGAAACCGTGAATTTATCCGGTATAGGAGGGTGGTTTGGTGAACGCACAGAGAAAAGCCCTTGAACGGATGTGGAAAGACCGTTGTACCATCCTTTGCCAAAAGAAGGTGACAAACCCTGATACCAAGTTGACGGATTTTGAAGAAGCTCCGCTTTTGGAAGATGTGCCCTGCAAA
>NZ_QWEO01000031.1 GCF_009936035.1 Neglectibacter sp. X58 | reverse complement strand
CGCAAGGCTAAAAGGCCCTGCCGGGGTTCTGGCCCGTGTTCACACGGGGCGGCAGATTTCGAGCCTATCGGATAAAACAGCAAACCTGAACGCATAAGGAAGCGGCCCAGGGGTTTCCCCGGGCCGCTTTTGCGCGTTTTTCTATGTGCCGCCCTCAGGTGGGCCTAAGCAGCCCGGGGCTGCCAGCAGGGCCAGGGCTGTCCAGAAAAAAAGCGCTGTGATACACATGGAAATGCCGAAAAAGGCCTGGATGCAGTATCCCAGGCACCCGGCCCCTAAAATGGCGGCGCCGGCGCTGGTCGGGGCCTGGGCAATCCAGCGCCTTGCCAGCAGGATCAGCAGGGAAAGATACGCGCCCAGGGCAAAAATGCCCTGGTGGTAGAGGATATTGAGATATTCGTTGTGGGCCGCGTCTATCTGTGCCACAATAGTCCTGCCCATCTGGCTGTCATACCGCTGGAAGGGCTTCAGACCCCCATAGAGCATGGTGTCCGGCCCAGCCCCCAGCCACAGGCGCTTTGGGATTCTTTCCAGCACCTCCCCCCAGATGTGCAGCCGCCCGGAGCCAAACCCCGGATCCGCCTGGCCCCGCAGCAGGCAGTGGGCCTCATGGAGCATCCCTGTGCCAACGTCGGCGGCATACAGCGCGGCTATCCCCAGCAGGACAGCCCCTCCCAAAAGGAGCGCCGCTGTCCTGCGCTTTTTAGGGCTTATAAACCCCGCCCCGGGCACAGCTAAAGCGCACCCGCCGAACACCCCCGCCAGCCCGGCGGAAACATCCATCCACAGCAGCACCCACAAGGAAAGCCCCAAGGGCAGGAGCAGCAAAAACCGGGCTTTCCCCCGCAGGCGCACCAGGGCATATGCCAGCATGGGGATGCAGAGGCTGTAAAAAGCGGCCACCAGATCCACGTTGCCAATGGTGCCCAAATAGGCCCCCAGGTAGGCCTTGCCCCCGTCCTGGTAGGTATATCCGGCAGGATAGAGGCCAAAGGGGTTATATCCGTACAATTGCAGCAGGCAGATAAGGCTGAACCCGCACACAGACGCCCCCAAGAAGCCTAAAAGCCGCTTGTCCGCCCTGCCATAGGCGCTCACCAGCAGGAAGCTTGCCCCGTACAGGGTGATGGGCAAGGCCCCCTCAAAGCGGGAGGCCCCCAGGACAGTGGCAGGCCAAAAGGGGGAGCACAGGGCCGAAACCCAGGTGAGGGCCAGGTAAACCAGCACAAGCCGCTGGGGCCAGGAGGTTTTCCGCAAAAGGGAAAGGGGCGAAAAGCCTTTTCCCCCTCCCAGCAAAAGGGAGCCTGCCCCCCACAGGGCCATCAGCAGGACATACCCGCCGCAGAGGAGGAAAAAGGCCCCGGCCTTTGCCTCCATAATCCTGCCGTAGCCATTGGCGTCAAAATAGAAAAGGAAAACCGTCAGCAGCAGGCAGACGTAACCTGTGGCGGCAGCGCCCGGAAGCTTCTGCCATTTTTCTCTTATCTCCATAGGGCCTTCCCCTCCCTGCCTCTGTTTTGCTTTGGTATAAGCATACCACAGAAGGGAAGAAAGGGCAAGCAAGGGCGGCCCCGGGGTGTAAAGAGTTTGCCTGTTTCTTTACAAACAGGGGGCAGTATGTTATAGTTATGAGGAAAAAACGGGAAAGGCGGGATGGTTTTGGGGGAGCGCAAGGATGGAAAACAGAAAAAGAAGGGGCCGCTGCTGGAGCCGGCCCTGAAGCGCGCGTTTTCCTATTTAAAGCCCTATAAAAAGGAATTTTCCCTGGTGGCCCTGGCCCTGTTCATCTCCACTGCCGTGGGGTTTTTGCAGCCCCTGGTGATACGGGCCATTACGGACGAGGGGATGCTGCGGCAGGACATGGGGGTCATCCTCCGCTCGGTGCTGGTGCTGGCGGTGCTGGTGCTTATCAGCCAGGGCGTCGATCTGTGGCAGACCTATATTTTCGCGGACGTACACAACAAATCCTATTACGCGGCCTTCCACCAGGTGTTTGAAAAGCTGCTGCACCTGCCCAAGGCCTATTTTGAGGACAAGAACAATACGGAGATCTTAAGCTTCCTGCAGATGGACGTATCCCAGGTTTCCTCCATTACAGACCGTTACATGGTGATGAGCGCGGGCTATGTGTTCCGCATTTTCAGCGGCCTCATCGGCCTGTTTATCATAAGCTGGAAGCTGGCCCTGGTGGTGCTTGCCATGGTGCCTGTGAAATTTTTCCTGGTGCGGGGGCTTTCCAAGCGGCGGGAAAAGGCCATGGACGAAATGCTGGAGTCCAGCCGGGACTTCTCCCGGTGGTTCGGGGACAACCTGGGGGGCGTGGACGAAATCAAGCTGTGGAACCTGTTCAAAAGCCGGGAGGAAGCCTTTTCCCGGCAGCAGGGGGCGCTTTTGAAGCTGGAGAAAAAGGGCGCCATGATCGACGGCTGGAACACCTTCTGGGAAATGTTGCTGGAGTGGTCTGTCACCATTGTGCTGTACCTTTTAGGCGGCTGGCTTATCTGCACCGGAAGCCTGACCATCGGCGCGGTGTTCGCCTTTGCCAGCTACTCCGGGTATGTGACAGGGCCTGTCTCCGCCCTTATCAACCTGAAAATGTTCTTTGCCCGCATTATGCCCTCGGCCCGGCGGCTGTTCCAGTTTTTGGATATGGAAACAGAGCGGGACAAGGGTGGGGAAAAGGCGGCAGGCCGCCCGCCCCGGCTGGAATTTCAAAACGTGGCCTTCTCCTATGAGGAAAGCCGCCCCATCCTGCGGGGCGCGGCCTTTACGGTGGAGCCGGGGGAAAAGGTGGCCATTATCGGGCAGAACGGCAGCGGCAAGTCCACCATTTTGAACCTGCTTTTGCGGTTTTACCGGCCCGGGGAAGGGGAAATCCTGGCAGACGGCAGGGATGTGGAGGGCCTTTCCCTGGAAAGCTACCGCAGCCTCTTCTCCGTGGTAAGCCAGGAGCCGTACCTGTTTCTGGGGGATATCCTGGAAAACGTGGATTTGGATAAATCCGCTTCCCCAGAGCGGATAGAATGGGCTTTGCAGCAAAGCGGCGTGCAGGGATATCTGCCCCGGATGCCGGAAGGGGCCAAAACCCCCATAGGCCGCAACGGCGCAAAGCTTTCCGGCGGGGAAAAGCAAAAGCTGGCTGTGGCCCGGGCTTTATTAAAGGACGCCCCGGTGGTGATTCTGGACGAGGCCACCTCCGGGTTCGACGTGGAGTCGGACGCATACCTTCACGATATTATCGTCAACCAGATGCAGGGGAAATCTGTTATCATGATCACCCACCACTACCATAATCTGGCAGGGATGGACAAGGTATACCGGCTGGAGGAAGGCGTGCTGCGGCAGGTGGATCCGGAGGCTGTGTTAGAAAATTAGGCAGAAGGGATGTTTTAGCGTGAAAACAGGGATTATCGGCTGCGGGAACATGGCCCGGGCCATTGTGTCGGGGATGCTGAAAAAGGGCTTCTGCAAGCCCGGGGAGGTGCTGGCGGCAGACGCTGCCCTCCAGGCGGCCCAGGCCTTTGCGCGGGATTTCGGGGTGCGGCGGGCTGAAAGCAATCGCGCCCTTTGCGCCGAAAGCGACGTGCTGCTGCTGGCTGTGAAGCCCCAGGTGTATGAAGCGGTAATAGAAGATATCCGGGAAGCCTGCCATGAGGGCCAGCTTATTATCTCCATTGCCCCGGGGAAAAGCCTTGCCTGGCTGGTGGAGAAGTTCCAAGCGCCTGTGGGGCTGGTGCGGGCCATGCCCAACACCCCCGCTATGGTGGGAGAGGGGCTGACAGCCTGGTGCTGCGGGGAAAATGTCACAGAAAGCCAGCAGAAGCTTGCCCAGAAGCTTCTGTCCAGCTTCGGCAGGGCAGAGGCTGTGCCCGAGCACCTGATGGACGCGGTGGTGGCGGTAAGCGGCAGTTCCCCCGCTTATGCGTTCATCATGGTGGAAGCTATGGCAGACGCCGCTGTGGCCCAGGGCGTGCCCCGGCAGCAGGCCATTGCCTTTGCGGCCCAGGCCCTGCTGGGCAGCGCCAAAATGGTGCTGGAAACCGGGCGGCACCCGGCGGAGCTGAAAGACATGGTGTGCTCTCCCGGGGGCACCACCATTGAGGCTGTGCGGATGCTGGAAAAGACAGGCTTCCGTTCCAGCCTGATGGAGGCCATGGATGCCTGCTGGAAGAAATCCAGAGGGATGTGAGGAGAGTGTCTGAATGAAAGGACTCTAAAAAATGCAATAAATTTATAAAATTGGTTTTATGGTCAACCCTTTTTTTAAAAGGGGTTGTGGGGTTTTAGGGGCGAAGCCCCTAAACCGCCGGAGGCATAAAACGCGCCGTCTGGACACTCCCCCGCGCGGAAAAGGGCTTGACAGCGCCAGGGAAACGTGATACACTTTTGGCAATAGCTGGGGGAGTAGTCGGCAGCGCAAGCTGTTGCTGATTCAACAATCATGGGCGGATACGCCCTGGGTTAGCATGAAACGACCAGACCTGTGCTGCCTTTCGGGGTATGCGCAGGTCTGTTTTCTTTTATGGCTGCTTCTTTGGTAATTTGGTACATTTCCGGGCAGAATGGAAATGGACAGGAAGAAAAAAGAGGGAGATGCATTATGGAATTTTTATGGGAAGGCCTGCTGTCTATCACCTGGCAGCAGGTGGTGATGTATCTGGTGGGGGCTGTGCTTATCTGGCTTGCCATCAAAAAAGATTATGAGCCAGCGCTGCTGCTGCCCATGGGCTTTGGGGCCATTCTGGTGAACCTGCCCCTTTCCGGGGTGCTTAACCAGACCGTGCAGGGCGTGGGGGAAACCCAGGGCATTATCCAGTGGCTGTTTGAAACCGGGATTGAGGCCTCGGAGGCCTTCCCCCTGCTGCTGTTTATCGGCATCGGCGCTATGATAGACTTTGGCCCCCTGCTGTCAAACCCCAAGATGTTCCTGTTCGGGGCTGCGGCCCAGTTTGGCATATTCCTGACCATTGTGCTGGCAGCGGTGCTGGGCTTTGACATCCGGGACGCGGCATCCATCGGCATCATCGGCGCGGCAGACGGCCCCACCTCCATCCTGGTTTCCCAGGTGCTCAAGTCCAACTATATCGGGCCAATCGCTGTGGCGGCTTACTCGTACATGGCCCTGGTGCCCATTATCCAGCCCATGGCCATCAAGGCGGTGACCACCAAAAAGGAGCGGGCCATCAAGATGGACTACCGGCCCAACGCTGTCAGCAAAACCACCCGCATCCTGTTCCCCATCCTGGTGACCTTTGTGGCCGGCCTGGTGGCCCCGGCCTCTGTATCCCTGGTGGGCTTCCTCATGTTCGGCAACCTCATCCGGGAGTGCGGCGTTTTGAACCGCCTGTCGGAAACGGCCCAGAACGATTTGGCAAACCTTATCACCCTGCTTCTTGGCATTACCATTTCTTTCTCCATGCGGGCCGAGCACTTTGTCACCCTGCAAACCCTGATGATTATGGCTTTAGGGCTGTTCGCCTTCGTTTTCGATACTGTTGGCGGCGTGCTGTTCGCAAAGCTGCTGAACCTGTTCAGCCGGACGAAAATCAACCCCATGGTGGGCGCGGCGGGCATTTCCGCCTTCCCCATGTCCGCCCGGGTGGTGGAAAAGATGGGCATCGCGGAAAACAACCAGAACCACCTGCTCATGCACGCTGTAGGCGCAAATGTCTCCGGGCAGATAGCCTCTGCCGTAGCGGGGGGCATTGTATTAGGCTTCTTCATGTAGCAGCGTGACGCTACACCCGAGACGCGGGGTGCGCGCTGCGCAGGCTTCCGCCGCGCCACCCTGTGACGCGCTTACGCAAGCCATCGCGTGCCCAACCAACTCCCGGCAGCCTTTGCAGGGAGCGTCAGAAAATTTTAAACTTCCAGAGAGGTGGCAAACTTTTATGATACAGCATTTATTGGCAGCGGCAAGCTCCATCGGCGTTATCGGCGGGGCAGACGGCCCCACCGCTGTTTATGTGACCAGCGGCCTTAACCCCAACATTACGGAGGCCCTGGGGATTATGGGCAAAGGCATGCTGGGCATCTTCGTAGTTATCGGCATCATTGCGCTCATTGTGCTGGCGCTGACCAAAGCCAGCAACAAATAATCGCAAGCCTTTCGGCATGCTGGGCATCTTCGTGGTTATCGGCATCATTGCGCTCATTGTGCTGGCGCTGACCAAGGCAAGCGGCAAATAGAACCCCTAAAGGCCCTCCGCTTATGGTGAGGGCCTTTTTTATCCGACTTTTTGTAAAATATACTTGACTTTTAGAAAAACTTACTATACAATTAGTGCCAGGAGGTGATGGCTTGGGGAAAAATCTGAAGCTGAAAGCCGCCCGGGCCGCCGCGGGCCTGACCCAGCAGGGGCTGGCGGACGCGGTGGGCGTCACCCGGCAGACCATCGTAGCCATAGAGAAGGGGGATTACAACCCCACCGTAAAGCTGTGCATCCTGATTTGCCAGTCTCTGGGCAAAACCCTGGATGAGCTTTTCTGGCCGGAAGCACAAGAGTGAAGGGAGGAAGCGGCATGAAAAACAAGCTTTTCAGATGCAGGAACGATTTGGACGAGCGGCAGCTTTTGCAGCGGGGAGACGTGTTCCAGCATGGCATCATCCTCTTTTTCGTCCTGCTGCTGGCAAACGCCTTTTTAAAGGAGGGGGGCATCGTCTGGGCTGAGGGCATGTGGGAGAACCTGCTGATTATCTGGTCGGTCATCACCCTGTGCATGTGCGAATATGCTGTGAAAGAAATATACCCTATGGGCGGCGGCATGACGGTTATCTATGTACTGGAAGGCGCCTGCGGCGCGTTCCTGTTTATCATGGGCGTGGTGGAGGTGTCCATGGGCTGGGAGCCGCTGGCTTTGGAGGGCGGCGCCCTCAGCCGCACCGGGGCGCAAATTGTGCAAGGGTTTTTGATGGTGCTTTTGCTGCTGGTATTTTGCGGCAAAAAGGTGTATAATCACAGGAAGGAGACACAAGACAATGAAACCTAAATACAACGCGTTTTTGACCTACTGGCCCTGGCTGCTGCCCATAGGGATCCTGCTGTGGACAGCGGCGCTTATGCTGAGGCATTTCCATGTCCTGCCAGACTACTGGGCCGGTTTTATGCTGGGCTTCAGCAGTTTTCTGGCCCTTATAGGCGCTGGTATGCTGATTGCACGCATCTGCCGCAAAAACGCCCGGAAATGAAAGGAGCGACCTTTTTGCACACTGTCACTTACTCCCGCGAAGTTTACTATTACGAAACTGACCGCATGGACTGCGTACACCATTCCAATTACATCCGCTGGTTTGAGGAAGCCCGGGTACACTTCATGCGGGAAATGGGCTTCCCCTATGACAAGCTGGAAGCCTCCGGCATTGTAAGCCCGGTGCTCCATGCCGACGCGGATTACCGCGCCATGTGCCGCTTTGGGGAGCAGGTGGAAATCGCCGCCGGCATAGAGTCTTACACTGGCACCCGCATCGGCTTTTTCTACGCAGTGACAGATAAGGCCACAGGCGCTCTCCGCTGCCAGGGGCGCACCCTCCATTGCTTTATAAACGAAACCGGGCGGCCTGTGTCCCTGCGCAAAGCAAACCCTGCCTATGACGCCCGGGTACGGGAACTGCTGGAGGACTAAAAATTTTTCTGCCCCTATATGAAAAAGCACCACCCGGAAAGCCTTGTGCGGCACTTCCGGGCTGGTGCTTTTTCCTTTTGAATTGCGCGTTAACTATCCCTATAAAGAATCCAAAGAAAGGGGCGATGCTAAGCGCAAAAGGGGAATGCGCCCTCTCTTTTTGTGTAAATCCTGTAATTGTCTGGCGGTTTTAATGGCACACCTTGCAGGGATTCTTTTTCCCGGCGGACTGGGCGTTCGCCACAGTACCGCTGTAAATCGTGGAAGAATTATGGAGGGAGGCGCAGCTTCTGGTAGAATGATACACGCTGCCGTTTGGCACCCAGTATACAGTGCCGTCTATGCCAGGCTTGGGAGTGGGCGCGGGCACAGGGGTCGGGATAGGCAGTGGGGCAGGAATCATGCCGGAGGCGTCCCCAGCAGCGTCCTGATACCGCACGAACACAGTGGCTGCGGCGCAGCGCTCTGTTTTATCCCCAGGGGCAAAACAGTTTTTATCGTCACCCTTTACAAGACCCAGCTCCTTGCAGGCATATACAGCCTCCTTGGCCCAGGAGGAAATTTTCCCATCGTCCGCAAACCGCCCAGAAGACGTACTGGTGGAAACACCCTGGCGCTTTGCCAGGTTATACAGCACTAGGCACATTTCCTGCCGGGTAATGGGAGCTTCCGGCCGGAAGGTGCCGCCTGCGTCCCCGCTCATAATCCCCGCTTCCTTAATCCAGGCAATAGGCTTTGCGTACCACTTAGAGGCGGGCACGTCTGTAAAATAGGAATTTGTATAGCCGGAGGTATCCACCTTCACCATGTTTACCACCACCTGCACAAACTCCGCCCGGGTGATGGAGGCTGTGGGACGGAAGCTGCCGCTGCTGTCTCCCTTTATCAGGCCTTTCTCTGCCGCATCCTCTACATACTCATAATACCATGCCCCGCGGCCCACGTCCGGGAAACGCAGAGGCGGGTAGTCATGGCCCAAATACTGGTAAGCTGTGGCCCGCTTGGTGGGAAAGCGCAGGGTCAGGTTGTTGGTAGCCGTATTGGGGGTAAAGGGGTTTTTCTCCACATGGCTGGGCTGGCGGGAAAACGCCTGCCCGTCCACCACAGTCTGAGAGCCTATGAGGAAATAATCTGTACAGATTTCATCCCGGTCGTCATCGTCCCAGGTTACGTCCACATTATACCAAAGGCCGTCATCCATTTTCACGTTGTTCCACATGTGGGTTTCGCTGACAGGCACCGCGCAGTATATCTTCAGGCGATCGCACACCAGCTTAAAGGCTTCAGAATAGCCGTCGCACACAGGCTCATAGCTGTCCCCTGGAATGAGGGCGCTGTAAGCGCAGTGGGACATCTCGTAAGGCAGCCCGGAAATGGCGTTGTCTGCCGCCGCGTGGTTGTATGTATTGGCCTTTACCAGCACGTCATGCACCAGCCGCACCTTTCTATACTGATCCGGCTGGGAAGCCGCGCCCCGCGCGATAATATCCGCCGCCTCCATCATGGTTTCGTGCATCTGGCCTTCAATGCCGCCGAAGTCCAGGGCGAAAGAGAAATTCACAGTGGTAACCTGCGCTTTGGTGGAGGAAACCCTGGTGGAGCTGTAGCCATAAGACATGGTGCGGATCCACACCATGTCCGGCCTGTCGCTGTACAGGGACACAATGGCTGCCCGCAAATCCGTCATCAGGGATTTCTGGGCCGCTGCCCCGGCGCTGTCCAGCTTGAAGCTGCCCCCGCTTACGTAACCAGAAAAGGTAATGCCCTTCACGCCTGTCACGCTCAGCTTCACCTGCCTGTAGCCATTCGGCCCTTTGGACGCGGTAAGCACCTGGCTTACCGGCACGTTCACCAGGGCATTGTAACAGATCTTCTGGCGCTGGGTAAGCTGGCTGTACATGGTGCCGTCCCCATCCTGTATGGCGTTAAAGAGCTGCTCAGACACAGCCTCCTGCGCGCCGTCCTCCTGGAAGAACTGCTCCATGGAGATTTCCTCCTCCACGTCCGGCATGTCCCCCTCCTGCGCAGAAGCAAAAGGCTCGTCCACCCGGGGCGCTTCCTCTATAGGATTTTCCGAAAATTCCAGGGCGGGCATGGCCTCCAACTGGCGCAGCGTCTGCTGGAGGCAGGCCTCATACCGGGCCTCCTCCCCGCCCTCCAGGGCCAGCGCCCCCATGGGCATAAGCGCCAGAAGCAAGAAGGCTATAAACCCTGCCAGCACTCTTTTCTTTTTCACAACTGATACAGCTCCTTCCCTGCCGGCCGCAGCCGGAAGAATAAATATACAATACTATTATGCGCCTGCCGCGCCTCCTTGTCAATGGGCTTTTCTAAAGTAAAAGGGCGCCCGGCCCTGCAAAAACCCTTAAAACCCTTTCCCAAAGCCATTCATAAAGTATTTACAAATAGAAACTTGACTTTTGCTGACCTAAGTGATACATTATAAGTAATCCGTTAGCACTCGCACGCCTTGAGTGCTAACCTCCCAAAAAGAGGTGAGAAAAATGGATCTGACCCAGCGGCAGGAACGGGTGCTGGCCTGCGTGGTGGCAGGCTACAGCAAAACCGGGGAGCCGGTAGGCTCCAAGGCCGTATCGGAGGAGCTGGGGGTTTCCTCTGCCACTGTGCGCAACGAGATGGCTGGGCTGATTGAACTGGGGCTTTTAGAGCAGCCCCACACCTCCGCGGGCCGAGTGCCTTCCCAGCGGGGATACCGGGAATATATAGACCGGCTGATGCCCCCAAAACCTCTGGAGGAACGGGAAAAGCGGGTTTTCGATTCCATGCTGCTGGGCAGCGCCCACGATTCAGAGGGCTTGCTGCTGCGGGCGGCCCAGCTTCTGGCAGGGGCCTCCCAGTGCATGGCGGCGGCAACCACTCCCAACGGGGCGGGCACTGTGATAAAGGCTGTGCAGTTTGTGCAGACTGCCCGGCGCAGGGCCATGCTGCTGCTGTTAAGCTCTGCGGGATCCATGAAAACAAAGGTGTTCCGCTGCGATTTCGATTTAACCCCTGAACTGACGAGGCTGTTCTTCCGGGTGTTTAACGAGCGGGTTACCGGGAAAAGGGCAGAAGACATCACCCCGGCCTTTGCCCAGTCCATGGCAGCCTCTTTAGGGGAAATGTACGTGCTTTTAGGCCCGCCCCTCCAGGCCCTGCTGGAAACCGCCCGGGATACGGCGGAAACCCAGGTGCTGTTAAGCGGGCAGATGAACCTGCTGTTTTACCCGGAGCTGGAGCAGCGCGGGGTGCGCCGGGTGCTGGATTTCCTGGAGCGCCGGGAGGATCTGCTGCGGCTGCTGGAGGCAAAGCCCGGCAAGGCCCAGGTGCTTATCGGCAGGGAAACCGGCCGGGCAGAGCTGGAGGACGTTTCCCTGGCAGTGGCCCGCTATCAGGTGGACGGGCAGGACGCGGGAAGCCTCTGCACTTTGGGGCCTGTCCGGATGGATTATCCCCGGCTTACTGCCATATTGGAATATCTGGCCCGGCAGGTAGGCGGGCTGCTCACCGGCCTGAGCCGGGAAGGGCAGGAATAAAAACAGGAAAAAAGAAAAACCATATAAGATACAGCGACGCTGCGGCGGGAAGGGAGACTGAAAACATGGATCAGGAACAGAAGCAGCCAGATCAGGAAATGGAGCAGGAGCAGGCAGGGGAACAGGTTCCCGAAGAGCAGGCCCCGGAGGTTCAGCAGGAAGAACCAAAAACGCCTGAACTGGAAAAACTCCAGGCGGAGTTTGAGGCCCACAAGCAGCAGCACCTGCGGGTGCTGGCAGAGTATGACAACTTCCGCAAGCGCACCCAGAACGAAAAAAGCGCCATTTACAATAACGCGGTGTCCGACACAGTGCAGGCCCTGCTGCCCATTGCGGACAATATAGAGCGGGCGCTGGAACAGGAAAACGCTTCGGCAGAGGATATGAAGAAGGGCGTGGAGATGATAGAGTCCCAAATCCAGCAGGCTTTTGAGAAGCTGGGCATCACCCCCTGTGGGGCAGTGGGCGAACCCTTTGACCCCAACCGCCACAACGCTGTGGCCCACATTGAAGATGAAAGCCTGGGCGAAAACGTGATTTCCGCTGTGTTCCAGAAAGGGTATCTTTTAGGCGACCGGGTGGTGCGCTTCGCCATGGTGCAGGTGGCAAACTGAGTCTCCGGCTCAGGGCTTCCACCCCTGAGAATCCCTTGGAACCTACGCTCCGCTTCCCGCGCCATACAAAAACCAGGCATCTATAATGACAATAAATATATAATAATAAAGCGAGGTAATAACTATGTCAAAGACCATTGGTATTGATTTGGGCACTACAAACTCCTGCGTGGCAGTGATCGAAGGCGGTGAGCCTGTGGTTATCGCCAATGCCGAGGGCGCCCGCACCACCCCTTCTGTAGTGGCTTTCTCCAAGGACGGGGAGCGCATGGTGGGCCAGGTGGCAAAGCGCCAGGCCATCACCAACCCCGACCGCACAGTTTCTTCCATCAAGCGGGAAATGGGCAGCAATTATAAGGTTGCCATTGACGGCAAAAGCTACACCCCCCAGGAAATTTCCGCCATGGTGCTGCAAAAGCTGAAGGCGGACGCGGAAGCCTATTTGGGTGAGCCTGTCACAAGCGCTGTCATCACCGTCCCCGCCTACTTCACCGATGCCCAGCGCCAAGCCACCAAGGACGCGGGGAAAATCGCGGGCATGGATGTAAAGCGCATTATCAACGAGCCTACCGCCGCGGCCCTCTCCTATGGCGTGGACAAGGACAACGACCAGAAGGTGATGGTATATGACCTGGGCGGCGGCACCTTCGACGTGTCCATCATTGAAATGGGCGACGGCGTGCAGGAGGTTCTGGCAACTGCCGGCAACAACCGCTTAGGCGGCGACGACTTTGACCAGCGGGTTATCGACCACATTGTAAGCACCTTTAAGATGGAGCAGGGCGTTGACCTTTCCGGGGACAAGATGGCCATGCAGCGCATCAAGGAAGCTGCCGAAAAGGCGAAAATTGAGCTTTCCGGCGTGACAAGCGCTTCCATCAACCTGCCCTTCATCACCGCCGACGCCACCGGACCTAAGCACCTGGACATGACCCTGACCCGGGCCAAGTTCAACGAGCTGACCGCCGACCTGGTGGAAAAAACCATGGGGCCTGTGCGCCAGGCTTTGCAGGACAGCGGCCTGTCCATTGGGGAAATCAGCAAGGTGCTGCTGGTAGGCGGCTCCTCCCGCATCCCGGCTGTGCAGGACGCCGTAAAGGGCTTTATCGGCAAGGAGCCTTTCAAGGGCATTAACCCCGATGAGTGCGTGGCTATCGGCGCGGCTATCCAGGCAGGCGTGCTGGGCGGCGAAGTCCAGGGCCTGCTGCTCCTGGACGTAACCCCCCTGTCCCTGGGCGTGGAAACCATGGGCGGCGTAATGACCAAGATTATCGAGCGCAACACCACCATCCCCACCAAAAAGAGCCAGATTTTCTCCACTGCCGCCGACGGCCAGACCCAGGTGGAAGTAAACGTGCTGCAGGGCGAGCGGGAGTTTGCCCGAGACAACAAGCAGCTTGGCCTCTTTAAGCTGGACGGCATTGCTCCCGCCCCCCGGGGCATCCCCCAGATCGAAGTCACCTTTGACATCGACGCAAACGGCATTGTGAACGTGTCCGCCAAGGATTTGGGCACAGGCAAGGAGCAGCACATCACTATCTCCTCCAGCTCCAACATGAGCAAGGACGATATTGACCGGGCTGTAAAGGCAGCGGAGCAGTTTGCCGAGGAGGACAAGAAGCGCCGGGAGGAAGTGGACACCAAGAACAACGCCGAGAACCTGTGCTATTCCGCTGAAAAGCTTATTGCAGACAGCGGCGACAAGTTGCAGGACGCGGACAAGAACGAAATTAACGTGAAGGTAGCCGCCCTGCGGGATACCCTGCAGAACGGCACTGTAGACGCCATCAAGGCAGGCATGGACGAGCTGCAGAAGGCGGTCTATTCCGTCAGCGAGAAGCTGTACCAGCAGGCGGCCCCCCAGGGCCAGCCCGGCACACCCCAGCCCCCCTTTGACGGGCAGCAGCCTCCCCAGGGCGGCGCACCGGACGGCAACGTGTATGACGCCGACTATAAAGACGTTGACTAAATCTTTCTGAAGATACTAAAAGAGGACGGCGGCACGCGTGCCGCCGTCCTCTTGCAGCGTAACGAAACGCTTTGCACAGCAATGCGTTTTTGCACCTAAGACGCGGGGCGCAGGCATTCCGCCTGCTTGAGGGCGGAAACTTTTCAGCGGACTATCGCGTGCCCAGGGTGCTCTCGAAAGTTCTTTTTAGGGGCTGGTGCTGTTGAGAAATGCACCGCAATAAAATGTGCCAAAGTTGGTTTTAGGGTCAACCCCTTTTTCAAAAGGGGTTGCAGGGTTTGGGACGGAGTCCCAAGGTCTTGTCAAAGCCCCTAAGCCAGCAGATCCCGAAGCTGCTCGTACCACTCTAAGAGCTTCAGCTCCACCCGGTAGTCCTGGGGGTGCTCCACAATCTCCCGCTGGCTTTCCGGCAGGGCAGAGAGCACGTCCTCCCGGTTCCCGGCGGCAGGCAGGCACAAAGCGGGAAAAACCACGCACCACCAGTTCTTGCCCTCCCCCTCCCCAATAGTCACACGCAGGGTTCTGTATGTACCGGCAGGAAGCGCTATCCCGTCATACCACCGGGTGGGAAAATACATGTCCGTCACCTGGGCTTTGGCGTTCATAGGAAAGCCGTTTTCCCGTAAGGCTTCATTGGCGGCCTTTGTAAGGGACTGCAAGTGGGTGCATACAGCGAAGTTTGCCTGCTCCAGGTTTTCCGCGTCCCCATACCACCGGGCCGCTTCCCGGAGCACCGCGTCCCGCACCTGCAGCTTCACCGCCTGATCTGCCTCCGAGTTGGAGTTTGCCACTACATGAAGCCGCAGCACGTGCTGGGGAACCTGCTCAGACGCGGCGGCAAAAGGGAGAAAGCTGGCGGCTGCCGCCAGTATGAAACCGCATACCAGCGCCCGGGCCAGAGTCCGTTTTCTTGTTTCCTTTTTCATGGAACCTACCGTCCTTTCTGTTTCTGGAAAAAGTATGGGACGGCTTTGGCGGGAATATGCAAAAAATGGGAACGAAAGCACACAGGGCACAGCAATAACAGAAAGAGAAGGAGGAAAAGCCATGCTGGAGGTACTCATAGACGCGGTGTTGGACGCACTAAAAACCCTGCCGTTCCTTTTCGCCGCCTATCTTTTCATGGAACTGCTGGAGCACAGGCGGGGAGGGAACCCGCCCGCGCTGCTGCAAAAGCTTGGCCCCTTAGGCGGCGCTGTGCTGGGGTGCGTGCCCCAGTGCGGCTTCTCCGTGGCGGCGGCAAACCTGTACGCCGCCCGGTTCATCACCCCCGGCACCCTGCTGGCGGTTTTTCTCGCCACCAGCGACGAGGCAGTGCTCATCCTCCTGTCCAGGCCCCAGGCCCTGCCGGAGGTGGCAAAGCTTCTGGGGGTGAAGCTTTTGGCAGGGGCGGCGGTGGGCTTCCTGGCAGATTTGCTTTTGCGCCCCAGCGCCCGGCCCGACCCCCATCCCCTGTGCGAGGAAGCCCACTGCGGCTGCGGGGAAGGCGGCCATGGCGCTGCGGAGGCGGCCCTGCGGCACACCCTGCGGATTTTCCTCTTCCTGCTGGGCATAAACCTTTTCCTGGGCCTTGCCTTCCTCTGGGCAGGGGAAGAAGCCCTTTCCCGGCTGCTCCTTTCCGGCAGCGCGTTCCAGCCCCTGCTCACAGGGCTTCTGGGGTTCATCCCCAACTGCGCCGCCTCTGTCCTGCTGACGGAACTGTATTTAAGCGGCGCTTTGTCCTTTGGATCGGCTGTGGCGGGGCTGTGTACCGGGGCCGGGCTGGGGCTGGCAGTGCTGTTCAGGGTGAACCGCCCCCAGAAGGAAAGCTTTGCCTTTTTAGGGGCCTTGTACGCAGGGGCGGTTGCCACAGGCTTTCTGTGCGGCTGGGTTTTTCCATAAACCTTCAAAACAAAAAGCAGGTACGGGGACTGTTCTCCCGCGCCTGCTTTTTCTTTCATTTCCTTTATTTGCAAACAGGCCCTAAAGCCCCAGAGCCTCATGGTTTTCCCGCATACCCGCAATACACTCTGCAATCACCTCGTCCAGCTCTGCCCCCAGCCGCTGGCAGCCGTCCAGGATAACCTCCCGGTTCACCCCGGCGGCAAACTTTTTGTCCTTAAACTTTTTCTTCACAGACTTTACTTCCAGATCCATCACAGAGTGGGAGGGCCGCAGGATGGCGGCGGCGTTAATCAGGCCGCTCATCTCGTCCACCGTATACAGCACCTTTTCCATGTAAAGCTGCGGCTCCACATCGCACACCAGCCCATAGCCGTGGCTGACCACCGCCCGGATGAAGCCCTCGTCATATCCGGCATTCTGGAGGATTTCCACCGCCTTTTTGCAGTGCTCCTCCGGATACCTTTCGTAGTCCACGTCGTGAAGCAGGCCCACGCAGCCCCAATACTCCACGTCCTCCCCGGCTTTTTCCGCATAATGCCGCATAATGGCCTCCACCGCCATGCCATGCACCACCAGCGCCTGGTTCTGGTTATACTCCTGTAAAAGTGCGAATGCTTTTTCTCTCATCCTGTCCACCCTTCCTGTAAGTTTCACTGTCCGCGTTACACTTCGCCGGAATCCTGCCAGCGCTCCAGCGCCTTGCTGGCCTTGAAGCGTATGCGGTTTTCAATTTCGTCCTTCTCCACGCCATGCTTCTTCAGCAATATGGCTGTGGTAAGCAGCACGTCGCAGGCTTCTTCCACCAGGCTTTCCCGGCTGCCCTTGCCCCGCTGTTCCTTCATCAGTTCTTTAATAAGTTCGGCACATTCCTCCGCGGCATACACCCCGGAATCCATTCCAGACACCTGGTTCAGTTCATACACAGCCCTAATCAGTTCTTCAACAGTCCGCTGGCCCGCAGAGCTTTTCCTTTCCTTTTTCCAGCAGGCCGGACAGCAAGCCGAGAACTTCTTCCTCCGTGCCCAGGTCATAGTCCCCGGCAAGGCCCTCCCGGTGGTACACAAGCCCGGCTTTTACGCCGTTTTCCAGGCAGTCCAGCAGGGCCTCCTCCCCATGCTCCCGGACAAAGCGGACAAAGGCCCTGACTCTGGCTTTTTCCAGCATGGGCGCGCCGCAGGGAAACCCCGGGCACTCCCAGCAGCCGGAAAAGCCTTTCTCCTGACAGCACTGGTAATTCCGGCAGGTTTCATGGTTTCCGCATCCCGCCTCCTGGCAGCCAGGGCAGGTGGCGTTTTCGCTGCACAGGCAGCAGGCCAGCCCGCAATAAGCAATCCCCAACTCCCGGCGCATCCTGCCCGCCGGCATCCGGTAATAGTCCGGATACCCCCGGAACGCCTCCGGCCCTGCAAAGCCCAGGGCTTCCAGCACCTTCCGCCGGGCCTTGGCGGCTGGGGGCGCCTTTGTCACCAAGGCGCCCATGGGAAAATCCCTGGTGAATTCCCGGAGGGCCAGGGTGTAAAGCTCCCTTAAAACATCCTCCCGCTCATAGTCCCGCCGCAGGTCAACCCGCAGCACCCCGGCTTCCCCGCCGAAAATCTCCAAGGTGCCAATAACCTCCCCAGTGTGCTTGTCTGTTACAGCCGGACGGGCATAGCCCTCCCCCTGCCAGATGTGGATGTAGCTTTCCATGTCCGCCAGAGTGGCGCAGTAAAAGCCCCTGCTGCAGTTGTCCCCGTTCATCAGGGCCACAGCCTCTGCGTCCCCATAGCATCGCAGCAATGCCGGTGCGTCCTCCGGCACAACCTGCCGCAGCGCAAAGCTTGCCGTCTCATAGCGGTATCCCCGGTATTTCCCCTTGATTTCCTTGTTCCAGTCCCACATGCAGCACAGCCTCCCATTAGAATGTATGTTCTAACAGCAGTATACCACCCCGCCGGAAAGAAGTCAAGAAAAATCGAACAAATTTTCTCACATATTCACATGCCTGCGGATGGCCTGGAAGGTTTCCTCGCTGATAACATGCTCTATGCGGCAGGCGTCCTCTGCCGCCACCTCCGGGTCAACCCCCAGGGACTGGAGCCATTGGGTAAAAAGGATGTGCCGCTGGTAAACCCCTTCGGCAATGCGCCTGCCCTCCTCTGTAAGGGTGATAAAGCCGTCAGCATCCACAGTGATACAGCCCCTTTCCCGCAGGTGCTTCATGGCCACGCTGACGCTGGGCTTGCTGAACTCCATTTCAGCGGCAATGTCGATGGAGCGCACGCTGCCCTCCCGCTGCTGCAGGATGAGAATGGTTTCCAGATAGTTTTCGGCTGATTCCTGTATTTTTTTCAAAGCCGCCCGCCTCCCTGTGGAAAGATTTCCTTTTTATTATAGCCCTTTTCCCAGGCCCTTGCAAGCCCTTGGGGAGGCTGGGCCTGCAAATCTGCATATGCCGGCAGGGAAGCTTACAGTTTTGTCAGGTTTGCGTGATTTTGTAAGGGGAACGAAAGAATTTGGCTGGGGAATTCGCAAGGGCGGGATGGTACTATAGGGGCAGAAAGAGAAAGGAGGCGCGTCTGGATGAAAAGAGCGCTGCGGTTTTTAAGAAACATATTTCTGGTGGTGCTGGCAGTAGGCCTGTGCGCGGCTGGGGCTGTGGCCTTCCAGGGCTACAAGCTGTACACCAGCGCGCTGGAGGAAATGCCCCTGTATAAAAGGGTGGAGCAAGTGCGGCAGCAGCCGGATTTCACCTCCCTGGAAAGCCTGCCCGCCACCTACAAGGACGCTGTGGTGGCAGCGGAGGATCACCGATTTTACACCCACGGCGGCATTGACCTGCTGGCAATAGGCCGGGCGGTCTGGAACGATCTGTGCAGCCTCTCCTTTGTGGAGGGCGGCAGCACCATTACCCAGCAGCTTGCGAAAAACATGCTGTTCACCCAGGAAAAGGATTTGTGCCGGAAGGCGGCAGAGGTGTTCGCGGCCTGGGATCTGGAAAGCCATTACAGCAAGGATGAAATTCTGGAGCTGTACGTAAACAGCATTTATTTCGGCAGCGGGTGCTATTCCGTAGGGGCCGCCAGCCAAACGTATTTCGAGAAGGATCCCGCCCAGATGGACGCCAACGAATGTACCCTGCTGGCAGGCATCCCCAATGCCCCGTCTGTGTATGACTTGTCGGTAAACCCGGAACTTGCAGCCCAAAGGCAGCGGCAGGTGGTGTCCTCCATGCTGGAGCATGAATTTTTAACCCAGGAGGAGGCAGAAGAGCTGCTGGCCTCATAAAAATACAGAAGCCCCTGCCTGTATGGCAGGGGCTTCTTACTGGGTGTGTTCGTTGCGGGAAGCTTTGCACAGACAGCGCAAGGCCTCCCCCTTTGTTCCGGATCTTGCGCCCCCTGGGCCGGTATGGTATTATAGTAAACGCATTTGAAAATCGGTACATCCCGATTTTCAGGCCAGGCGGCTGTGCCGTCTGGTTCAAAAGAGGTGTTCTACCTCTTTTGAACTGCGTTAACTATAGTAAGCGTGCAGGGATTACACCATAGGGAGGGGGCGGCATATGAAGCTGGACAGGCTTATTGGCATACTTTCCATCCTCCTGCAGGGGAACAAGGTCACCATGCCTTACCTGGCGGAAACTTTCGAGGTTTCCCGCCCCAGGCTTTTAGCTTTGAAATATTATAAAAAAGTATGCTTTTTAACAAATTTGTCTGAAAACTTGCTGTTTGTATAATTTTACCACTATTCCCCCCGAAAAGCAAGGTTTTTGCCCTGCTTTTTTGACAAATCTGTTTCTCCTGCCCCCTGGCAAAAAAGCATACATTTTTGCATTCTGGGGATTTGCTGGAATTTTTGACAAACGGAGGAAAAGACATGAAGAAGAAGTTTTTTGCCGTGCTGCTGGCGGTTTTGCTGGCAGCGGGTGCCCTGCCCATGGCGGCTTCGGCGGCGGCCAGCGGCGATTGTAGCGCGGCTGGGGACGGAAGCGTCACCTGGAAAGTGGAAAACGGCACCCTGACCATTTCAGGCTCGGGCGATATGGCACACTATCTGCCTGGCCCTTCCATCCATTCCGAGAGGGAACCCTCCACACCCTGGCAGGATTATCATCCCAAGAAGGTTGTCTTTACATCCGATGTGAAGCTGATAACCAGGAAGGATGGGAATTGGGTGACAGAAGGCGGACAGTTTTGGGACAATCAAGAGGTTGAAAGCTTTGAAGTGGAAGCAGGCAACAAGACCCTGTTGGCTTATGATGACTGCCTGTACATGAAAATTCCGGAGACGGGTGATTACTATCTGTATGCAGTGCCCCCAGCTAAAAAGGGCAGGCTGACCATTATGGAAGGGGCCATTGACAGAGTTCAATATAGCTCCTATGCTTTTTTGACTCCCTGCAAACAGTTGACAGAAATATATTTCCCCAGCACTTGGTGGACGAAACATAGACCGGACTTCAATTCCTTCGGAAGCTCCATCGGTATGGTGTGGCTTAGAACGCCGAGCCATATATCTTCCTATATCGTCTCCGAAAACCATCCCGATTCTAAATCCATTAATGGCTGTATCTACACGAAGGATGGTAAGGAATTGGTTCTTGCCCCGCATACGCCGCCCAATGATGAAATCCGAATTGCGGAGGGCACAGAGACATTTGAAGAGTCTTTTGTAGGCTGGTTCGACATATTTATGCAGGACCGTCACAGGAAGACAGAAGAGCCTATAAAGCTTTATATCCCGAAGAGCATGACAAAGTTTGAAGTGAAGTTGACCTCCGATGCACCGCCTGATTGGCTGCAGATCTACGGCTACAAGGGCACCGAAGCGGAACGCTTCGCCAAGGAACATAACGTCCAGTTCTTCGATTTGGACGGGGAAACCACGCCGCCTGCGAATTTCACTGACGTGGAATCTGGCGCTTTCTATGAGGACGCCGTCAAGTGGGCAGTAGAGAACAAGATCACCCAAGGGGAGAGCAGCACCACCTTTGCCCCTAACAAGACCTGCACCCGTGGGCAGATTGTCACTTTCCTGTGGCGGGCCAACGGCTCTCCCGAACCTTCCTCCACGGCGAACCCCTTTGTGGACGTGAAAAGCGGGGAGTATTACTATAAGGCCATGCTGTGGGCAAAGGAAAAAGGGATTACCAGCGGCACGGACGCCACCCATTTCTCTCCCAACGCTGCCTGCAACCGGGCACAGGCCGTCACCTTCCTGTGGCGTGCTAACAACCAGCCCGCGGGCGGAAATTCTTCCTTCGGTGATGTGAAGGAAGGCGAATATTACACCGAGGCCGTAAAGTGGGCTGTAGCCTTCGGCATCACCCAGGGCGAAACCGACACCACTTTCGCTCCCGGCAAGAGCTGCACCAGAGGGCAGATCGTAACCTTCCTCTACCGGGATAAAGCCTGATAAACAGGAACGCGCAAAAAGCTAATTCCCAATATAACCGCTCCTCCATGGGGCGGTTATATTTTTGGAATGACTTTTCCATATGCGGGCATACTAACCCCAGAATCAAAAAATTGGGGGACAAACACATGAAACGCATAGGCAAGCAGACGCTGGAATTTTCCACCCCGCCTAAAATCGAGGCCCATGGGGCCATTGGGGGCAAGAAGGAGGCAGAAGGACCTTTATCCGCAGACTTTGACCAGACCTTCCAGGACACCAGCCTGCAAACGGAAAGCTGGGAAAAGGCGGAAGCCCAGCTTCAAAAGGAAGCTGTGGCCCTGGCCCTTGCAAAGGCCGGGGTGAAGCCCCAGGAGGTGGACTTTATTCTCGCCGGGGATTTGCTGAACCAGTGCATTTCCTCCACCTTTGGGCTGCTGGATTACAACATCCCCTTTCTGGGGCAATATGGCGCATGCTCCACCATGGCCCAGACCTTGCTGATGGCCTCTGTCCTGGTGGACTGCGGGGCGGCAAACCGGGCGGCAGCCGTGACAAGCTCTCACTTCTGCTCGGCGGAAAGGCAGTTCCGCACGCCTTTAGAGTATGGCGCCCAGCGCACCCCCACGGCCCAGTGGACTGCTACAGCGGCAGGGTGCGCCCTGGTGGGCCAGAGGGGGGCGGTAGAGGTGCGCCGGGGCCTGGCAGGGAAAATCGTGGACTTGGGTGTGAAAGATCCCGCCAACATGGGCGCTGCCATGGCCCCCGCTGCGGCGGACAGTATCTTCCAGTTCCTCCAGGACACAGGCACAAAGCCGGAGGACTATGACTGCATCTACACCGGCGATCTGGGTCAGGTGGGCACAGATCTGCTGTACCGGACTCTCCAGGAAAACAGCCTGGACATCTCCTCCCGGCACCAGGACTGCGGCCTGCTCCTCTTTGATCGGGAGAAGCAGGACGTACACGCCGGAGGCTCTGGCTGCGGGTGTTCCGCTTCTGTCCTGTGCGGGCACATTCTCAACCGCATGGAGGCCGGGGGCCTGAAAAGCATCCTTTTCTGCGCTACCGGCGCCTTGATGTCCCCCACCTCTTCCCAGCAGGGGGAGAGCATTCCAGGCGTGTGCCACATCCTGCACCTCAAGCGCGGCGCCTGACCCAAAAACCGGGCAGGCAGAGAAGGAAAAAGAAAATCCAAGCGCCTGGAAGGGCTTGCTGTCTGTGCGCGGCAGACGGCAGGCCCTTCCTCTTTGCTTTTATGGAGTTTATCCTATCGTTAACGCAGTCTGCCCCTTGCAAAATCTGCCTGTATGCGGTATGATTATTCCTGCGAAAGCAGATTTTGCGCCCTATGGCGGATGGCGTGAAAAATTATGACGGAAGGGACGATACCGGGCACAGGGACGGAAGCTTTTTATCCCTCTTTGTGCGAACTCTGTATCGCGTGGTGATTTACATGAAAGAATATGCCTATCAATATGAAATGCACTGCCACACCAACTGGTGCAGTGCCTGCGCCCACAACAGCCCGGAGGAGATGGCTGCCGCCTATTTCCAGGCGGGCTATGCCGGGATGGTGATAACGGATCACTTCCTCAGCGGCAACACCGCCGTAAACCGGGCGCTGCCCTGGGAGGACAAAGCCCGCCGCTATTGGGAGGCCTATGGAGCCGCTAAAAACTGGGGGGCGGGCAAGGGCTTTACAGTGCTGTTCGGACTGGAACACCTGTATGGCGACGGCAAGGAAGTCCTCACCTATGGCATAGACCTGGACTTCCTCCTGGCCCACCCGGATCTGGACAAATATTCCCTGGAGGACTACAGCGCCGCTGTCCATAAGGCCGGGGGCTTCCTCTCCCATGCCCACCCCTTCCGCCATGCCCCTTATATCAACACCAGCGTCCCGCCCCGGATTCAATATATGGACGCAGTGGAAACCTTCAATTTCTACAACGAGGACGAGGAAAACCGCCAGGCCGCCAAGCTTGCCCGGGAAAAGGGCCTGCTCACCACCTCCGGCGGGGACGAGCACATCCAGGACGGGAAGGCAATCGGCAGGGCCGGGGTGCTTTTCCCTGTGCCGCCCAAGGATAATCAAGAACTTGTCTCCCTGCTCCGGGCTGGGGATTACAAGCTGTGCGCCAAAGGCCAGGCCGTTTCAAAAGACAGCCTTCTGGAGTCTGTCTGAAATCTCCCGTATGGAAAACACCCCGCCCCTTACAAGAAGGGCGGGGCGCTTTCTTTTAGAAGTTTGTACCAAGACCCCATTTGTCAAGGATATTTTCTCCCACAAGTTCGTAAATTAAAAAATAATGCCTTGGCACTTCTGTTCCTGTCTAAAATCAGGAGTGCCAAGGCATTAAAACATACTGCTTTATAGCCGTTTATAGATATACAAAAGATTGCGGAGCCTGACGGATACCGTAATCAGACAAAGCCTTGGGTTTTTCGTAAATCACTACATTTTTTAATTTATATGCAATAGCCTTATCTTTTCCAGAATAGTAGGAAAAATAAAATTTCTTTGTAATGCCCGCAGCAGTTTTTGCTATCTCCCAGATTTCTTTCGGCGTACCTTCCAATATTTCATCAATAAGCGCTTCTCCGACCACTTCTTTCTGCGGTGCTGACGCATAGAAAATGGTTCGATCCACACCATCTTTCGGTCTGCTTTTTCGGAATTCGTATTGTTTTTTCCCCTCAAGTATTACCTTCGCATACTTAGGCTTAATTGATAATAACATTGCCGACATCTACTTTGCCCTCCCGCAGAATTTTCTCGAACTGGCTCCTTGTATAACGGAAATTCATGGGATGGGTTCCAGGCCAACAATCATTGCTTTTCAGCCACATCCAGTTTACATTATTCCCTGCACCAAAATACCCATAATACAATAACTCAATCAGTGTTAGAGAAGCCCAGGTATCATATTTTTCCTTCAATTCATCTTCATTATAGACAGATTTGTTACCGACCATGCGCAAAAACTGGTCATAAGAATATTGCGCACGTCCATTTACTGTTATTTTTTCGATTCGTGTTGCCACACAATAAGTAGTAATAACGGATTTATACCCCGGACGGCCACCGGTTCCGGTGTATTTTCTGTATACCAAAACAGGCTCTCCAACTTTGAAAGCCAGGCTGTAAGGCTTGCCTATGTATACTTTTTTCAGCCCATTTGCCACGCTAATATCAACCCGCTCCTGCAAGGTATTAGCGAGGTCAGAAGAAGCGAACATGGTGTCGTGATATTCCATATCAATGGCAAGGCATCCAGCGTGTTGGACCTGATCGCTAAGAAAAGGGAATGATTTACAGGGATCACTGAAATCAAGATTCCTTCGATCTTTGATATATACCCGCTCACCATTCAGGTTGTTTCCGACATGGATAAAGCCGTACTTCTCCAGAAGAAGTATCAAACTGATGTGTTTATCAAAAACAGTTACATAAATTTCATTGATGCCCAAATCTCTCCATTGCCACAAAGTTAGACCAAGAGCTCCCTCACCAATCCTTTGATTCCGATAACGCTTATCAATTTTGATTGTTGTGATTTTAAGACGAGCAGTCTTCGGCAAAACGATACCGTTTGCCAAATTGATCTCCTCAGCTTCATTCGGCTTTAGGTTTACAAAAGCTCCTACACCCTGGTCATCTTCAAATATCAGCGCCCGTTTCCCATCAGCGGCTTTTGCCGCGAACCATTGCACAAAACCAGTGCTTGATGAAGTGTCGGGGTAATCTGCTTTCAAGGAATCGAAAAAGGGATCATTGAGATTGATCTCGGAAAATCGCTTGCGTTCAAATTTACCCGCCATAATCGGCCCCTCCTCAAAGTGATTTTATGAAGTCAATTGCCCGCATAAGGTCTTTAGCGCCCTCGGAAACAAAAAGCTTCGCATTAATGTCTCTGGCAACTTCATCTGCGTATAGCCGTTCTTCCCGCTGAAAGTATTCAATGCTCTCTACAGCAACCTCAATTCCATCGCGCTTTCTTCGCCGGGACGCTATGATTTCTGGATTTTCGGTTAGCAACACAATAGCATCCGGTTTGAGCATAGCAAAAGTGCCATAAGGAATACGTTGCACTTCGCCCGATGCATTCAGCAGGCAGAAGTGTCCATCCAAAATAAAATTCTGGCACAACGTTCTGAGCTCGTCCACGGCCCAGAGAAGGAACTGCTGATTTTCATCTATGTCAGGAATGAGCTTATTCTTTGCAAATTCTGAACGCTTTTTCGTTGCAATCAGGGCGCTGGCCGAATAGGTTTCGATGCCCACAAAATCTTTCACAAGGTTGCAAAAATATGATTTTCCTACACCGTGAACACCACTCACAAAAATCATGCATCTATCTCTCCTTTACAAAGAGCCATAACGATTTTCAGATTTATTATAACAGATTAAGATAAGAAATTCAATAGATAACAGAATTTTCTCCTGCAATCGCAGGAGAAAATCTTGCGTTTAGGGATTAGTCGTGTTATAATAAGCAGCAGAAATCTTCAAATCGGCACATTCCCAGAAAAGGGAGGTTCATTCATGGCTATCAGTTACAAAAAATTATGGAAACTGTTGATTGACAAGGATATGAAGAAAAAAGACTTGCAACAATTAGCGGGAATCAGCGCGGCATCCGTTACGAAGCTCGGCAAAAATAAAAATGTAAATACAGAAATCATTGAAAAAATTTGCACAGCCCTAAGGTGTGATGTCTGTGATATTATGGAAATGGTAGAAGAAAAGTGAATCAGTTATACGGAATATGAGTTTTGAAACAAGGATAAATCTGCTGTAAGTCGGAAGACGCTGGTCTCCGTGAGAAGGGAATAAAGACATATGGACAATCAAATTCACAATACAGTCGTAAGTTTTATATGGGGAATTGCGGATGATTGCCTGCGCGATGTGTATGTGCGCGGAAAATATCGTGATGTCATTTTACCGATGACGGTAATCCGTCGCTTGGATGCCATGCTGGAGGACAGCAAAGAGGCTGTTCTTGATATGAAGAAGAAGCTGGATGAAGCCAGAATCGATAATCAGTGGCCGGCGCTGTGCAATGTGGCCGGGCAGGCATTCTGTAACGCTTCTCCGTTCCGCCTGCGTGATCTCACCAGCCGCGCTAAGAAGCAAACGCTAAAGGCCGATTTTGAGGCATACCTGGACGGTTTCTCCCCTAATGTGCAGGAGATTTTGGAGAAGTTCAGGTTCCGCAATCAGATTGACACGATGATTGAGGCGGATATTCTGGGGGCGGTGATTGAGAAACTTATTTCGCCGGATATTAACCTCTCTCCGAAGCCAATTTATAAGGACGATGCTCAGACTATGGTGAAGCATCCTGGACTGGATAATCACGGCATGGGTACGATTTTTGAGGAACTGATCCGCAAGTTCAATGAGGAAAACAACGAGGAAGCCGGGGAACACTGGACGCCCCGCGATGTCGTTGAACTGATGGCTGACCTTGTGTTTATGCCCATTGCCGGCCAAATCAAAGATGCCACCTATTCCTGTTATGATGGTGCTTGCGGGACAGGCGGTATGCTTACTGTTGCGCAGGACAGGCTTCTGGCGATTGCCCAGAGACTGGAAAAGAATGTGTCTATTCATTTGTTTGGGCAGGAAGTGAACCCCGAAACATATGCAATCTGTAAGGCGGATATGCTGCTCAAAGGTGATGGGGAACAGGCGGAGCATATCAGCTATGGTTCTACACTTTCCCTGGATGGAAACGCCACAAGGCAGTTTGATTTCATGCTGTCCAATCCGCCTTACGGGAAAAGCTGGAAGGTTGACGCAGAAAAGATGGGCGGCAAAAAGGAAATTCTGGATACCCGGTTTAATGCCTATCTCGAAGGCGGCGAACAGATGGCGATGATTCCACGGACAAGCGACGGTGGCAAAGATGAAAAAGGATACGCTGCTGGGCAGCCGCATTGCCGAGGTACATAACGGCTCGTCCATTTTCACGGGGGACGCCGGCAGTGGGGAAAGCAATGCCCGCCGCAATCTGATTGAGAACGACTTGGTTGAGGCTATCATCGCACTGCCGGAGAATATGTTCTACAATACAGGGATTGGGACATTCATTTGGATTCTCTCCAACCGGAAGGAAGAACGCCGCAAAGGGAAAATCCAACTGATTGATGCGACCGCCATGAAATCCCCGCTCCGCAAAAATATGGGCAAGAAAAACTGCGAATTTACTCCGGAAATTCGCAAGGAAATCGTGCGCATCTTTATGGAGATGGAGCGAAGCGAAGTCAGCATGATTTTTGACAACGAGGAGTTTGGCTACTGGTCTGTTACAGTGGAGCGACCTTTGCGTCTGCGCGTATATCCTGACAGAGAAATTCCTGCAGATATATTCAAGAACGCAGACGAGCTTGCGGCGGTAAAAATCGCTCTTGCTGAAGCCACAAAAACCGCTCCTTTGGATGATTGGACGGCTTTTGCAAAGGCGACAAAGTTGAAGGCCAGCGTTCTGAAGAAAATCCGGCCTTTTATCACAGAGAAGGACGCCGCTGCGCAGCCCATCGAAGGGGAGCCGGATGTTGATTTGCGGGATACAGAAAACATCCCGTTTACCTATGAGGGCGGCATTGATACCTTTATGAAAAATGAAGTGCTGCCCTATACCTCCGATGCTTATGTGGATGAGAAGAAAACACAGATTGGCTATGAAATCAGCTTTACCAAGTATTTCTATAAACCGGTAGAATTGCGCCCTATGGAGGAAATTTTGGAGAGCTTGAAAGCCCTTGAACAGGAAGCGGACGGTATGATGGCGGAGATTATGGAGGGGATACAATGAATGGATATGGACATTATATCCTTACTCCTGTCCCTTGGATTGAGAAGATGCCATTACACTGGAAGTTGGAGCGCGGGAAAAACCTATATCAAAAAATGCAACGCCCAACAAATGACATGGATGGAGTAGTTACTTGCTTTCGCGATGGAACTGTTACATTGAGAAAGAATCGCAGAACAACGGGATTTACAGAGTCATTGAAAGAGATTGGTTATCAGGGTATCAGAAAAGGTGACCTTGTTATTCATGTAATGGATGCCTTTGCGGGTTCCATTGGCGTATCTGATTCTGATGGTAAGGGAACTCCTGTATATAGTGTTTGTCAAGCGAGGGGTGACAGTAACAATCAATACTATGCCCTCTTACTTCGAGAAATGGCACGGACTGGATTTATTCAATCTCTATATAAAGGGATCAGGGGACGCTCGTCAGATTTTCGATTTGAAATCTTTTCAGCGCAGTTTTATCCTGTCCCGCCACGCCCTGAGCAAGATCAGATTGTGCGGTTTTTGGATTGGAAGGTTTCAAGTATTAATCGGCTAATTTCAATAAAGCGGAAACAAATAGCATCGCTTCATGAGCGGCAGAGAGTTTATATCTCACACATTGTCACACATGGCCTACACAATAATGTATCTACAAAAAATTCTGGGGTAGAGTGGATTGAAGATATACCAGAGCATTGGCAAACTATGCGATGTAAGTATCTTTTCTCGGAACGGGACGAGCGTTCACAAGAGGGCCAGGAGCAACATTTGTCTATGAGCCAAAAATATGGGCTTGTACCAGATGGTCAACTTGATGAACGCAGGATGCTCTCGGAATCGTATGCAGGCGGTAAACTGTGTTATAAAGATGATCTTGTTTTGAACAGGCTCAAAGCGCACTTGGGTGTCTTTGCGCTGTCTCCACAGTCTGGAGTTATCAGCCCAGACTATACAGTGCTGATACCAAACACAGAGAGAGTTCTTCCGACATTTGCAGAAACTGTACTAAAAAGTGACCGTTTCCGGGGTGAACTGCGCATCAGGGTGCGCGGCATAATCGAAGGATTCTGGCGACTTTACACAGATGATTTTAATACTATCGTTCTGCCTGTCCCGCCAATTGAAGAACAGGCAGAAATTATGGAGTACATAATTGAATTCCGTGATAAGACAAAAAAGTATGAAGATAGCCTAGCGCAGGAGATTTCTACTTTACAGGAATTTAAGACCCGCCTTATCTCCGATGTGGTAACAGGTAAAATAGATGTCCGTGATATTAAAGTTCCTGCCTTCGAGTATGTAGAAGAAACTGCGGACTCATTCGATGAGGATGACAGAGATATGGGCGATGCGTCCGAAGATGAGGAGAAATGAAATATGAGCAAGGTCGATAGACAGCATTTTTGGAATTTATTGTGCAATACACATGACAATTTACCTCAAAGTGTGAGTGCGTTAACATCTGCTGCTCCGTATCCGGAAACACTATGCCGTTATCGTAGCGTCAATGAAAATTCCTTGAAGCAGTTACAAGATAATATATTGTGGTTTTCTTCAGCGGACTATTATGATGACCCCTTTGATACATACTTCCAAATCAATACAGACAGATTTAAGGATATTTATGATTGCATAAGGCCAATTTTTGATGCGGACAATACATCTTTAGATGGCCTTATTGATACAATGGCAACCTTATTTGGCATTGTCCCCGACACATTTAAGGCTGGCCTATCTAATACGACACCAGACTTTCAAAAAATGGACAGGCTATTAAAAGACATGAGAGAAGCAGTCAGACGCAAACTGTTTTCAATTTGTTTTTGTGAGAATCCATTGAATGAAACACTTTGGATAAAGTATGCCAAGGATTACCATGGTTTTGCTCTCATATACGATTTCAATCAAAGAGAAACGGTTATATGCGGAACAGAAGAAAAATGCAAAAATTGTAGTACTGCCTATACGGAAATGCCCTTTATATATCCTGTTTATTACTCAAACTCTCGATATGATGCCACGAATTATGCACTGTCATTATATGTAATTGATATGGCATTAGGAAAAGGAATAAATATTCCGCAGAGTACGATAGATTTAATTATGGCTCAAAATATGTGGGAAGCAGAGCGAGTGACTCTAATAAAGAAGAAATGCCATGAAAATGATGAAGAGTGGAGAATGATTAGACCACGAATGCACGGGATGAGAACATTTATAAAAGCAAGGCCCTGAAAAATTATTCTCGGTTTGCGTATGCCTGAATATGAAAGAAGATTGGTCATCTCTGCAGCAAAAGTTGCAGGTATTCAAGAAATACACAAAATGTATATAAATGATTCAGATGAACTGGACAGCAGTCCAATAGCTATATAAAGTGATCCAGAAAGGAACAGCTTTGGATGAATAACAGTGAATTAGTTCCATATGAGGACATCTATTCTAAAATAAAGGAAACCCTCCTGCTGTCGCGCAATCAGGCATACAGCGCAGTCAATTTTGCGATGGTACAAGCCTACTGGCAGATTGGGCGCATCATTGTAGAGCATGAGCAAAATGGCAATGCACGGGCTGATTATGGAAAGTCCGTCTTGCAGGAGTTATCCAGCCGTCTGACCAAGGACTTCGGCAAGGGCTTTTCTGTGCGGACATTACAACAGATGAAGAAGTTTTATGTGATGTTTCCAAATACGAACGCACTGCGTTCGCAATTGACTTGGACGCACTACCGCCTTCTGCTGTCGGTGGAAAATGAACAGGCAAGACAATGGTATATGGACGAGGCTATCGCATCCGCATGGTCGAGCCGCCAACTGGAGCGTCAAATTTCCACCCTATACTATGAGCGGCTTCTTGCAAGCAGAGACCAGGTACCTGTAAGGGCCGAAGCTGTTGAACTTACAGCGCCTTTAGCTGCGGAAAATTTCATTAAAGACCCATATGTGTTGGAATTTCTTGATCTGAAAGATTACCCGTCCCTGCGTGAGTCGGATTTAGAGCAGGCATTGATAGAAAAATTGCAGGAATTCCTGTTGGAATTAGGACGCGGTTTCTGTTTTGTAGCAAGACAAAAGCTGATGCGCTATGAAGATGAAGATTTTTACCTTGACCTTGTATTTTACCACAGTATCCTGAAATGCCATGTGCTGATTGACTTGAAAATCGGGAAATTGACCCACGGCGACATTGGCCAGATGGACAGCTATATCCGAATGTTTGATGCGCTATATAAAAATGAAGATGACAATCCTACTATAGGTATCATACTGTGTTCCCAAAAGAATGAGGCAATCGTCAAATACTCTGTTTTGAACGATGCTCAACAAGTTTTTGCTTCACGTTATCGTTTTGCATTACCCACTGCTGAAGAATTACAGCGTGAAATCGAAGCCGAGCGCAAGCGGATTGAAGAACAGGAGGGCTGAGTATGGCCTTTACAAATACAAAAGAAAGCGGTTTGGAGGCCCTCATTGTAAAATGGCTGGTTGAGCAGAACGGTTATGAAGAAGGGACTAACGCTGATTATAATAAAGAATATGCGAATATGCGAATATGCGATTGATGAAACCCGCCTTTTTCGATTTTTGCAGGATACCCAGCCCTCACAGATGGGTAAACTGGGTGTGTTCCAGTCCGAGCAGAAAAAGCGTCAGTTTCTGAACCGCCTCCAGGGTGAGTTGGTCAAACGCGGCATCGTAGATATTCTGCGCAACGGCATCAAGATATATCCGGTCGATCTCATCATGTTCTATCTCACACCGACCGAAAGCAACGAAAAAGCGAGGGAGATGTTCCAGAAAAATATTTTCAGCGTGACGCGCCAGCTCCGCTATTCTCAGGATGCTGGTAAACTGGCCCTTGACCTGTGCTTATTCATCAATGGATTGCCTGTCATCACCTTTGAACTCAAGAACCAGCTTACGAAGCAAAATGTGGATGATGCTGTCCAGCAGTACAAGGATGATCGCGATCCGCGAGAGATGTTGTTCCAGTTCAAACGCTGCATGGTGCATCTGGCCGTGGATGACGCCCGTGTCAAATTCTGCACTCGTCTTGCGGGCAAAGACAGTTGGTTCCTGCCTTTCGATAAGGGGTATAACGATGGAGCAGGCAATCCGCCGAATCCCAATGGCTTGATGACCGACTATCTGTGGAAAGACATTCTTACAAAAGAAAAACTGACGCTGATTATTGAGAACTATGCACAGGCCGTTATTGAGGTGGATGAGAATACCAAGAAGAAAAAGGAGAAGCAGATTTTTCCACGGTATCATCAGTTGGATGTAGTTACAAAACTTCTTAGCGATGTGCGGGAAAACGGTGTCGGGCATAGATACCTGATCCAGCACAGCGCGGGAAGCGGCAAATCCAACTCTATCGCATGGCTTGCGCATCAATTGATTGGACTTGAGCAGAATGGGGGTCCGATGCTGGACTCTGTTATTGTAGTCACTGACCGCCGTATCCTCGACAAGCAGATCAGGGACACCATCAAACAATTCATGCAGGTAAGCAATACCGTGGCATGGGCGGAGCACTCTGGCGACCTTACAAAAGCTATCACGGACGGAAAGCGCATCATCGTTACCACGATTGAAAAGTTCCCATACATTGTTCCACAGATTGGAGCCGATCACAAAGAGAATCGTTTCGCCATTATCATTGATGAGGCGCACTCAGGGCAGAGTGGTCGCAACTCCGCACAGATGAATCTTGCCCTCTCCGGACTCGCCTCAGATGATGAGATGGACAACGAGGATAAAATCAACGCTATGATGGAAGGGCGTAAACTGCTGAATAATGCTAGCTATTTTGCCTTTACGGCCACACCGAAGAATAAGACATTAGAGACTTTCGGCATACTTGTTGTGGATGAATACGGAACTCCTATATTGAATGACAAGGGCGAATTGCAGAATAAGCCATTCCACGTCTACACGATGAAGCAAGCTATCCAGGAGGGATTCATCTTGGATGTATTGCGGAATTACACACCTATCGACAGTTTCTACAGACTAATGAAGACTGTCGAGGACGATCCGATGTTTGACAAAAAGCGCGCCCAGAAGAAACTCCGCAATTTTGTGGAGAGCGACAGCTATACCATAGCGAAGAAGGCCGCTATGATGGTTGACCACTTCCATGAACAGGTTATCCCTAAGGGAAAAGTTGGCGGGCAGGCCCGCGCTATGGTTGTGACTGCCAGTATTCCGCGATGCATTGAATATTATTATTCTATCAACAAGTGCCTTTCTGAAAGACACAGCCCCTATAAAACCATTATTGCTTTCTCTGGTGAGTGTAAGTACAACGGTCAGGAACCGCCGCTGACCTCGGCAGGCATGAATGGATTCCCGGACGCTAAGATACCAAAGACCTTTAAGGCGGACCCGTATCGCATCCTGATTGTTGCGGATATGTTCCAGACCGGCTTTGATGAACCCCTGCTTCACACGATGTATGTGGATAAGATGCTCTATGACATCAAAGCGGTACAGACCCTTTCAAGGCTGAACCGTTGTCATCCAAAGAAGTACGACACCTTCGTTTTGGATTTCGCTAATAAACCGGAAATTATTGAAGAGTCCTTCTCCCGCTACTATCGCACCACGATTTTGTCCGGCGGGACTGACCCCAACAAACTTTATGATCTTGTGGCAACGATGGAAGGGTATCAGGTATATTCTGGCGATGATGTAGAACACCTGGTTAGCCTGTATTTGAATGGTGCAGACCGTGATAAACTTGATCCTACCCTGGATGCCTGTACAGCCCTTTATAAGCAGTTGGAAACAGATGACCAGATCAAGTTCAAAAGTACGGCGAAAGCTTTTGCCGTACATATGGATTCCTCGGCGCGATCCTTCCTTATGGCAATGCGGATTGGGAGCGGCTCTCCATTTTTCTCAATCTGCTGATACCGAAACTGCCTTCCCCCCGCGAGGATGACCTGTCACAGGGTATCCTTGAGGCAATCGATTTGGAAAGCTATCGCAACGAGGCGCGTGAGTCAATATCCATCAAGTTGGAGGATTCTGATTCCGAGGTTGCGCCGGTTCCATCCGGCAAAGTTGGTCACATTATCGAGCCAGAGATGGATTTGCTTTCCGTTATTCTGTCTGATTTCAACGATATGTTTGGCAATATCAACTGGAATGACGTAGATAATGTACGCAGACAGATTCTTGAAATACCTGCTATGGTTTCCAGGGATGAGAAATATCAGAATGCTATGAAGAACTCTGATGAACAGAGTGCAAGACTTGAAAGTGAGCGGGCTTTGCAGCAGGTCATCTTCGCTATCATGGCTGATAATATGGAACTGTTCAAACAGTTTCAGGATAATCCCTCATTCAAGAAATGGCTTTCCGATCTTGTATTTAATCTTACCTACAACAGAGAAGGAAAGCCTTATGAAGCACCACCGCAGAAACATAAGTCCATCGTTTATAACTTCGAGCCACAACAGGAAATTCAGATGGTAGCAGAGGAGCAAACGCCTTACGGAGAAAAAAGCGAATAGTCCAAAGTTCATATAGGCGGTTGTGCGCTACTTGGCAAGCAGTGTCTTTGTTCCCACAAATTATGTTCAATTTTCGGCAGTTCTACGCCGTCTCTGACCACCGCTAACCGTTGCAATTCAAGAAGTTCAATATTTAATAGCCCCACAACGCCGGTAGACGCTGGGGGCGTTTGCAACACATTTGCAACAGTGAACAGGGGGGTTGAAAATTAACTTTCAAGGGGCTAATACACCCTATCCGGGTAGGGGTATAAATCCACCACGGGGAAGGTTTTGGGAATCAGATTCTTTCCTTGCTTCAGGCTGTCCACCATGACGGCTTCAACCTCTGGCGTGAAATCGTGCAAGTGATAATCCCGGCCCCGGTAGTGGTACACCAGCCCAAAACCGGGCATAGCATAGCCCATGGTTCCACCAAAACGATCTATGAATTTTTGGGTGGTTTCATCGCACATATTCAAGGTTCCCTTCAAGAAATTTAACCATGTTCAGTATAACACAGCATCGGGCAAAATGGAACCCCGGCCCACTCCTACAATGGGCCGGGAATCAGCATGACAAAAGAAAAATTGATGGAAATGGGCCTGACTGAAGAATTAGGGGGTGGACGTGCTTTTTCTTCCATTAGGCTTTCTCTCCCTCCAAAATTTGGTTTAGCTGGTCAATGCCCCTTTGGTGGTATCGGAAGATTGTTTTCTCCGAGTAATTCAATTTCTCCCCTATCTTGAAATGCGGCATTTTCTCATATCCAGAACCAACCAAACCATAGCGCAATTCTAT
>NZ_QWEO01000030.1 GCF_009936035.1 Neglectibacter sp. X58 | reverse complement strand
CCTGTGATTTCCTGATATGCCATGTTGACCGGCCTATTTTGCTGCAGGAGATTTTTTGTAATAAGCTCAAGGGCCTGGGATAACACGCTGGCCGCCAGGGCTTGCTCATCCTGGTTGCTTACGGTATAGGCATCCTTAAATTGCCCCATTCGGGCTATCACCCTATCCAACTCGGCGTGTATTATGGGGATATTCTCCATAAAGTCATCCCGATCCACGCCACCCCGGAGAAATTCGCCGCTCACGCCAAAATATCGTTCTAGTGCCGCCATGGCCTTAGAATTGGGCTCTCTGCGGCCATTCTCATAGTTAATTATTGATTGTAATGCAATACCAGTTTGCTCAGCCAGTTCTTTTTGCGTGATACCTTTACTTAGCCGCAAATTCTTTATTTGTGCTGCTATATTCATGTGGCAACCGCCTCCTATTCTGTAAGTATATCAAAAACTGTCCAGATGGACAAGGAAAATTTGAAAAAGGGCTTGACTTGTCCGAACGGAACGTGTATTATAATATAAAAACATCCCAAACGGACAATATGCAAGGAGGTTAGAATAATGTACTTAGTCCCAAAAGTTTCCGAGATACGCACGCGGCGGCTGGATGCAGGGCTTTCGCAGCATAGCCTTTCAAGGACGGCTGGGCTTGGGGGCCAAGCTATTAACCGCATTGAAAGCGGCGAGACCAGCAGCGTCCACCCCTTGCGGGCCAGGGAGATCGCTAAGGCACTTCACTGTAAAGTTGAAGATATTTTCATAGTTAAGAAAGGAGCATGACAAATGAACGCAATACAGGTATTCAACTACGAGGGCAACGAGGTACGCACGATCATGAAAGACAACGAGCCGTGGTGGGTGCTGGCAGATGTGTGCCGAGTTCTGGATATCCAGAACAACCGCAACGCAGCACGGCGGCTGGATGATGATGAAAAGGGTGTCCATCTGATGGACACCCTTGGCGGGGGCCAGAAAATGACCATCATCAACGAGTCCGGGCTGTACAAAGTCATCCTGCGGTCGGACAAGCCAGAGGCCAAGAAGTTCACCCGCTGGGTGACCCATGAAGTGCTGCCCACTCTCCGCAAGACCGGCACCTACAGTATGCCGGGTGCAGCGCAGCCCTTCACCATGGAGCAGATGGCGCAGTTTGCGGCTGCGGTAGCCGCCCAGGTGGTGATGCAGATCGTGCCCGTCATTATTTCCACCGTGAAAGAGACGGCGCAACCTGCACAGCCTGCAGCACCAGCGGCCACGGCCCCGGAGGTGATCCCGTTTTTCACAAGTGACGGCCCCGCTAAGTGCAAGCTGGAAACCTTCCCGCCGGATATCGTCCATAAGGTGGAGGAAATGCTGACCGCTATGGAGGAACAGCAAAACCTTAACTTTAGCATGATCGCCCGGTTCTGTACCATCAACGGCTATACCATTTCCAGTCCCGCCGTAAAAACCTACTACGACTGCCTGTTTATGGAGGAATGGCTGGACTATTACAACGAGGCTGAGGTGGATTTCCACGACCGGGCCTATCAATTCTTTGGCTTTGTAGACCCCTCCCTGGGCAAAAGCAAAAAAAGCGACTTTGGCGGCTACAATGCCCTGGCTAACGCCCTGCAGCAGGCCCAGGCCCCGGAACAGCCCCAGCAGCCGCCCCCGGCCCCGCCGCAGGAAGGGGATGAGGCATGAGCTATAAGACCCGCAATGGGTGCCTTGTTTTGTGCCCGGAAAACGAGGCCACGGGCATTGCCTGGGAGGGCAAAGTATACGGCCTGCTGGGCCGGGAGGAGCTGCCGGGTGTGCCCGCCATCATGCTGGAGCAGGTGGATGGCGGCGGGGAGCTGTACAAGGCCAGCGAAACGGGCGGCATTATGTTTGTCACACTGGCCGAGGGCGGGCAGATAGACCCCGCGACCGCTGCCGAGCATACCGAGCTTTTCGCCCCCTGGGCCTGCCCGGTAAGCTATGCTGTAGGGCAGATACGCCAGCACGGCGGCAGGCTGTACAAATGCCTGCAAGCCCATACTTCACAAGAGGGCTGGACGCCGGATGCGGCCCCCAGCCTTTGGGTGGCGATATCCGACCCGGCAGAGGAGTGGCCCGCCTGGAGCCAGCCCATAGGGGCGCAGGACGCATACCCTCTGGGGGCCAAGGTAAGCCATAAGGAAAAGCGCTGGATTTCTACAGCGGACAATAATGTGTGGGAGCCGGGAGTATATGGCTGGGAGGAGGCCCAGGAGGATGGCATATAAAAGATATATAGCCCGCCGCCGTGCCCGGTTCCAGGGTTTAAGCGGCCCGGTCAATCTGCCCTACGGCACAGCTTTAGACTGCCGGGAGGGCTTTCTCTTTTGGAAAAACAGGAAGCTGTGCGCCGCCGCCAGCCAGAACACGAAAGACTATTTTGTCCAGGACGATGACGGGCTGGGCAAGATACGGGGTACTCTGGTGACGCTTATCCTAGCCCGCCTGGGGCCGCAGGAGGCCCGTAAAGGCAGGGCAGCGGGGCAGTGGGAAAAGGTATGGGCCGACCCTGTTTGTGGGCGCTATAAGCGGCCTGACAATGAGGAACACTGGCTCTGGAATGAGGCTTTTTACAATGCGCCGGTGGATGACCTGCGGCACATTGCAAGGCTGGTGGGTGTGAAAATTTAGAGAGGAAAAGCTGGGGTGACAGTTAATCGCAAAGCGATTTACTGTTTTCCCCGGCCTTTTTTCATATGTACAGAAAAGGGGGCGGTCAAAATGGGCAGCTTTCGGCCCTTATAAAGGGCCTGTAAACGGTGCAAAAAATTCATTTACAAAGGAGAGATATTTCATGCTGGAAACTTCCAAGGCCGTGGCCATTATGCTGGTGTTCGCTATCCTGGTGCAGTTCCTGGTAGACAGGGTAAAGGACATCGTGGGCGAAAAGGTTATGGGGTATGTAAAAGCCCCGGTATGGGCCGCCCTGCTGGGCGTCCTGTTCGCGTTCCTCTTTAGGCTGGACGTGTTCGCCATGTTTGGCTACACAGCCCAACTGCCCGCCGTGGCCTATATCATAACGGGCCTTATTTTGTCCGCAGGGGCCGCGCCCATCCATGAGCTTATCGAGAAGGTACGGGCCTCCAGGGACACAATCCTACTGCCCGGTGAAATTTTCGAGCCGGAGAAAGGGGCGCGGGATGAGTAACAGCGCTTTAAGCTGTATGCGGCAAATAAGCCCCAACTGCAACAGCCCCCGGAACCACAAAATCGACACCATCACCATCCATTGTGTGGTGGGCCAGATGGGCGTGGAGGCCCTGTGCAGCGAGTTCAGCCGTACATCTAAAGGGGCCAGCTGTAACTATGGCATAGGCTACGATGGCCGCATTTGTACCATTGTGGACGAAAGCGACCGCTCCTGGTGTTCCTCCAGCGCGGCAAATGACAACCGGGCCATTACCATTGAGTGCGCAAGCGATGCTATTTACCCTTACGCCATCAACGCCAATGTCTGGAAGTCCCTTATTGAGCTGTGCGCGGATATCTGCAAGCGCAACACGATTAAGCGGCTGCTGTGGCAGGCCGACAAGGGGCTGGTGGGCCAAGTGAACCTCCAGAACATGACCGCCCACCGTTGGTTTGAAAACAAGTCCTGCCCCGGCGATTATATCTACAACCGGCTGGGGCAGATTGCCAAAGAGGTAAACCAGAAATTGAGCGGCGCTCCCGCTGGCCCCTTTAAGCCGTACCAAGGCCAGGTAAACGCCGATGACGGTCTTAACTGCCGCACGGCCCCGGTAAGCGGCTCGGTAATTAAAGCTTTCGAGGACGGTACGGTGCTCACCATTACCAAAGAGGACGGCAACTGGGGCTACTGCGGCGAGGGCTGGGTGTGCCTGGATTACATCAACAAAATTGCCTCGGCCAAAGACCCGGCGGCAAAGGAGGAAAGCATCATGACTGGCAAGGAATTTAAGAAGATGTACGATGAGATCAACCCCACCTACAACACCATTGATGAGGTGCCCAGCTATTGGCGGGACGATATCCGGGAGCTGGTGGAGAAAGGTATTATCTCCGGCGTGGGCGGCGGTAAGCTGGGCCTGACTCATAGCGACTGCAAGGCCGCTGTGCTTGCCAAGCGGATCGTGGAAAAGCTGAAATAGCCTGCTGCCCTTTGGTAGTCCGTCCGAGGATTCTGCCCCTTAATTTTTATGAAGGGATGGACTATGATATGGACAGCTTTATGGGTTGGATTGGCGGCAAGCGTATCCTGCGCAAGGCCATTTTGGAGCGCTTCCCCACGGACAAGGTGGAGCGGTATATTGAGGTATTCGGCGGCGCGGCCTGGGTGCTTTTCGCCAAGGAAAAACAGGCGGGCCAGCTGGAGGTCTATAACGATATCAACGGTGATCTGGTGAACCTGTTTCGTTGTGTAAAGTACCACTGTGGGGAGCTGCAGCGGGAATTTGACTGGCTGCTTTCCTCGCGGGAGCAGTTCTTTGACTATGTGGCCCAGGCCAATATGCGGGGGCTTACAGACATCCAGCGGGCCGCCCGGTTTTTGTACCGGGTAAAAATCAGCTTTGGCAAGGCTGGCGAGGACTATGCAACGGACAGGAAGAATGTCTCCAATGTAATCCCCCGCTTGTCCCAAGCATTCAAGCGCCTACAGGGTGTAAACATAGAGCACAAGGACTTCGCAGACCTTATCCGGGTGTATGACCGCAAGGGTGCGCTGTTCTACCTTGACCCGCCCTATATTGGCGCTGAGGGGTACTATGACAGCCCCTTTATCCCGGATGACCACCAGCGTTTAAGAGCCGCCCTGGAGCCTCTTAAGGGCCGTTTTATCCTCTCTTACAATGACTGCCCCCAGGTGCGGGAATTGTATAAAGGCTATACCATCGAGAGGGTAGAGCGCAAGGAAAACCTGTCTGGCAGCGGGGAAAATAAAAAGCAGTATGCGGAAGTGATTATCCGTAACTTCTAACAGATATTGTAAGGTTCTTACGATATTTGTCACAACCTTACAAAGTGCGGACAAATTATACTCTTTCTGGTAAAATGCCCAATAAAGGGGCATGAAAGATGATTAAAATTCATCTATCCAGAATCCTCGGCGAACGCCGGTGGACACAAGCCAAATTGTCCAGGGAAACAGGCATCCGGCCCGGTACTATCAGCGATTTATATCAAGAAGTAGCCGAGCGGGTAAGCTTCGAACACCTGGACAAAATCTGTGAGGCTTTGGGCTGCACCCTGCCTGAGCTGCTGGAATACATACCGAACCAGCAGCCCCGGACAGGGGAAAATCTTATCCTTGAGGAACACGGAAACCGCAGGAAAAAGCCAAGCTGATTTCTAAAAAGTAAGAGCGCTTAAACGGTTTATTTTACCATTTAAGCGCTCTTCTTTTTTTGCAGATAATTTGAAATTTTTTTGCGGTTTTTTCGCAAAGCTACACCTGTACTGGAAGCGGATAAGCCGGACTCTTTTGATTACGACAAGATCCATTCGCTGTTTGACGCTTTCCTTGCCAAGGGCTTTACCTATTTCGACACCGCCTACACCTACCACGGCTACCACGCCGAGGAAGCCGTGCGTAAGGCCCTGGTGGAGCGCCCCCCCCGGGACAGCTTCCATCTGGTGACGAAGCTCCCCCTGCGGGATTTCAAGGATTACGAGGATTTGGAGCGCATCTTCAACGAGCAGATGGAACACTGTGGTGTGGAGTATTTCGATTACTATCTCCTGCACAACATGGGCACCAACGTCTATGAAAAGTGCAAAAAATACGACGCTTTCGGCTTTGTGGCGAAGAAAAAGGCGGAGGGGAAAATCCGGCAGGTGGGTATGTCCTTCCACGATATGCCCGAGCTGCTGGATGAAATTTTGTCCCAGTACGGCGAGGGCCTGGACTTTCTCCAGCTGCAGGTGAACTATGTGGACTGGGAGCAGCCTAACGTGCAGGCCCGCAGGTGCCTGGAGATCGCCAAGAAGTACGGCAAGCCCGTCACCGTGATGGAGCCATGCAAGGGCGGCACGCTGGTGAATCTGCCGGAGGAGGCCGAGGCCCTGCTGAAATCCAAGCGGCTTAACGCTTCTAACGCATCCTGGGCGCTGCGCTTTGCCGCCAGCCAGGAGGGCGTGACCCGGGTGCTCTCCGGCATGAACAGCATGGAGCAGGTAGAGGACAACACCGCTACCTTTGCAAACTTTGAGTCAATCACCGCCGAGGAGCAGACGATCATCGACCAAGTCACCAAGATTATCGAGAAGAACACGCCCATCCAGTGTACGGGCTGTGCCTACTGCACCCACGACTGCCCCAAGGACATCGCTATCCCCCAATATTTTGCGCTGTTCAACAGTGTGTTCCGCACTGCGGGCAGCTTTTCCAGCCAGGCCGTGTATTACAACAACATCTCCCTCAAGCATGGCAAAGCCGGCGACTGCATTGGCTGCGGCCAGTGCGAGAAAGCCTGCCCCCAGCACCTGCCCATCCGGCAGCATTTGAAAGAGGATGTGGCAGCAAAGTTTGAGGCTGGTTCTTCCTTCCCCACCAGGAGATGACTATGAAACTGACAACCAAACCAACGGTAACAGAACTGGGCTATGGCGTGTACTCCATCAACTGCATGGGGATGCAGGCCCCGTTGCTCATTGTGGGAACAGAGCGGGCGCTGCTGCTGGACACCGGCATCGGCAATTGCAACATCCGCACTATAGGCGAGGAGCTGACAGACCTGCCCATCACCGTGGCCCTCACCCACGAACACGGCGACCACATTGGCGGCATCTGCCAGTTTGATGAGGTTTTGCCCCGGAGCGGGAATTGGAAACCATTCGCGGGATCACGGGTGAATTTATACAGGGTTTCCTGGATTTTTATAACAGTTTCATTGATGAAGGTGACGGAACCAACAACTGTTTCATCCAGCAGAAAAAGATACTGGCCTGGGAGAAAATGCCCGCACTCCACCCCATCGGCGACGGCCACCGCTTTGAGCTGGGCAGGCGCACCGTAACGGCTTACCACTGCCCTATCCACAGCAAGGGGCATATGGTTTTTGTAGATGATCTGGCCCGGGTCTGTTACGGAGGGGATAGTATCGGCGAACACATCGGCCCTGCCAATAACCCCACCAATCCGCCCACCATCGTTTCGCTGGAAATGGAGCTGTGGGGCATAAACAACGTAATTGCTCATATTGACGAGTTTGACCGTATTATCGGCGGCCACCCCATGCCTTTGTACAAACAGGTCACCATGTCCCCAGATATCCTGTATCGTATGCGGGATGTGGGTGAAGTGGCCTTGGCAGGGGAGCTGCCCATCTTCGATGAGGATGATGTGGGTATGGGTAAGCGCAGCTACGCCCAGCAGGGAAACACAAGGCTCTACTTTTTCAAGGAATATCTGCGCAATACAAACGTACCAGAAGAATACAAATGACAGAACAGGAGAAACTATCATGTCAGAATATTTGGGAAAAGACACCTTCAAGCTGGGCTTCGGACTGATGCGTCTGCCCACCAATGAGGACGGCGCTACCGACATCTCCCAGGTGTGCCAGATGGTAGATAAATTCATTGAAGCAGGCGTGCTGATTTTCAAACTTTTCCCGCACTTCTCAATAAACATTTATATGGCCGTGCCGGGACTAAGAGAATAAATTATCCCATATGGCACCGTGTATTTTACGGTTAAGAAGTGGATTTTTCTCAGGATATATTTGAGAGAGTTCAGATATATACGCCGATTTGGCAAAAATATCTTTTTTTATATCCACCTCACATAAATGACCGACAAAAAAGATGCCACTCCGATTTTTAGGACTTGAACCGGCGTGGTACAAAAAAGCACAGCGACGAAAAAACTGAAGAAATTTTTGAGAAGGCTCACAGGAAAAAACTTGTGAGCCTTCTCGCATTTCCCAGAGAAAATTTGAAAGGAGGCATGACAAGGTGTTGAACTTTACAAACAACGTGATCGATCAAGCCTGCGAAAACTTTATGAAGCAGATTCCCGGATTCCACCGGGAGCCTGCCGAAGCCAAGATTATTCAGAAGGACATAGAACAACAGAAGACAGGCACGGCTGCGCTGGTGGACACGAGCGATGTCCACGCCATGATGATTGGGGCAGCAGGCGTGGGCAAGACTGCGCATTGGCTCTATCCGTGCATCGAATACGCTCTGACCTCTGGAATGTCATTTGTCTCGACGGACACAAATGATAATATTTTTCATAACCATTCAAATATTGCAAAGAACCGCTATGGTTATAAAATTTCAATCATAGACCTACGCAACCCCACTAGGAGCGACGGGTTCACCCGCCTGCATCTTGTAAATAAATACACAGATTTGTACAAAAGGAAGGCTTGCTCAGGCCCCCACTGTGGTGACCACCAGCGTGCAGGTTCCCTTCACCCGGACTTCCCCTGCGTTTGCAGGCACGAACAGGCTGTCTCCAGGGACAAAGCCCACCGTATTTTCCCGGCAGGAAGCACTGCCCTTCCCTTCCGTCACCACCAGGGAAGCAAAGCTGCCGCCGTCTAAAGGCAGGAGAACCTCCCCCTCCACCCGGCAGCGGCGGGTAGTGAAGTACGTGCAGGAGGCAAGGCTCTTCATCCAGCCGCCTGGAACAGCTTCCTCTTCTCCCTGCTTGTCCCGCGTATCCGAGGGAGTAAGCTTTGACACCGCCAAGGCCTTTTCCACATGCAGCTCCCGGGGCTTGCCGTCAGCGCCCAAGCGCCCGTAATCATACACCCGGTAGGTGCAGTTCGAGTTCTGCTGGATTTCGCAAATCAGGATACCCCCGCCAATGGCGTGGATGGTGCCGGATTCAATAAAAAACACGTCTCCCGGGTGTACGTCCACCTTGTTCAGCACTTCCAGCAGGGTGTTGTCCTCAATCCTCTGGGCAAATTCCTCCCGGCTCACCTCCCGGTTCACCCCAAAATATAAAGAAGCCCCTGGCTCGCAGTCCATCACATACCACATTTCCGTCTTGCCGTATTCACCCTCCGCCTCCAGGGCATATGCATCGCTGGGATGCACCTGAATGGACAGCGGCTCTTTCGCGTCGATAAATTTGATAAGCACCGGGAACTGCTCAAATTTCCCGCAGTTTGCCCCCAAAGCCGCCGGGCCTGCCTTTTTCAGATACGCCCCCAGCGTCATCCCGTCAAATTCGCCGCCGCAAATGGTGCTCTGACCAGCGGGGTGGGTGGAAAGCTCCCAGCTTTCCGCCACCTTCTCATACGCGCACTTTTTTCCGTAGACCTCCCGCAGCTTTACCCCGCCCCACAGGTAATCCTTAAAGGCCGGCTCCAGCTTTTCAATTTTCATGGGTATTCCCCCTTAGCCAATATGATATTTTTCTTTCACGCGCTCCCGCACTTCCGCAAAGCCCACCGGCGGCTTTGGCCCCGGGCCATGAGGGCCGATGTGCTTTTCCATCCACGCCATGTTATACCACCGCCCAAATTTATAACCAGCCTGGCTGAACTCCCCCACCATCCGGTAACCCAAATGCCTGTGAAACTCCACGCTGTTGCGGGTTAAATATTCATCGTCCTTTTCCGGCACCGCAATGCAGGCATTCATGTTGAGGAATCCCTGTTCCCGCAAAACGTTTTCCAGTGCCCTGTGGAGCTTGCCCCCCAGCCCCATGCGTTTTCTCGCCGGATCCACATAGATAGAGGTTTCCACGCCCCAGCCATAAGCTGCCCGGCTGTGGAACGGTCCGGCATAAGCATAGCCTAAAACCTCCCCATCCTTTTCCGCCGCCAGATAGGGAAACCGGGCCAGCACGCTCACTATCCGCCCCCGGAATTCCTCCGCGCTTGGCACGTCATATTCAAAGGTGACAGCTGTTTTCTCCACATAAGGCGCGTAAATCGCCAGCAACCTTTCCGCGTCCTCCGGCTTTGCCGCCCGTATGCGCACCTCGTCCCTTTCCATGGGCCTTCCCACCTTCCATATGGATAAACGCCGCTGGCCTTTCAGCAAGCGGCGTTTGCGTATTATATTTTATGAAAGCCCGTCAAGCAGGCGCTGCACAAGCGCATTACTGCACAAGCGCATTGCTGCGCTAAACGCCTGCCACACTGCCTTAAGCCTTGCCGACAGAACCGAACAGCTCCATCTTTTCCTTCACAGTGGCCTTGATGGCCTCGGTGCCGGGAGTCAGCAACTTGCGGGGATCAAAGCCCTTGCCCTGCTTGTCCTTGCCTTCTTCGATATACTTGCGGGTAGCCGCGGCAAAGGAGAGCTGGCACTCGGTGTTCACGTTCACCTTGGAAACGCCCAGGGAGATGGCCTTCTTCACCATTTCCTCGGGAATACCTGTGCCGCCATGGAGCACCAGGGGCATGGTGCCGGTCTTTTCCTGAATCTGGGCCAGCACGTCAAAGTTCAGGCCCTGCCAGTTCTCAGGATATACGCCATGGATGTTGCCAATGCCTGCGGCCAGCATGTCCACGCCCAGGTCGGCAATCATCTTGCACTCGTCAGGGTCAGCCACTTCGCCGCCGCCAACAACGCCGTCCTCTTCGCCGCCGATAGAGCCAACCTCAGCTTCCACAGAAATGCCCTTCTCCCCGGCAATGCGGATGATTTCCTTGGTCTTTTCAATGTTCTCGTCAATGGGATAGTGGGAGCCGTCAAACATAACGGAGGAGAACCCGGCCTCAATGCACTTGAGCGCCCCCTCGTAGGAGCCATGATCCAGGTGCAGGGCCACAGGCACTGTGATGCCCAAAGTTTCCATCATGCCCTTTACCATGCCCACAACTGTGTTATAGCCGCACATGTACTTGCCCGCGCCCTCAGACACGCCGAGAATCACAGGGGAATTGCACTCCTGGGCAGTCAGCAGGACAGCCTTTGTCCACTCCAGGTTGTTGATGTTGAACTGGCCCACAGCATACTTGCCGGCCTTTGCCTTTTGCAGCATTTCCTTGGCAGAAACTAAACTCATATGAAATTCCTCCATAGCATTTATTTTAGCCCGCTTCCCTGGTGTGGAACAGGAAAAAACAGGCAGGCTTTCACCCATATATTGATTATACCCTCTAAAGCAGGAAATTGCAACCGTAAAATGGGCACATTGCCTGTTTCTCCGGAAATTTTCTCCTATTCCCCCTCTGCCAGCAGCCTGTCCAGATAGGCCGTATCCACGCTGCCCCGCTCCAAGGTGCAGGCATAGCCATATTGCCGGAAAATATGATCCCCCGGCCTGTACCAAAAGCCTCCCCATTCAAACACAGGCATGTCCGGCGCGTTTGTTTTGTCGCCCCAGGTAAGGACGTAAAAGCCCTCAGGCTCCTGGGTGCCATCGGCCCAGGCCCTGCGCACCCGCACCCCGTCAAACATTTCTATGGACTGCCTGACGACTTCCGGGTCGGTAAACACCGCCCGCCTGCCGTCCTTTTCCACCATAAAGGCATCCGGCTCCTTTTCCTCCAGGAAATCTTTCCCAAGGAGCCGTTCGCCCCGTATGGCTTTCACAAGTTCCCCCAAATCCTCTGTCACATGGAAGGGCAGCAGCAGTTTTTCAAAATACTGGAAGTCAAGCCTTCCCCCTGAAAGGGTCTGGAACCATCCGTCATAATTGACATACCCCTCGCCCTGCACCACGATCTCCTCCACTGGCTCCCCTTTTTTGTCATACCATGTCAGGGCATAACTCCATCCCACCCAGCCCTCGCTGGACTGGTCTTTTTCATATACCGGCGCGTAAAACATCTCCCGTAGGTGGGAAAGAACTGCCGGATCGTCTATCTCCGCAAAAGTCCTGCCGCTTTGCAGGGAAACATGAACCGCCTCGTCCAGGCAGAGCAAATTCCTGCCGCCAGTGCCCCCGGAGGCACAGGCCGTCTGTCCTCCTAACAGCACCAAAGCCAGCAAACACACGAAAACCGTCCAAAACCTTTTCACAAAAATCCCTCCCTTTTTATGGTTTCTACATACAGTATACCACATAAAAGGAGGGATTTCCATTACAGTCTCGTCATATGCTATTACATTTCATTCATCCGCCTGCAACTGCGGGCCGCACAGGTACCAATAGCGCCAGAGTCCCTGCGCGGAAAGCGAAGCGTGGAAGTCCAGAGGGGCTTTACCCCTCTGGTGGGGAACGGGGGCAAAGCCCCCAGCCGCCGGAGGCTCACGCCTTATCCTTGCGCTGCAAGAGCACCGCGCCGATGATGATAGCCCCCTTGAAGGCGGCGCTAAGATAGGGATCCACGCCTATAAGGTTCAAAAGGTTATTCATCACCGCCACAATCAGGGTGCCGAACACAGTGCCCACAATGGAGCCCCGGCCGCCGGACATGCTGGTGCCGCCCACAATAACCGCCGCAATGGCGTCCATCTCAAAGCCGGAGCCTGCGCTGGCATAGTCCATGGAACCAATGCGGGAGGTCTGGATAATGGCGGCAATGGCCACCAGGAAGCCGGTCAGGGCGTACACCCGGCGCTTCACCTTGCGCACATTCACGCCGGACAACTGGGTGGTGCGCTCGTTAGAGCCAATGGCAAACACATAGCGCCCAAAGGTGGTCTGCCTGGAAATGAAATACATAGCCCCCGCCAGAATGGCCCAGTAGAGGATGGGCATCAACTGCTGCCCGCCAATGCTCAGCCGGGCTATGCCCTTGTAGCTGTCAGGCAGGGTGGGGCTTTGCAGCTTCATGAAATACTGGGTGACGCTGCGCAGAATCTGCATGGCGCCCAGGGTGGCGATAAAGGGGGGCATCCTGCCGTAGGAAATCAGCAGGCCGTTGCCCTCTCCCAAAATCCCGCCGAACAGCATGGCAAGCACCAAAGCGATGAGGATAGCAGGCACGCCTGTAAGGCCAATGCCCTGGAGCCAGCCGTTTGTGCCTGTGTCCAGCAGCATCATGGTGAAAGCGCCCACCGCCACATACACCGAGCCAACAGACAAATCAATGCCCCCGGAAATAATCACAAAGGTCATGCCCAGGGCAATAATGCCGATAGCCGAATTGTTGCGCAGGAGGGAAATCCAGTTAAACAGCCAGTTCTGGAACCAGTCCCCAAAGCTCGCGAAATTGGAATTCATGGTCAGCGCCAGGGTCTGCACAATGATCATCACGATAAGCGCCATGCCTGTGCTGAACAGGGGGTTCTGGCGCCATGCCTGCTTAAACCGTTCCAGCAGGCCAGCCTTGTTTTTCTCCACGTTATCCAACACTCTCCACCCTCTCTCTCATTTCTCCGCCTGTAGCCAGGCGCATAATCTCCTGATCCGTCATGTCCTCCCCGGAAAGCTCCCCCTGCACCCTGCCGTGGTACAGCACCACGGCCCTGTCGCACAGGCGGATAATCTCCTGGGCTTCGCTGGAAAGCACCACCACTGCCACGCCCTGGTTTGCCAGGGCCAGGATGGTGTCGTAAATATCTTCCTTAGCCCCCACGTCCACGCCCTGGGTGGGATTGTCAAAAATCAGCACCTTGGGATCCGCGTTCAGCCATTTTGCCAGCACCACCTTCTGCTGGTTGCCGCCAGACAGGCTGCCAATGGGGTTCTTCTCGCTGTCCATCTTAATGCGCAGCCCCTGCGCCTGCTTCTGAAAGCCTTCCCGCACCTTCCCCCAGTCTATCACGCCAAGCCTGGCGTTCCGGGGCCAGGTGACAATAGAGCCGTTTTCCAGGATGTCCATGTCCTTGATAATGCCGTTTTCCTTCCGGTTCCGGGGCACATAGCCAATTCCCAGGGCCAGGGCCTGCTGGGTGCTGTGCACCTGCACAGGCTCTCCCTCCAGGTAAAGCTGGCCCCGAACCCTTCCCCCGCTGCCAAACACAGCCTGGAAAAGCTCGCTGCGCCCGTCGCCCAGAAGGCCTGTAAAGCCCAGCACCTCCCCGGCCCGCAGGGAAAAGCTTATGTCATGGAAGCGCTCCTGGCTAAGCCCCTCTGCCCGCAGCACTTCCTTCCCCAGCTCCCGCTCCTGGCGCAGGGATTCCGTGCGCACCTGATGCCCCACCATGTGGGTGGCAAGCTCGTCCACCGTAACGCCCTCCACCGGGCCTTCTGCCACCATGGCCCCGTCCCGCAGCACCGTATACCGGGTACACACTGCCAGCACCTCTTTCAGCTTGTGGGAAATGAACACCATGGCCACCCCCTGGCCCTGCAGGGTGCGCATCATGTCAAACACCCGCTCAATCTCCGGCTCTGTCAGGGAGGTGGTAGGCTCGTCCATAATGATAATAGAGGCTTTCATCAAAAGCGCCCGGGCAATCTCCACAATCTGCTTGTAGGAAGCGTCCAGATCCCGCACCATCAAGGCGGGATCAATATCCACATCCATGCGCGCAAAAACTTCCCGGCACTTCTCTATCATGGCAGGTGCGTCCAGAAAGCCGCCTTTACGCTTGATTTCCCTGCCAATAAACATGTTCTCATAAATAGCCAGGTCATTTACCAGGTTCAGCTCCTGGTGGATGAAAGCGATACCCGCGTCTAAAGACTTTGCGGGAGTGGAAAACTGCACCTCCTTCCCGTCCAGCAGTATGGTGCCGGCGTCAGCGGGAAGCACGCCGCCCAGAATGTTCATCAGGGTAGACTTGCCCGCGCCGTTCTCCCCCAGCAGGGCGCAAATTTCCCCGCCTGCTATGGAAAAGCTGATATCCTTGAGCACATCGTTTGCTCCGAAGGATTTAACAATATTGCGCATTTCCAGCGTCATAGTCATCGCCATGCGATACCAAACTGGCATAAAAAGGATAAAACATCATTCTTTTGTGCCCGGTATCGTTCCTTTCTTCAGATTTTCCACGCTTGTACTCCTCGCTCCATTTTGGAAAAAGGCTATGACGAGTACGCCATAGCCTTTCATTTACCAAACTATATTTTCCGGGCAGCCCCTTTTAGTAGGGAGAAGTCTCGTCCAGGAAGTCTGCGCAGTTGTCCCTGTCTACCACAGTAGTGGGGATAATCTTTTCCTTGTCAACAGACTCGCCCTTCAGGAGGGACACAGCCATATCCACAGCGTCCATAACCATGTTGGGGCTGTACAGAGCGGACTGGATCCAGATTTCCTCGTTCTCGGGCATCATGCCAAAGTATTCCTGGCACCCGCCGCCACCGGTGACAACCTTCACATCGGTACGCTTTGCCTCAGCAATGGCCTGCAGCACGCCAATGGAGGTTTCGTCGTCCATGGAGAACACAGCGTCAATCTGGGGGTTGGCCTGGAGGATGTCAGCAAAATCCTTCAGCCCGTCCTCGCGGGTGAACTGGGTGGAGTAGGTCAGCAGCTCCATGTCGGGAGCGATCTCCTTCATCTTCTCCTCAAAGCCAGCCTTGCGCAGCTCGGAAACAGAACCGGAAGAGGGAACCTCCAGCACCACAACCTTGCCGGTGGTGCCAATCTTGTCCACAATATACTGGGCGCTCTGGGTGCCCATGTCCTTGTTGTCGCCCGCCACGTGGTACACGCCGTCCACGTCAATGACAATGTCAAAGTTTACAACCGGAATGCCCTCGTCAATAAGGCTCTTAATGGGGTCTTCCATGCCTTCCCACTGGGGGAACGCCACAACTGCCTGGACGCCCCAGGTTTTCAGCTCGTCGATCTGGTTGGTCATTTCCTCAGCGTTGCTGCTGGTCAGCAGGCGGTACTCAACTGTATCGCTCAGCTCCTTGCAGCGGGCCTCGGCATAGTAGGCCACGCCAGCCACCCAGCCATGGGTAACAGCAGGGGCCAGAATGCCAATCTTCATCTTCTCGCCGGAAGCAGTGCTTGCAGACTCGTCAGCCTTGGAAGACTCCTCAGCCTTGGAAGCGGTGCTGCTGGCAGGGGTGCTGCTGCTGGAACTGCCGCCGTCGCCGCAGGCGGCCAGGCAGGTGCACAGCAGGGCCAGAGCCAATACCAGTGCTAAAACTTTTTTCATGGTTGTTTCCTCCTAATTTCTGAAACAAATATGAGAATTCCGGCAGCCAGTATGTCCCAGCCGCCGCTGTCGTATGGTATTATAGCAAACCCGTTTGGAATTTTCAAGGGAAAAGACGTTTTTGCTTCTATTTTGTAACCTTTTTGTCAGAACTCCCCTTGCCCCACCCCAAGGCGTGTACACATAAGCGTTTGCAAGCGTCTTTTTGGCGGATTCCTGCCACCTTATTCGCCAAAAGCCCACATACCATCTTAAATCTAAACACGCCCTAAAAAGCTTGCGGCAGCCCGCCTCCTGTGCTATAATATCCGCAGGATATAAAAGACTAGCCAAAAGCAGCTTCAGTTGCTTTTCTGCCGCGCCAGCGGCAGGCAAGGGGCGAAGCCCATTGCAGCTATGCTATACTATATATATAATATAGGCGATAGGCGCCTGAACTATGCCCGGCGCTTGGCCGTAACCAGTTGAAGCCGGATGCGGATAACCGCCACCATGCCGGTCTGGGCCGGGCTGAAGGAAAAGCTTTTGCCTGCCTGGTGCTCCATAATGACTGAAAGGCCATGGGCTTTTTCCTCATGGGCCTGCAAAATTTCCGCCTTCCCCTCCCCGATAATGCTTGCAAAGGTGCAGCTATAGCGGCAGGGGGTGTTGCTCTCAATAGGGCTGTATTCGCAGTCGGCCTCCACGCACACAGCGGGCCGCCTTTCCAGAATGGACAGCCTGCGGCCCTCCGGGGCGCAGTGGAGGTAAATGGTAAACTGCCCGTCCTTTTCCTCCACACCGAAATTCATAGGCACCACATAGGGCCGCGGCCCGTCCGCCATGGCAAGACGGCACACGCGGCATTTTTTCCATATCTCCATTATCTGTGCTGTGTCGGTAATCTCCCGGTCTTTCCTTCTCATGCCGCACTTCCTTTCCATTCTCATAAAAAACAGGCCGCAGCCTTCCACAAAGTATACACGCAGCCCGCAAAGCCTGTCAAGGGCATAAGGTGTCCAGCCTGGACGTTTATGCCTTTAAATACTATTCTGAATTTATTCTTCTGTCTGCCGCAGAAAAGGGGGTTTTTACCATGCCGGAAATCAAATGGGTGGGGATGAAAGACGCGGACGCAGCCTTCCCGGAGCAGTCCCTGCCCTATGGGGCAAAGCCCCTGCGCACCCCGGATCCGTTTTCCGCCGCCACCCTTCCCTATGGGCTTCTGCCCCTCCTGCTGTGCTTTGGGGCGTTGTTTTTCAAGGCCTGGCTTCTGGGCCGTTTTCCCATGGAACCCGGGTATATCCCTTTGGGCATCCTGCTGGGGCTGCTGCTTATCCCTGTCCATGAATACCTGCATGGGGTGTGCTATCCCAAAGGCTCCACTGTCTATGTAGGGCTTATCCCCAAGAAAATGGCGGCTTTTGCCGTGTGCCATGTGCCCATTTCCTGGCGGCGCTTTATGGTGATGAGCCTTCTGCCTGCTATACTGGGCCTTGTACCCTTGCTGGCGTTCCTGTTTGCCCCTGCCTCCTGGGGCAAAATTATGGGGGTGTGCTGGCCCTTGGCGGTAATGGGCCTTTTGTCCCCCATGCCTGATTATATGTGCGTAGCCTGCGTGCGCCGCCAGGTGCCCCGGGGCGCCTGGCTTCAGACCACCAACAGCGGCTGCTTCTGGTACATGTAAGGAGGCTTTCCCCCATGAATTTTAACAAGCAGGTGTATGAAATTGTCAGCCGCATCCCCCGCGGGCAGGTGTGTACCTATGGGCACGTGGCCCTTCTGGCAGGCAGTCCCCGGGCCTCCCGGATTGTGGGGGCCGCCATGCTGCATGCCCCTCAGGGGCTTCCCTGCCATCGTGTCCTTTACCGGGACGGCGCCCTTTGCTGCGACCAGGCTTTTGGCGGCAAGGAGATCCAGCGGCAGATGCTGGAGGCTGAAGGCGTGGCTTTCCTGCCGGACGGGCGGGTGGATTTAAAGCGCCATATGTGGCTGGGGGACGGCTGAACGCCGCGCAAAGCCAAAGGGAGAGGCTGTGCCTCTCCTTTTTTAGGGCTTAGAACCTGTATTCACAACCTGCAACCACCATCTGAGCAGCCTTTTTAGAGCCACTCTGTGTTGAATTTTCTTGCCATGCGCAAACGCATACATGCGTTTGCGGAGTATTCGCCTTGATTGGCTCTAAAAATTCCCGTTCATCTGGCAATTTCAATTATGAATACAGGTTCTTAATAGAAGGAATGACGAATTCTTGGTCAGAAGTGGTGAGATTCCAGGGAAAACCGCCGTTTTCCTGCTTCCCATGCACGCCATGCCGCTGGTTCGAAGAAGTTCTGTCCCGCTAACAGGCTTCTGCGTTCCACAATTCCCGCGCTGTTTCCTGCAGCGCCGCTCTGAAAATCTCCGCCACGCCCCGCGCAAAGCCGCTTTTTACGGCTGCTTTTCCCTTTCCAGCGCCTCCAGCACGTCGCCGCACCAGCCAATCAGCAACTCGTAAGCTTTCCTGGTTTCCAGGCTTTCTGGCTCCAGGGAAAGGCTTAGCAGCGCCCTTTCCCGGCCTGCAAGCACCTTTCCCAGTTCCTTTTTCGAGGCCCTGTAAACCCCGTCCTCCAGCAGCGCCCAAAGCCGCAGGCAGAAGAAGGCGGCCTTTCCCAGCCCCGGCAGGGCCTTTTTCGGCGCGGGACTGTACAGGAAGGTGTGGCAGGCGGCATGGTACAGGTTTGCCGCGCCGATAGCCAGGGCCTCCTGGGCGTCCGCCTCTGTAAGCCGGGGCAGCAGGGCAGGCAAATCTCCCAAAACCGGCTTTGTGTCCAGCATAAGGCCATAGAGATCGTACCGGGGCCAGGCGCACAGCTCCTTTTTCCCGCAAAGGAACCCGCAGGCCAGCTCTCCCTGGGGCTGGGCCTGCACCAGCGTTCGGTAAGCGTCTAAATCTGCTGGAGCAACTGCGTCCAGCACAGTTACAATGTCGATGTCGCTTTCCGGGGTGGCCTCTCCCCTGCCATAGCTGCCCTGGTATCCCACAAACAGCAGCCGGGGGCCAAAATGCCCCTGAAGTTTTCGGGCAAAGCTCTCTGTCCAGGCCCTGATTTCCACCATCGCAGTTCCCTCCCAATCTGCATGAAATTCTTCGTCAAACTGCACAAGGCGGCATTTTCCCGCCTTTTTCTCACAGGGAATTCCCAGTAAAAACAAGATAAAAAACGGCTGGCTTTTGGTAAAGCCCAGTGGTTCTGTAAATATTTTGTTACTGTTGTAACAAAATGTCATCTTTGCAGCGGAGATATCCGCCTCAAAATATGTGCAGTTTGCACAACCATTTACAGGCAAGCAGTCCCTGCTCCGCCAAAGAGGGGCAGGGACGTGGATTTTTTCCTAATACCAAATTTTATCCCATCATTTCCTGGATAACGCGGCCCATTTCCTCCCGGGCGGCTTCCATCTCCTCCACCAGCCTAAACTGGTTTCTGGCCCTGTCCAGGTTGTGGCTGGGCCGGGCGGTGCGGAAGTACACGTCCCCGTTGAGGTAATCGGCCAGGAAGCGCAGGCCCACCTCTAAGGTCATAAGGATGGCGCCGTCCGGCAGGGTTTCCAGCTCCCGTTTGGTCAGGATATCCCCGGCGGCAGACAGGAAGCCCCTGGCATAGGCCTGGTAGCGCTCTAGGTCAAATTTCACCTTGCTCAAATCTGTTTCGTCCTCCGCGGCGGTGGCGGCCCCGGCCCGGATGGAATCCCCAAAATCAAAGGCGCAAAGGCCGGGCATTACGGTGTCCAGGTCAATAACGCATACCGCCTTGCCGGTAACGTTGTCCAGCAGGATATTGCTCATCTTTGTGTCGTTGTGGGTGACCCGCAGGGGCAGTTCCCCTTTTTCCAGCAAATCTGCCAGCAGGGCGCAGGCCTTTTCCCGCTTATAGGCAAACTCCAGCTCCGGCCCCACTTCCCCGGCGCGCCCGGCCTTATCGTTCTTCACAGCCTCCAGCAGTTGGGCAAACCGGGCAGGGGTATTGTGGAAATTGGGGATAATCTCGTGGAGGGTGTGGGCGGGATAGCCGCTTAAAAGGCATTGGAAATCCCCAAAGGCCCGGCCTGCCTCCTCCAGCATGGCAAGGGTTTCCGGGGTTTCATGGGAGGTGGCGTTTTCAATATAGCCTAGGCACCGCCAGGGGTTCCCCTCCTTGTCTATATATAAGAATTTGCCGTCCGCAGCGGGGCGCACGCTAAGGGTTTCCCTGTCTGGATCCCCTCCCCGGGCGGCAATTTTTTCCCGGAGAAAGGAGGTGACCCCTGTCATATTTTCGGTGATATCCTCCGGGGAGGGAAACACAAAGCGGTTTATGCGCTGGAGGGTGTACCGGGGGCTGCCGGCGGTGCTTTGGGCCACAAAGGTATCGTTAATGTGCCCGCCGTATAAAGGAGAGATGGCGGACTGGGGGGAAAGCCCGAAGGCCGCGAGGATTTCCGGGGTGCAAAGGCTGTTGTCCATGGGAGTTTGCGTCCTTTCTATAGTTGAAGTGTATGGGTACGCCTAGGGCCGCCCGCAAACGCGGGCCGAAGGCACGCCCCTGCGCCAAAGGCGCAGGGCAGGGGAAGCGCGGAGCGCTTCCCCTGGTTTGCGGGCGGGGCGGCTGGTAGTGTTAAAGGCGATGGGAAGGGGAAGAAGCGCTGGCACCTCGTATGGCGGGCATCCCGCGCACCTTGCTAAGAACCTGTTTAGTATCACAAGGCACGCCGTCTGAGGGGGCTTTTTCCTTGCCGGACAAAAAAATCTCCTCACATCCGGCATACCTTTTAGATACTGAACAGGTTCTAAAAGCGCATTTCTGCCAGCAGGATGGTTTCCTCCGGCGTGCTGGAAACTGTGAGCCTGCCGCTGTGGAGCAGGACGGTTTCGGCGGTGTTCTCCAGGCCGGAAAGATCGCTGCCCTCAGCCGGGCGGTCGTCAAAAAGCCACTGGATCACATCGGAAAGCTTCTTTTCCCTTAGCTCCTGCAGCCCAAAGGAACGGCCTGCCGGAGGGACGGCCGCATATACAGCCTCCAGCCGCAGGGAATCCTCCCCGGGGATGGCGGTGAAGCGCACCCGGCGTGGCTCTTCCCCGGTATAGCCCAGGGCTTCCTTGCAGGCGTGGCTGAGCATTTCATGGAAAAGCACGCATAGTTCGGAGGTTTTCAGGGGGACATTGCCTGTGCAGGCATTGCACTGAAACTCTATGCCGTTCTGGGAAGCAAAAGCAGCCTTAGCGGCAATGATGCCGTTCAGATAGGGGTTTTCATGGTATTCCCCCAGGACAGGCTCCCGGGCAGCGGCGTGCTTTGCCATATAAATGTAAGCGGGCACCTGCTCGGGCACGCCGTCCTGGAGCATGACGGAGATGGTATCCAGGGCATATTCCCCCTTCTTCTGGACAGCATGGGCCTCCCGTACAGCCGCCAGCAGATCCCCGAAATCCTCCGCGTCTTTGTCCAGCAGCTTCCGGCGGGTGGCTTCCTCCAGCACAGCCGTCCGGAACCGTCCAGCCTGGTATACGCTGCGGAAACAGAAAACCAGCACGATGAAAAGCAGGGAGGAAAACAGCAGGCGGCCTGCCAGGGCATTGGCCGGGAAGAGCAGATCCGCTTTTCCGGTGCAGATGAGGTAAATCAGGCAGAGCAGCAGGCACATGCCTGCCATAAAGGCCGAAGGGCCGCGGTCGCTGAAATGATGGAAGGGCCGGTACAGGCAGAGGCCCAGAAGCAGGTACAGCAGCAGCGTGCCCGCCGCCGAAACCACGCCGCCCACAACTCCCGCGGTGCGCAGCGGCAGGGTTCCCAGAAGCTGGGGCAGGAGCACCTCCGCATATACCAGGCAGCAGGGGCACAGCAGAAGCACGAAAAGCTTTTGCAGGATATTATTGCTATGTACAGCCAGGGAGGCGGCGAAAAGCAGCAGCGTGCCTGCCCAGCAGGCCAGAAGCTTTCCCAGGGCCGGATCTTCTATCAGGCGGCCTAAGAGTACCCCCGCCAAAAGGGCCAGGAGGAAAGCAATCCCCCCTACCAGGAGGGTTGTCCAAAAGCGGAACCTGTCCTGCATCAGGACGGCGAAAAGCCCGGCTGAGCAGAGAAGAACAATGATGAAGCTTGTCATGTCGTTGAACTCCTTTTTCGGAGGCGCCCTGGCAGGGGGCGCCCCTTCTTTTCTAAAAAAGCAGGCCGGCTGCCGGCTGCGAAAAATATTTTTATGTGATTTGCCTGGGTAAAAGCGCTGTTTTTGTACAAATCACAACATGTAGTCAATTACCCGCCTATTATACCATATTGTGCGGCACATTTCTATAGGAAAATAGGATTTTTAACGATTTTCTTTTCCTGGGAAAAGAATTTTCCGGGCGGGCCTGGGGGCAGGGAATCCCTCTTCCGGAAAAAAGCCTCGAAAAAGCGCACAAAAGAAGGGGGCGCGCATAAGATGAAGTGAGAAGCCGTACCAGCAGGGCGCAGGGCAGCCCTTCCGGCACAGCTTCTGAGCGGCAAACGACTGGGCTTGTTCCCTGGCTTTGGGGGCAAGCCCCTAAACGAGGTGATTTTTTGGGCAAGCCCTTACTTGTGGTAAGCTCCGTCACATATGCCATGAAGGGCCGGGATCTGCTCTTCCGCAGGGGGATCCGCGGCTATGTGGAGCGCATCCCCCAAACGGAGGAGTCCGGCTGCGGCTATGGGATATACGTGCCGGCCGGCGCTGACGAAGCGGAACGGATTTTACAGGAAAACCGCATCCGGGTTCTGCGCCGCATGGAGCAGGAGGATGGCCCGTGATTTATCTGGATAACAGCGCTACCACGTACCCCAAGCCGCTTGTGGTACGGGAGCAGATGCAGAAGGCCCTGCGGGAGCTGGGGGCAAACCCCGGCCGCAGCGGCTATGATATGAGCGTGCGCACCTCCCAGGCGGTATACAACTGCCGGGAGCGGGCGGCGGCCCTGCTGGGCGCGCCGGGGCCTGAGTGTGTGGTGTTCCAGCCAAGCTGCACCCAGGCCCTGAACCTGGTGATAAAGGGGTATTTAAAGCCGGGGGACCATGTGGTAGTTTCCGACATGGAGCATAACGCTGTGATGCGGCCCCTGCAGGCCCTGGAGGCAAAAGGCGTCACGTATACAAAAGCTGTGGTGGCGCCAGGGGACAACGACGCCACGGTGGACGCCTTCCGGAAGGCCATGGGGCCGCGCACCAGGCTGGTGGTGTGTACGGCAGGCTCTAACGTATTTGGCGTGCGGCTGCCTGTGGAGCGCATTGCGGCCCTGTGCCACCAGTATGACGCGAAAATCTGCGTGGACGCGGCCCAGACAGCCGGGGTGGTTCCCATCAGCGTGACAGAAGGCGGCATAGACTTTTTGTGCTGCGCCGGGCACAAGGGCCTTTACGGGCCTATGGGCACCGGGCTGCTGGTTTTGCGGGATCCCGGGGTTTCCCTTGCCACCCTGACAGAGGGGGGCACTGGCACCCAGTCCCAAAGCCTTTTGCAGCCCGACGATCCGCCGGAGCGCTATGAAAGCGGCACCCTGAACGTGCCGGGGATTATAGGCCTTTACGCGGGCATGGGGTTTGTAAGCGCCATGGGGATGGAGCGGATTTACCGGGAGGAAATGGGAAAGGTTTCCTATTTATATGAAAAGCTTTCCCGCATGGGGCATGTGAAGCTTTACACCCCGCCCCCGGCAATCCCCTATTTTGTGCCGGTGCTTTCCTTTAATATAGAAAACCGCCCCAGCGAGGAAACGGGGCAGATTCTGGCAAAATCCGGCATTGCTGTGCGCTGCGGCCTGCACTGCGCGCCCTGCGCCCATGAGAAAATGGGCACCAAAGGCACTGTGCGGGTATCCCCTTCCGCCTTCACCAGGCCCCAGGAGATGGAGGCCCTTGCCCGCAGGGTGCGGGCCATAGTTAACACAGTTCAAAAGAGGTAGTATGCCTCTTTTGAACCAGGCGGCGCAGCCCCCCGGCTTGAAAATCGGCATATGCCGGTTTTCAAGTGTGTTTACGATATCCCGCCGGGGAAGCCTTTGGCGGGCTGGCGGTTTTCCAGGCGGCCTGTGAAATTTTGAAAGAAAACGAAAAAAGCCTTTTATTTGCGGCCTGCCTGTGATACAATAAGACACAGACAGGCCCTAAAAGCTTTTGCGGCACAGGCGTGCTTGTTCTGCACACTACATATGGAAAGGGATGACGGCAGTGGGGGACATGATGGACGCCGCGGCGCGGTTCGGGCAGACCTTTTTGAACCTGGCGCGGCAGTTTACCTTTAAAGACGCTATCGACGTGGCTATTGTAACCGTACTGCTGTACGGCATTATCAAGCTGGTGCGGGAAACCCGGGCCGGGCAGCTTGTCAAGGGCATTATCCTTCTGGTGGGGCTGTTCCTGATTTCCTCCACAGAGGCCCTTGACTTTTTGATGCTCAACCAGCTCCTGCGGTATTTCTTCCAGTCTGCCTTTATTGTGGTGATTATCCTTTTCCAGCCGGAGATACGCAAGGCTTTAGAGCAGGTGGGCCACAGCAAGGTCAGCTCCCTGGGCGGCATTATCGGCGGCAAGGACAGGGACGGGGACAAGCTTGGCACCCGGCGGGCCATTGCCGGGGTGGTGGGGGCTGTGGGCATTTTGCAGCAGCTCCGCATGGGGGCGCTGATTGTGTTTGAGCGCCGCACCAAGCTGGGGGAAATTGTGGAGACAGGCACCATTGTGGAGGCCGACCCTTCCGCCCAGCTCATTGCCAATATTTTCTTCAACAAAGCCCCCCTCCACGACGGGGGCATGGTGATACGGGACGGACGGATCCACGCGGCGGGGTGCATCCTGCCCCTGACAAGCAGCGACAGCGTAAGCGCGGAGCTGGGCACCCGGCACCGGGCGGCTTTGGGCATGAGCGAGAACTCTGACGCGGTGGTGGTGGTGGTCTCTGAGGAGACGGCCCAGATTTCCATTGCCGTGGGAGGCAGGCTGACCCGGGATTACACCAGGGCGGCCCTTTCCGACGCTTTGGAGAAATACCTTATCGGCGCGGAGGACAAAGGCGCTTCCGGCAGCAAGCGCATTCTGGGCAGGCTGGGCTTTGGCTCCGGCCGGAAGGAGGGCTGAGCCATGAAAGACGGAAAGCCCATGGAGAAAAAACGGGGAAAGCTTTCCCTGCGGAATATTTTTTACCACAACACCTTTGTGCTGGTTTTTTCCTTTGCCATTGCCCTGGTGACATGGTTTGTGATGGCCTATAACAGCGACATGAACCGCACTTTTACCATCCAGGACGTGCCTATTGTGGTGGTGCCCTCTACGGAGGCGGAGGCTGACGGCCTGCGGGTGTTCAACATGTCCTATGCCGCGGCGGACATCGACGTTTCCGGCAACAGCCTGATTACCTCCAAGCTGACGGCGGAGGACTTCAAGGTGACAGTGAGCCTGAACCCCACTTCCACCAAGCTGACGGGCAACACCCTGCAGAAGATGACGGTGCCTGTGCAGGCGGTGAAAAACTCTGCCCTTTCGGAATATGACATTGTTTCCATTAACCCGGAGGAAATCAACCTGGAGTATGACCGCTATAAGGAAGTTACACTGCCTTTGGAGGACGAGATTGTATACAGCGCGGACGCGGGCTTTTATCCCGGCTCCCCTGTGCTGTCCCAGGACAGCGTGACTATTTCCGGGCCGGAGTCTGCTGTGAACCGGGTGAGCCGGGCGGCGGTGGGCTACACCCTGGACGCTCCCCTGCGGGACTCCCAGGAGTTCTCCTGCCCCATCCGCCTGTATGACCAGAACAACCAGGAGATAACGGACACAGCTTCCTTGTACCTTACGCTGAGCGTGGACACAGTGCAGGCCACCATCCCGGTGATGGCGAGAAAGACAGTGCCCCTGGTGGTGAACACTGTACACCAGCCTGACAGCTTTGCCCAGAACCGCATCAGCATAGAGCCGGCGGAGATTGCCATTGCAGGCTCCCAGGAGGTGCTGGACGGCATCAGCGAAATCTGCCTTGGCAGCGCCATTGACTTTGCCGATTTGGATTTGTCCCGCCCAGCCGCCTTTGACATGGAGATCCCCCTGCCCAGCGGCGTGCGCAACATTACAAACGCCGGGGAGAACACCGTTACCCAGGCAAAGGTTTCCATTAACTTAAACGGCTACAGCCGGGCCACGCTGACTGTGCCGGAGGCGAACATCCAGCTTCTCAATCCCCCTGCCGGGAAGGACGCCCGGCTGACCACCCGGAGCATGGAGGTTTCAGTGATTGGCCCCCAGGCCCAGGTTGGGAAGCTGGCCGGGGATTCCATCTTTGTGCAGATTGATTTGGCCAATGTGGCAAACCGCACAGGCAGCATAGAGGCTCCCGCAGCCGTTACCATCTCCGGCACTGCCGGGGAAGCCTGCTGGGTGTCGGGCAGCTATACCGCCACTGTTACCCTCTCTGACGCGGTTACCATCCAGGCCGGCGCAGGCGTGGAGACTGCTTCGGCAGGCTCCAGCGACGGGGTTGTGGCAAAGCCCCAGGAATAAGGAATTTGAAAGGCGTACCGGAAAGCTTCGGTGCGCCTTTTTTGCGCGGCTGGAGGCTGGCTGGCGGAGGGGGCCTGTTTTGCGGGGGCTCCCCGCCCCTGCACCCCCGCCAAAGGGCCAATGGCCCTTTGGAAACCCAATCCGGCTGGGTGGGCAGACGGGACACACCTCCCCTCCCCCGCCGGAAGCATGGAACACGCGGTTCGGACACTTCCCTTGATTTTCCAGCCCTTGACTTTTCCTGGGGGATGCCATATAATGAGATGGATACAGGAAAACCGTTGACCGGGAGGAGTACCAGCCGCTATCCTTTTTAAGAGAGCCGCCCAGGGTGGGAAGGCGGCAGGGGAAGGCTGGGAATGGCCCCGGGAGGGCTGGCAGGAAATGGCCGGACGCACCCCGCGTTATGGGGAAGAGTTGGGCAGGCGGCAGCCTGTCAATTTGGGTGGTACCGCAGGCAGAGCCTGTCCCATGCGTGGGGCGGGCTTTTATTTTTTTGCGGGCGGGTTTTTCCCGCCGGAAAGGAGCAAACATATGGAATATCAGTTTTCTGACCGGGTGAAGGCGCTGAAGCCCTCTGCCATCCGGGAGATTTTGAAAAACTCCTCCGCCCCGGGGATTATCCCCCTTTCCGCCGGGAACCCGGCGCCGGACGCCTTCCCCTATGAAGCCATCCGGAAGGTTTCGGCACAGCTTTTGGAGGATACCCCTATTGAGGCTTTGCAGTATGGCGTGACAGAGGGGTATGCCCCCCTGCGGGAGCACCTGCTGGGGTATATGAAGAAAAAGCACCAGGTGGGCACAGAGAACGATGATATCCTCATTACCAGCGGCGCCCAGCAGGTGATGGATCTGCTGACGAAAACCCTTTTAAACGAGGGGGATACGGTGCTGTGCGAGGCCCCCAGCTTTATCGGCTCTTTGAACACCTTCCGATCCTACCGGGCAAAGCTTGTGGGCATTCCCATGGAGGAGGACGGCATGGACATGGCCTGCCTGGAAAAGGCTTTGGAGACAGAGAAAAATGTGAAATATCTGTATACCATTCCCAATTTCCAGAACCCCTCAGGCATTACCATGAGTTTTGAGAAGCGCAAAAAAGTGTATGAGTTATGCCAAAAGCATGGGGTGATGATTCTGGAGGACAACCCTTATGGGGATCTGCGCTTTGCAGGGGAGGATGTGCCTTCTATTAAGAGCCTTGATACAGAGGGCATTGTGATGTATGCCGGCTCTTTCTCCAAGGTGGTTTCCCCGGGGATGCGGGTAGGTTATGCCATCGGCCCCAGGGCGGTGCTCCAGAAAATGGTGGTGTGCAAGCAGGGGGAGGACGTACATTCCAACATGTGGGCGCAGATTGTGTGCCACCGCTTTATGACGGGCTTTGACTATGAGGCCCACCTGCAAAACCTGCGGGACATTTACAGCCGGAAAAGCGCTGTGCTGCTTTCCGCCATGGAGGAGCATTTCAGGCCCCTTATCACCTGGAGCCATTTTGAGGGCGGGCTTTTTGCCTGGTGTACCCTGCCGGAGGGCACTGATATGCTGGGATTCGTGAAGCGGGCCATGGAGCGCAAGGCCTGCGTGGTGCCGGGCACAGCGTTCCTCACAGACGAAACAGAGCCTTGCCGCTCTTTCCGCATCAATTTCTCTACGCCTACGGACGAGCAGTTGCGGGAAGGCGTGAAAATCTTAGGCCAGACGGCCCGGGAAGCCGTGAAATAACCGCCCTGCCATCAAGCCAAAAGGGGTTTTCGGATCAAACCCTTTTTCAAAAGGGTTTGCAGAGGTTTGGGGGCGGTCTCGCCTGCCGGCTCGGTCGGTTCGCGGCAGCGTCCCACTGGGACGCGCTCACCCCAAGGTCTTGGGCGCATTTTCAAGTATTCAGGAAAGAGGTTGAGACAATATGGAAAGCAATGAGAAAAAACGCATTTTAAGCATGTACCAGTGTACAGGCACCTTTACCCTGGGGAATTACCTGGGGGCTTTGCGCAACCACATCCGCCTGCAGGACGAGGGCTATCAGTGCGTGTATGCTTTGGCGGACTTGCACGCCATTACGGTGCGGCAGGAGCCTGCACAGCTTCGCAAATATACCATGGAGGCTTACGCCTTTCTGCTGGCTATGGGCCTTGACTTTAACAAGACGATTTTCTTCATCCAGAGCCATGTGCCCCAGCACGCCCAGCTTGCCTGGATTTTGAACTGCTACACCCAGTTCGGGGAGCTTTCCCGCATGACCCAGTTTAAGGATAAATCGGCTAAACACGCGGACAACATCAACGCCGGGCTTTTCACGTATCCCTGCCTGATGGCGGCGGACATCCTTTTATATCAGGCGGACTTTGTGCCTGTAGGGGCGGATCAGAAACAGCATGTGGAGATTGCCCGAGACATTGCCGAGCGCTTCAACGGCATTTACAGCCCCACCTTCACAGTGCCGGAGCCGATTATCCCCCAGCATGGGGCCAGGGTCATGTCTTTGCAGGATCCCACCAGGAAAATGTCCAAATCTGACGGGAACAACAACGGCTGTATCAGCGTGCTGGACGATCCGGATACCATTATGCGCAAGTTCAAACGGGCCATTACAGACAGCGAGGCCTGCGTGCGCTATTCTGACGACAAGCCCGGGGTGAAGAACCTGATGGAAATTTATTCCTGTATTACAGGCAAGAGCATGGAGGAAATTGAAGGGGAGTTTGCGGGCAAGGGCTATGGCGACTTTAAGCCCGCTGTGGCGGAAGCCGTTATCGGGGAGCTGCGGCCCATTCAGGAGCGCTTTAAGGAAATTTTGCAGGACAAGGACTATTTGCAGCGGTGCTGCCGGGAGAACGCGGAAAAGGCCGGGTCCATTGCCCAGCGGACAGTGTCCAAGGCTATGAAAAAAATCGGCTTTCTGCCCATGAAGTAGGTTCTAAGCTGGAAAAGGCAGAAAAACTGCTTTTCACACAAAATTCATGGTTTCAGGTATTGCGCGCCGGGGCCGGGGGTATTATAATATAGGTACTGAAATTTGCAATTGACTGCTTTGCAGCGGGTTTCCCGCTGTGAGAAAGGATGAAAAAAATGGCTGCTGTTACAAAAGACATGATTATCGGGGAAATTCTGGATATGGACGAAACAACCGCCCCTTATTTTCTGGAGATGGGTATGCACTGCCTTGGCTGCCCCTCTGCCCGGGGGGAGACGCTGGAGCAGGCCTGCGGGGTACACGGGGTGAACCCGGACGATCTGGTGGAGAAACTCAACCGGCACCTGAGTGGGAAATAGTCTGATACGGCTTGCGCAGACTGCCGCCCGGCGTTTCGGCCAGGCGGCAGTTTGTCTTTTTGCCCAGTGAAAGGAGGGCGTTTATGGCAAGGCCCCTGTTTCAGCTTGGACCCAGGCTCAGCCTTTGCGCATCTTTGGTGCGGGAGGGGGCTGCGGTGGCGGATATCGGCACAGACCATGGCTATCTGCCCATATGGCTTTTGAAAACCGGGCGGTGCCCCCGGGCCATCGCCGCGGACATTAATGCCAGTCCCCTGGAGGCTGCCAGGCGGAACGCCGCCCGGTATGGGGCAAAAATGCGGCTTCTGCTTTCAGACGGGCTGCAGGGCCTGGGGCCTGGAGACGCGGAGGACATCGTGATTGCTGGCATGGGCGGGGAGCTGATTCTGCGCATGGCAGGGGAAACTTCCTGGCTGCGAAATCCGGGGAAGCGGCTGGTTTTGCAGCCTATGAGCTGTGGGCCACAGCTTCGGGCAGGCTTGTGGGACTTAGGCTTTTCCATTTTGGAGGAGCGGGCCTGTCTGGACAGCGGCAAGGTGTATGCCGCCTTTTCCGCGGCGTTTACCGGAGAGAACGGCCCTATGCCCCTTCTATACCCCTACATGGGCAGGCTGGAGCCGGGAAGCCCGGCGGTGCGGCTATATGCGGAAAAGCAGGCGCGGATTTTGGAGAACCAGCGGAAGGGCGCGGCCCATCTAGGGGAAACGGCCCGGGCAAAGGCGCTGGGGGACGCGATGGAGGCCCTGCGGGAAGCTTATCTGGGGGAAAGCATAGAGGAAGAAAAGGGAACCTATTGCCTTTGACCAGACAGGGAAATAAAGAAAAGCGCGGCCTTTCCCTGGTCAAACCGGCAGGGAGGGAAAGAGCTTCCACGCTTGGCGCGCGGGAAAAACAGAACGGGAACAGGAGGAGCCTATGGTACGGATTTGTGATATATACAACGTGATAGACCAGGCCGCTCCCTTTGAGAGCGCCTTAAGCTTTGACAACAGCGGCCTGCTGGTGGGGGATCCGGCGGCAGAGGTGGCGCGGGCCTTGATTGCTTTGGACATCACCCCGGCAGTGGTGGAGGAAGCGGCTTCCATAAACGCGGGGCTGGTTATCAGCCACCACCCGGTTATCTTCACGCCTTTAAAAAGCCTTAACAGCCGCGCGGTGCCTTATCTGCTGGCCCAGAAGGGCATTGGGGCGCTGTGCTGCCACACAAACCTGGACATCTCCCCGGTGTGCGGGGTGAATGTGGCCCTGGCAAACAGGCTGGGGCTGAAGGTTATCCGGCAGGAGGATGTTTTCGGGGAGGACTGCATCCTGTTTTCCGGCGAGGCAGAGGGATCGCCTTCGCCTTTGGAATTTGCCCGGCTGGTGCGGGAGCGGCTGGGCGCGGGGGCGGTGAACCTGATTCCTGGAGAGAGGGCTGTGAAAAAAGTGTTCCTCTGCAGCGGGGCTGGAGGGGACTTTGTCCAGTTTGCAGCCTGCCGGGGGGCGGACGCCTACATTACCGGGGAAATGAAGCACCACGAAATGCTGGAAGCAGCTTCCACAGGCCTGACCTGCATTGCGGCGGGGCATTATGAGACGGAAGCGGTTTTTGCTGAATTTTTAGCCGCCTATTTGAAAAAGCGGCTGCCTGGGGCGGCGTTCCTGGTGTCGAAAACAAGGCCTGTGCACCAGTGGGTGACAGAGTGAAGGTTTTTTGAGGATTCTTAAGGGACTTTTTTCCTCAAAAAAAGTCCCTTAAGCCGGGGTTTGTGGCAGAGTTCCAACCAAAAAGGAGGTGGCGCCCATGGCGCTGGACGGCGCGTTTTTGCGGCACATCAAAAGGGAGCTGGAGGAAAAGCTTTTGGGGGCGCGGGTGGACAAAATCCACCAGCCAAACCGGGAGGAGCTGGTAGTTGCGTTTCGCAGCAGGGAGAGCGCCTGCCGGGTGCTGTTTTCCGCCCGGGCCAACAGCGCCCGGGTACACCTGACGGAAATCCCTTTGGAAAACCCCAAGCAGCCCCCCATGCTGTGCATGCTTTTGCGGAAAAAATTGCAGGGGGCAAAGCTTCAGGCCATCCGCCAGCCGGAACTGGAGCGGCTTTTGCATTTTGATTTTGACGCGGTGAACGAGCTGGGGGATCATGTGACCCTGACGCTTACCATGGAAATCATGGGGAAGTACAGCAATATTATCCTCAGCGACGGAGAGGGGAAAATCATTGACGCTTTAAAGCGGGTGGACGCAGAGATGTCCTCCCAGCGCCTGGTGCTGCCCGGGCTTTCCTATCGGCTCCCGCCGCCCCAGGACAAGCTTTGCCTGCTGGCCCGCACCGCCCAGGAGGCTGTGTCTGCCATGGAGTCCCTGCCCAGGGACATGGAGCTTTCCAAGGGGCTGCTGGCGGTGCTCCAGGGGATATCACCCATTGTATGCCGGGAGGTGGCCCACCAGGTGGGAAGGGGCCGGGAACTGACCGTGAAAACCCTGGGGGAGGAACAGCGTTTCCGGCTGCAGTTTTTCCTGCAGCAGCTGAAGGAAACTGTGGAGGGCCTTACGGGCCGCCCCTATATGGCGGTGGATGTAAAGAAAAAGCCCATGGACTTTTCCTTTTTGGACATCCACCAATATGGCGCTGCGGCAGTGGTGAAGGAAGGAGAGAGCTTTTCCGGGCTGCTGGACGGCTTTTACCGAGAGAAGGATCAGCAGGAGCGCATGCGGGTGCGGGAGCAGGACTTGCTGCGGCTGCTCTCAAACCATGCCGAGCGCCTTTCCCGGAAAATCGGGGCGCAAAAGGGAGAGCTGGATCAGTGCGCCCAGCGGGACTCTTTGCGGGTGGCGGGTGATTTAATCAGCGCCAACCTGTATACCCTGCCAAAAGGCGCAAAGGCTGCGGATCTGCCTGACTATTATCAGGAGGGCCAGCCTTTGGTACACATCAAGCTGGATCCCGCTTTAACCCCCTCCCAGAACGCTCAGAAATATTATAAGGAATACCGCAAGGCCAAGACCGCCGAGGAGAAGCTGCAGGAGCAGATAGCCCTGGCAGAGCGGGAACTGGTATATTTGGATTCGGTGCTGGACGCCCTGGCCCGGGCAGAGACGGAGAAGGATTTGCTGGAAATCCGGGCAGAACTTACAGAGCAGGGGTATCTCCGGGCACAGCGGGGGAAGAAAGCCAGGAAGGAATCCCCCAGCGCGCCCCTGCGCTTTGAGACTGCGGATGGGTTTACGGTGCTGGTGGGCCGGAACAACCGCCAGAACGACCAGCTTACCATGCGCACAGCCAATAATAACGATCTGTGGTTTCATGTGAAGAACATACCAGGCTCCCACACGGTGCTTGTCACAGAGGGCCGCAAGCCTACGGAGGCGGCAATGGAGCAGGCGGCAGTGCTGGCTGCCCGCCACAGCCGCGCCAGGTCTTCCGCCCAGGTGCCAGTGGACTACACCCAGATACGCCATGTGAGCAAGCCCCAGGGGGCCAGGCCCGGCATGGTGATTTATGAGAATTACAAGACAATTTTTGTGAACCCGGCGGAGGACGGGGCTGAACAGGAAATGGGATAAAAGCGCAAGGGTTTGTTTGAGTTGAGAGGAGATGGGCAAATGGTAAAAAAAACAGTTACATGGAACAGCTCCGTTAATTTCCATATGCGTCCTGCCGGCACCTTTTCCCAGGAAATGGGGCGGTTTTCCAGCAGTATCCGGCTGACCTATGGGGAATTCCGGGCTGACGGCAAAAGCATGATGAACCTGATGGCAGCGGGCATTCCCGCCCGCGCCCAGCTAGAGGTGGAGTGTGCCGGCCCGGATGAAGCCGAGGCGCTGGCCCGGGCCGCCTGTCTGCTGGAAGAAGAACTGGGAGAATGACAGCTCTGCCGCCTGCTTTTTGCGGGCGGCCTTTCCTTTTCTGCGGGCTTTGGCCTGCATCTCGCAAAAAAATTAAAAAATCGGAAATTTTTTTCAAAAAAGGCTTGCAAAATCTGAAAATCTGTGGTATTATCTTAGAGCACCGGAAGTGAGATGCAAAACAAGAAGGTTTGATTTACAATATGGGGGTATAGCTCAGCTGGGAGTCCGAAAAGTTAAAAGTATGCCCCCACTGAGAGCACTAAATCTTCATTATTCCGCTTGTATCGACCAAAATTGAATAAAGTGTATTCCGATAAACAATATCATCATATGATGAAAAACTCGGGGGTATAGCTCAGCTGGGAGCCTGAGAAGTTAAATGTATGCCCCCACTGAGAGCACCAAATCTTCATTATTCCGCTTATATTGACCAAAATTGAATAAAGTGTACTCCGATAAAGAATATCATCGTATGACGAAAAACTCGGGGGTATAGCTCAGCTGGGAGAGCGCTTGAATGGCATTCAAGAGGTCAGCGGTTCGATCCCGCTTATCTCCACCACAGGGTACACGAGAGAAAAGGCTTGTTTCAAAAGAAACGAGTCTTTTTTCGTATGTGTGTTTCGTAGACTGGCATATCCCGGCCACGCAAGCACACTCCCCTATGGGGCGTTCAGATTTTTTGAACGCCCCTTTTTTCATGCCCATTTTTAGATACCATCATAACAGAAAGGAGTTTTCCCCATGAAAGACCGCCTTGACTATGATTATTTCTACGGCGGGGAATCGGAGCAGTTCAGTTTCTACCGCATCCCCCGTCAGCTCATTGTGGGCCCGGAGTTCAAGCATGTTTCCACTGACGCCAAGCTGCTCTATGGCCTTATGCTTGACCGCATGGGTTTGTCGGCCCGCAACGGCTGGTATGACGAGGAAAACCGTGTGTTCATCTACTACCCACTGGACGAAATAAAGGAAGCCCTTAATTGTGGCAACGATAAGGCGGTCAAGCTGCTGGCGGAGCTGGACAGCGGCAAGGGCATCGGCCTGATACAGCGGGTCAAGCAGGGCCAGGGCAAGCCTGCCAGAATTTACGTCAAGCGTTTTACTACCAGGGAGGTGCCTGATACTGACAACCGCCCCTCTCCCCCGTCCAGACTTCCGGAAAGCCGAAATCCAGACTTCGGAAAAACCGAAGTCAAGAGTTCGGAAAATCAGAAGTCAAGACTTCGGGAAAACCGAAGTGCAGACTTCGGAAAATCGGAGTGTAATTATACTTACATGAATCAGACTGAAAGGAGCTATACCCATCCATCTATCCGTCCTGAGATGGAAAAGATGGATTGGGCGGCTTGCCGAAAGGGGGTGATGGAAAATATCAGTTACAGCCAGCTTGTGGAGGAATATGGAGCCGAGGATGTGGAGGGCGTTACCGACCTGATCACCGATATCCTGACTTCCGCCCAGCCCATTGTCCGCATTGGCAAGGAGGATTTACCTTTGAGCGTTGTCCAGTCCCGTTTCCGCAAGCTGGATGAAACCCATATCCAGTACGTTTTTGACTGCTTGAGCCGGAATACCACGAAAGTCCGCAATATCCGGGCCTATCTGCTGACAAGCCTTTACAACGCGCCCGCTACCATCGGGCAGTTTTATCAGGCCGAGGTTCAGCATGACTTGTACGGTTCCGGCTAATGTGTCCCAAGTTGTGCAATGTCATTAAGTTAAAGGTATAAAAGAGCAAAATAAGAAAAAAGCATAAAAAAGGCTTGACAAATGGGAA
>NZ_QWEO01000029.1 GCF_009936035.1 Neglectibacter sp. X58 | reverse complement strand
CAGCAATTGAAAAAGATTGGCAAGGAAAGCCTCCGCAAATAAGGTCGATATCCGGCAGCGCATTGGGGTCGATGGTTTTGGCATCTGCAAAGAACACTTCTCCTTCCGTATCGTACATAGCGTTATATGCCTGATTTGCATACCTGTCTATTTCGCAGTGACCGACGCATTCAAACCCGCCTACAGCCTCCAGGCCAGAACGAAAGCCGCCGATTCCCGCGAACATATCAAAAAATCGGATAGCCATCTGCCATCCGACCTACCCGAAATTGAAGCACCTCCTACATTTTCATACCGAAATCTTCATCTTCGTCCATGTCCGGCTCCTGTTCCTCTGCCAGTTCTTCTTCCGTCAGCTTGCGGAAAGAGTCCTCGTTGGGGATAAGCCCCAGCGACCGGCCATTGTCGAACTTGCAATGCAGGGTACCGATGTCGTCCACGGTAAGCACCGTACCTCGGGTGTTGTCCTCAACACGGTGCATATCCTCGCCCATACTCAGCAGCATGATCCTTGTGCCGCTGGGGTACTCAGCCTTGTAGCGCTCAGCCATCCTGTGCAGTTTATCCCATTCGTTCATTGTGATACCTCCATTTCTTAAATACCGCCCATCCCTTGATGGGGTTCCAGATGTTCTTCCAGCTCATCTTCGGTACAGAGAAAATAATCATCACTGCTGTTCCAGTAGGAAACGTAGAGATCACCCTCATCCGTTTCGATGGGCCGCTGCTCAAAACCTTCCCCAAGCCCATCTGAACATTGCCCAAGGATTTCTTCCCGCAAATCGGCCATCTCGTCCGGCGTAAGCGGCTCTTTGAGGTGGCAGTCGATACGGCCCAGGAGCCTGCCATCCATTTCTTCTACCGTCCACACGGCGGACATGAGCTTGGCAGCTACACCAGCATTCCTGTCCAGGTACTGAGCCATATCGCCCATCTCAGGGCCTTGCTCGTCGGCGATGCCCTGCTCAATCTGGTCTTGGTACGCCGTCAGAAAGCCGCTGCCCACGTCGATATACTCGTCGCACTCGCCGTCATCCAGCTGGCCCACGAGAGGGCAGTAGAATGTCAGCTTGACCGGCCCGGCAGGAACTGCTCTGCCTCGTATGGGATAAACGCTTCCATGCGCTTGGCGAGAAAGTTCAGTTCGTCCAGGTCGATTTCTTTCCCGTTCAGTACGGACAACGCCTGCGGAGTGACCTCATCGGCCACGAACCTTGGGGGTGTAGCGTGGAAAGCGTTGACAAGCTCTGTTTCGAGCTTGCCATCGGGTAGGGGGAGGGTGAGCTCAGTCCGCATAGGGCCGTGCCAGATTTTCAAGGTTATCATTTTAGAGCCTCCTTTCAGAAATGAAAAAAGCCGGTCGCTTGTTTTGGAGAGGTTTCTCCAGCGACCGGCTATGTATTTCTGTGGCGAGAGGGCCAGCAGATGCTATCCACTGGCCCTCTCGTTCTGCTTTATTCTGCTGTGTGAGGGTTCGGTTCCTGCCGGAAAGCCAAAACGCCATTTTTTCATCTACGTTTTTGACTTTTCAAATCCAGGCTTTTAGGCATCAAAAAACCGCGCCACAGCGCGGTTTTTTGAGCGAATATCTTTTTTATATCCACAGGATGGTTGCGGGGGCAGGATTTGAACCTACGACCTTCGGGTTATGAGGGGCTAATTGTAAATTTAACTGTAAATAAATACGCTAAATCAACCGATTTCTAAGGAAACGCAGTATATTATTTCACTGTTATACACAATTTGCCCACACTCCCCTGCCCACGATGGTTGAGGCTGGGGTCAAATTGGGGTCAACATTTTTTATACATTTCCTGTTGAAACCTACTTTTCATATTTATACAAGCCTTATTCATTATAGCAAGTCCAAAAAGCAGCTATCCCTAATAAGACCAAAAATCTTCCAGAACCAACCGATTTCTACCTGTTCTTGAAGAACTAAACGTCCCAGGCAACTATTCTTTTTTCTTCTTCATTTGCGCCTTAAATGCTTCCTTCAACATATCTTTTCCAGCTTTTGAAGTCAACTCGTTTTGCCTCAATTTACCCATTTTAATTGCTTTGCACACTTCAATATAGGCTTTGCCTAAAGCTAGAGTAATAACACCTGCTGTTCCAGCAGAGATAACCCCGCCAACAACAGAGCCAGCTCCAGGGATAAGCTTAAACAAATTCGCCGCTACCGTTTTCCCTAATACTGTGGCACCTCCAACACCTATTGCTGCAACTGCGAGCGATTTAAGAGCATCCTTACTTATGTCAATATGAAATACACCATTGATTGCAGCCATCATTGCCACTTGCTCTGCAATCATCATGGGGGCATCTGCAAAGGGAATTGGTATAACACCTGTTGCACCTGTACCCGCAGCAAAACCAAGCACTACATTATTGGCTTTTTCAACCATTTCATTGTACTCATACGCCTGCAAATCGTCAATAAAAGAATCCTCATAATCTCGTTTGTTGTTTTCTTCCATATGGATTTCCCCTTTCATGCTAAAAAGAAACTGTCAATATCCGCTTTATTTCTTAATACTTTGCCGCTCTGTACCCCTATGTAGTCTGCCAGGGCCACAGAACCATCAAAAGCTAAATTTACATCTTCGTCAAAGGCCAACTCTGTAATGGAGACAAACTTTGCAAACTCTTTTTTCAACTGTGCGATAAGCATTTGGTAATGTTCATCCAATTCCTTATTCAGTTGCTCTATCCCTTGCATATAGCTCTGGGATAAGGCTTGCTCCCGCTGAGAGAAGTAATCCTTTGTAATACCATACAGCATGGTGCCTACTACATTGCCGATAACGGCTCCCAACACGGGAACCGGAATAAACACCTGTCCCAGCAAGGAAGAAACCGCACTCACAGACACATCTAAGCACAACACCTGAGAATTATCCAGAAATTCTTCTTCTGAAATATTTCCCAACTGTAATTGTCTCGCCTGAGAAGAAACCCCCAAAACGGCTGTGACAAAAGCGCTGGCTACTGCCGCAGGCGTAGCCGTAAAGTTTGTCATGCCGTAGATAGCTGCACCACGGATACCGCCTGTTGCTGTACCCTTGGCGGTATCTAATCCAACTTCTTTCCAATCCTCCGCTGTAAACTCAGAAACTTTCTTCCCTTCCTTAAGCTTTTTAGCTACACCAAGGCAAAAGCTCATGCCCCCTTCCACAGCGGCGGAAACTGCCGTAGCTTGAACACCTTGCTTTATAGTAGGTTTACTAGCTTCATATGCTTCATTGCGGCGCTGTTGGTCAATTTGTCGGATATTATCCTCTTCACCCTTAATACTTGCGACAGCTTTCCCCTGCTGCACATCTTGATAATTAGCAACAGATGGTTTGACTACTCGGGTGAAGCTTATCTGCTCATCCCTCTCCCATTGGCGTATGGATTTAACTAAAGTGTTTTCGCTACGGCTCAGCGCAGAAGATGGTTTATTTAGGATAGAGATGATTTTCTCGTATTGGTCTTTGGGGATTTGGTAGAACCCGTTATCCGTCTTTATAAAACCTGGGTAAGTTTTTAAATGTTCTTTTACCGCATCAAAAGACCTATTTCCTAAATCACCAACGTAAAATTTAGACTGTACTGGCCTGCCTTGAAAAAGGTAATCCTCCGGGGCTGTCCTCCCCACGCCCTCAAAAGTGTACTCTGGGAAAAGTCCTAATATCAACCTTCTGGCATTAGAGATATTGACCTGGAAATGTTCCGCAATTTCCCCATGCTTAGTGAGCGGGCTTCCTAATATCTTTGAAGGATCGCCAATAAAATCTTTTAATTTTTGAAGCTCTTGCAGCGCCTCCTTCAAATTGATATCTTGAGCAAACAGTTTCCGCACTAATTCATCCAGTCGTATTTGGTTTAACTGATGAATCCAGGAGGCTATTGCTTGCTCTTGGGACGTTTTTATGACCTGTGTTGCCTCCATAAAGCCGCCTCCTTAAACAGTCTCGTTAAGAAGCTCTGCTAAAGAGAAAGTGTTGTTGACCAAAATCCCCAGCCTCTTTTGGTCTGAGTCAGCCAGGGAGAGATAATCTGAACCTTTTAACCGTTTGCATTCGTTGAAAGAATCCTCCAATTTGCTAAGAAGTAAGGATGTCTTATCGATAATGCTCTGAATTTTTGCAGTAGTCTCACGCAAATTGGCACCAGCTATCGTTACTTCTCTCGCTTCTGCAATGGCCTCGTCAGCAATTTTCTTATTTTTCTTTCCTTTGGAGAAAACGGCTAATGCTGCGGAGGCACCAGCAATCCCCCAGCCCACAGGCCCGGCTAAAGCCAATAAAGCCTGACCCCCAGCTATGCCAGCACCGCCTGCACTCAAGGCTCCACCACCTAACCAAGCCAGGGCCGCTTTTGTTGCCACAGCGCCATGAAGGGCAGATATAGCTGTACCTGTGGAAGCTGTACCAAAAGTTGTGGCTACCCACATGGCAGCAGAAGGAGCCAAACTGGCAACAGCAGTACCCGCAGCAAGTCCTGTAGCAACGCCTACGCCTGATTTGACAGAACTTGAAAGAGCCTCTGCCCCGTATTCTTCTGTACTATGGAACTTCTCTTTTTCTGCTTGAATATCCAAAAGGTTCTTCTCAAATTCCTTTGGGCTGTTGGCAATGCCAGATACAAAAGCTTCTATTTCCTCTATCAAACGGACGCATTCCCGCCGCTTTTGGTATAGAAAGACTCCACATCCTTGCATCTTTTCATACTCAGCATTGTATTTTTTGACTGCACGTTCATGGATTTCCATCGCGTCATTTTTGGGCTTTTTGTAAAGCATGGGTACACCTCCACACAGCAAATTATTTTATACCTTCCCCGCCAGGGGAAACTAGATGGTATATCCTATCCACGGTGTAATATCACAGATGAAGTAACACTTTTCGAACCCAATCCTGAATGCTAGTATATTTTGGGGGGAACCTTAAACCCTTCCAGAATGAATAGGTTGGTAAATCTTCGTCAGGAACTAAGCCTTTTAAATCATCAAATCGTTTCGCGTTAAAGCAACGCAATCCAATCACTACTCGCTTATCATAAGGAGGGAAAACCAAATCGACTTCAGGAGGTTCGTCACTCCATCCTGAGCCAGTATAATACTGATATTTATCATTGAACTTGTACCGAGCAACATTTCCTACACCACTAAAACCTTCCTCCCAGTCCTGACTCCATGGGATTTTAATACCGGAAAAGCTGTCACCGTCAACAGCGAACAGAATTTCATTCCCTTGAATCATTAAGACTGCATCATGATAATTATAACCTTCGCTACCATCTGAAAGATGAATTCTAAAACAATCAACCATATGTTACTCTCCCATCCGAGTTTAGATTTCGTCTTTAGTTGCTATGTCCTGCGCACACTATGGAGCGTACACATAGTATACTAGACGAGTGAAGTCGAGCGTTTTTTCTGAGGTTTCTCGATATTTCCACAGAAATCGATTTTCGCTCTATATTATACCTCACCAAGTTTATTTTGTCAATATTTCCAATAAAAATCGAATTTGGCGCTATAATCAAGTGAAAACAACTGGTGAGGTTTCCTTATGATTGGAGAGCGCCTATACGACTTACGCAAGGACTTTGGGCTGACGCAGGACGAGTTAGCCGCGATACTGAAAATCAACAAACACTCCATTTCCTCCTATGAACGCGACAAGAGCGAACCGCCAGACGCTATCAAAATCGAGATGGCTAAGTTTTTTGGCGTGTCGGTTGACTACCTGCTGGGCCTTACAGACGACCCTAACCCTTATAATGGCAAGCATCCTGTCATACGACTGCCTATTAACTTCCCGGAAAGCGCTAAACGAAGCTTGTACGATTATATATCATTTCTAAAAAGCAAGTATACGGATAGACAAGATGAGGATGCTTAAAGAGTAGATAGGCTAATCTCGTAAATATGCACGATTTCAACTGTATATTATCTCTATGAGAAAGCGCAGAGCCATAAACTCTGCGCTAATTTACTCTATGGAGGTAATAACATGAATGAAGCTGCTATTTGTACCGTCTGCCACCAGCCTTTCCCACAAACCCAGCTTACAAGCTTTGGGGATGCTTTGCTCTGCCCAACCTGCCTTGAAAACTCTACAGTGCTGTGTGAGCACTGTGGGCAGCGGATATGGGCAGACGAAAATGCGGGAGATGCTGGCATCTCGCTCTGTCCATCCTGCCGGGAATCCCTCTACACCACCTGCACAAGCTGTGGCTGCCACGTATCCCCCAGCGCCGCCTATTATGAAGATGAGGACGATTGCCAGGAGTACCCCTACTGTTGGTGCTGCTTTAACCAGATGCAGCGCGACAGCGATATCCACGAATACAGCTACAAACCCTCCCCCATCTTCTTCGGCAATGGCAACCGCTACTTCGGAGTGGAGCTTGAAATGGACGAAGCAGGTGAAATCGGCAAAAATGCCTGTCAAATCCTGCGCAGAGCCAATCAAGGAGAAGAGCTTGCTTACTGCAAACACGATGGCAGCTTGAATGATGGCTTTGAAATCGTCACGCATCCCATGACTTTGGACTATCACCAGCAGGCTATGCCTTGGAAAGCGCTATTACAGGAAGCTGTCAACTTAGGCTACCGCTCTCATAAGACAAGCACCTGTGGGCTCCATGTCCACGTCAACCGCTCCGCTTTCGGTGACACTGTGGCTGAACAAGAAGCCTGCATTGCCAGAGTGCTCTACATCGTGGAGAAATTTTGGGATGAGCTATTGAAATTCAGCCGCAGAACGCCTCATCAGCTTGAGCAATGGGCCAGACGCTACGGCTACAAAGACCAACCGCAAGACATACTTGACCACGCGAAAAAAGGCTATAATAATGGTCGTTATGCCTGCGTCAATCTCTCCAACTACAAAACCATAGAGTTTCGCATTTTCCGTGGAACTCTCAAATACAACACTCTCATAGCCACGTTGCAGCTTGTAGACAAGATTTGTGACGTGGCTATCAATCTGTCAGATGAAGAGCTTACCCCTTTGGCCTGGACAACCTTTGTCGCTGGAATCCAGGAACCAGAGTTGGTGCAGTATCTCAAGGAAAGACGCTTATACGTCAATGAGCCTGTGGCAGAAGGGGGTGAAATCTGATGTGCTGCTTATTTGGACTGCTGGATTGCGGAAGTGATTTTTCTCCTAAACAAAAATCAAAAATGCTGTCTATCCTCGGTACTGAATGCGAAATCAGAGGCACAGACGCTACAGGCATTGCCTACAACTCCGCTGGTGAGCTTCATATTTATAAGCGTCCTGTTCCTGCTCACAAGTTGCGGATGCGCTTACCTTCGGATGCTAATATCATAATGGGACATACACGCATGACAACGCAAGGAAGCGAAAAGCGGAATTACAACAACCATCCTTTTTGGGGTCAGGCTGGTGTGCGTTTTGCGCTTGCTCACAATGGGGTACTGCGCAATGATAAAGCGCTGCGCAAATCAGAGGCTTTGCCAAAGACTAAAATCGAGACAGACAGCTATATTTCTGTGCAGCTTTTAGAAAAGCAAAAAGCCCTCAACTTTTCCAGCCTAAAGTCTATGGCAGAGAAAGTCGAGGGTTCTTTTACTTTTACCCTCCTGGATGAGCACAACAACTGGTATCTGGTGAAGGGTGACAACCCGATTTGCCTCTGCTGGTTCCCTCAAAGTATGGTATATCTATACGCATCAACAGAAAGCATTTTAAGTAGCGCTCTTTGCAGGATTCCCTTGAAGCTGGGGAAATCCGAGAAAATAGTGGTTGCAGATGGAGAGATACTGCGAATCAACGCACGAGGGCAGATTGCAAGGAGTCGATTTGAGATGAAGGAAAGCTGGTGGAGCTATCCCATAGCCTATTCTTACGAAAGCTTATATTGCTCAACAAGAGTGAACCAAAGCTATACAGACGAATTAAAGTCTGTAGCTGCCGCTTTTGGCTACTCCCCTAGATTTGTAGACAGCGCTTTAGGAAGTGGGTTCACTCTGGATGAAGTAGCGGAAATGCTCTACTGCAACGAAATGTAGGTTAAACTTGCCTTATAACAGTTTACATAATTGAAAAAGAAAGGTTGATGCAAAATGGAATGGACAATGATGGGATTCGTTATCACGCTTGCTATCCTCTGTATAATGGAGGAATCCAATAGCGAAGCAAGGAAGGGGGTGTAAGGGTATGGTTATCAGTTTTGCAGCTTTAGGTACAGCCCTGGCCAGCTTTGCAGAAGGTGCTATTTTGGCTGCTTCTGTCTACCTTGTAAGCAGAGGTGTGAGGAATCCTCTGCGGAACAGGAAGAAGTAGAAAACAAAGAAGCCTGGCCTTGTTCATGAGGTCAGGCTTCTTGCTTGTGCCAATAGGGTACACTCTAACAGCATATCAAAATCATATCCCAGTAGGGTTGATTTCCGGCTTTTGGCATATGCCAATTTCCGTAGAGACCCTATTGGGAAAGAGAGGAGAGATACCTTTGAAAGTCGGCTACATCCGCATCAGCACCACAGACCAAAACACAGCACGCCAAGAAGTGCTCATGCAAGAGCTGCAAGTGGAGCAAGTCTACATCGACCGCATGAGCGGCAAGAATACAGACAGACCAGAGCTACAGCGTATGATGCACTTTGTGCGTGAGGGTGATATGGTGATAGTTGAATCCATCAGCCGTTTTGCCAGGAATACCCGTGATTTGCTTGACTTGGTAGAACAGCTCACCGCAAAACACGTAGAGTTTGTCTCCAAGAAAGAAGCTATCGACACCAGCACACCAACAGGTAAGTTTATGCTTACTGTATTTGGAGCGGTTGCCGAATTGGAGCGCGAATACATCCTACAGCGCCAAAAAGAAGGGATAGCAGTAGCAAAGGCTGCTGGCATCTACAAAGGCCGAAAGCCTATCGTGCATCCAGATTTTGACAAGGTTGTGTGTCAGTGGCGAGAAGGGAGGTTTACTGCCAAAGAAGCTATGAGCAGGTTAGGCATGAAACCCAGCACATTCTACAGGAAGGTAAAAGCGTTATAACCCAAGAGTGAAGGGGGTTGGAACCCCAACCCCTTTCTTTTTTAGCTGTCATACTGCTCGCAACTGCTGTCTTTGCAGTTCCCAAAGAAAGCACATTTAGGACACTTGCACTTGGGTTTCTTGGCATAATGGCCTCGGCCTTGCTTAAAAAGCCGCATAGAGTTTAGCTGGTTAAAAATAGCCATTTCACTTCTGCCGAAATGCAAAGCCATCTCCGAAATACCATCCCCGAGCTTGAACATATCTGCAAGCTGCTCTCGCTCTTCTTTTGACCAATAATCCTTGTTGCGGTCTGCTGTGCTTTCGCGCATACGGATTATCTCATTTCGATGTTCTTTCACGATTCGCACCTCCTTTCCTATAATTCTTATTTTTATGTTAGTTCATATTATCTTTTTACATCTCGAAAAAAGCAGCTTTTCTATCTGCATTTTTTCATAATAAACAAACGAACAGAATAATAAAAAAAGACAAAAGGAGACTGAGCAGCTATGTTAGAAGAATATGATGCCTTATTAACCGTGCAAGAGCTTCGGGAGATTCTGAATGTAGGACGCGGTTCCGCTTATGAGCTGCTGAAACAAGGCGAGATACCCGCATTCCGTATCGGTAAGAATTGGAAAATACCGAAGGATGCAGTTATCCACTACATCAGCCAGTGGCAGAACCACCTGCATTAACAGCAAACCCCCGATGGTTTTAGGCCATCGGGGGTTCTCTCACTGGATATCTTCGTCAGACAAAGTTGAGACGTACTTTATACTATAGATGCCGTATCGGTGGTTAGCGGCGTTGATAGCGTTCAGCAGTTGAAAGTGCTCCGCTTTGTCACCATGGTACTTATAGCCATCTACATAGCTGACAGCGTTAAACATGATGTGGAAATGCAGGTTCTTTGTATCCTCGTGTACAGCATAAACTACTTGATACCTTTGGCCTAAGTAAGCTGCAACCTCTCGCGCTATAGCGTCAACTACTGTTGGGTCAGTGGTGTCAAAAGGTGTGTAAGATACCATAAAATGTCGAACCCGAATTCGGCTATCCTTGTTAAACTGCTGTGCTGTCTGGTTCATTTCCTCAACAACATTAGCTCCCACGCTTTCTCTTCCCACAAGCTGGTGTGGGATTTTGTTTGGCTGCATGATGTAATCGTACAGTAAACTTCTTGCATTCTCGTTCTGATGAGTTCCTTTTTTGTTTGCAACTTTCATAACTGGCATTTTGTATGCCTCCTTTAAATTTATTTTTACTCTATAGTATATATATAAATATAAAATTACATATAAGTATAGTGCGTATAAAATCAATAGCTATTGAATATAGTCTTTTAATTTAACTTGAATAGGATAATTAAATACCCCCCAACCCCCAAAGCCAGGGAAGAAATATTCTCAACTCTTTGCGAATATTAACATCCCTGCCAGGTCCCTACTGAGATGTTATGTTCGTTTTAAAACTTTACCATCGTTTTTAAGATTGCGACTTATCCGCTAACAACAAGGCTTACTCCGATAGAACCATCCTCTTTCATCAAACGTCTGTTGTCCCTTATTCAAAATCTCACTCATCACTTGCATTTCAAAATTTTGTATGTTATTATATAAGAAAACGACAAAATTTTTGCAATTTTGAGGTTTGATTGTCTATGCAGTACCTTACAGAAGCCATAAGCAAAGAAGAAGTTGATTCCTGGAAACCGGGGGATACTGTCGTTATAAACTCCCCCACTGGCAGCGGAAAGACCACTTTTATTCTCTCAGCGCTTCTCCCTCGCGCAATAAGAGCAGGTAAACATATCCTTTATCTCTGCAACCGCAAAATTCTGAATGAACAGGTCATAGTCGATTCTCGCAGAAAGCTTTCAGAATTTTTCGGGGAGACAGAAGAACTCACAGCCGAACAGCTTCGAGCCATCCACATCATTACGTATCAGCATTGTGAGAAAAATTATCAGTTTCCAAACATCAATAAAGAAAAGGAACAGTTTCACTTGTTCGAAGAAGATATCATGTACTATGTCTACGACGAAGCCCATTATTTTCTAAATGACGCTCAATTCAACCCCGGTACGAATTACTGGATGGAAAAAATACCTACAAAAGAGATAAATGTTTTTATGAGCGCTACACCAGAGCCTTTGGAGTGGTTTCTGGCTTTCAGCAAGCTAAATCTAAAATCATTTAATTATCAATATCATTTTAAACTCATCTTATCGCAATATAGAAAACAGGCAGAAAAGCGGAAAGAATTAACAGATGACAAAACAGGTTTAAAACTTTACGCAGATATTACACATCAAGGCTCGGAGAGCAGAAGTTGTGTTAAGCTAGTTGAAAACTATACTACACAGTATATTAATAAAAAATGCCAAGAGATTAAAATTTTTCCCGAAACATTTGATGCCGTAAAATACCACATTAACCAGGGTAAAAACGCTTATAAAACACTTCCTGCCCCCGCAATACAGAGCTGTTATAAACAACTAAACGTGTTTTATTATCGTGAAATGAAGGAAATATCAAAAGAAATCCAGGCTCATCCTGCTGATGAAAAGTGGCTGGTTTTTACAGACGATGAAAACGCAGGGTATAAACTGGACGCATATATGGAGGAGCGGGAAATAGATTCTGCTTTCCTCAGCAGAGACACGATAGGAAAAACAGGCAGACCAAAAAAGGAATTCAAAAATGTAGTTGAAAAGCAGAAATTTGGCTGCCGTGTTCTCATCTCCACATCCATCATGGACTGCGGGGTAAGCATCCATGACCCCGCTGTCAAACACATCGTAATCGCACACAGCAATAAGGTGAATTTCCTACAGATGCTCGGTCGAAAGCGATTGGACAAAGATGAACAGGTAAATTTGTACATTATGCTGGAAACAGAGCGCCGCATACATGGTATCCGCCATCAGCTAGAAAGGCAAATGAAAAACCTTTGCCGTTTGGGGTTGGTTGAAGATTTTACTGGCGAGTTAACAGACACATGGGATTTAAAGGCTAAGTACACCTTATCAAAGGTAGAATTGGACCTGGCCGAAAATGTTTTTCACTCAGATGCGGGAAAAAGATTGATTTATCCTTATTGGACTGGAACATATAGGCCTAAAAAGACATTCATGCATGACTATCAAATTAGCAAAACCGCTTTCTTATCAACCTTATTTGACCTATCTGGATACATAGAAGCTTTAAATGAGTTCCATGACAACTCCTCCGACCCTTATTTTTACCTAAAGCGGCAGCTTTCTTGGCTCGGCAAAGAGTACGATGAACACAGATGGCTGCATTATGGAAAGGCTCAAAAGGCTATAGCTGATTTTTTCAATAGGTATTATACAGCAGGTGCTTCCTCGAAAGAAAGAATCTGGATAAGGAAAGATGCGCAAGACGAATTCGCTTATGAATGCTTCACCCTCCTTTTATCCCTTCCTGAGCTGCCTGCAAGCCTAAAACGATACGGTGACAGATTCGGTAAACCAAAAAGAGCACCTGGGAAAAAGCTACTGAATAAAGCATTAACAGCTCTCTGCCTCCCCTTTGAAGTTTCCTCCAAATCGCGTACAGTCTCAAAGGGTGTGCGAGAAACGTGTTGGTATGTAGAAAAAATCAGTTAAAACGACTGCAAAAAAGAGGTTGTCGCCATCGACAGCCTCTTTCCTTTTGGGACTTTGATTGTAAAAAGATAAACTCATTCGAACCTATAAAGTAAAGAACCGCTCAACCCGCTACTGTCAATTACATATTATCACTATGAGACAGCAAGCACGGTTCTTACTACTACATAGGAAAGGTTTGAGTATCATGTCAAAGATAAGAGCTAACAACGAAGGAAGCATACGCCAAAGAGCCGATGGCCGCTGGGAAGCCCGCGTAACCATCGGCTTAGATTTTGCTACTGGGAAGCCCAAACGGGTTTCACGGTACGCGCCTACAAGAGCAGAAGCGGTCAAACTGCTGCACGAAATGTCTTATCTCTGCGAGACAGCTCCTCGGAATTTCAGCAACATTACCCTGGAGGAATGGCTGGATATGTGCTTGGAGGTCTACATGAAAAACTCCCTCAAGCAGTCAACCTATGTCAGCTATGAGGGGTATATCCGTATCCATTATAAGCCTACCCTGGGGTCTGTAAGGCTGAAAGACTTAACGCCTCGCCTGCTACAGCAGTTTTACAATTACAAGGCAGAAACAGAAGGTCTTGCTCCCAAAACCCTTGTGAACATGAACCTGTTCCTGCACAAAGCGCTGTCTTATGCTGTATCAGAAGGGTACATTCCCAGCAATCCTGCTTCGGCTATCAACCTGCCTCAAGGCAGCAAGCCGCAAATCGAGATACTCACAAGGGATGAGCAGGCAAGCCTCCTGAAAGCTACCTATCAGCACCGCTACGGGGTGTTTGTGCGGCTGGTGCTCTTTACCGGGGTTCGCATGGGAGAGCTACTGGGGCTGCGCTGGGAGGATATAGATGTGCAGTCTGGATTGATGCACATTCGCCGCACGTTGAACCGTTTGACGAAAAAAGAACGTCCGCTTGCTCCTGGTGAGAGCAAGACGGAAATCGTCATACAAGCGCCGAAGTCGCAGAACTCGATACGCTCTATTCCTCTGCTCCCTGCTGTGATGCAGGATTTGTTAAACTGGAAAGCTGTGCAGCAAAGCGACCAGCAAGCGGCAGGGGAGCTTTATCAAAACAGCGGCTTCATTGTGACAAACCCACTGGGTGGGTACATGGAGCCACGCACCTTCAAAGACCAGTACAACCAGATGCTGAGTATAGCTGGATTGCGGCATTTTACTTTTCATGCACTCAGACATACGTTCGCATCTCGTGCCATGGAACAAGGTATGGATGCCAAAACGCTTTCGGTTATCCTAGGCCACGCTTCTGTGTCTTTCACCATGGATACCTACACCCATGTGCTTAACAACCACAAGGTAGAGAGCATGGCTCTGATGGGTGAACTGTTCGACATGGGACAAGTACCCCAGCAGGAAATTTCTTATCCTGTCATTGCTACCCCATTGGTAAACGGCGAATACGGCTTTTCCGCTCCCAACTTTCCAGAAGTCAATTTCTCTGGTCCAGACCTCTACCAAGGCTTGCAGTATATGAAGGAGCATCTGCAAGAAGAGCTTTTAGTCAGCATTTGCCCTCCCGAACCTACGCCAGCCAATCAAATCATGCTGGATGCAGGCCAGCTTCTGCTGCAAATTCCTGTCTAAAGTATATCCCCTGTTGGAAATGAGTTGACAACGTTGGGGTCAAATTGGGGTCAAATCTCATATGCAGAGCCGCTAGAAACACAAAATATAGCCCAGAACGCTTGGTTCTGGGCTATATATGTGGTTGCGGGGGCAGGATTTGAACCTACGACCTTCGGGTTATGAGCCCGACGAGCTACCGAACTGCTCCACCCCGCGAAATATAATTTCCTTGTCTCTTTTTGAGTGCTTAATTATTATAGCACAGGGAAAAGAAAATTGCAAGGGATTTTTGAAATTTTTTTACTCAGCTTTTCCGCTAAAGCCCAGAGGTTTGGTTCTATCAGTTCACCAGGTTTTTCTGGTTCCGGGTCAAAAGGTGGCACAAAAACTGAGAGGCTGTCAGCGCGAGTCAATCGGTACAAATTGACAGCCTCCAAAATCATCTGCAACATATACTCCATCCTATCCACATCATCCCAATCCCAAAAGCCATCCTTCACAATTCTATTCGTATTGGCAGGGGCGCCTGCCCTCGCCTTCTAAGTATATCAACGCACTCAAAAAAATAACGTTAACTTTGTTTTAACTGATGACAATCAGGTATCATCATGATGTCATCTTAATATAACTTCTCTATTTATTATTTCTGTGAAAAGTTTTGCCCCCAGTGAATTCAGATGTATCAAATCCGTAAAACATTCTTTCCGATGTTCAAATAAGTCCGAGTAGTCAAAAAGTGAAATTCTTCCGGTTTCCGCTTCTATGTCATTTAGTATCTGATAAAACTCCTTGCGTTTTTCCTCAAAGGCTTCTTTTGACTGTTTATCTATCCCATGTAAGTAATAAGGAGGAATTATCACAACAGGGTTTGCTCCATCTTCCCTTATCAGATTAATAAACTTTTTGAATATGTCTATATTTTCTACAACAGTTTCTTCATGTTTCCGAAACCATATAGATGGCAGAACACTTTCACCATCCGGTATAGAATAGTGCTGGCTTTTATTTTGATGGTCAAATTGCCCAAAGTGGTAAAACTCAGTTATACGTTTACCAAACAAACGATAATTTTCAATATATTCCCACGCATCAGCACAGAACTCTGCATTATGCCAGTCATCCAGGCGCCATAAAGAAAAAATATTTCCTGATTTGTATTGAGTAAGCGAACGAGACATATCATAGTGGAAATGATCATAAGCAAACATAAGCCACACTATATCTATTTTCTTACTAATCTTTTTGCAATTATGCATATATTTGTATACTTCTAAACTATAGTATAAATCCATGCCAGGACAGCAGCACCTAAAAAATGGAATTTTTAAGCCTTTTAATATCAAGTCAGTATAAGAATACGACATTCCAAAAATTAAATTTGGCTCTCTTGAATAATAATTATTTACGATATTAATTAAATCTATATGTGCTCTTTCCTTACTTTTTTCCATAAAAAGAAGTGGAGTTAGAACCTTCTTTGCATCTATGCTGCTTTCCTGGATTCTTTTAAGCATACTTGCTAAAGTTGATTCCTTTTTTGAGCATAATAATATAAAATCAAAGTCAATATTTTGTAATTCTTCAAATTCAAAAAAAGGTTTGTTATCTAAAGCATCATAATTATATTTTCCATCAATACAGCCAATGATTTCATAGCTTTTATCCATAAAAAACTCAACATTCCGGCGCATCTCAACACTTGCTGTACCACATCCATACAAGATAATTCTTTTCATTTAACAATCCCCCAGAACATATGCATATATACCATTCAATTTAAAACAGTCTTATCCTCCCCACTGATCTCCTTTCCAAACTGCACCTCAACCATTTTCAGTTCGGATAAAGCTAGAACAGTATGGGGGCACCTGGCTTTCATGGAAACAATGTCGCCAGCCTGCACAAGCTTCTCTTTGCCGTCCAGGATCACTCGGCCTTCACCGGCAATTACCACCCACGCCTCGTCCCGGAACTGGTGGCTGTGGTAATTCATGCTGTGCCCTGGCTTCAGCGTCACTTTGATAGTCAGGCTGCTGTCCTCCACGTCCAGAACCTGGTAGCTTCCCCAGGACTTTTCCGCATACATTACCTGCTGTTCCAGGCTGTCTACCAGCGGCTTTATGTGGCTGGACTGCCCTTTATCGGAAACCAAAATCCCTTGGGGACTGGCAGAAATAATCACATCATGCAGGCCCAATGCCAGGACAGGCACATTCAATTCGTTGAGGATATGTACATTTTCACAGCTTTCGTGCAACACTGCTTCTCCCAGGCTGTGTCCATCCATGGCCTCTGTAATGGTATTCCAGGTGCCAATATCTTTCCACTCGCCTGCAAACCGCAAAACCTGGATGTCCGGCTCCTGTTCCACGACAGCATAATCAAAGCTGATCCTAGGAAGCTGCTGATACTTTGTGTACAAATCCTGATAGTCTGTGAAATTTACCGATTCATGGGCCTTATCCAGGACATATTGCAGCCTGAAGGCGAACACGCCGCCATTCCACAGGCCACCCTTTTCTATATAATCCTGCGCGGTTGCAACATCTGGCTTTTCTTTAAAAGCCAGCACCTTGCTGACCTCCGCAGCGCCTTCCGGCAGAATATACCCATATTTTTCGCTGGGATAGGTGGGCTGCATGCCCATCAAAACCAGATTTGCGTCTCCGGTTATAGCAAGTTCACTCAGCCTTTTCAACGAATGAAAGTATGAGCCGTCCACATAGGGATCCACCGGACACACCACCACAGGCTCTTCTGGCGATACGCCCTGGACATCATACAGGTATGCGCAGGCCAGCGCAATAGCAGGAAACGTATCCCGCCGGCGGGGTTCCACAGAAATGGATACATTTTTCTCCAACTGATTGCGGATGGCCGACACTTGGGCTTTTGATGTGGCGATGATGATTTTTGCATCCGGATCAGCCTGGCGGATTTGCCTGTATACCCGCTGCACCATGGACTCCTGCCTGCCGTCTTGTGTTTTAAAAAGCTTGATAAACTGCTTGGAGCGCACTTCGTTAGACAAGGGCCACAGCCGCTTACCTGAACCGCCGGACAACAGAATAACATTCATATATTTTACCTTTCAGCCCGCACAGGATTGTGAAGAAAATCCTCATAAGTCAGGCGGATCCCCTCTTCCAACTCGGTTTTATATGTCCAGCCCAGGGCGGCGGTTTTGGAAATGTCCAGTAGCCGCCGGGGTGCGCCGTTAGGCCTTGTAGTATCCCAGGAAATTGTGCCGGTATACCCTATAACTTTTGCTGTCAATTCGGTCAAATCCCGAATGCTGATCTCCTTCCCTGTCCCAATGTTGACAGGGGCTTCGCCACTGTAATGGTTCATCAGATAAATACAGGAATCTGCCAAATCATCAACATACAGGAATTCCCGCAATGGGCTTCCGTCTCCCCAACAAACCACATTCGGTATGCCCTGCACTTTGGCCTCGTGAAACCGTCGGATCAGAGCGGGGATTACATGTGCCTGCTCTTTATCAAATGAGTCTCCAGGGCCGTAGGCATTAGCTGGGATAGAACTGATAAAATCGTCCCCATACTGTCTGCGTATGTAGGCACACAGGCGGCTGCCGCAGGCCTTCGCCAGGGCATAGCCCTCGTTGGTATACTCTGGCAGACCCGTTAAAAGCGCCTGTTCCTTCATGGGCTGTGCGCAGTCCCGGGGATACATACAAGTGCTGCCCAAAAACAGGAATTTCTTTACACCATACTGATGCGCCTCCATAATCAAGTTGTCTGCAATCTGCATGTTGTCATAGAAAAAATCTGCCGGCGCTTCGCTGTTTGCCTTGATTCCTCCGACCCGTGCGGCAGCGGCAAAAACGTATTCCGGCCTTTCCGTAGCAAAAAAGCGCTGTACATCAGCCTGGCAGCGCAAATCCAACTCCTTGTGTGTACAAGTGATGATATTTCCATATCCTTGCCGCTTTAACGCACGCACAATGGCAGAGCCTACCATACCCGTGTGGCCGGCTATATATACCCTGGATTTTTTGTCCATCAAATCGTTTCCCTGCCTTTATCCCTAAATGTAACTCTGTATTGTTCTCCGAAACCCTATTTTTCCGCTAAACAAGCTCTTCCATCCTAAAGCCTTCAGTTTCCCATTATCAAGCTTTTTTATATTGACTCCACTGCCTTTTTTGAAGGCATAGCGCTCATCTATTGGAACCAGCACCAGCTTGGATAAGCTTTCTGGAGTCCCATCAAGCATATACTCTATAATCTGTGGCAAAGGCAGCATCTCATCCCCACAAACGTTATATGCTTCACCAGAAACCCCTTGGATCATCACATCTAAAATAGCAGAGCAGATATCCCCCACATATGTGTACTGTACTATAGCATCCGGGTCATCATACAACTCTATATCCTGGCTGGATAGAATTTTCTTTATGGAGCGAGGAAGAACCCTCCCGTCATTTTCTATATCAAAAGTGGGGCCATATGTGTGAGATATCCGTACAATATTTGTCTTTACAGCATATTCTCTTGTAAAAGCCGCACACATCTGCTCGGCGCAGCGTTTGCTTTCCGTATAACATGCACGGCTAGACAGCGGATCGACAATCCCATAAGCGGATTCTGATAAAACACTCTGGGTTCTTTCCGTTTCCCCATATATTGCACTGGATGAGCATAGCAAAAGCTTTGCACCAGATTCTTTGCAGTAGTCCAATAGCATCCAGGTCCCCAGGATATTAGGTTCCATAACTTTTGTTGGGTACATTTTGAAAGCGTAATTGTTAGCCAAACTGGCCGTGTGGATAATATAATCGCATAATACACCCCTAGGATGCTTCTGTGCTAAATCGAAGGTTACAATATGGCACCTGCCGCTTTCCCAAAAATCCTGATAATACAACTTCAATTTTTCTGTATTCCTGCCATGTAAAAACACATGTAAGTCCAGCTTATCTGATAAATATAGCAGGAGCCATCCCAGATATGAACCTATCATACCGGTAGAACCCGTTATCAAAATTTTTGCGCCACGAAGGGATTCCAGTATGTTCTGAAATTCTTTTAAAAGCAGTAGAGAATCCGCTTTTACTGTTTCAGCCCTTCTACTGTAGGGATTCATACGCCCGCTTAACCTCCTCCCCTTTCGGAATATACCCATGCATAAGTGGCCTGTCTACCAGATATTCTAACCCTTTGCCTTTCTTTGTATGGGCAATTATGCACTGTGGCTTGCTGTGTCCAGGTTTTCCTGCCTCTGAAAGCGCCTCATAGACCTGTCTGACATCGTGCCCATCAATTTCGCAGACATCCCAGTTACAGCTAAGCCATTTTTCCTTGAAAGGCTCCAGCTTCAACATGTGTTCTGTAAAGTCTGAGCATCCTAGAAAATTCCTATCTACTATTACAATCAGATTGTCTAACTGTTGATGGCCTGCAAAGTTCATGGCCTCCCAGATAGAACCTTCATAGCATTCCGCATCGCCGACAAGGCAGTATACCTTCCATGCTGCTTTTTGCAGCTTAGCGCCTTTTGCTAATCCCGCTGCGACACCCAATCCTATCCCCAAAGAACCACCATAAAAGTCAAAGCCCGGATAATATAGTTTGCGGAGCTTTTGATTAGAGCCTCCAACCCGAATCGTCTCCATCAATTCCTTCTCTGTGAAATACCCTAAATCTTCAAAGATGGGGAACAGCATTCCGACACTATGCCCCTTGCTGATTACCATCTTATCAAAATCCCCTGCCTCATCCCAATAGGGAGGGAACTGCATAATTTCATGGTAGAGCACAGTAGCAATTTCAGTCCAGGAAAAAGCAGAGGTCAAGTGCCCATACCCCACCTCTGTAAAGATATCCAAAAAACGTTTTCGGTATTGATACGCCTTTTGCTTAAGCTTTGTTACACCATACTTCATCATTTGGTTTCCTCATTAACCTTAATTACTTAAATCTCAGGCCATTTCCAGAATAACTTTTTCTATGTCAGATTCTGTAAAACCTTGGCTCTTTCTGATATACTCTCTATTGGTGAAAGCATTATAATACCCATTTTTTAATTGGAGGCCTAACCGCTTTACAGGTTTTGACATCCCGTAATCTGATAATAATTCGAGTATGTAAGAACCGATTCCGCCTGCAAGGACATTCTCTTCAATTGTCAAAACCTTTCTTGCGGATTGCAGACACTTTACTAATTGCTCTACATCTACTGGTAAACCAAACAGGTCAATAAGTTGAACTTTATTTTCCATCCCAAAATGTTGGCTGATTGTTTTCCGTATAGGAGAAATAAAACATCCAAAGGTTACGACACACAGGTTCCCCGGCTGGCCATATGTAGTGAAGCCTGTGTGCAAATTAATATTTTCCTCGTTATAAAAGGTTTCAGTGACGCCCTTATCAAAACGGATATATCGGGGATAAGTACACGTTGGTACTTCCTTTGCCAGTTTTTCTGCTATACACGTATCCGAGGGGTTGAACATCCGCACATTTGACAGCATTCGCATCATGCCCATATCTTCAATGGGCATATGGGTATAACCTGCCTCAGCAGAACACAAGCCTGCATTGAGGCCGCAAAGGGTTATTGGAACATTTAGTTCTGCCAGCAGCGAACGGATTTGATCGTATGCCCGTGTGATGGGAAACGGATTCAAACCGTAGGCAACCACTTTTTTCCCTGAAAGAGATAAACCCGTTGCAACGGAGATCAAGCTTTGCTCTGCAATTCCTACACTGATATATCTCTCTGGGTAATATTTCCGGAAATCATCTAAACTTGGTGCACCCAAGTCTGACGTGATGATAACAATATCTTCCCCTTGGCTGACTTGCGAAAAAATTTGATTGAAAAAAGCATCCCGCACTGAAAGCATAATCCTTAACTCCCACGATTTTTCGTCCGCTCATTGAATTGTTTCCAGGTATTCTTTTATCACCTGAATCTCATACCCCAGCTCATCTTCAGACAGCCCGTGATGGCACCCGATATAAAACCCATTTTGGTTTATATACTGTGCCACAGGATAATCCTTCTCCATATCCCCAAAAATCTCCTTATAGACAGGCTGGTTCAACAGACAAAGCATAGGCCGGGTTTCAATATTGTGCTTCTCCAGATACCGCACAAAATCATCCCGGTTAATGCCGCTCCCCTTACGGGGCAGGATGGGAAACATCATATAGGTGTGCTCCACATTGTCCGGATGCCGCGGCAGTTGGATTCTATCCTCAAAAGGCGCCAGTCCTTCTATCAAAAACTGCGCGTTCCGGCGGCGCGCCCCCATGATTTCATCCACACGCTCCAACTGACCAAGCCCCAGCGCGCCTTCTATCTCTCCCACCCGGTAGCTGTATCCCAGCCGCACAAACATAAACCGCCGGTCTATCTCTGTCTGCATACGCTTAGGGCATACCGTATCGCCATCGCTGGCAAGGCACCTCTCGCAGGTGCAGGCCCGCCCGTGGGCCACCAGGCTCCGCATGATCTCCATCAATCCGCTATCGCTGGTGCACATGACCCCGCCCACGCCAGTGGTAATGGTATGGGCCACATAGGTGCTGCAAGCCATAATGTCGGAAAAGCTGCCCACCGTCTGCCCATCCACCTTGGCAAAATGGGCTTCCGCGCAATCCTCCACAATGCGCAAGTTATGCTTTCGGGCAATCGCCACAATGCGCTTCATATCACAGGGCATGCCAAAACAGTGGACTGGCATAATGCACTTAGTCCGGGGCGTAATATGCTTTTCGATTTCATCGGGATTCATATTATATATAACGGGGTCAACGTCCACAAAAACAGGCTTCATCCCCGCATGCATCACGGCGTTACTGGTGGCAATAAAGGTGATGGCAGGCACCAGCACTTCGGTTTCATCTGTCCAGCCGTCTACCTCCCGCAGTGTCTCCAGCGCCAGATGGAGGGCCCCTGTGCCGCTGTTGCACATGATGCCGTACTTGTGACCGTGCATATGGGCAAACTTTTTCTCGAAAGCAGCCACATATTTTCCTTGGGAAAGCCGCTGGTTATCCAAGGTGTCCAGCACATATTTTTTCTCAATTTCCGTCACAGAAGCGTATCCCACGCCAATTTTACCCAGCACAAAGCCGCCCCCTTTTTTCCTGTTTTGCCAGCTCCCGGTCGTACTCCGCCATAATCCGTACCAACTCTTCATAGCTGGTCTTTTGCGGATCCCAGCCCAAAACAGTCTTTGCTTTGGTGGGATCTCCCAGCAGGTTGTCCACATCTGTAGGCCTGAACCAGGCCGGGTTGACTTTCACCAGCAGCTTCCCTGAACCGGCGTCATAGCCTTTTTCGTCAAGGCCAGCGCCCTCCCAGCGGATGGTAATCCCGTTGGCGGCAAAGGCTTTCTCTGTGAAATCCCGCACCGTATGCTGTATGCCAGTTGCAATAACAAAATCCTCCGGCTTGTCCTGCTGCATCATCAGCCACATGCATTCCACATAATCCTTTGCATAGCCCCAGTCCCGCAGGGAATCCAAATTTCCAAGCTCCAGACAGTCCTGCAAGCCCTCGGCAATCCGACCAGCCGCCAAGGTAATTTTCCGGGTGACAAAGTTCTCCCCCCGGCGCTCTGATTCATGATTAAAAAGGATACCGTTTACCGCGAACATGCCGTAAGCTTCCCGGTATTCCTTGACCATCCAGAAGCCATACTGCTTCGCTACAGCGTAAGGGCTATAGGGGTGAAACGGGGTTGTCTCTTTTTGGGGCACTTCCTCCACCTTGCCGTAAAGCTCTGACGTGGAAGCTTGGTAAACCCGCGTTTTGTTTGTGAGGCCCAAAATCCGCACCGCCTCCAGGATCCGCAGAACGCCCAAGGCATCTACGTCGCCCGAATATTCCGGTACGTCAAAAGAAACCTGCACATGGCTCTGGGCCGCTAGGTTGTAGATTTCGTCAGGTTGTACCTCATGGATAATGCGGATGAGGGAGGAAGAATCGGTCAAATCACCGTCGTGCAGGGTTATGGCGTTTTTTGCAATTAGGAGGTTGATACGGGCAGTATTCGCTACAGACGAGCGCCGGACAACGCCGTGTACTTTATACCCTTTTTCCAGCAGAAACTCTGCTAAGTAAGAGCCGTCCTGGCCCGTGATGCCAGTTATCAGTGCGGTTTTCATTGCTATGCACCTCTGTGTTGTTTCCTTATAGCAGCATTGATTTGTAATCCCTTCCTTTAGAAGGGATTACATGGAGGTACCTCCATGTAATAACTACTCACTCTTTTTTCAGTTTTATTTCAAATTCCAGATTGGGATTCAGCCATCCTGCCACCTGTGAAAAGGCGCTTCGCGCATTACGAATCATCCCTTTGCACATGCTGAGGAGTTGCATGTCTATGTAGCTGTTTTTGCCCGTGTTGCCAGCAACGTATGTCGTGCTCTGTGACAGGTCAAAGCCCAGTTCTTTTTCGTTGGCACGGCACCATTCCAAATCGTCTGAGAAGATAAAGAAGTGGGCGCTGGGATGTTCCTCCATTACCTGTTGGCAGGCTATTTTATAGTTCTCATTAGGAACCGCGCGGTTTATTTCTGGCAGCAGAAAATCGCCTCTTCTTACATGGATACCCACAGAATAACTCGTATTAAGCATATCTGCAAATCTCTGGTTCGTTTCATCCAAAAGTCTGGGAAAAGTAAATTCTAAAAGATTTTCTTCTCTAAATTCTTCAAACCATGTTCTTTTTGCTGGATACGTATAATAATATATATTGCGATATGGCAATTCAAGAATTTCAGGGTCAAAACCCGATGTATAAATTATATCTCCATCAAACCAGAATTCGTTGCCTAACGCTTTTGAACTTCTCACCAAAGTAATTGGAACGCCTTTTTCCAAGAGAATCTGGGGCAAAATGATGCCAGTTCTATTTTGAAAAGGAATTCCGGCTTTCTTTTGCTGTAACAAAGCATTCCGCCGCCTCACTATGATGTGCTCCCATGTTTGTTTATTAAAGCAGTCGCTTAACATACGCGCCTTTATTCCAAATATTCGCTCTAGTTCATATCCATTATGTCCGTTTCGGACAAAAGCATCTGAGTCATCGAAAAACCAACGCTCTCCAGGATGTTTTCTTTCTGCATATCGTGCAAATACATATTGGCGCATTTGAGACGCCAACCCACACTCAAGGTACTGTATTCTCATTTTTAATTTTTCTTCCTTTGTTTTTAATATCAATGGTTTTAACAGACATGACTATGGAAATTATCCATCGGAAGTTACATACTCCACTATATATAAAATTTATATGATTTTATATCCGTTTGTCATCAATCAAATTAGGCATCGGCAATTCCTCCTTCTGCCACTCCCCATTCGGATAAAACATGCGTTTAATCGCATCTACTGTCCAGGCAACTGTTTCATATCCATCATCAGCCGCATTTACCCATTCGTTTAAAACGCATATCCAATCAATAAACAAGGCGGCATTTAACCTTTCCGGTTCGCCATATGGCTTAAAGAAACGGAAACGCTGGATAAACCCCTCCAAGCTATCCGGCTTTTCATCCATGCCGTCTGTCACATGGGTGCGGGTAAACTCAAACTCATAAGGCCCGATTACGCCTTGGGCATCAATCGCGCGATACGAACCGCCTGCATCCAGGATATTCCGCCGCTGCAAATCCTTATGCAGCAATACTTTGGGGGAATCTCGGAAATACTTGTCCCACAGCACCCTGCAAACCGCTTCCATTTTTTGCCGGAACTCCCGCTGGAAGGAATGTCCTGCGGCTAAACCTGCATTGCTCTCAAAGATGCCCATAACGGTGGGCAGTTCCGGGTGATCCCCAGGATTGATTGCAAGAAAGCCGTCTGCAACCTTATTGAAAAAATCCCTAAGCTTTGCATTCCTGTGGTCAAATTTCACTTGAAGGCCTGGATAGACCTGCCGAATCAGCAGCGCGCAAAAAGCATCATCATAATCCAGCAGCTCTGCCATAAAAGCCGGTCCGGCAGCCTGGTAATAATACCGTTCCCCAATGTACCGCCCCAGGAACGGTGCGTCGAACTTTACAATTACATTGCCAAACGCCTCTGAACAGCATTCATATACAATGCCGGTAAAGCTCTGGGGGTTTATGGTATAGGAAGAAATACCCCACCGCTCCCGCAGCTTGTCAAAATATCCCGGCACAGCACCGAACCACTGTTGAGCGGCTGCCTGGTCTACAGAACTTAGCCAGGATTTGGCTTTTTTTAAAACCCGTTCCTGTTTTGGTTTGAGGATGAACTCGTCAAGAAGGACATCCGCCACATCCATGTCCAGAGGATATGTCAGCTTCATGTTGTATGGATAGTCAAAGCACCGGAAGCTGGTTGCCCCTGGCGGCAATTGGTGCTCTGCCGCCCCTGAAGGATGGCCGCCGTCAAACACGGGCGCAATCACCTTGAACCGAAACCCCTCCGGGGCGTTTGTATGGAAAAATTCATCGCGCAAAGCCTGCGTGCCGTCGTACCTGCCTAAACTGGAGGTGATTTTCCGGCAGGTCACCACATGGTCATATTCATCCAGGATCTCAAAATAGCGGGAGATCTGCTCCTCTGTGACAATAGGCTGGACTGCGTCCAGAATTATGACCTTGTCGCAGTCATAGTGGGCGGATATATAATCAAAGCCGCTTTTGATAGAGCGGTTACGCTCATTTCCGCCTTCCACCGTTTCAACCTCATACTTTTGGCGCAGTTTTTCCACATACTCCCCATTGGCCACAATGATAATTTTATCTGTCACTTTCGACAGCCTGCAAACATCCAGCACATATTCAATGACAGGCTTCCCTCTTAACTTGCAGTATTGCTTCGGGATATCCGACCCAAAGCGGCGCCCTACGCCGCCTGAAAGCACCAGGGCAATATTCATAGCCGCATCACCTCAAGTTTCCTTTTTATATTCCCGATACGGCACCTCTGCATTAAATTTGAGAGGGCGGTGTGTGGAGGGCTGCCGTTTCATCACCATATAGTCATCCCCATACATTTCTGTAAGGAATTCCTTATAGCCGTTCGGGATGGGGATTTCTATCCCTTCAAACGCGGCTGGGCGCGTTTCGCTATACCACTCCTTGCGGAGAAGGACATAGCCCCTGTTGCTTTTCAAGCTGGCAATCAGATCTGTATCTGTACTGTTCCATTGGGTACAATAGCTTTCATATCTTCTACAAAGCCCCTTCATGCCCCAAAGATGCTTTAACCCCAGGGAGAACTTGCCCAACAGCTTCTCTTTAAAAGCCATTTTCCTGCCAGAATGAAAATAAGACTCGTAATAGGCTGCATAACGCAAAATCCGCCAGTAAACTTTGAGGGTTTTCCTGATTGCGGAGATCTTCCTGCCATCATCCGGGACATTGTCCAGAACATACAGGTCAATAAAAATCCCTTTATTTTCATAAGGCCGCCTATTGTCAAAATCGCTGATAAGCGTTGTATCAGAATTCCGCAGCCGACTGCCGCCCATAACAAGCCCTGGATCCGACTCTGTCGTTTGAAAAAAATAAGGATGCTGAAATTCCTTATCAGCAATTTTAACAAGCTTTTCATATTCCGACCGGGTCATAACCAGGTCAACATCATCATCCCAAGGAATGAATCCCTTGTGCCGGATCGTGCCAAGTAGCGTCCCGCCATCGGCAAAATATGTCAGGCCATGCTTTTTGCACACGCGGTCAAACTCTACAAGCAAGTCTAATTCCACTGCCCACAGTTTTTTCATCTCAGCGCTAACTGTGTATCCGCACCGAACCTCTTCCTCTAAAAAACCGTCCGGCAGTTCTATTTTGATTGGCAGCAAGCCCAACACCCCTTTACCATTACGGCCCGATTTTTACCACATGGCCCTGCCGGTATTCCTCCATGATCCCCGCGATATCTACCGACAATTTGCAGGCGCCCTCATCCATGCGGCCTTCCGTTATGCGGGTTAAAAACTCTGTCAGCTCGTACCGCAGCCCTTCCTCCGAGAATTTGTAAAAATTCTTTTCCGCTTCGTTAAGGTTTTCAAACCGCAGTTCAAAATACTCGGTTTTCCACCAGGGGGCTGGGACATAAATGTATCCCCGGGTGCCCGCAATCACCAAGCTCCCCTCGCTTTTTACCCCCAAGCCCACCTTTGCGGTGGCCAGGGCCTCCGGGTATTGCAGATGCATCTGTGTAAACACATCCACCCCTGTTTTCTGATCTAACAAGGAGTAAAACTGCGCATGTTTATAGTTGGATCCCAAAAGCTGCAAAATTGCCAGCAAAGGATACGTCGCCAGTTCTGTGACGCTGCCCCCTGACTCGCTGTCCTGCATCTCCCGCACATGGGGCGGAACCAGCTTTGTAAATGCCGCGTCAACACTGACGATGCGCCCGATCTTACCGCTTTTCGCGCAGCTTACCAGCCGCCGGAAGCCCGGGCAGTATGCCGTCTTAATAGCCTCCATTAAAATCATGTTGTTCTCGCGGGCAATCTCAAAAAGCTTCTCCGCCTCATTTTTCGTGAACACCATAGGCTTTTCGCACAGCACATGCTTTCCCGCCTGCAGGGCGCGTTTTGCATAACCATAATGCGTTTCATGGGGGGAGGCAATGTAGACCGCCGTAACCTGCTTTAAGAACTTGTCATAATCGTCACTATAAAAAGCCAGTTCGTGCCTTTGGGAAAAGGCTTCCGCAGAAGCGCTGCGGGGATTGTAAACTCCTTCCACCGTAACGCCGCTTACAAATTTCGACTCCGGAATAAAGCGGTTCGCAATTCTCCCGCTGCCCACCACGCCCAATTGGATTTGGGGATGCTGCCTGTCCCGCAGCTCTGTGCTGGAAATGCCCCGGGTTCGCTCCAGGTACACCACCTGGCAGTATTCTTTCAAATAGTCAAACCGCCCTACCCAGTCAGACCCAATAGCAAAAATGTCCGCATGGAGCCGCGTGATATCGTCTATCTTCTGCCCCTCATATTCTTCTACCACAATCTCGTCAGCCAGCCCTGTGTTAAGGACGTTTTGCATACGCTCTGCAAGGGATTGCTGCACATTCAGCTTGCCGCGATACCGATCGTAGTTTTCGCTGGTAACTCCCACAATGAGGTAATCTCCTAAAGCCTTTGCGCGCTTTAGCAGGTTGACATGCCCATAATGGAGCAGGTCAAATGTTCCGTACGTAATAACCTTTGTCATTTGTTTTCCCCATGAGACAAGCCGAAAAATGCCTCCAGCCTGTCCACAATCTGATCCGGCGTCTCCCTGCCGTCATTTTCAACTATTATATCCGGATGCTCCGGTTCTTCGCAGAGGATGTCTACCCCTACAACATTCTTAACGCCGGAGCTGTAAAGCCCTTTCTGATCCCGCTGGCAGAGGGTTTCCCAAGCCGCCTTAACATAAATTTCTTTATAATTCTCTATATGGTTCTTTGCCCAGGAGCGGGCCGCATGATACATGGAAATGCTGCAAAGCACCACATCCACACCTTGCTCCGCCAGCATATGGCACATTTCAAAATTGTAATAGGAACCCCGCAGGCGCTCTTCTGTGGTATAGCCACTTTTCTTGTGAAAAGACAGCCGCCGGAGCTGATCGCCGTCCAGCAGCACAATATCATTTCTTTGGGCCTTTTGCCGCTTGTAGAATAGCCCGCCAAGGGTGGTTTTGCCTGCTCCTGCTAAGCCTGTGAAGAAGTAAACTGTTCCCTTTTGTGTTTTCATAAAATAGTGTCCCTTCTTCTGTTTTCAGGGTATCGCATACAACACCGTTCCAAAGATAAAATTAGAATGATGCCTTATATACAGTTTATATTCCGGAACTAATTCTTTGATATATAAGGGTATTTCCACCATATCTTCCGGCTTGTGATAAATACAGATTGCCAGCTTGGGCTTGTCCCGCTGGATGACCTTTTGAGCGCCTTTCAGAGATTCCAGCTCCGCGCCCTCAATATCCATTTTGATAAAGGTAACTTTGGGAGATTCTTCAGAATAAACTATTTCGTCAATGGACACAACATTAACAGATAAAGAAGTTTCGGAGTCAACGATACATGAACTACTCCCTTTTGCATCAAAATATAATGTGTCTCTAAAACTCCATGTTCCAAATGGAAAAATTTCTGCTTCCCGCAAACAGGCTTGTTCTTTCCTTTCCAAACAGCATTTATAATTTTCTGGATCGGGTTCAAAGGCATATATCTTTTCTACGTTTAAGCAGCGCTTTTTTAGTTCGAGGGATGTTTCCAACCTGTAACAGCCAGCGTCAATAAAAACTTCATCTTGAAGCTGCACTATATCCTGCGGAAAGTACGCATCTTCACTTTCTGCTTCCTTTGCAACACAAAAAATTTTCTCTTTTGGGTATTGTGCTCTCTCTAAAAAATCTAAAATTTCTGTTTGGGGCTCAGCCTTGATAGGCGTTACAATTACAAAAAATTTATTTTGGGCTATCAGCTCTTCAGGACTCATAACAGAATATCCTAAATATCCCGTTTCCTGCTTTTCTTTATTATTACTGCAAAACCCTATAATACGTTTATCTTTATCCCATTGGGAAAAAACCTGTTTGGAATGCTGCCCTGTACCATATAAAATAATTTCCGCATCAGAAGGGATATGACGCAATATCTCTGCTATAAAAATAGAACTTCTCCCCGTTTTGGAAGAATACATCTGTTCAGGTATGATTTCTTTTATATAATTATAATTATCAGAAATTAAATAACTCAGCCGATTCAGATAGATGAATTTTGACTGGTCATCCTCCAGCATTTCATAAACTTTCTGATAGTTCTCCAGTGTAGATTGCATGTTTTTTCTCCTCAGGTTTCCGCATTTCTTTCATAATGTACAAGCCTTCAATGGTATACAGACTGCTCCAGCAGGGCAGGATTCAGCTCCAGCTTCGGCATCATCCGCAGCGGCTGGCCGTTTTCATTTATGAAATTCAACCCGCGCATGAGAATCTTCACAATTCTCACGCGGTTCTTATACATATCATCCAAAAAGCTCTCCAGCATCTGTTGGCGCTGGGCATCTTTTTCCTCTCCGTCTACTGCTAGTTTTATGGTACCGAATACCTCCTTCCAGGTTTCGATGATATAGTGGTTCATGGTATCAAAACCGGAAATCCATTCTTCCGTTTTTTTCTGGTCAACCGCTGAATCATCATAGTACTGGAAGGAATACCCATAATATTCATAGGCGTCCCGCAAGAAGTATTCGATAAACTGCCGCTCGCTGTCATTGACGTATTCATCGTAGGTTCTGTAAATGGGTGCTGGATCAAACCCGTCCGTAAGCCCGCCTCCATAGTCCCTTGCTTTTCCGTTTTCTGAGCAATATGTCATACTCTCTGTGTATGGCAGATCCAAAAAAGCAGATAAGGCGGAGAAGGTGGCCTTGGGATTCAGCTTCCCATCTTCCAGCCTCACCAAAACACTGTCATGGTACAGCCTGTCCTCTGGGTCAATCATAAAACTGCGGTTCAAAACGCGTTCGGAAATCGCATCGCTTACCACGCTCTTCGTTTCCTTGCCCTCCTTGTTGCTTGCCAACGCAGAGGCATACATAAACCGCACTGTAGCCCCATGGCTGGTGGTAAACCGGCGCATGGGTGTAAAGGTTTTTATGTATTTAAAGCCCTGGAATATAGGGGATTTTTTCACCAGTTCATAGTTCGCCGCATTTAAAACAGCCCGGTTTTTCTCATCCACCTTCAGCGAATACACAATGTTGTGGAAGTGGGGCTGGAAAAACACGGCGGGTACAATTCTGGACTCCCTGTCCAGCCCTGCCGTCGCCATCTCGTTGTTGAGGAAGATTGCCACCAGGATGTCCTTGTCCGTCCTGTCCCGCATCCGGTACAGTTCCTCTATGGTCTGCGGTGGCCAGCCTTCAATGCATTCTAAAGCTTGTTTCAGGCTGGAAACCCGCTCGAAAGCCTCCCTGCTCTTCTTAATGCTCTCCTCCACGCTATACATCATCATAGAGGGCAGGCACAGCAGATTGGGGTGGGAGTCGAAAACTTCGTTGAAAAAGTCGCCGCCGTTGTGGGTGGAAAGCTGGGTGTGCCAGACAAGCTTTGTAACCTCCCCTACACGCACTGGCTGCACAGTACACTGGCTGTAGTCAACGCCAAATTCTTCTTTGAAGTCTATGGGATACTTGCACCGCTCATCTTCGAACAGGAACACAAATTTCCGGCTGTCCAGCAGGGGCTTTAGATTCAAACAGGTAAGATACGAGCAGAAAAGCGGCCAGCTATTATAGTACAAATATATATGGTTTTCCCGGGCCACGTCCTCGCTTTTGCGCACGTTGTCCCTGAGATATTCCAATTCATATTGGGAAGTAACATCCTCTGCGAGGATGGGATTTTCTAAATCATGAAAAAAATTATGCTTGATAACGGTATCCCGGAAATTGACATATTCCCCAAAGCGTTGTGCCTCCATGTCAAAAGGCGTATAGCTGTTATCATCATAGGGGTAAAACCGCAGGGGCAAGTCCTCAAATTTAGGAAAATCGCTGCGGAAAATATAGGGATACTTGGATAAATACTTGCAGTTCCTGTCATACCTGGACTTCATCAGCCGCAGGTTTGGCTCGAAGAAGGCCTCGCCCATAATCTCCAGGATGTTTTCCTGGAAAACGCCCCGGTTATATAAATCCCTGAAAAACGTATAGGAAATCTTGTAGTCTTCGCCCTTTCCAAACTGCAGGATATAAGCCGCCGCCTCCATTTGCGTGGTAGGATCCGGCTCCTCCGTGAGGGCAATCTTATATGCCTTTACCGCCTTGTCAATCTCGTTTAACTGCGCCAGTCTCTGCGCTATCTCAATCGCTTTCATCCTTCGATACCCTTTCAGGATCCCCGACAAAAAGGGGACAGGCACATGCCTGCCCCCTCTCCTTGTGCGTGGGATTTACTTTTAGAACAACATTTTCCTGCTTTTTAGCTAACGAAATTAGCCGAGGAGCTGCAGCACACCCTTCGTCGCGGTACGGCCTTGCGGCTCGCAGTGCTGGGCTATGCCCAGCACTGCTCCGCTTTCCGGCCGGCCGCTCCTCTCCGTAAAAAATCTACCGATTTTTTACGGGAAACTCAGGCGGCTCCACTACAGCTAACAGCTACTATTAGCCTAAGAGCTGTAACACACCCTGAGGCACAGCATTGGCCTGAGCCAGCATAGCCTGTGCGGACTGGATGAGGATGTTGTTCTTGGTGTAAGCCATCATCTCTTCGGCAACGTCTGTGTCGCGGATGGTGGACTCAGCGTCCTGAATGTTCTCAGCCATGACGCTCAGGTTGTTAGCGGTGTGCTCCAGACGGTTCTGGGTTGCGCCCAGTTCGCCGCGGACAGAGGACACAGTGTTGATGGCGTTCATAACCTTGTCGATAGCCTTGGCAGCGTTCTGTGCATCGCTGATGTTCAAGCCGTTGATGCCCAGAGAAGACACATGCATATCCTTAATGTTAACCATCATCTGGTTGTAGGTATCTGCAGTGTCACCAATCTGGAGCTGCAGGGCGCCAGAACGGCCAGCAGCGCCGGACACGCTGATCCACTTCTTCACGTCATCTGCTGTGTACATGGTTTCGCCAGCAGCCTCGGCCCCTGCATGGTGAGATTCAGTCTGGGTAACCCGGATGGTGCCGTCGCTATTATGAGAAACCTTGAACATAGCATTGTTCGAGGCAGCCTTGGTCAGGGCGTCGGCAATGGCGTTCTTATTGTTGGCAAAGTCAAGCTTGCCATCCTTCACAAAGTCCTTCAGGCCCAAAGTAGTGCTGTTGGAAGTGGAAGCCTTATAACTTACCGTATAGGTTTCCTTGCCGATTTTAATCTGAGCGCCGTCCTGCAGCATATCCTCAGTCAGCGCAAACTCAGCCTGGGCCACCTGGCCGGGGTTCTTCACTTTACCGGTGGTAATAGCTTCTGCCTTGCCGTTATAGACGCTGTTGGCCCCTGTAACAGTGGAAAGCGCGCCTCCGCTTGCAGTTACTGTAAAGGTAAAGTCAGAATTCAAAATCTGTGTCAAAGCTGCGCCTGTTGCCGCGCTAAAGGCTGTAGAGGCTGTGCTTCCTGTATAGGTAACAACGCCAGAAGCAGATATTGCAATAGTTATCTTCCCAGAAATTGTACCGGAAGCTGCAACAAAGCTGAAGTTAGTTCCCTTCAGGATCTCGCCCTTCCTAACTCTTGTGGCCTGTGCAGTAAAGCTTGCGTTTCCAATCTTAAAGTTCAGGGTAACAGTGCCGGAAGCGGAAGCCACAACGCGCAGGCCGTCCAGAGAAATCCTAAAGGTAGGATCCACGCTAGAAGCAACCGTGCTGGTTTCCACCTGGTTTACAGTAGCCTTCGGATCAATAGTGGCGCGCTTGCCGGCTGCGCCAGCTTCCATGGAGCCGTCCAACAGCTTGATGCCGTTGAAGTTGGCGGAATCGGCGATACGGTCAATTTCTGTGCTGAGCTTATCAACTTCTGCCTGCAGGTTCTCACGGTCAACCTCGTCCTGATAAGTGCCGTTAGCGGACTGGGTGGCCAGATACTTCATGCGGTTGAGCATGTCCTGGATTTCCTGCATAGCGCCTTCAGCGGTCTTCACCAGAGAAATGCCGTCCTTTACGTTCTTCTGGGCAGCGTTCAAGCCAGTGATCTGGGCGCGCATCTTCTCAGAAATAGCCAGACCAGCAGCGTCGTCGCCAGCGCGGTTAATCTTGTAGCCAGAGGACAGCTTTTCCAGGTTCTTCGCCAAAGCGGAGGTGTTGGTGTTGTAGTTGCGATAAGCGTTCATCGCCAGGATGTTGTGTTGAATACGCATAATTTTTCTCCTTCAAAATTATATTTAGCGTTTTTTACCTTCCGGCGTCCTTCGCCGGGTTTGTGCGCCGTTTAGGCAAACTGGCCAAGTTTGCTTATTCAGCACTGTATATTTCAACCAGCCTAGGACTGGCAGAAACCAAAATTATTTTTCACGCAATGAAATTTCCGGCGCTTCCTCTGCCCACTTCCGCCGCACCGCCACTTCCTTGGGTGCATTCACAGCCAGTTCTACAGAGCCGCCCCGCCAGCGGTATACATGAACAGAAATGTTGTCGCCGATGGTAATACATTCACCTGCTTTGATCCTCAAAGTCAGCATACCGGGTTCCCTCCCGTTGTTATAGTTTCAATCGTTATTGGCACTTTCCACCCGCTGAACCGCACCATAAAATGTAGACGGGGCCATCCCGCAGCGCTCAGCGGCATCCTTCATCTTCAGTTTGTGGCTGCGCCACAGCAGCCGGGCTTCTTCAAAATTCTCCGGCAAAGGCTTGCGGCTGTTCACCTTGACAGGCTCTTCCATGCGGCGAACCGCATCATAAAAAGAGGTTTCTGCCATGCCGCAATGCTTTGCCGCGTCTTTTAATTTCAATTCGTGATTGCGCCAAAGCAGCCGGGCTTCCTCGAAATTGTCCGGCAAAGGGTTCCGTTTGCGGCCAAAGGCTACGCCTTCAGCTTTGGCCTTCGCGATACCCTCGGCCTGCTTTTTGCGCCTGTCCTCTTTGATGGACTGCTTGGTGGCGGACATAAATAAGTCGCCTACAAACCCGCTCAGCAATTCGTGGCTGTGTTCGGCGTCGCTTTCCACAATAAACGAAACGATTTCCTGTGCTAAATCACTTAACCAGGCCTTCATTTCATCCGGCTGCAAGGAAGGGTTCCCATCAAACAGAACATCTTGTATCTGCATAAACCGCGCCCTCCCCTAGCAATTTTGTCCGGACAAGTGTGATTTATCGGACACTGCTTATTTAGCGTTGCTTTCTTGCTTACACACAGTATATCGGCGTGCTTTCGGAAAAGATAAGCGGTTTTTTGAAAAAATTGCTGTCCGGTTACCTACAAGTTTTCGGACACTGCATTTTTTTGGTTTTTCGGCAGATTCCGTGCGTTTGGCGGCGTCATAAAAGGTCGATTTCGGCAGGCCGCACGCGTCTGCGGCTTCCCGCAGGCTGATCTCTCTCTTCTGCCATGCTAAGAGCAGCACGTGAAAATTGTCTGGCAACTCCTGCTCTGGCCGACCGAATTTTACGCCCCGGGCTTTTGCCGCCGCAATGCCCTCGGCTTGCCGCTGGCGGATGTTCTCCCTCTCGCTCTCGGCCACGAAGGAGAGGATTTGTAGCACCAGGTCAGCGATGAAGGTGCCCATGAGGTCTTTAGCGGTGCGGATGTCCAGAAGAGGCATATCAATCACGCAGATGTCCACGCCTTTTTTCATTGTCCCATCCAAATCATCAAGCGGAGCGTGGGCCGTTCGGCTGTCGCTGCTGCCGCCTACCGGAGCGGTGAGCGGCTAACAAACGGGTGGGACGGGCGCACCCATGACTACACGCACAAGCCCGGTGTTGTCCATACTGAAATCATACTGCCTACCCACGCCCCGCCGGAGTTTCAAGACCGCTCCACCCTCTGGAACTCCGTGGGGCAAATCGAGAAATCCAGCGATGCCCAGCTTGCCCGTGAAATCGAAGTTGCCCTTCCCGTGGAGTTGTCCAGAGCGGAACAGTTAGCCCTTGTCCGGGCGTTTGTCAAAGACAATTTCGCGGACGCTGGAATGTGCGCCGACTTTGCACTCCATGATAAGGGTGACGGCAATCCCCACGCTCATATCATGCTGACGATCCGGCCCCTCCGTCCTGATGGTAAGTGGGGGCCGAAGTGCCGGAAAGTTTATGACCTGGATAGCAAGGGCAACCGTATCCCGGACGGCAAAAGTGGATGGAAGAATCACCGGGAGGACACCACCGATTGGAACAATCGAGAGAACGCCGAGAAGTGGCGGGCGGCATGGGCCGCTTACGCTAACCGAGCGTTGGAGGCGGCAGGCCGACCGGAGCGGATAGACCACCGCAGTTACGAGCGGCAGGGCGTTGAGAAAATTCCCACCATCCACATGGGCGTTGCTGCCAGTCAGATGGAGCGGCGGGGCATCCAGACGGAGAAGGACGGCAAGCGAAGCCATCCACGAAGCCGCCGTAAAGAAAATCCTTTACGACACAAGCAGTTAAAATATGTGTGCAGTATCGTCAGAAGCAGCAGGCTGTCAGCTTGACTTTAATGCTTTAATGTGGTATAGTGTAGATGACAGACGAGCATAAACCCTGTTGTTTCTCGGACTGATAAGGAGGCAGTTTTATGAGAGAACAACAGAATTA
>NZ_QWEO01000028.1 GCF_009936035.1 Neglectibacter sp. X58 | reverse complement strand
TATTATACCATAAAGGCGCAAAAAGGGAAACTTAGAGAAAAACCATATTTTTTAAGACTTATGGGAAAAACTTCTTGACGGAGCGGGAGGTTTAGGATATGATTAGAGAGAAAATACAGCAGAAGGGGCGATACAGTAAACGCGCTTGAAAACCGGTACAGCCTGATTTTCAAGCATGCGGCCTTGCCGACTGTAAAGCCCTGCCGCGAGGTGTCGGGATGTCCGGGGATTTTGAAGAATGGAGCAGCGCGCAGTTAGCGCGCCGGGTGCGTCAGGGGGACGCGGATGCCTTTACGGCGCTTAGCGCCCGGTATCTGTGGCTGGTGCGGGCAAAGGCCCACAGGTTTTCCGGCGCCCATGCGCCGGAGGTGGAGGATCTGACCCAGGAGGGCCTTTGGGGGCTGTACACAGCGGCAGTATCCTTTGACGAAAGGGCCGGGGCTTCCTTTTCCACCTATGCGGGGGTGTGCATCTATAACCGTATGGCAAGCGCTGTGCGGCGCTATGGCAGCAGCGGCAACAGGACTTTGAACGAATCGGTTTCCCTGGACAGCGGCGATATGGCTTTCACCGTGGCAGGGGAAGATCCCGGGGCCGCGCTGGAGCTGCGGGAATGGCTTCACCAGCTTCGCCAAAGGCTGGAAGCGTCCCTTTCCCCTTTAGAACGCCGGGTGCTGGCGCTGTACCTCAGCGGCTGCCCCAGGCGGGAGCTACCGGAAAAGCTGGGGGTGTCCCAGAAGTCCTGCGACAATGCCCTGCACAGGGTGCGCAGCAAGCTGCGGGCCATGGAGTAAGCCGGGCTTGTACCCTATATATGCCCAGGTATGAGAGAAAACGGTGCAACTCCGTTGCGGGCAACAAGTATTACGGTAAAGCGAGGTTTCAAATCATGTATGAGGACAAGACCCTTACCTGCAAAGAGTGCGGCAGGGAGTTCGTGTTCACAGCCGGGGAACAGGAATTCTATGCGGAAAAAGGCTTTGCTAACCAGCCCCAGCGCTGCAGGGAATGCCGCCAAGCCCGCAAAAACCCAGGCCGTTCCCAGCGTGAGATGTTTACGGCTGTGTGCGCTTCCTGCGGGAAAGAGGCCCATGTGCCCTTCCAGCCCCGGGAGGATCGCCCTGTCTATTGCAGCGAGTGTTTCGCCGCTATGAAAGAGGAAACGGATTGACAAAGGGCCGGCGGGCAGAAGCCCCGCCGGTTTTGCTTTTTCTTCCTTTCTTTCCCGGATTTGCGGCGGTTGGGGGGTTGACAAAGTCTATATCCCATGGTATAATACCATTGTATTCTGATAGCACGAAAGATGAACTCGCAGTTTCTGTAAGTCATTGGAGCGTCTGATGATTTACACAAGCTGTGAGTTTTTTGTCAGGCACGGAGCACGGGCTTCTCCCCTCAAGGAAATTCCCGTTATCCGGCTCGGCTAGCCGGATACGCAATACTTTCTATGGAGGTGCCGATCATGAACGGTACAGTTAAATGGTTCAACGCAGAAAAGGGCTATGGCTTCATTTCCAACGACGAGGGCGGCGAGGACGTGTTCGTACATTTCTCCGCTATCCAGTCCGAGGGCTTCAAGACTCTGGAAGAAGGCCAGAAGGTCACTTTTGAAACCGAGCCGGATCCCAAGAACAGCGAGAAGCTGCGCGCTGTGAACGTGGTTAAGCTGTAAGTTTACCGCCCAGGCGCTAAAGGCCGGGCCTGCAAAAGCAGGCTCCGGCCTTTTTGCTATATCGTTGATAAGGCTTTTTTGATGAAACACAGGAAAGGGAGTGTTTGCCTTGCAGACCGGCATCAGCACCGCATGTCTGTACCCTATGGAAACGGAGAAGTCCCTGGAAATCCTCTTGGAGCAGGGGTACCGCTGTTTTGAAGTATTCCTCAACTCTGCCCGGGAAATGGAAAAGCCCTTTCTGCGGGAGCTGAAGGCCATGGGATCCTGCTATGGGGCAAGCTTTGTGTCTGTCCACCCCTTTACCGCTGCCATGGAATCCATGCTGCTTTTTGGGGACTATCCCCGGCGCACAGAGGAGGGGATGGACTTTTACCTGCGGTATGCAGAAGCCGCCGCCTATCTGGGGGCCGGATATTTCGTGGTGCATGGGCAGATGGAGGGCCACGGGAAGCTGAGCGACCAGGAATATTGGGAGCGCTTTGGGAACTTATACCGCAGGGCGGCAGGGACAGGCGCCCGCCCTGCCCAGGAAAATGTACGCAGGCTGAAAAGCGCCCGCCCGGCTTTCCTGCAGGGGATGCGCTCCTATTTGGGGGAGGACTGCGCCTTTGTGCTGGACGTAAAGCAGTGCAGGCTTTCCGGGTTTTCCATAGAGGATGTGGCAGGGGCTATGGGGGACAGGCTTTGCCATGTACATCTCAGCGGCTGCCGGGAGGGGGAGGCCTGCCTGCTGCCCGGGGCAGGGGATTTTGATTTGGCCGGGTTCCGCCGCCTGCTGGAGAGGGCAGGCTATCAGGGCGCAGTGGTGACAGAGGTGTACCGCAGCGGCTTTGGCGAGCCGGGCGAGCTGGAAAAATCCCGGGCGGTTCTGGAAAAGGCTTTTGGCTGTTAAGGGCGGCTGTCCGGGGGAATACACAAATTTTTTTGGGCCGCGCTTTCTTTTTTTCGCGGATCTTCTTGCATTTTCCCTATATTTCGTGTATACTTTTCAGACAGGGCCTTTGTGTCCCATATATTGTGGTTGACAGAAACACTCCGTTTTGCCCTCATAGGCAATGTGTTTACTTATAGAATACTTTTTGGGAGGTATCGGCTATGAAGTGTCCCTATTGCGGCTACAGTGAAAGCAGGGTGGTGGATTCCCGCCCCACCGATGAAGGCGAGCGCATCCGCCGCCGCCGGGAATGCCTGAAATGCGGCAAGCGCTTTACAACCTATGAGATCATTGAAAACGTGCCTATTGTCGTGATTAAAAAGGACAAGTCCCGGGAAACTTTCGACCGCAGCAAGCTGTTAAACGGCCTTCTGCGCGCCTGCGAGAAGCGGCCTGTCTCTGTGGACACCCTGGAGCGGATTGTGGACGAGATTGAGGCTTTGCTCCAGAACTCCCTGGACAGGGAGATTTCCTCCCAGCGCATTGGCACCTATGCCATGGAAAAGCTGAAGTCTGTGGACGAGGTGGCCTATGTGCGTTTTGCTTCGGTATACCGGCAGTTTAAGGATATCAACAGCTTCATGGAAGAGCTGAGCAAGATTATCAACAGCAAATCAAAATAAACGCGGAAAAGCGCCGGAGGGAGAATTTTCCCCCGGCGCTTTTTTGATTGCGGAGAACAGCCTATAGAGAGGCTACCGGCAAAGCTTTTAAAAAAGGGACTGATCCTAAAATCAGGGCGCGCTCACGCAGTTGGCGCTTTCCTGTGCCAGCTCTTCCAGCAGCTCTTTCACCACCACACGCTCGTCAAAGGGATATTTTTTTCCCTTAATCTCCTGGTAATCCTCGTGGCCCTTGCCTGCCAGCACCACAATATCCCCTTCCCCCGCGTTCTCCAGGCACCATTTGATTGCCGCCCGCCGGTTGGGGATCTCGATATATTTCCCGCTGGTTTTTGCCATTCCGGTTTTAATGTCCGCGATGATATCCATCACGTCCTCGTCCCGGGAATTGTCCTCTGTTATTACGGAGAGATCGGCCAGCCTGCCGCTTACCTCCCCCATCTCATACCGCCGCACCCGGGACCGGTTTCCTCCTGCGCCAAACAGGCAGATAAGCCTTGCGGGGTTATATTCCCGCAGGGTGACAAGCAGGTTTTCCATGGCAACGGCATTGTGGGCATAGTCCAGCAGCAGGGTGAAGGGGCCTGGCACCTCCACAGGCTCTACCCGCCCCTTTACCCGCACCTGCCCCAGGCCCTCCTCCATAGCGGCCTGGGGGATGCCCAACTGGTGGCAGCAGGCAATGGCTGCCAGGGCATTGCTGGCATTAAAACGTCCGGACAGGCCCACCTGGGCGGCGAACTGGAGAGCGCCGGACACCTGGAAGGTGATGCCCAGAAAGCCGGGCCGGTTTAGGTGGGCGCAGCCGCTTCCCTGATAATCTGCCCCCGTGCCGAAGCCAAAGGTCTTAACAGGGCAGGGGGCCTTTTCCAGCACGCCCATGACGGCCTCATCGTCAAAATTGCCTACAGCGGTTTCGCACATGGGGAACAGCAGGGCCTTGCTTTCCAGATACTCCTGCATGTCCTTGTGCTCTACCCCGCCAATGTGATCTTCGGAAAAATTTGTGAACACCCCGGCTTTAAAGGGGAATCCGTATACCCGGAAGTCCCGCAGGCCGATGGAGGAGGCCTCCATTACGCAGTATTCGCACCCGGCGTCTGCCATTTCCCGCAGGTATCTCTGCACCTCATAGCTTTGGGGGGTGGTGTTTTCAATCTGGGTCAGCTTATGGCCGATAAGCACCCCCACCGTGCCGATAATCCCGGTTTTATGCCCCGCAGCCTGCAAAATGGCCTGTATCATATAAGCGGTGCTGGTTTTCCCCTTTGTGCCTGTGATGCCGATAACCTGGATGTCCCCCTCTGCCGGGTTCCCGAAAAAGGCGGCGCTCATCAGGGCCAGGGCTTTTTTGGTGTCCGGCACCAGCAGCACCTGGGCGCCCGGGGCCTCCACAGGCTCTTCCGCCACAACCACCTTTGCCCCGGCGGCGCAGGCCTTGGCGGCATACTGGTGCCCGTCAGCGCTTGCCCCCCGCAGGCATACAAACGCGCAGCCCGGCAGGGCCTTCCGGGAATCGTACACAATATCTGTAACCTCCACGTCCTCAAAGCCCTGAAGCCCCAAGGCTTTTACCAGCCGCGATACCTTCATGCCAGCACTTCCTTCCGGTATTCTGATCTGTATTGTATGAGAATCCTGCTTATATCATACCTGCTTTTGAGCAGATTGTCAATGCGGCCTGGGCGGGGGGAGTGTCCAAAGCATGTGCCTTATGCCTCCGCGCCCTCCAGCAGGCGCAGCAGCAGGGCATTTGACACCAGGAAGCCTTCCGGGGTGAACCGGAGGGACTGGGGGGATATCCGGATAAGATGGGGCGGGCAGGTTTTGGCGTTTTCCAGCAGGCGGCGGAAGGCTCCCTTTCCGGCAGGGCCGAACCTTTCCCCGCAGCCTGCCTCGCTTAGCCCCTCTGTTAGGCGCAGGCGGAGCATGGCGTATTCCGGAAAAGATCCGCCCGGCCCGTCGTCCGCGGGTGCGGATCCCGCCAGGAAGCCCTCCAGATCCCGGGGAAAGTAAAACCGCCTGCCGTTTTGGAAGGAATGCGCCCCGGGGCCTATGCCCAGATACTCCTCCCCCTGCCAGTAAATAAGGTTATGGCGGCTTTCAAAGCCGGGGCGGGAGAAATTGCTGATTTCATACTGGAAGAAACCCTGACGGGCAAGCTCTTCCACGCAGAAAAGATACTCTTCGGCGGTTTCGTCCCCGTCTGGCAGAACAAGGCCCGCCGAGGCAAAGGGAGTGCCCGGCTCCACCTTCAGGATGTAGGCAGAGATATGCTGCACTCCCAAGCCAGAGGCAAACGCGATGGTGCGGCCCAGCTTTTCCCTGCTCCCGCCGGGCAGGCCCAGCATCATGTCCAGGGAAATATTCCGGAACCCAGCCCTTTGAGCGGCTTTCACAGCTTCCTCTACATTCTCCGGGCTGTGGGCACGGCCCAAGAGCTTTAGCTCTTCCCGGTCTGCCGACTGCATCCCCATGGAAAGGCGGGTGAACCCGGCTTCGGCCAGGGCGGCAAAAAAGGCCTCGTTCACATGGGTGGGATTTGCCTCCAGGGTGGCTTCCCCCGGAGGGGCAAGGGGGAAGGATTTTCTGGCCTGCCGGAGCAAACGGGAAAGCCGCTCTGGCCCCAGCAGGCTGGGGGTGCCGCCCCCAAAATAGATTGTAGTTATAGGCATACCCCCCCACTGGGCCAGCACTGCCTCTGTCCGGCGGACATAGGCATCCATGGCGCCCTCCTCGCAGGGCAGGGAATAAAAATCGCAGTAAGGGCATTTGCCCCGGCAGAAAGGGACATGGATATATAAGCCTGCCATATAGCGGCCTCCTCTTTATGGGTTTTCTCCTGCCGCTTTGGCAAAAAGGGCGGGATGCATCCGGCTGTAATGAAAAATGTATTGCTGGGCAAGGCCCGCGTTTTCCCCGAAATCCTCTGGGGAAAAGCCGGGAAGAAGGGTGTGCATGGCCCGCTTCATCCACACGTCCATGGGGAAGCACCGGGTTTTATGGAAGCCGTACAGCAGGGCGCATTCCGCCACCTTGGGGCCGACGCCCCTGATTTTTTGCAGCTCCCGGCGGCCCTCCTCCAGAGGGGCCTTGTCCACGGCTTCCAAGCTTACCTCTCCCGACGATACCTTTTGGGCCGCGTCTATGAGATATTTTGCCCGGAAGCCTGCCCGCAGAGGGGCAAGGCTTTCCGGCGTTTCCCCTGCCAGGGCCTGGGGGGAGGGGAATCCGGAAAGCCCTGTGCCAGGAATGGGGCTGCCCCAGCCCTGGCACAGCCGCTGGAGGATGCCCTTTATCCGGGGTATATTGTTGTTCTGGGAGATGATGAAAGAGCACAGGGCTTCCCAAGGATCCTGCCGCAGCAGCCGGATGCCCGGGGCAAAGGCGGCTGCCTCTGCCAGCACCGGGCTTAGGGCGCTGAGGGCCGCGCGCTTTGCCTCATAGTCTTCGTCCAGATCAAAGTATCCCCGCCAGAAGGAGTCAAATTCCGCCTGGGAACAGGAAAAGTGCTGCCTGCCCTGGGCTTCCCGCACAACCAGCGCTTTATCCTGTGCCACGCCCTGCCAGGCCCCCGGCTCTCCCGGCAGGGGCTGCCAGCGGAAGGCCTGGCCGCAGTCCAGGGTTTGGGCCAGGCTGAAGGAGGCGGGGATGGAGCAGAGGGGTTCTGTCATATGTTCGCCGCCTTTCTTTTTTTGTTAAATTTACAAAAAGTATAAATATGCATCATGAAAAAGCAGGGCGCAAGGGAGGATTTCCCGGCATTTCGCCCTGTTTCTTGCAGTATAGCACAAAAAAGGGGAAATGAACAGCCCCAAAACAGGGCAGGCAGGCAAAATTTCCCTATTTCCCGGCTGTATACTCTATGCGTTTCCTGCCGGGCAGGGGGCTTGACACAAGAATTTGTGGGAAAATATATTCCCTGGGTGGATATTGAATGGGGGAATTCCCTGCCATAAGTGTGGAAAAGCCCCTTTCTTTCCCTTTTCCACCGGGAAAACCCTTGGCGGACAAGGAGTTATCCACATTTTCCACAGAGTTTTCCACATTGGTTCACAAAGAGGGAAAGTGTTTTATGGAAACTGATGTTTGAGCCTGTTTTCCCCTTGCAAAAAGAATTTTTTTGCAAAAAAAGGGATAAATCCGCCTTCCCTGTATCAATTTTATGGGGAAAGTCAAAGAAACCGGGCTTTTGTCGGCTGGATTGCGCATTTTTATTTGAAATTTGCGGCAGAATACGGTACAATATAAGGGACATGATTTTCCCTGTTTCCCATGATAACCCCTGAAAAACTGTATTGCATGAAGAAATCCCCTTTTGTAAAGGATGTGCGCCGGAAGTTGGAAAAGCAAAGAGGAAGCCGGACAGATGAAAACATCATAGCCGGGCGCAACGCTGTAAGCGAAGCCCTGCGGGCGGGCCGCACCATTGACAGCCTGTATATTTCCCGGGGAGAGGCAAGCGGCCCGGTGTTGGCCCTTGTGGCAAAAGCCAAGGAGGCCGGGGCCGCTGTGAAGGAAGTGGACATACAGAAGCTGAACCACCTGTGCCCCGGAGAGCATCACCAGGGCGTGGTGGCAGTGGCGGCTGTGAAGGAATATGCCCGGGTGGAGGATCTGCTGGCCCTGGCCCGGAAGCGGGGCGAGCCTCCTTTCCTGGTGATATGCGACGGGCTGGAGGATCCCCACAACCTGGGGGCTGTGATACGCTCTGCGGAATGCGCGGGCGCCCATGGGGTGATTATCCCCAAGCGGCGCAGCGTGGGGCTTACTTATGCTGTGGGCAGGGCCTCGGCAGGGGCTGTGGAGCATCTGCCTGTGGCCCGGGTGCAGAACCTGCCCCGGCTGCTGGAGGACTTACAGAAACAGGGCGTGTGGATATACGCTGCCGATATGGACGGGCAGCCCTGGGTGCAGGCGGATTTGACCGGGCCTTGCGCCCTGGTGATAGGCTCTGAGGGCCGGGGGGTAAGCCGCTTGGTGAAAGAAAAGGCCGACTTTGTGCTGTCCCTGCCCCAGATGGGCAAAATCAATTCGCTGAACGCCTCAGTTGCGGCAGGTGTGCTGTGCTGCGAGGCGGCCCGCCAGAGAAGCGGGCTGCAGGCGTTCAATCCCAAAAGGAGGGATCTCTAACACCATGGCAGAGAAACCGGATTTTACTTTGGAAGATATTCTGGCGGAAGAACGGGCGCGCCGGGAGGGCGCAGGGGAGATGGATCTGCCTGCCCCCCAGCCGCCAGATCCTGTCCCCGACAAACCTGCGCCCCCAAGGCAGGAGACCCCCGCAAAGGCCCCTGCCCAGCCCCGGCCTGTCCCTGTAAAAGCGCCCCAACCCGCTCCCCCTGCGGAGCCGCCTTTCCAGGAGGAGGAAATTTCCCCTGAGGAAGAACTGCCCCAGGAGAAGCCGAAAAAGAAGAAGAAAAAGTGGGGGCTTTTCGGCAGGCGGAAAAAGATGCCGGACTTTGACGAGGGCGAGGACATGTACTATGGCATCCAGCTAAAGCCTCTGGATGAATACCGCCTGGACAATGACGTGCCCGAGGACATGGCCCCGGGAGGGGACAGCTTTAAGGCGCTGTTTGACGACTCCACCACTGCCATTGATCAGGAGGTGGAGGAGAATTTCCAGCGCCTGCAGAAAGAGCGCCGCCGCCGGGTGGCAGAGGCCGTCCAGACTGCCGGGGTGGACGAGGAGCAGATAGCCGATGAATTCGGCGTGGTGGCCCCCATGCCTGTTACGGCCTTTGCGGCGGATCCCTATGCCCGCCAGCACGGGATCGACGTGGAGGGCGGGAAGAGAAGCCAGGAGGAACTGCCGGACATCCAGCGGGCCATGCTGGAAACCTCCTCCGACCAGACTATGGAAATCAAGCTGAATGTGCTGAACAACACCGTGGAACTGCAGCAGGTGCAGGAAGGCGGCGGGATGGAAGCGGCCACAGTCAGCGAGGAAACTGTCCACAAAATATTGGAATTCGCCCCAGCCCCGGAGGAAGTGCCAGAGCCTGCTTTGGAAGAGCACATGACTGGGGAAGTGATGCTGGAGCCGGAGGAAGCCCTCATGGAGGACGGGCTGGCACAGGAAGCCCCTGTGGGGCAGGAACCTGCCTACGCGGAAGAAGCACAGCCAGCGCCCCTCCTTTCAGAGCGGGAACCCCTTTCCGGAGAGGGACAAGCCGCGGAAGCAGGAGAGTCCTTGGCACAGCCAGCCCCGGAAGCAGAGCCTCAGGCCACTATCGAAATGCCCGCGGCCCCTCCAAGGCAGAAAGCGCCGCCCCCCAGGCCCATGGCGGAAATCCCCCGGGTGCAGAGCATATACGAATACCGCTCCCGGCGCATTGCCACCCATATCATCCATGCGGATGTGCTGCAAAGCGCCCTGCTGTCTGAATCTGAAGGGCTGCAGCAAGCCTTGCAGGCAGAGATGGAGGAGGCTGCGCCCCGCCGCAGGGTGAAGAACAAAAAGCTGGAGATAAATCTCCCTGAGGAGGAAATGCCCGCCCCGGATGTGGACACCGGAGAATCCATTGAGGACTATACTGGCCCGGAGGATGCAAAGTCCATTGCCCACGAGTTGCGGGGGGACATGCACGAGCTTTCCATGCGCATGATGATAACCGGGGTGTGTACCCTTATCCTGACTGTTGTGAACCTGATTTTCGGCGGGCGCTTCTCTGCCGGCGGGGATGTGGGTTCTATGCCCATTATCTTTATTATCCTGACTGTGGTGCTTGCCGGTGTGTCCATGGGTATTTGCTACCGCACAGTGGGCAACGGCTTAAAGGCCCTGTTCTCCCTCAGCGCCAACTCTGACAGCGCCTGCGCAGTGGCTGCGGTGGCGGTGGCGGTGCAGACCCTGGGAGCAGTTTTCTTCCAAAGCGATTTGGCAGACGGCAAGCTGCACCTGTACGCTGTTGTGCTTACTGCCCTGCTGTTCTTAAACGCGGCCGGAAAGCTGACCATGCTCCGGCGCATCCACAGCAATTTCCGGTTTGTCACCTCCCGGGAGCAGAAATACGCTGTGCGCACCTTTGATGACTACAACACCTCTTTGAAGATGACCAAGGATGTGGTGGCGGAAAAACCATTGGTAGCCTACCAGTGCAGGGCTGGCTTCTTAAAGCGCTTTTTAGAGCTTTCCTACAGCCCGGATCCCACAGAATCCTCCTCCCAGCTTATTGCGCCTATTGGGCTTTTGTCCTCCCTGGTGCTATGCATTTGCAGCCTGCTGGTGACGAAAAGCGTGTCCTCTGCCCTCAGCGCCCTGGCGGCGGCCTGCTGTGCCTGTGTGGCGGCAGGGAACATGCTGGCAGTAAACCTGCCTTTAAGCCGCCTGTGCAAGACGGCACGCCGGGCCGGGGCCATGGTGGTCAGCTATGAAGCCATTGAAAAGCTGGGGGACGTAAACGCTGTTGTGTGCGACGCTTCCGAGCTGTTCCCTCCTGGCACAGTGGTGCTGGGGGGCATTAAGACCTTTGGCAACCGCATTGGGGCTGAGGAAGCCATTATGTCCGCTTCCGCTTTGATGAAGGAAATCGGCGGCCCCCTTTCCAGCGTGTTTGACCAGGTTATCAGCGAAAACGAGGACGCTTTGCCGGAGGTGGAAAAGTTCCACTATGAGCCGGGAGGCGGCATTGTAGGCTGGGTGGATGGCAGGAAAATCTATATTGGCAATCGCGGCCTGCTTATCAACAACCGCATTGAAGTGCCTGCCCGGGAGGAAGAGACGCAGTATGCCTCCGGGAATAAGTCTATCATTTATATTGCGGTGGACGCGGCAGTTGCCGCCATGCTGGTGCTCACCTATGGCGCAGACCGCCGGAAGAAAAACGAGCTGCAGCGCATGGAGGACAGCGGCATTACGGTGCTTGTGCGCACTACGGATCCCAATGTTACCCCGGCGCTGGTGGCCCGGCTGTTTGGCATTGACACTGCCTCTGTGGGGATTCTGGACGGTCAGCTTGGTCAGGAGGCCCAGAAGCTGATGGAGGAGAAAATCCCCCGGGCAGACGCGCTGGTGGCCACAAAAGGCCGCATGGAATCTATGCTCAGCGTTATTTCCGCCTGTGTGGAGCAAAAGCGCATGACAGGCCTGCTGGTGGCAATCCAGTGCGCGGTGGTGGTGTGCGGCTTTATCCTGGTGGCCTTTATGGCCTGCTTTGGAGGTATGCGCCAGCTTTCTTCCTTTACCCTCTTTGTCTTTCAGGGCATTGGCCTGCTTATCCTGCTGGCCCTGCCCAAGCTGCGAAAATAATTACCCTGTAACTCAAAAACCGTATCCGGCTTTTTCACCGGGTACGGTTTTTTCATCATATGGGGACAAAGGCGTATAGCAGCAGCCCCAAAAACAGGCTGGCGGCATTGGCGGAAAGAGCACAGGCCATGCCGCGCTTCCAGCTCTTTTCCCGCAGCAGGAACACATAAGCCAGGGCTTCCACGATAAAGACTAGCGGCTCTGCCACAAAATACACCAGCAGGCTCAGCAGGTATATCCCGAATTCAGCCTGGGCCATGAGGAATGAAAGGCCCGTCTGGGTGAGGATGTTTATGAGGATAAACACAGCCCAGCTTCCTTTTCGGCGGTACCCGAAGCAGTAAAAGGCTATGCCCTCCACCAGCAGCGTGAACACGACCCGTATGCCTACCAGCAGCGGCTGGCGCCAGGGGGGCTGGCCGGGTATTACCTCCCTGCTGCCCACATCCAGGGTTACCAGATGGCTGTAGCCTTTATATTCGAGCCCGTCTGCGGGAATGTCCCAGCTCAGCCCTGTGCCCCGCACCTCCAGGGTGGTCTTTGTGGCATTCCAGAGAAGCTCTTCTTTTGGGTGTGCGGTCCACTCCTGAAGGTAGTCTACCCTATAGCGCCTTTCAAAGCCAATCTGTACCGCGCCTTCCAAGTGTATGCGGCCTTCGTTTATGCCGTCTGTTTTCACAATGTCAATGGTTAAATCCTCCGGCCCGCCGATTACAATAATCGTCATCTCTGGCCCCATCGCCCCGTTGGCGGCGGCTCCTACAGGCAGCAGGCACAGCAGGATTGCCGCCACCAGGGCTATGCGGAAGGCTTTCCTTTTCTCCAAAATCCAATCCCTCCTTTCCGCCTATGGCAAGGGGGGCTGTGTGCAGCACACAGCCCCCCTTTTTTCATATATTTAATTTCCCCAGCCCGCTGGGCAGATGGGAGTCCAGAGGGGCGCTAATCGCCAGTGGCGATTGTTCAGCGCTGGCCGAACCGGCAGGTGAGACCGATGCCCCTTTGGCGCGGGGTTTGAGGGCGGGAAGCCCCCAAGGCCTTTCCCTTACAGCAGCTCCAGAACTGCCATTTCGGCAGCGTCGCCCCGGCGGGGGCCAAGCTTTGTAACGCGGGTGTAGCCGCCGTTGCGCTCCGCGTATTTGGGAGCAATCTCTGTGAAGAGCTTGTTGGTCACGCCCTCCTTGGTGATGAAGCCCATAACCAGCCGCTTGTTGTGCAGGCTGTTATCCTTGGCAATGGTAATCATCTTTTCCGCCAAGGACTGCACTTCCTTGGCGCGGGTTACGGTGGTTTCGATCTTGCCGTTCTCAAAGAAGAACGTTACCAGGCCGCGCAGCATAGCCGTCCGGTGGGCAGTGGCCCTGCCCAGTTTTCTGGTTCCCGGCATGATATTCCCTCCTATCTATGGTCAAAAAACTTATTCGTCATCCTTACGCAGGCTGAAGCCCAGAGAAGCCAGCTTCCATATGACCTCTTCCAGCGATTTCCGCCCCAGGTTGCGCACCTTCATCATGTCCTCCTCAGACTTGCTGATGAGATCCTCCACGGTGTTGATGCCAGCGCGCTTGAGGCAGTTAAAGGAACGGACCGACAGATCCAGCTCCTCGATGGTCATTTCAAGAACCTTTTCTTTGCCGCCCTCATCCTTTTCCACCATGATCTCTGTGCTCTTGCCCTTATCGGACAAGTCCACAAACAGGTTCAGGTGGTCGGTGAGGACCTTGGCCGCAAGAGACACTGCCTCCTGCGCGTTGATAACACCGTTTGTCCAGACCTCCAGCGTCAGCTTATCATAGTCGATGCTTTGGCCCACGCGGGTGCTTTCCACGTTGAAATTAACCTTGAGCACAGGTGTGTAAATAGAATCGACCGCAATCTCCCCTATAACGCCTTCCGGCAGGTTCTGCTTGTTGCGCTCGTTCGAGACATAACCCCTTCCCTTATCAAGGGTCAGCTCCATATAGAGCTTGGCCCCGTCTCCCAGTGTGCAGATGTGCAGATCCGGATTGAGGATCTCCACCTCGCTGTCACTTTTAATCGAATCCGCTGTAACTACGCAAGGCCCTTCAGCGGAAACCTCAATGGTCTTGGGGCCGTCGCAGTGAAGCTTTGCCACAAGCCCTTTGATGTTCAGCACGATCTCGGTGACATCTTCCTTTACTCCTGGGATGGTGGAAAATTCGTGCAGCACGCCGTCAATCTTGATAGATTTCACGGCGACGCCCGGCAGGCTGGAGAGCAGCACGCGGCGCAGGGAGTTGCCCAGGGTGGTGCCGAATCCCCTCTCCAGGGGTTCTATGACAAACTTGCCATAGGTGCCGTTTTCGAGAATTTCCGCTATTTCAATTTTGGGTCTTTCTATCTCAATCATCCGCGATCCTCCTTTTACACAGCGCTAAAAATTGCCACAGCCTACTCTTACTTGGAGTACAACTCGACGATGAGCGTCTCGTCCACTTCCAGATCGATGTCCTCACGGGTGGGCATCTCGGCAATCTTCGCCTGCGCGTTGGGGGCGTCTACGTCCAGCCACTTGGGAGTGGGCCGGGCGGAGTTAGCTTCCAGCACAGCCTTGAATTTATCGCTCTGGCGGCTGCCGTCCTTAATGGCAACAGTCTCGCCGGGCTTACAGAGATAAGAAGGGATATCCACTTTCTTGCCGTTTACCGTGTAGTGCCCATGAACCACAAGCTGGCGGGCCTCGGCACGGGAGTTTGCCCAGCCGCAGCGGTACACCACGTTATCCAGGCGGGACTCCAGTAAAATCAGCAGGTTGTCGCCAGCCTTGCCGGGCATCTTGGTGGCCATTTCGTAGTAGTGGTGGAACTGGCCTTCCAGCACGCCATAGAAACGGCGGGTCATCTGCTTGGCGCGAAGCTGCAGGCCATATTCGGATGTCTTTTTGCGGCCCTGGCCATGCTGGCCGGGGGCATATGCCCGGCGGCTGATGGCACACTTGTCTGTGTAGCACCGCTCGCCCTTGAGGAACAGCTTCTGGCCCTCGCGGCGGCACAGCTTGCACACGGCTTCTGTATATCTTGCCATATTCTGAGTAACCTCCTAATTATTGCTGCATTTACACGCGTCTTCTCTTGGGAGGACGGCATCCATTGTGGGGGATGGGCGTAACGTCTTTGATCATGGAGACGTCCAGGCCCGCTGCCTGCAGGGCGCGGATAGCGGCTTCACGCCCGGCGCCAGGCCCCTTTACATAGACCTCTACAGACTTCATGCCGTGTTCCATAGCCAGGCGGGCGGCAGTCTCAGCGGCAGTCTGCGCGGCGAAGGGGGTGGACTTGCGGGAACCGCGGAAGCCCAGCTCGCCGGAGCTTGCCCAGGAGATTGCGTTGCCCTGGGTGTCGGTGATGGTGACGATGGTGTTGTTGAATGTGGACTGGATATGGGCTGCCCCGCGCTCGATATTCTTACGCTCGCGGCGGCGGCGCACCGTACCCTTTACGCCCTTTTGTGCTGCCATGTGATAAACCCCTCCTTACTTCTTCTTGTTAGCCATTGTCTTGCGGGGGCCCTTGCGGGTCCGGGCGTTTGTCTTGGTGCGCTGGCCCCTTACGGGCAGGCCCTTGCGGTGGCGCACGCCCCGGTAGCAGCCGATTTCAATAAGGCGCTTGATATCGAAGGCCACGTCGCGGCGCAGATCGCCTTCCACATGGCAGTTCTTGTCGATATAGTCCCTGAGCTTCGCAGTGTCGTCCTCAGAAAGATCGCGCACGCGGATGTCGGGGTTTACGCCGGTATTGGCGCAAATGTTAGAAGCGGTCTTACGGCCGATGCCATAGATATAGGTCAGCGCGATTTCAATGCGCTTGTCTCTGGGCAGGTCGATACCGGAAATTCGAGCCATTGTTACACCTCCAAAAAATTAGCCCTGGCGCTGCTTGTGCTTGGGGTTGTCACAGATGACCATGACCTTGCCCTTGCGCTTGATGATCTTGCATTTTTCGCACATCTTCTTCACAGAAGGCCTTACTTTCATAACTTTACCCTCCTTGGTACGGGTTGTTTCTCACTATCGCTTACTTAGAACGCCAGGTGATGCGCCCTTTGGTAAGGTCGTAAGGAGACATCTCCATGGTGACCTTATCCCCCGGCAGGATGCGGATGAAGTTCATGCGCAGCTTGCCGGAAATGTGGGCCAGCACCGTGTGGCCGTTTTGCAGCTCAACCTGAAACGTCGCGTTGGGCAGGGCTTCTTTCACAATGCCCTGCACTTCAATTACGTCCTGCTTTGACATTAGGCAAAAACCTCCGTACTTACGATTTCCCCGCCCTGTCCCGGAAAGGCCGGAGGGCGGAACGTATTTGTCGATTGGTTCTCAGGGCTTCCTCGGGAAGCACCGTGGCGGTAGCCGCCACATGGAACGGCTTCTTGCGCTTGGGCCTCTCCAGGGGGCGGCGCTTGCCGTCGCACACCCAGAGGCATGGCCCCTCCGTTCCCAGCACTGCCAGGAAATCCCCTTTGTCACGGCCTGCTATAGACCTGACCACCTGCCCCCGTTTTATTTCCATCCCGCACCCCTCAGTCCAGCCGGGTGAGGATAACGGGGCCGTCAGGGGTGATAGCCACTGTGTGCTCAAAATGGGCTGACAGGGAATGATCCCTTGTCACAGTGGTCCAGCCGTCCTTTAATACCTCTATTTCTTTGCGGCCAAGATTTATCATAGGCTCTATGGCTATGGTCATCCCGGCCTGCAGCCGCACCCCCCTGCCGGAGGTGCCGTAATTGGGGACGCTTGGGTCTTCGTGCAGCTTCGCACCTACTCCGTGGCCGACAAATTCTCGTACCACCGAGTAATTGCGAGCTTCGACATACCCCTGCACTGTGCTGCCGATATCCCCCAGGCGGTTGCCGGGGCGGGCCTGCTCAATGGCTTTAAACAGCGCCTGCTCGGTAGCGTCCAGCAGCGCCTGCGCTTCCCCGCTTATTTCTCCGCAGGGGAAGGTCCAGGCGTTGTCGCCGTGAAACCCCTTATAGCAGGCCCCCACGTCTATGCTGACGATGTCGCCCCGCTTCAAGATGGTTTCCTTTTTGGGTATGCCATGGATCACCACGTCGTTTACAGATATACATGCGCTGGCCGGAAAGCCGTTATAGTGCAGGAAGCTGGGGGTAGCCCCCATTTTCGTGATATAGCTGTGCACTATTTTGTCCAGCTCCCATGTGGAGGTGCCGGGCTGTACAGCCTCACCGGCAAGGCGTAGTGCTGTCTGCGAGATTTTCCCGGCCTTCCGCATAATGGAAAGCTCCCGGCTCGTTTTCAGCACGATCATGAAAGATCCTCCAAAGCCTCCAATACCAGCTTGGTGGTTTTCTCCACCTCATCCTGGCCATGAACCACCAGCAGCTTGCCCTGGTTGGAGTAATACTCCTTCAAAGGCTCTGTCTGGGTGTGGTACACTTCCAGGCGTTCCTTCACTGTATCCGGGTGGTCGTCCTTGCGCTGAACAAGGGTGCCGCCGCAGCTATCGCATTTGCCTTCCTCCTTGGGCTGTTTGTACTGCACATGGTAGGAAGAGCCGCAGGCTTCGCAGACACGGCGTCCGGACATGCGGGAGACGATCTCTTCGTCGGGTACTTCAATATCCAGTACCGCGTCGATCTCCACCCCCATGGCGTCCAGAGCCTCGGCCTGAGGGATGGTGCGGGGGAAGCCGTCCAGGATGAACCCGTTCTGGCAGTCCTCCTCAGAGAGGCGGTCTTTGATGATGCCGATGAGGATTTCATCAGGCACAAGCTGGCCGCTTTCCATATAGCTCTTGGCTTTCAGCCCCATCTCTGTGCCGCTTTTCAGCGCTTCACGGAGGATATTCCCCGTGGAGATTGTGGGTATATTTTTCTTCTGGCAAATAATTTCCGCCTGGGTGCCTTTGCCGGCGCCCGGGGCACCTAAAAGAATCAGCTTCATAGCAAAACTCCCTTTCTCAAATACCCGCCGGAGCCGCCCCCGGCGGCGTTTTGCACGCCTGCCCTTTGGGGGTCTCCTGCGTTATCCGGGGAGCGCTCTTTTGGCTGGGCAGATTCCCAGCCGGTAAGCAGCCCCCGTTTCTACCAGTCTGCGGGGTACTGCCTTAATCCAAGAAGCCCTTGTAATGGCGCATCATCATCTGGGACTCCAACTGCTTCACAGTCTCCAGCGCCACGCCAACAATAATGATGACGGAGGTGCCGCCTAAGGACAGGCCGCTCATGCCGGTGATATTGGTGAAGATGATGGGGATGAGGGCCACGAAGGCCAGGAACAGCGCGCCAATCAGGGTTACTTTGGAGAGGATTTTGGCGATGAAATCCGCCGTAGGCTTGCCGGGACGGAGGCCCGGAATCGTGCCGTTGCTCTGGCGGAGATTATTGGCCATTTCCAGTGGGTTATACTGGACGGACATATAGAAATACGCGAACATCACGATCAGCAGGAAATACAGGATGATATAAACCCATCCGGTCTGTTGGAAGGCATTCAGGACAGAGGCCCAGAAGGAGCCTTCAGCGGGATGCGCGAAGAACTGGACGAACTGGGGAATGGACAGGATGGCGCTGGCGAAGATAACGGGCATAACGCCGCTCATAGCCACCTTGATGGGCAGGAACGTGCTCTGCCCGCCGTACATCTTGCGGCCTACCACCTTTTTGGCATACTGCACCGGGATGCGCCGCTCGGCTTCGTTCATAAAGACGATAACCCAGATGACCACCAGGAACAGCACGATGAACAGGGGGGCCAGCACCAGGAAGTGCCCGGCTGTAGAGGGGCTGTCCAGGCCCAGCTTGAAATACTGCCAGACAGATCCGAAGGTGACGGGAAGCCTTGCCACAATGCCTGCAAACAGGATCATGGAAATGCCGTTGCCAATGCCCTTCTCGTTAATCTGCTCGCCCATCCACATAATGAGGGCTGTGCCTGCCGTAAAGGCCAGAACAATGACAAAGCCTACAAACACGCCGCCTGCCCCGGCAGTGTACTTCACAATGCCGGAACTGCGCAGGTAGATATAATAGGCCACGCCCTGGATAAGCCCCAGGCCCACAGTGACAAACCGGGTGATGGTGGCAATCTTCTTGCGCCCCTCCTCGCCTTCCTTCTGCAAGCGCTCTAAAGCAGGGATGGCGATGGTCAAAAGCTGCATAATGATGGAGCTGTTGATATAGGGGGTAATGCCCATGGCGAACAGGGAGGCATACTGGAACGCGCCGCCTGTCAGCATGTTGATATAGCCCAGGGCTGTGTTGGCGCTCGCGCTCTCCATCAGGGCCTGTAAGCTATTCATGTCTAAAAACGGAATGGGAATCACAGAGCCAAAGCGGAACGCGATGATGATAAACAGGGTAAACAGCATCTTTTTCCGCAGATCCGGTATCCGCCACGCGTTTTTTATCGTGTTCAGCAACTCAGATCACCTCGGCCTTCCCGCCAGCGGCTTCGATCTTGGCTTTCGCCGCCTCAGAGAAAGCACTGGCCTTTACGGTAAGCTTTTTTGTCAGCTCCCCGTTTGCAAGGATCTTCACGCCGTCGCCGCACTTCTTGATAATGCCTGCTTCCATGAGAGCGGCAGCGTCTACCGCGGCGCCGTCCTCAAAGCCGTTCAGGCTTCCCACGTTTACGGAAACGATGTCCTTTGCGAAAATATTGTTAAAGCCGCGCTTGGGGATACGCCGCTGCAGGGGCATCTGGCCGCCTTCAAAGCCGGGCCGCATGCCATGGCCTGCCCGGGCCTTCTGGCCCTTGTGGCCCTTGCCGGCGGTCTTGCCGGTGCCAGCGCCATAGCCTCTGCCAATGCGCTTACGCTCTTTTGTAGCGCCGGGCGTAGCTGTTAGCTGATTGAGCTTCATTGTCACGCACCTCCTTAAAGCTTACTTACTGACTGTGACCAGATGGCCTATTTTCTTAATCTTGCCCTGGGTCTGGGGGTTGTCGGGCTGCTCCACGCAGTCCCCCACCTTTTTAAGCCCCAAAGAGAGGGCTGTGGCTATTTGATCCTTCTTGCAGCCAATCAGGCTCTTTACCAAAGTGATTTTCACCTTCAAGCCCTCCTTTTTACAGAATTTCCTTCACGGTCTTCCCGCGGATGGCGGCCACCTCTTCTGCAGTGCGAAGCTGGGTAAGGCCAGCCATGGTGGCACGCACCACGTTGCAGGGGTTGTTGGAACGCAGGGCCTTAGTGCGGATGTCCTTAATGCCCGCGCTTTCCACCACAGCACGCACAGGGCCGCCGGCGATAACGCCGGTACCGGGGGCGGCGGGCTTCAAAATCACCTTGCCGGCGCCAAACTCGCCCACAATCTCGTGGGGGATGGTGCTGCCTCTGAGGGCAATCTTTGTCAGGTTCTTCTTGGCGTCCTCAATGCCCTTGCGGATAGCGTCGGGCACTTCGGCGGCCTTCCCGATGCCAAAGCCCACGGTGCCCTGGCCGTCGCCTACTACAACAAGGGCGGAAAACTTCATTACGCGGCCGCCCTTTACAGTTTTGGCTACGCGGTTGATGGAAACCACGCGCTCCTGCATATCCAGTGTCGTTGCGTCGATATTACTAGCCAAAATGGTATTCCTCCTTCTTAGAAGTTGAGGCCGCCCTCGCGGGCGCCTTCGGCCAGCTCTTTGACGCGGCCGTGGAAGATATAACCGCCGCGGTCAAAGACCACATTGGTAATGCCTTTTTCTGCTGCCTTTTCCGCAATCATCTTGCCCACCTTGCGGGCCGCTTCCTTGTTGCCGCCCTTGCCCTCAAAGCTCTTGTCCAGGCTGGAGGCCGCGCACAGGGTGCGTCCGGCTGTATCGTCGATAATCTGGGCGTAAATGTTTGTAGAGGAGCGGAACACATTCAGCCGGGGCCGCTCTGCAGTGCCGGCTATTTTGCCCCGCACCCTCTTGTGGCGGCGCAGGCGCGCTTTATTTGTATCTGCCTTATTGACCATTTCTTCTCAACTCCTTAACCATTAGCCTTTAGCGCCCTTGCCGGCCTTGCCTTCCTTATGGCGCACATACTCGCCCTGATAGCGGATGCCCTTGCCCTTATAAGGCTCGGGGGGCCGTTTCTCGCGGACTTCCGCCGCAAACTGCCCGACCTTCTGCTTATCAATGCCGGAAATGACAATGGTGTTCTGGTTCGGGGCCTCGATCTTGATGTCCTCGTTTTCCGAAACGATCACCTGATGGGAATAGCCCAGGTTCATTACCAGGTCTTTCCCCTGCTTCTGCACACGGTAGCCAACGCCCTGCACATCCAGGGTTTTGGAGAAGCCTTCCGTTACGCCCAGCACCATGTTCTGCACCAGGGTCCGGGTCAGGCCGTGCAGGGAACGGGATTCCTTCTGGTCATCCGGGCGGGTGACTAAGATTTCCTCCCCTTCCTTCTGGATGGTGATAACCGGGTTGAAGCTCTGGGTCAGGGTGCCCTTAGGCCCCTTCACTGTAACAACGCTGCCGTCAATTGCAACATCGACGCCGGCGGGAATATTTATGGGTTTTCTTCCAATTCTCGACATATTCGCGCACCCCCTCTTTTTACCAAATGAATGCCAGCACTTCGCCGCCGACATTTGCCTTCCTGGCGGCCCTGTCCGTCATGATGCCATGGCTGGTGGAAACAATGGCCACGCCCAGGCCCTTCATAACCTTGGGCAGTTCCTCCACGCCGCTGTAAATCCGCAGGCCGGGCTTTGAAACACGCTTGAGGCCTTTGATAACCGGCGTGCGGCCGGCAGCATACTTCAGGGTGATGGTGATAACGCCCTGCTTGCCGTCCTCTGCCACGGTGAAGTTTTTAATATAGCCCTCGTCCAGCAGAATCTGGCAGATGGACTTTTTCATGTTAGAGGCAGGCACCTCCACGGTATCGTGCTTCGCGGACTGGGCGTTGCGGATACGGGTGAGCAGATCGGCGATTGTATCTGTAACTTGCATAGCTTTACCTCCTAATGTTTACCAGCTTGCCTTCTTTACCCCGGGGATTTCGCCCTTATAGGCAAGCTCCCTGAAGCAGATGCGGCAAATACCGAATTTCCGAAGGTAGGCATGGGGCCTTCCGCAGATCTTGCAGCGGTTGTATTCCCGCGTGGAGAACTTCTGCCCGCGCTGCTGCTTGATTTTCATAGAAGTCTTGGCCACAGTAAACCCTCCTTATCTTGTAAACGGCGCGCCCATCAGCGTCAAAAACTCACGGGCTTCTTCGTCTGTATGGGCGGTGGTAACAAAGCAGATATCCATGCCGCGCACCTTATCCACCTTATCATAGTCGATTTCAGGGAAGATGAGCTGCTCTTTGATACCCATGTTGTAATTGCCCCTGCCGTCAAAGGAATTGGGGTTGATGCCCCGGAAGTCGCGGACACGGGGCAGGGCCGCGTTAAAGAGCCTGTCTAAAAACTCATACATCCGCTCTCCTCTGAGCGTCACCTTCACGCCAATGGGCATGCCTTCACGCAGCTTGAAGTTCGCAACGGACTTCTTTGCTTTGCACACCACGGGCTTCTGGCCCGTTATCTTCATCAGGTCGCCGCTGATAGCGTCGATAACCTTCAGGTTGTCTTTGGCTTCGCCCGCGCCTACGTTGATGACTATTTTCTCCAGCTTCGGAATCTGCATAACGCTCTTGTAGCCGAACTTCTTCATAAGAGCGGGGGCAACCTCAGCCTTGTAGAAATCCTTCATTCTTGCCATGTGTTCTTCTCCCTCCCTTACAGCGACTCGCCGCATTTCCTGCAAATGCGCTCTTTGGTGCCGTCCTGCAGGACTTTGTGGCCTACGCGGGTGGGCTTTCCGCAGCGGGGGCATACCACCTGCACCTTGCAGGCGTAAATGGCGCTTTCGGCCTTGATGATGCCGCCAGGCTCACCCATTCTGCGGGGCTTCACATGCTTCTGCACAAAGTTTGCGTTCTCTACGATGACCTTGCCCTCTTTGGGGCTTACCTGCATGACCTTGCCTTTCTTGCCGCGGTCTTTGCCGCTTAAGATCACAACGGTATCGCCGGTTTTCACATGAACCTTATTATTCATCTTACGCGCACCTCCATCAAAGCACTTCCGGTGCCAGGGACAGGATCTTCAGATATTCCCTGTCGCGCAGCTCGCGGGCCACCGGCCCAAAGATGCGGGTGCCCCTGGGGTTCTTGTCGTCACGGATAATAACGGCCGCGTTCTCGTCAAAGCGGATATACGTGCCGTCCTCGCGGCGCACGCCGGAAGCGGATCTGACGATAACCGCCTTTACCACGTCGCCCTTTTTCACTACGCCGCCGGGGGCCGCCTTCTTCACGGAAGCCACCACCACGTCGCCTATATTGGCATACCTCCTGCCGGTGCCGCCCAAGACACGGATGCACATAAGCTCCTTTGCGCCCGTGTTGTCGGCCACCTTGAGGTAAGACTGCTGTTGAATCACAGTACGTTCCTCCTTTGCTTACAAAGCCAAATAATTTCGTAACAAGCCTGTAAAAGCCTTACTTGGCCTTCTCGATGATCTCGACCAGGCGCCATCTCTTGTCCTTGGAAAGGGGGCGGGTCTCCATAATGCGTACCCGATCTCCCACGCTGCATGTGTTCTCCTCGTCGTGGGCCTTGCGCTTCACAGTGCGCTTGATGACCTTGTTGTAAATGGGGTGCTTCACGCTGTCCTGAATGGCGACCACCACGGTCTTGTCCATCTTGTTGCTGACTACCCGGCCGACAGCGGTTTTTCTCATATTTCTAGCTTCGCTCACGTATTTTATCCTCCCTTCCCTTATGCGTTCCCGGCGCTGAGCTCATTCTCGCGGATGACGGTTTTCACCCGGGCAATGTCCCGCTTGACAGCGGAGATACGCATGGGGTTGTCGAGCTGATTGATAGCGAGCTGGAAGCGCAGGTTGAAAAGCTCGGCCTTCAGGTCCTGAAGCTTGCTGTTCAGCTCGTCAGCGGTCAATTCTCTGATCTCTGAAGCTTTCATTTTCTACGCCTCCGTTTCTTTAGCTACGAATTTGCACTTGACCGGCAGTTTATTTGCCGCAAGGCGGAGGGCCTCCCTGGCGGTGGCTTCGGGCACGCCGCCCAGCTCAAACATAACGCGGCCGGGCTTTACCACGGCTACCCAGTATTCGGGGGAACCTTTACCGGAACCCATGCGGGTTTCGGCGGGCTTCTGGGTTACGGGCTTATCGGGGAAAATCTTAATCCAGACCTTGCCGAAACGTTTGCAGTAACGTGTCATGGCAACACGGGCGGCCTCGATCTGGTTAGATGTGATCCAGGCAGGCTCCAAAGCCTGCAGGCCAAAATCACCGTAGGTGACAGTGTTGCCCCGAAGGGCCTTGCCCTTCATGCGGCCGCGCTGGACGCGGCGGTATTTAACGCGCTTTGGCAGTAGCATTTACCTGCGCCCTCCTTCCCTTTTGTCTGTACGGCGGCGGTCGCCGTCACGGCGATCCCGGCGGTCGCGGCGGTCTTCCCGGCGGGGGCGCTCGGGCCGCTCGCCCCGGTTGTCATTCAAAACCTCGCCCTTATACAGCCACACCTTTACGCCTACCCGGCCATAGGTGGTGGCAGCCTCCGCAAAGCCGTAATCAATGTCGGCCCGCAGGGTCTGCAGGGGGATGGTGCCGTCGTGATACTCTTCGCTACGGGCAATGTCCGCGCCGTTCAAACGGCCGGAAACCTTTGTCTTGATGCCCTTGGCGCCCAGGCGCATGCTGCGGCCGATGCAGCCCTTCATGGCCCGGCGGAAGGAGATGCGGCGCTCAAGCTGGGAGGCGATGTTCTCTGCCACCAGTTGTGCGTCCAGGTCAGGCTGGCGCACCTCTACGATATTGATGACAACGGGTTTCCCCAGCATCTTCTCGCACTGCTGCCGCAGCTTCTCAATCTCCGCGCCGCCCTTGCCGATAACCATGCCGGGCTTGGCGCAGTGGATGTGGATGCGCACCTTGGACGCATCGCGCTCAATCTCTATTTTCGGGATGCCTGCGGAGTAGAGCTGCTTTTTCAGGGCTTTGCGCAGGTTGTAGTCCTCTACCAGGGTGTCGCCGAACACGTTGTCCTTGGCGAACCACCGGGAATCCCAGTCTTTAATAACGCCCACACGCAAACCGTGGGGATTAACTTTTTGTCCCATAACTTTGCCTCCTTACCGCTTACTCTTTTTCCTTCACCACGATGGTGATGTGAGAGGTTCTCTTCAGCACCCGAAAAGCCCTGCCGTGGGCGCTGGGCCGGATCCGCTTGAGGATGGGGCCGGGCGTCACATAGCACTGGGAAACATAGAGGCTCCCCTTATCCATGTTGAAGTTGTTCTCCGCGTTTGCCACGGCAGACTTCAAAAGCTTCTGCAGGTCCTCACAGGCTGCCTTGGGTGTGTGCTTCAAGATAGCGGCGGCAAGGTCAACCGGCTTGTTGCGGATGAGATCCAGCACGATAGAGACCTTGCGGGGAGAGATACGGGTATAGTTCAAAACTGCTTTCGCTTCCATTTACTCTCTGCTCCTTCCTTACTTGGTCGTCTTCGAGCCGGCGTGCCCTTTAAAGGTACGGGTGGGGGCAAACTCTCCCAGCTTGTGCCCCACCATGTCCTCGGTGATATATACGGGGACGTGCTTGCGCCCGTCGTGTACCGCAATGGTGTGGCCCACGAAATCGGGGAAAATCATAGAGGCGCGGCTCCATGTTTTCACAATCTTCTTCTCCCCGGCCTCGTTCATGGCCTGTACCCTTTTCAGCAGCACGGGCTGTACGAAAGGTCCTTTTTTCAGACTTCTGCTCATATTCTGTTCGCTCCTTTCCCGTGCTTACTTGCCGTTTCTTCTGCGCACAATGAACTTGTCGCTGCGGTTGTGATGCTTGCGGGTCTTGTAACCCAGAGCAGGCTTGCCCCAGGGAGTGACAGGCCCGGGACGGCCCACAGGGCTTTTGCCCTCGCCGCCGCCATGGGGGTGGTCGTTGGGGTTCATAACGGAACCGCGCACAGTGGGACGCCAGCCCATGTGGCGCTTGCGCCCGGCCTTGCCCAGCTTCACGTTCTCATGGTCGATGTTGGAAACCTGGCCGATGGAGGCCATGCAGGACTCAGGCACGTTCCGAAGTTCGCCAGAGGGCAGACGCAGCAGGGCCATGCCGTTTTCCTTTGCCATAAGCTGGGCCATGATGCCCGCGGCTCTTGCAAGCTGGGCACCCTTGCCGGGATACAGCTCTACGTTGTGGATAAAGGTGCCTACGGGGATGTTCTTCAGGGGCAGCGCGTTGCCGGGCTTGATGTCGGCGTCGGCCCCGGACACCACCTTGTCCCCGGCCTTCAGGCCATGGGGGGCCAGGATATACCGCTTTTCGCCATCCTCATATTCCACCAGGGCGATGAAAGCGGAGCGGTTGGGATCGTATTCGATGGAAAGCACGGTAGCGGTCATGTCGTGCTTCTGGCGCTTGAAGTCGATAATGCGGTACTTCTTGCGGTTGCCGCCGCCGCGATGGCGGACGGTAATGCGGCCGTAGCTGTTGCGGCCCGCCTTCTTGTCCAGGGGGGCCAGAAGGCTTTTCTCCGGCCCGTTTTTGGAAAGGCCCGTGTAGTCCGTTACGGACATGTTGCGCCTTGCCGCCGTGGTCGGCTTGTAATTCTTAATTGCCATTTTTTGTTTCACTCTCCTACTATTTGGCTTTGCGGGGGCGGCATTCTCCCCCATTCTTGCCGCAGCGTGCAACGTGACGCAATGCTAATGCGAAGCATTTGCATTTGTGCATATCCAAGACGCGGGTCCGTTCGCTCTGCTCACTGCCTGTGAGGGAACAGTCCGCGCGTAATCAGGATTCCGCGCTCACGCTGCACCACGCGTTCTCCGCGTGGCTTCCGAAGTTATAAAAGCTTGTTTCAAACCGGGACTTCCGGGAGCACCCCGGGTACGCGATGGCTCGCCTGAGCCGCGCAATCCCTATTGCGCGGCGGAAGCTTTCCGCTTCTGCTGCCCGCGTCCCGGGTGCAGCGTCACGCTGCTAGACCATGCTCTCGAAGAACTCAATGGTCTTGCTGTCCTCGGTGAGGGTGACCACAGCCTTTTTCCAGCAGCGGGTGTATCCCTCGAAACGGCCCTGCCGGCGCATCCGGCCCCGCACATGCAGGGTGTTCACTTTCTGCACCTTTACGCCGAACAGCTCTTCTACAGCTCTCTTTACATCTATCTTGGTAGACTTCTTGTCAACCTCAAAGGTGTACTTCTTCTGGGTGGTGCCATCCATCGTCTTTTCTGTGATGATGGGGCGGATAATGATGTCCTGTGCCGCCATTACGCATACACCTCCTCAATTTTCGCCACCGCGTCTTTGACCACGATGAACTTGTCTGCGCCCAGGATGTCGTACACGTTCAGGGTGTTCACCTGGGCGGTCTTGACGCCGGGGATGTTCCGGGCGGAAGCGATAACCTTCTCGTCCACGGTATCCAGCACAATCAGCGCCTTCTTCTCGCTGCCCACTGCCTTGAGCATGGCTGCGATGGTCTTGGTCTTAAACTCGCTGGTGCTGATCTGGTCGAGCACGATCATCTCGCCGTCCTGCACCTTAGAGGAAAGGGCGGACTGCATAGCCAGCCTCTTTACTTTCTTATTCAGCGTGTAACGGTAGCTCCGGGGCTTGGGGGCGAACACGACGCCGCCATGGGTCCACTGGGGCGCCCGGGTGCTGCCCTGCCGGGCATGGCCTGTGCCCTTCTGGCGCCAGGGCTTGCGGCCGCCGCCGGAAACCTCGGAACGGGTCAGGGCGGACTGAGTGCCCTGCCTTTGGTTTGCAAGATAGCATTTTACCATGTCGTTCATAACGGACACGTTGGGGGTGATGCCAAACACGGCTTCGCTCAGCTCCTGCTGGCCCACTTCCTGCCCCTGCATATTCAAAACTGCGATAGTAGGCATTCTCATTTCCTCCTTCCCTTATGCTTTCACAGTGTCGCGGACAACTACGATGCCGCCGTTGGGGCCGGGGATGGCGCCCTTGATGGCAATGAGGTTGTTTTCCGCGTCCACTTTTGCTACTGTCAGGTTCTGCACGGTAACCGTCTCAGCGCCCAGATGGCCGGCCATCTTCAGGCCCTTCCATACGCGGGAGGGAGAAGAGCACGCGCCGCTGGATCCGCCGTGGCGCACCACAGGACCGGAACCATGGGATTCCTTCAGGCGGTGGAAGTTCCAGCGCTTGATAACGCCTGCGTAGCCCTTGCCCTTGCTGGTGCCGGTTACGTCCACCTTTTCCCCTGCCTCGAACACGTCGGCCTTAATCAGGTCGCCAACGTTCAGGCCGCTGATGTCCTCCAGCCGAAGCTCTTTGAGGGTTTTCTTGGGGGCCGCGTCGCCCTTCTTGAAGTGCCCCATGAGAGGCTTGCTCACGCGCTGGGGCTTCTGGTCGCCAAAGCCCACCTGCACGGCCTCATAGCCGTCGTTTTCCAGGGTCTTTTTCTGCGTTACCACGCAGGGGCCGGCCTCTACCACTGTTACAGGGATGACCTTGCCCTTTTCATCGAAGATCTGCGTCATGCCAATCTTCTTGCCGATGATGCCTTTTTTCATGTCTTGCCTTTCCTTTCTACTCCGGGGGATTTTCCCCATCAGGTTATTGGTTGGGTTTCCCCAACATGACCCTCCGTCTCGGTAGGTTGAAAACCGCGGCCGCTTTACAGCTTGATTTCGATTTCAACGCCGGCGGGGAGCTCCAGGCCCATAAGGGCTTCCACAGTCTTGTTGCTGGGCCTGAGAATGTCGATCAGCCTCTTGTGGGTGCGCATTTCAAACTGCTCCCGGCTGTCCTTATACTTATGGACAGCGCGCAGGATGGTGATAATCTGCTTTTCGGTGGGCAGGGGCACAGGGCCGGAAACCCGGGCGCCTGTGCGCTTGGCGGTTGCCACAATCTTTTCAGATGACTGGTCCACCAACTGATGGTCGTACCCTTTTATCCTGATTCTGATCTTTTCTTTGACTGCCACTTGTAGATCGCCTCCTTGAAAAAATTCTTCGCGGCGGGCGCTGTGGGTTTTTAACACTTAGCCGGGTGTTTCCACCTGCGGCATAGAAAAACCGGAAATCCGCCAAGCGGACCCCCGGGAAGAGCCGAAACCCATAAAAATCCTTCATGCGGCGCTTGCCGGCCTGCCGGGAAACTCCCGATGGTTCCAGCCGCATAAATTCTTTCGCCCGGTTTAAAATCGGACATACTCCACGGAAAAACCGGCTGGTACAGCCGCAACCTCCCGCTTCATCGCATATCTGGCATAGTTTTCCCATGCCTGTGCAGTCACGCTCCATTATAATACCACAGCTAAAGCCCCATTGCAAGTGGTTTTTTAAAAAAATTTCCACTTTTTCAAAGTCCGCTTCCCATGGCCCGTCTTCACATAAAATTCACCGGAACTTCTTGATTTTGCCATAGTTACACGGTAGAATAAGCTTGGATGAAAATCACCTGGAGTGCAATCGGGCGCAAAGCCCGGAAAACTATAAAGGCAAAAGAAAAGGGAGAAAAACCATGGCGACTGGAAAAATCCTGATAGTGGACGACGATACCAATATCTGCGAGCTTTTGCGGCTGTATATCGCGAAAGAGGGCTTTGAGGCCTCCATTGCAAACGACGGGGAAACGGCCCTGAAAATGTTTGACAGCGTTTCCCCAGACCTAATTCTGCTGGACATTATGCTGCCGGGCCTGGACGGCTGGCAGGTGTGCCGGGAGCTGCGGAAGAAATCCTCTGTGCCCATTATCATGCTCACAGCTAAAGGCGAGGTGTTTGACAAGGTGCTGGGCCTGGAACTGGGGGCGGACGATTATGTGGTGAAGCCCTTTGAAACCAAGGAGGTTGTGGCCCGGATAAACGCGGTGCTGCGCCGCAGCGGCAGGAACAGCGGCAGGCAGGATGACAGCAAGGAAGTCTCCTATGAAAACCTTACCATCAACCTGACAAATTACGAGCTGCGGGTAAAGGGCCAGCAGGTGGACACGCCTCCCAAGGAGATGGAGCTGATTTACCACCTGGCCTCCAACCCCAACCGGGTTTTCACCCGGGACCAGCTTTTAGACGAGGTGTGGGGCTTTGACTATTACGGAGACAGCCGCACAGTGGACGTGCATGTGAAGCGCCTGCGGGAAAAGCTGGAAGGCGTTTCTGACAAGTGGGCTTTGAAAACCGTCTGGGGCGTGGGCTATAAATTTGAAGTAAAAGACGCAACGTAACGCCGCGTCCGAGACGCGGGTAGGAAACCTGCCGCATGCGGAAAGCGAATCGCGGGATTCCAAAGGGGCTTTGCCCCTTTGGCTGCCGGCGGCAAAAGGGAGGGCAAGGTGCAAAAAAGCATTTTTAAAAGATATCTGGGCATCACCATGAGCATCGTCCTCCTAAGCTTTGTGATGACGGGCAGCGTGCTGATGGTGTTTTTCGGGCAGTATTGGCGGGCGGAGAAAAAGGATCTGCTTACCCAGAACGCCGGCTCTATCGCCGGGGTGGCAAGGCGGTTTTTATCGGAGAAATCCCCGGGCCAGTATGAATTGCAGACCGAGCTGCTGAAAACTTTTATCTCCGGGTTTTCCCTGAGCATTGACGCGGACATCTTCATCACAGACCTGGAGGGCCGCATTCTGTTGGGAAACTATCCCAACAGCAAGCTGGAATCCCCGGAATCGGTGCCCGGGCAGTTTGTGTCCCAGGCGGCAACAGGCATGTATGAGGGCCGGGACAGCTTTGGAGGCCTGTATAAAAGCCGGTATTACATTATCGGCGTGCCCATGTCCGTACAGGACGGCGGCCCCACAGTGGGGGCGGTGTTTGCCGCCACCAGCGCCGCCTCCATGAACGCGGTGCAGGGGGAAGCCTTTAAAATCTTCCTCATTTCCTCCCTGGCGGCCATCTGCGTCACCTTCTGCATGGCCGGGGCCTTCTCCTTCCGGCTGGTAAAGCCCCTGCGGCAGATGTCCGCGGCGGCAAGAAGCTTTGGGGACGGGGACTTTTCTATGCGGGTGCCGGTGACAAGCGCCGACGAGCTGGGCCAGCTTGCCGTCTCCTTCAACAACATGGCAGACTCCCTGACAAATTCCGAGGGTATGCGCCGCAGCTTTATCGCAAACGTTTCCCACGAGCTGAAAACCCCCATGACCACCATCGCCGGGTTCATCGACGGCATCCTGGACGGCACTATTCCCGAGGAGGAGCAGGGCAAATACCTGCACATCGTTTCAGACGAGGTGAAGCGTCTTTCCCGGCTGGTGAAATCCATGCTGGACTTGTCCCGCATTGACAGCGGGGAAATGGAAATCCATCCCGCCCGGTTCGACATCACCAAAACCATTGTCACCACCCTGCTCACCTTTGAAAAGAGCATAGACGAAAAACAGATAGAAATCCGGGGGCTGGAGGAGGCTTCCCCCCAAACTGTATACGGGGATCCGGATTTACTGCACCAGGTGGTGTATAACTTGGTAGAAAATGCGGTAAAATTTACCAATGCAGGGGGTTCCATCACTCCCAGCGTTATAGACGGCATTGACCGCACCACAGTGGTCATTGAAAACACCGGGCCGGGCATTGCCCCGGAGGATCTGCCCATGGTGTTCGACAGGTTCTACAAAGGGGACAAATCCCGCAGCCGGGATAAAAACGGCATGGGCCTGGGTCTGTACTTGGTGCGCACCATTTTGAAGCTTCATGGCGGGGACATCCACGTCAGCTCTGTGCAGGGGGAATACTGCCGCTTTGAGTTTACCATCCCCAAGCCCCCAGAACCGCCGAAGCTGAAAGACCCTCCCCCCCGCAAGGAGCAAAAATCCCGGGAGGGCAGGCGCAGGCCTGACAAGCACGACAAGCGCGATAAAAACGACAAGCAGGATACAGAGGGGCAGGCCCCTGAAAGGAGTAAGGAAGATGACGGACATGGAAAATAAAGATCTCCCCCAGGAGGAGCAGGCAGAACAGCCCCGGGAGCCTGTGGAGGACGGCTTCAGCCAGCCCCCCGCGCCGGAGATGCCGGAGGAAAGCGAACCTGTGCCGCCGGAAACGGCAGAGCCGGTGTACCCAGAAGCCCCGCCTCCCCAGGAAGGGGAGCAGGCCCCGGCAGAGGAAGCGCCGCCCATATGGCAGGATGTTTCCAGCGGCGTGCCTGCAGGGGTGCAGGGCGGGGAACCCCCTGTGCAGCAGCCCCTGCCTTCCCCGCCCTGGCAGGGATACCCCCAGTCTGGAAGCATGCCTTTGCAGCAGGAAGGCGCCATGCCCCCACCTGTATGGCAGGGCCAGCCGGGATACGCGCCGCCCTACCCGTCTCAGCCTGTGCCGCCCCAGGCCCCATGGCAGGGCCAGCCCGGCTATATGAACCAGCAGGGGGCAAATGCCCAACAGCCCTATTATGGAGGCTATGCCGGGTATTACGGCGGAATCCCCCCTCAGGCTGGGGCAGCAGCGCCCCCCTATTATGGCGGGTATCCGGCCGCCGCGCCCTATGCCCCTTATCCCGCCCCAGAGCAGCAAGCTCCGCCGCCTAAAAAGAAAAAGCCCCTGGCCTTAAAGGTGTTTTTATGGATTCTTTCCATCCTGGTGGCAGGCGCCCTGGTGGGTTTCGGGATTTACCTTGTAGCAGAGCTGCAGTCTCCTGACCGGCGCCCCCTGCTGCCGGAGGAATATATGGAGCCTGATCCCCTCCCGCCGGAAAGCCAGCCGGAGGAGAGCCTGCCTCCGGCAGAGGACGAGGAGATGGAGGATCTGCCTGACGTGGACGTGACCCCCAACCGGGAAGGCATCAGCCTGGAGCCAAAGCCCCAGGGGGAGACGCTGGAGCCAGAGGCAGTATATGACAAGATGGTGAAATCCACCGTAGCCATTTCCGCCACCCTCACCCGCCAGGGCCAGACCTCTGAAAGCAAGGGCACAGGCATTATCGCCACGGCAGACGGCTATATGATTACCAATGCCCATGTGGTGTTAAACTCCAAAAACGCCAGGGTGACTGTGCAGACTTATGACGGGCAGGAATATGACGCTGTGGTGGTGGGCGTGGATCGCACCACGGATCTGGCGGTTATCAAGACAAATGATCACAATTTTACCCCCGCTGTCTTTGGGGACACAGAAGAGCTTTCCATGGGCGAGTGGGTTATGGCCCTGGGCAACCCTGGCGGCACAAAGTACGCCAATTCCCTTACCCGGGGCATTGTCTCCGGCCTGCACCGGGAAGCGGGGCAGTACAGCGCAAATGGCATGACCTATATCCAGACCGACGCCGCCATTAACCCCGGCAATTCCGGCGGGCCGCTGGTGAACATGTACGGCCAGGTGGTGGGCATCAATTCTTCTAAAATTGTTACAGAGAATTATGAGGGCATGGGGTTTGCCATCCCTATAAGCGAAGCCCGGCCCATTATCAACGAACTGCTTTCCGGCGGCTATATCAAGGGCCGCACTCGGCTAGGCATTATGATACGGGAGATAGACAGCAGCACCTCCGCCATGCTGGGCGTGCCTGCTGGTCTGGCCATCACAGAGATAAATGAGGACAGCGCCTTTACCGGCACAAAAGCCCAGGCAGGGGATATTATCACTGCCCTGGATGACGAGCCTGTTTCCTCCCTGCGGGACGTTTCCAACCTGCTGCTGCGGTACGCCCCCGGCGATGAGGTCACAGTCACCCTCTACAGACCCGCCCCGGAGAATGGCGGCACCTCCAGCGAGTTTACGGTTACTATTACCCTGCTAGAGGACAAGGGGGAAACCCAAGAATAAAACACAGCGGTTCCAGAGGGGAGCCTCCGGCGCGTTTACTATAAAACGGGCCGGAGGCTTCTTTTTGTTTTGCCGTTTTACCATCTGCACAAAAGAAACCTCCCGCCGCTTCCCCTTTTCAAACCGTTTCCCTCGCAAACTTTTGCGGACACATCCAGGCGTTTCTTTGTTCCTAAAGCCCCACCCGCATACTCTTTATCCCTGCCACCCCCATTCAACCCTCACCCCGCCATTCCCCCTCCCAATCCCCCCAAAATCCCCCATTTCCCGCCAAAATCTCCGCAAGTGTGAGTTTATAGATAACTTCCACTCGCCGGCGGAGCGGGGAGGAGGGGGAAGGCTGTGTGAAATCCCCCTTGCGCGCTGCTCTAATGGCCAGGCGAGAATCTAAAATTTAAGAGGGTTGAAATTTATGAACAAAAGCAAGTTTCTGAAGAAATCACTTGCGGCTGTCTTAGCTGTTCTTATGATAGTCGCGATGATTCCGCTCAGCGCTGCTGCTGCTTCGGCTCCCAAGGTATATTTGGACAGCCAGCAAATTGATTTTGCGGGCGGTGCCAGCCAGTCTGTGACGGTTGACAACAATACTCCAAAGCTTACCTGGGACAGCCAGGCTAAAACAAAGCTGGTTGCGGTGAACGCAAAAGGCGACGAGGATGAGGTAGATGACACCGCGGGCATTGCCAACCTGCCTCTGGCTGATTATCCCGTTGCCGATGATGTGTACACTGTTACGCTGCGGCTGTATGAGGAGAGCGAGGAGGGCGGCTGGCAGGAGAACCCTGCTGAGTACACCCTGCTGGTCACCGTGAAAGAAGCTGACGTGGATCTGGACGCCACCATTAAAGAGGTTACCGGCATTCCCGAGATGGTTAGCTATTCCATCACAGATGACAAGATCACCATCATTGTGGCCTTTGACGAGGACGTGCCCACCGCGATTGCCTCTCCTTTGAGTACACATGCAACTGCGAGTGCAATCTTTGTGCCTTCCTCCAAGAAGGTTGATGGTACCAATGGCACTGTGACATATGCTGTGTCCCCTTCCAAGAAGGTTACTGTTACCGCGCCCAACGCTGAAAAGGTATATGACGTTGAGATTAAAAACCAGACCGGCTTCGCCACCTTCTCTGTTCCCGACCAGATTGGCGACGCTGAGATTAAAGACAAGGTAACAAATAGCGGCGACCCCACAGTGAAAGTTAAAGTGAAGAAGGGCACAAACTTTGATAAAATTGTTCCCACCTTTACACTGGGCGAAACCGTGGAGAAAGTCACCACCTACAAGGGCGCGACTGCCAATGGCAGCGGCTCCAGCGTGGATAATGATGAAATTGACGTGGTTTCCGGCAAAACGGAACTAAAATTTGATAATTCTGGCTCTGCCAAAACCTTTAATGTGTACCTGAAAGGCGTGACGACTCCTGTTAAAGTGAAAGTCACTGTGGAGGAGACAGATGAAGCCGAGGGCGCTGAGCTGAAGTCCATCCAGGTGGGCGAGAAGGCCCGGGCCACTGTGACCGGCAAGGACGTTACCGTGAACATGGGCGTGAACACTGACTACAGCGTGAACGTTGATATTGTTGTAGAGGCTTCTAAAGGCGCCACCGTTTCCATTCCGTCTCAAAACGTGACTCTTACCCAAAATGCTAATGTTGATACCATTTTTGAAACAACTGGCAAGCCTGTCAATATCAGCGGCAAGAAGTTCACTATCCGTGTGGTTTCTGAGGATGAAAAGACCACCAACGACTACAACATCACCCTGGTGTCCGCTTCCGAGGTGAAGACCGACCTGACCGATTTCAGCATTAAGGACACCAATGACGGCAAAATTTACAGCGCCACTTTTAACGGCCTGACCGGCACCATCAACCTGCCCTTCAGCATGAAGGGCGGCGTAACAAATGGTTCTGGCTGGACAATTTATGCAACTCCCAGTGCCGGGGCAACAGCTTTCACTAATGAAAACCCTGCCAAAGCTATTGTGAACGGCACGACCACTTTTGATAAGCTTCTGGTGAACGGCGCTGCTGCTGATACTGCCAACGGCGGCTTTGTAGAGTATTACAACGTGCGCGTTGCCGCCGACGACCTGGCTTTGGGCGATACTGACACCACCCGTACTTACACCATCAAGCTGGTGTTTGCACAGCCCAAGACCGGCAACCTGCTCCTTTCCGGCACCGCTGCTGTTGGAACCAACAACCTGAGCGAGGTTACCGAGAACAACACCTTTAAGACCGAGATTGGCAAGGTGAACACCGATGATGGCGAGAAAGATGCTGTCAAACTCACTCTGCCCCATTCTGTAGTTGAAGGAATGGGCGCAACGCCCACGCCCGTGCCTGCTAAAATTTTCTTCAAGACACTTAAGGTTAGCCCTGAGGCCAGAGTGTTTGGCTTTGCTGGCGGAACTGCGAATACCACCAAGGTTCTTGCAAATGAGATTAAGCAGCTTGACGAAAAGGTGCTTGGCCCGCAGGGCGGCATCAACAAGATTGAGTTTGATGCCGATGCATACGGCGCATACAATACCACAAATAAGGAATTGACAGTTGCTGAGGCTTATACCTTGTATGTGGTCAACGAGAAAACCCCCATTGACGCAAACACTGACATTGCCGCCCTCAATACTGCTGTTACCAACAAAAATGCTAAGGTTTACTACGTCTATGCTGTGAAGGCTGATCCTGAAAAGAGCAGCGCACTGACCAGCATAAAGTCTGTTGTGGACACCAATGTTACTGCAAAGCTTAGCGGCGGCAAAATCACTATCACGGTTCCTGCTTCTTATGCGCTGGCTGATGGCGATTCCTACAGCTCTACAACTCATGCAAACATTACTTTCACACTGAATTTTGCCATGTCCAAGCTGGCCAGCATGACTGACAGTACTGCTGGAACACCGGTTGCACTGCTTTCCGATAACGGGAAAACTAAAGACGATGGCACAAAACTTTACGTGCAGTTGGAAGCCGATGGAACACCTAAGCTGCATTTTGCTGCTGATGACGCAGAAGTGACAGGTAACTGGGTTGTCACCAGCGAGGATGGTGCCAACAGCACCAAGTATCCTGTGAGCGTGAAGGTTGCCCCTGCTGAAACAGGCGCCACCATTAAGAGCCTGAAGGTTGGCAACAGTTCTGCCAGCATTAGCGGCAGCACCATCAACCTGAGCCTGCCCTTCGGCACCGCCCTGAACCCCATCAAGCTGGACATCACTGCTGATAAGATGGCTAAGGTGTTCATCAACGGCAATCCGTACAAGGCCACTAACAACTACAGCCTGAACTCTGACGTGACTATCACTGTCACCTCCGAGGACGGCAAGACCACCAACGTTTACACCCTCAAGACCACCTTGGGCGAGCGCTTCACAGACGTGCCTGCCAACGCATGGTTTGCCGAGTATGTTGAGAAGGCTGTTGACGCCGGCATCGTTCTGGGCCAGGGCAACGGCACCTTCAACCCCTATGGCAACATCACCCGCGAGGACTTCGCTATGATGACAGTCCGTATGCTGGGCGTTGAGGTTGACGAGAATGCCACTGTGCCCTTCAAGGACGAGGCTTCCGTTTCC
>NZ_QWEO01000027.1 GCF_009936035.1 Neglectibacter sp. X58 | reverse complement strand
TTTTCCCATTTGTCAAGCCTTTTTTATGCTTTTTTCTTATTTTGCTCTTTTATACCTTTAACTTAATGACATTGCCCCATGTGGTATCCTACAACACTTTCATAAGGGAGCGCCACAGTGGATGGAAATCCGAAGCGACAGACAAAAAGGGCTGAGCTATGTGGAGCTGGGACGGAAGTACCACATGGACCCACGGACAGCAAAGCGGTACGCGGAATCACCGCAGAAGCCGGAGTACACATTGAGCGAACCCAAGCCAACAAAGATGGACCCGTACAAGCAGATCGTGGACGAATGGCTGGAGGAAGCGCCGTATTCGGCACTGCGGATTCTGGAGAAGCTGCGGGAGATGGGATTCAACGGGGGCTACAGCATCGTCAAGGCGTATGTGAGCAGCCGGAAGATGGACTTGAATGAGAAAGCAACAGTGCGGTTTGAGACGATGCCTGGTAAGCAGGGACAGATGGACTGGGGGTTCTTCGAGGATCACCTGGTGTACGAGGACGGGAAGTGGAAGAAGCTGTACTGCTTTCTCATGATACTGGGGTATTCGCGGATGCGGTACATCGAGTTTGTAACGGATATGAGCACAAACACACTGATTCGGTGCCATCAAAACGCATTTCGGTACTTTGGAGGATACCCGGAGGAGATTCTGTACGATAACATGAAGCAGGTAGTCATCAAGCGGCTTTTGAAGCAGGAGGACTCCACGCTAAACCGGCAGTTTGAGGATTTCGCGGGATTCTACGGCTTCAAACCTATCCTGTGCCGGCCATACCGAGGTCAGACCAAGGGGAAAGTGGAACGGACGGTTCAGTTTGTAAGAGATAATTTCATGGTGGGGATCAAGTACAACAGCCTGGCGGACTTGAACGGACAGGCCCTGGCCTGGTGCAACAAGGTCAATGGCAAAGTTCATGCCACCACCAACGAGATTCCCTTTGAGCGGCTGAAAAAAGAGGGCCTGAGCCCTCTCTCCCGTGAGTACATCATCGACAAAATCAACCTGAGGCGGGTACAAAAAGACTGCCTCATCTCGTACGCCGGCAATCAGTACTCCGTGCCAGCGGAGTACATCGGCAAAGATGTGGCAGTCGTGGCCCTCGACAGTATGCTGGCTGCGTATTACGAGGGGAAGCAGATCGCTCTGCACCGAATATCGTACCAAAGGAAGGACATTGGAGATTGACCAGCTTATTCAGAAAAGCTATGAAGACATGACCAAGGGCCTGCTGTCCGAGGAACGTTTTGCCACGCTGACGGTATCCCTGGAAAATGAACAGCGGCAGTTGAAAGTGGATATTCCAGCATTGGAGGACAGCTTGAACACCACCGCCGATAAAGCCGATGATTTGCAGAAGTTCATCCAGCGGGCCAGACAGGTGACCCGGCTGACGGAGCTGACGCCTGAAATCGTCCACGAGTTCATTGACAAGATTGTGATATCCAAGCCGGAGAAGATAGATGGCAAGCGGCATCAGAAGGTGGACATCTACTACAGCACCATCGGTCTTTGGACAGCGCCGGAGCCGGAAACGCTGGAACAGGAATATATGGCCTACTATCAAGCCATGCAGAAGCGTAGGAAAAGGACGGCATAGCCGTCCCACATAAAGAGATTTTTTTACAGGTAGCCCGAAGGGTGGCACTTCTTTACGAAGTGCCACCCTTGCCTGCCGGTTCTTTTTTATATACGTATCCCCCTCTGGTCAAAACCAGAGGGGGATTTCATACAGGGCATCTGTTTGGGATCAGCTTACTGGATAATGCTCTCCCCGGTCATTTCAGCGGGCTGGGGCAGGCCCAGGATTTTCAGCATGGTGGGGGCGATATCTGCCAGCCGCCCCCCTGCCCGCAGGGTGCAGGGATGGTTGATGACGCAGAAGGGGACAGGATTGGTGGTGTGGGCGGTAAAGGGAGAGCCGTCGTTTTCCACCATCTTATCCGCGTTTCCGTGGTCGGCGGTGAGCAGCACGCAGCCGCCCATCTCCTTCACCGCTTCCACAACCCGGCCCACGCAGGCATCCACAGCCTCTACAGCCTTTACAGCGGCCTCGAACACGCCAGTGTGGCCTACCATGTCACAGTTGGCGTAATTGAGGATGAGGGCGTCATATTTGCCGGACTTCACAGCTTCCACCATCTTGTCCGTAACCTCATAGGCGCTCATCTCCGGCTGTAAATCATAGGTAGCCACAGAGGGGGACTTCACCAGGATGCGATCCTCGCCGGGATACTGCTTTTCCACGCCGCCGTTAAAGAAGAAGGTGACATGGGCATATTTTTCTGTTTCCGCAATGCGGAGCTGGGTCATGCCCTTCTGGGAGATGTACTCGCCAAAGGTGTTCTCCAGGGATTCGGGCTTGTAGGCCACGTCCACGTTAGGCATGGTGGCGTCATACTGGGTCATGCACACGAAGTTCAAGGGGAAGAAGCCATTCTTCCGCTCAAAGCCGGAGAAGTCCGGATCTACCAGGGTGCGGGTGATTTCCCGGGCGCGGTCAGGCCGGAAGTTGTAGAAAATGACGGAATCGCCAGCTGCAACAGGCTCTGCGCCTTCGCAGACGGTGGGAATTACAAACTCGTCCGTCACTTCCTTGTCATAGGAATTCTGCACAGCGCACACAGGGCACTCTGCCTTTTCGCCCACGCCATAAACCATGGCGGCATAGGCCTTCTCCACCCGCTCCCAGCGGTTATCCCGATCCATGGCATAATACCGGCCCATAACAGTGGCCACCTTGCCCACGCCGATTTCCTCCAGCTTTTTCAAAAGCTCTGCCACATAGTCCTTGCCGCTGCTGGGGGGCACGTCCCGACCGTCCAGGAAACAGTGGACAAACACCTTCTCAAGGCCCATGCGCTTTGCCATTTCCAAAAGGGCGTACAGGTGGGTGTTGTGGCTGTGTACGCCGCCGTCAGACAGCAGGCCCATGAAATGCAGTGCCTTGCCGTTTGCCTTGGCAGACTCCATAGCCTTCACCAGGGCAGGGTTCCTGTCCATTTCCCCGTCTTGGGCGGACTTGGTGATGCGGGTCAGCTCCTGGTACACAATGCGGCCGGCGCCAATGTTGGTGTGGCCCACTTCACTGTTTCCCATTTGCCCGTCGGGCAGTCCCACATCCATGCCGGAGGCCCCGATTTTCGTTACGGGGTTTTCCTTCAAAATCTTATCTAACTGAGGGGTATTGGCGGCTACAATGGCGTTGCCCTCTTTCCCAGCAATGCCAAAGCCGTCTAAAATCATCAGAACGAGAGGTTTTTTCAAATGGTACGACCACCTTTCTATATATTCAAAGCTTTTGCGCCACCAGCAAATAGCGGTGGATGGTTCCTTCCACGCAGCCCTGGCGCTCCAAAATCTCCTGTGCCTCCAACAGCCGGGGCAGGCAGGAATCCACAGAAAAGCCGGGGAATTCCCAGGGGATAATGCGGGCGAACCACACCAGCGCCCCTACATCATAAAAGCGGATGGGCCGAAAGGCCTCCTCTCCCTGCAGGATGGCAAAGCCCGCGCCTGCAAAACGCCTGGCCTGCTCCTCCAGATTCAGCCCTGGAAAGGGCTTAGGCTTACTGGGCAGCAGCAGTTCTACCAAAGCCCGGTCGTTGTCCTCCCCCACCTGCTGGGTGATGAAAAGGCCGCCTGGCTTTAAAATACGGTGCAGCTCTATGGGGTCAAACGCTCCATGGCGGTTTGTCACCACGTCAAAGGCGCTGTCCCCAAAGGGCAGGGCGGCAGAATCAGCCGCCTCCCGGAAATCTATCCCCAGGGGCTTGAGGGTTTCCCCACACAGCTTCACGTTAGGCGGATACCCTTCTGTGGCGCTGGTCAGGGAATACGGGTGCCCCAGGGAGAGCAGGAACTCCCCGCCGCCTGTATCTATGTCCAGCAGGCGGTGCTCCGGCCTCAAGCGCTCTCCTATGACTGCCCTGAAATCCCAGGGCAGATCGTCCTCTTCTTCGTAACGCCCATGGATGTGGGAAAAATCCCAGCCCACCATGCGGACAGCTTCTTCCTCGGCCTTCCAGGCCTTATATAGCTGTTCGTTCAATATATCTGCTCCTTTTCATTTAGTATACCCAAATGCCGGTGCAGAAAGCCTGGCAGCATGGCTCCCGGTGCAGCTTTCAGGCTAATCCCGCACCGGGCCGTTATCTCGAACGAATACCATAAAGGCCCACCTTCCTTCCAAATAGAGAAGCCAAGCAGGCCCGCTGCTCCCTAAGAACAGCGGGGCCTGGTGATTTGTTTTTGGATCAACCCTTTTTGAAAAAAGGGTTGCAGGAATCCAGGGGACAGCGTCCCCTGGCAGGGTTTGGGGCAGCGCCCCAATCAGCCCTTGGTCGCCGCCTCCACAATAGCCGCGAAGTCGGCAGGCTTCAGGGAAGCGCCGCCAATAAGGCCGCCGTCCACGTCGGGCTGGGCCAGCAGCTCGGCTGCATTTGCGGCGTTCATGGAGCCGCCGTACTGGATGGTGATGCCGTCGCCGGCAGCGCAGTCGTACAGTTCCTTAATCGTCTCGCGGATAACAGCGCACACCTCGTTTGCCTGCTCGGCTGTGGCGGTTTTGCCGGTGCCGATGGCCCACACAGGCTCATAGGCGATGATGATGCGCTTTAATTCCTCCTTGGTCACGCCGCCTAAAGCAATCTTGGTCTGCATGGCAACCAGTTCGCTGGTGATGCCCTGCTCCCGCTGCTCCAGGGTTTCGCCTACGCAGAGGATAACGGTAAGCCCGGCGTCCAGGGCAGCGCGGGTGCGGTCGTGTACGGTTACGTCAGTCTCGCCAAAATACTGGCGGCGCTCGCTGTGACCGATGATGACGATGTTCACGCCCATGGAGCTGAGCATGTCAGCGGAAATTTCCCCGGTGAAAGCGCCGGACTTGGCCCAGTGGCAGTTCTCCGCGCCAATCTGGATGTTGGTGCCCTTGGCGGCTTCCTGGGCAGCCCACAGATCTACATAGGGCGTGCAGGCAACCACGTCGCAGCCAGCGTCCTTTACCAGGGGGGCAATGGCGGCAATCAGCTCTCTGGCCTCCTCAGGGGTCTTGTTCATCTTCCAGTTTCCGGCGATAACGGCCTTGCGTACAGCTTTATTCATAAAAATCAGTCCTCCAAAGTTTTTTGCAGATCGCCTTTCAGATCTTCAATAAGCTTCTGTTTTTTTTCCATATCTTCTTCTGCGTGGATGTCATTTAAGTCGCGGATGATCATGCGCAGAAACGCGCAGAATTGTTTATCTGCTCGTCCCATGGGAGATGCTCCTTTTCATGGCAAGTCTGAAAAGAGGGCGGAGAAACCCCCGCCCTCCCGTATCAGGCAATTATTTCTCGTTGAGGCAGGCAATGCCGGGCAGCTCCAGGCCCTCCAGGAACTCCAGGGAAGCGCCGCCGCCAGTGGAGATGTGGGTCATCTTGTCGGCAAAGCCCAGCTTCTCTACAGCAGCCGCGGAGTCGCCGCCGCCGATGATGGAGATAGCGCCGCTTTCTGCCACAGCCTTAGCCACGCTGATGGTGCCGGCGGCAAAGTTCTCCCACTCGGAAACGCCCATGGGGCCGTTCCACACCACAGTGCCCGCGTTCTTCACAGCGTCAGCGAACATCTCGGCAGTCTTGGGGCCGATATCCAGGCCCATCCAGCCTTCGGGAATCTTGGTGGACTCCACTACCTGGCTCTCGGTGTTGGGATCGAACTCCTTGCCCACCTTGGTGTCAACAGGCAGCAGGAACTTCACGCCGTTCTTCTCTGCGTTTGCCATGGTTTCCTTGGCAAGCTCCAGCTTATCCTCCTCGCAGATGGAGGTGCCGATGGAATGGCCCTGGGACTTTAAGAAGGTATAGGCCATGCCGCCGCCGATAATCAGGGTGTCCACCTTGCTGATGAGGTTGTCGATAACGCCGATTTTGTCGGAAACCTTAGCGCCGCCCAGGATAGCCACGAAGGGGCGCTTAGGCTCGGTGAGGGCGCCGCCCATAACGGTGATTTCCTTCTGGATCAGGTAGCCGCACACAGCGGGCAGATAGTGGGAAACGCCTTCTGTGGAGGCGTGGGCCCGGTGGGCGGTGCCGAAAGCGTCGTTTACATAAATTTCAGCCAGGGAAGCCAGGGCCTTGGCGAAATCGGGATCGTTCTTTGTCTCCTCGGCGTGGAAGCGGATGTTCTCCAGAATCATCACGTCCCCGTCCTTCAGGGCAGCGGCCTTTGCCTGGGCGTCGGGGCCGATGCAGTCGGAGGCCATCACAACTTCCTTGCCCAGCAGCTTGCCCAGTTCTGCCGCAACAGGAGCCAGGGAGAACTTCTTCACGTCGCCCTTAGCGGCTTCCAGAGCCTTGGCGGTGGCCTCAGCCTGCTCTGCCTCGGGCATGGCGTCGATCTTTTTCTTCTCCTTCTTGTCCAGCTTCACAGTCTCATTGAAGATGTTGTGGGGGCGGCCCATGTGGGAGCAGAGGATAACCTTTGCGCCATGATCGGAAAGATACTTCACAGTGGGCAGGGCGCCGACAATGCGCTTGGTGTCGGTTATAGCGCCGTCCTTCATGGGAACGTTAAAGTCGCAGCGCACCAGCACCTTCTTGCCGCTAACGTCAATGTCCTCCACAGTCTTCTTGTTGAGATAGTTCATGTCCATGCACTCCTTTATTTTGATAATAAAATTGTGAAAGATTGCACAAATTTCCATCTAAAATTATAGTACAGACCGGCCTGCATTTCAAGACAAAATTTAGGAAAACCGCCACATTTTTGCATATTTTTTTCAGGGGGCACGATATGTAGCCCCCGGCAATGATCAGATGCTTTGTCATACCTGTCCTCCGCGCGCCAAAAGCTTTCGGGCCAAATCCAACAGGGGGCCTTTTTCGTTGGGGGCCTCCCCTGCCCGCACCTGGCCCAGCAAGGTGTGCAGCGCCCTGCCTAGGAAAGGCCCGGGCTGAAAGCCCAGCTCCAGCAAGTCCCGGCCCTGCACTGCCAACTGGCTTATGGGCAGGGGGTTCCCGGCCCATATCTGCATGATTTCCTTCCGCATGCGGTTTGGGAACCGCAGCCGCCGCAGCACACCTTCCGCCTGGGCCGCCGGAAGGCTATGAAGCAGCGCCGCCCACCCGGCAGCGCCGCCTTCGGAGGGCAGCTTTACATCCCCACAGGGTATTTCCGGGAAAAGGACGCGGAAAACCTCTGCATATTCGTGCAGGATTTTTTCCGCCCATGCCCCTGCCAGCAGCTTGTCCATCTCAGCCTGCACCCGCTCGCCGGAAATGTCCTCCAGCAGGCGGGCCAAGGTCAGCAGGGCCTTTTCCGTATTTTCCTCTATGGCAAAGCCCAGCACAGCCCCAAAGCGCAGGCAGCGCAGGATGCGCAGGGCGTCCTCCTGGAAGCGCCGTTCCGGCTCCCCCACGCAGCGGAGAAGCCCCCTCTGCAAATCCGCCTGACCCCCAAAGCAGTCCCGCAGGCCCCTTTGGGGATGCCAGGCCATAGCGTTTATAGTGAAATCCCGCCGGAGCAAATCCTCCTCCAGGCAGGAGGTGAATTCCACCTTGTCCGGGCGGCGGCGATCGGAATAAGCCCCTTCCCGGCGGAAGGTGGTGATTTCCACAGGCCCCCCGGAGGTGATGGCTGTGACAGTGCCATGCCTGAGGCCTGTTTCCGCCTGGGAAAACTCCGCCAGGGCCTTCTTCGTCTGTTCCGGCAGGGCAGAGGTGCATACGTCCCAGTCGGCAGGGGCGCGGCCCAAAAGGGCGTCCCGCACGCAGCCCCCCACGCACCAGGCCTCAAACCCGGCGGCCTCCAGCTTTTCCAGCACCTCTCCCGCATAGGGCGGCAGGCTGAACATCACGTCCCGCCTATTGCTGCCCGGCCCAGCCCATGCTGCGCTTTACGGCCTCGTGCCAGCGGGCAATGTCCTGCTCCCGGCGGCGGGGCTCCATTTCCGGGGTAAACACCGCGTTCTCCCGCCAGATGCCGGCAAGCTCCTGCATACTGTCCCACACCCCTACCGTCAGGCCCGCCATCATGGCGCTGCCCAGGGCCGTGGTTTCCAGGCAGTGGGGCCTGCGCACCTTCACCCCCAGGATGTCGGACTGGTACTGCATTAAGAACCGGCTGCGGGAAGCGCCGCCGTCCACCCGCAGCTCTGCCATGCTCACCCCGGACTCCTTCTCCATGGTGCGCACCAGGTCGCAGCTTTCCAGGGCAATGCTCTCCAAAACCGCCCGGCACAGGTGGGCGCGCTTGGTGCCCCGGGTTACCCCCAGCAAAGCGCCCCGGGCATACATATCCCAATAGGGGGCGCCAAGGCCTGTAAAGGCCGGCACAAAGGCCACGCCTCCCGCGTCCTCCACGCTTTCGGCAAGGGCGTCGGCCTCCTGGGGGGTTTTGATAAGCTCCAGCTCGTCCCGCAGCCACTGGATGGCAGAGCCTGCGTTAAAAGCGCTGCCCTCCAGGGCATAGCACACCTTCCCCCCCACCTTCCAGGCAATGGTGGTGATAAGGCCGTTTTTAGACTTTACAGGGCGGTCGCCTGTGTTCATCAGCACAAAGCAGCCTGTGCCATAAGTGTTTTTGGCCATGCCCTTCTGGAAGCAGCACTGGCCGAACAGGGCGGCGTGCTGGTCCCCCGCAATGCCCGCAATGGGGATCTCCTCCCCCAAAAGATCCGGGCTGCACATGCCCACAATCTCCCCGGACTCGCATACCCTTGGCAGGGCGCTGCGGGGGATGCCCAGCTCTTCCAGCATGGTTTCGTCCCAGCACAGGCGGCGGATGTCAAAGAGCATGGTGCGGGAGGCGTTTGTCACGTCGGTAACAAACGTCTTGCCCTCCGTAAGGGAGAACACCAGCCAGGTGTCAATGGTGCCAAAGCGCAGGCGGTCTTTTTTGGCAAGCTCCCGGGCGGCAGGCACATGGTCTAAAATCCACTTCATCTTTGTGCCGGAAAAATAGGGGTCGATGAGAAGCCCTGTGGCGTCCCGGATATAGTCCTCCATGCCCCCGGCCTTTAAGCGCTCGCACTCCGGGGCTGTGCGGCGGCACTGCCATACAATGGCGTTGCACACCGGGATGCCCGTCACCGCGTCCCAGGCCACAGTGGTTTCCCGCTGGTTTGTGACGCTGATGGCGGCAATGTCCGCCGCCGTCACCCCGGCCTGGGCCACAGCCTGGCGCATGGCAAAGAGGGTGGTGTTGAGGATTTGCACAGCGTCATGCTCCACGAACCCGGGCTGGGGGTAAATCTGGGGGAACTCCTGCTGGCCCATGCCCGCAATGCCGCCGAAGGCGTCGAACAATACGGCCCGGGAACTGGTGGTGCCCTGGTCTAACGAAAGGATGTACTTGCCAATCAACATAGAATCACCTTATTCCTCATCTGTCTTTTTGTGGCTTTCCCACGGAAATATAGGGCTGTCCGGTAAGTTTATGGACATTATAGCATACCAGCAGGCTTTGCGCAAGACAGGGAAAGGGGAAAGAGCCGGCCTGAAAGAGGCAGGAAGGCCTTGCTTTTTCACTCTACGGAGCGTAGAATGGAGGGAGTTTTGGCATATTCTACGGTTCGTGTGTGTGAAAGCGGCGGAAAACAGGCTACAATAGGGCCAGAAAGGAGGCAGGGCATGGATCAAAACAAAACCGGCAAATTCATTGCCGGAGAACGCAAACGCAAGGCCCTCACCCAAAAGCAACTGGCGGAGATGCTGGGCATCAGCGACAAGACCGTATCCAAATGGGAGCGGGGAGGCGGCTTCCCGGAAGTCTCGCTGCTGCTGCCCCTGTGCAGGGAGCTGGATATAACCGTCAACGAGCTGCTGGCCGGGGAGCGGGTGGCGGAGGAGGACTATAAAAAGAAAGCGGAGGAAAACATGATGAACCTTGTAAAGGAAGCCCAGGAAAGCAGGAAGAAGATTATCCTGTCCGCCCTGGTGGCGGCGCTGGCCATTCTGGCGGCACTGCCCCTGGTAATAGTGGCGGGGGCGCTGGAGATGGAAACCTGGCTGCGGTGCCTTTTAATTGGCATCGGCCTTGTAGTGGTCGTTTTAGGCATTATCATCGCCTGCGTTTTAGATCGGGACGCCGGGGCCTTCGAGTGCCCGGAATGCCACGAGCGGTTTGTGCCGGAAATGGGCGCCTACATTATGGGGCCTCACACCATCACAAAGCGGAAGCTGCGGTGCCCCAAATGCGGCGCGGTGAAGTATTGCAGGCACGTGCTGACGAAATAAAAGGGCCAAGGGGCGGCAGGGCATCCTGCCGCCCCTTGCAGTTATGCGTTTGTGCGTTTCTTACAACAAAACATCTGCGGAATAGGGCACTTTGCAGTTGTCATAATGTGGCAAAAGGTTTTTTGCAGTTTTTAGAAAAAATCACAAAAAATGCCTTGCCTTTTTCCAGGTGTTGTACTAGAATATAGGTGCATCCCTGTATGTGGGGCGCATAATTGTTAAAATTCCAGGAGGAGATCCCAATGGCAAAAGTAAAGATCGGCTTTATCGGCTGCGGCGGCATCGCCAACGGCAAGCATCTGCCCGGCATGGCCCAGCAGAAAGAGTATGTTGACCTGGTTGCTTTCTGCGACCTGATTCCCGAGCGCGCCGAGAAGGCTGCCAAGGAATATGGCACCCCCGACGCCAAGGTTTATACCGACTATCATGAGCTGCTGGCTGACAAGAGCATTGACGCTGTGCATGTCCTGACCCCCAACATCGCCCACTGCGAAATCACAGTGGCCGCCCTGGAGGCCGGCAAGCACGTTCTGTGCGAGAAGCCCATGGCTGCTACCACTGCCGACGCCAAGAAAATGCTGGAGGCCCGGGACCGCACCGGCAAGATGCTGACCATCGGCTATCAGTACCGCCACTTCCCCATGAACCAGGTTGCCAAGGGCATTGTGGACGATGGCTGGCTGGGCGATGTGTACTATGCTGAGGCCACCTACCTGCGCCGCCGGGGCGTTCCCACCTGGGGCGTGTTCACCGACAAGTCCAAGCAGGGCGGCGGCCCGCTGATCGACATTGGCACCCATGCTTTGGATCTGACCCTGTTCCTGATGAACAACTATGAAGTGGATTATGTGGTGGGCACTTCCTTCGAGAAGCTGGGCACCCTGCTGGATCCCAAGTTCCAGGGCCAGGTTGACCGCATGGGCAACCAGAATAGCTGGAACAACAAGACCTACGACGTGGAGGATTCCGCTGTAGGCCACATCAAGATGAAGAACGGCGCTGTTATCAACCTGCGCGCTGCCTGGGCCATCAACATGGCTGAGGACAATGGCGCCAACAACGAGGCTTATGCCACGCTGGTAGGCACCAAGGGCGGCCTTGACACTGTTTCCGGGCAGGCCCGCCTGAACCACGTGGTTGCCAGCCAGCCCGCTATCACCATGGTGGGCAACAAGGTTGCTTCCTATATCCCCGGCTTCAGCGCCGGCCCCGCTCCCGTCAGCAAGGAGCATGACATCTGGGTAAAGGCCCTGCGCGGCGAAGGCGAGTTGTTCGTCACGGCTGACCAGGCTTTCGTGGTTACCCGCATCCTGGATTCCATCTATGAGTCCTCCCGCACCGGCAAGCCCGTATACTTCGACTAATTAAAAAACCCGCCGCGATATTGCTCCTGTAATGAAACGGCAGGAATAGTTGGCGTTATCCCCCGTCTCCCAGGCGGGGGATAATATTGCGGTTTTGCTTGCAAATGGGCAGCAAAAGGCTTTTATGCTTTAAACGAGGATGTGTATTGTAATTGGATAACGTAAATCTGCAATTATACTCTTTTGGGTTCGACTGCCCCCTGACCCTGCTGGAAAAAATCAAGAAGGCAGGGGAAATGGGGTATGCCGGGGTGGAGTTTGCCCGGGGCTATCAGGACATCCCTGTGGAGGACGTGAAAAAGGCCCTGGAGGTAGCGGGCGTGAGCGCTGATTCCGCCCACGTGGCTTTTAACTTCATGGAGGAGGATCTCCCCTACCTTGCCAAGCTGGGCGTTACATTCGTTGCCTGCCCCATGGCTGCTTTCAACACAACGGAGGAGGCCAAGGAGACAGCGGAGGAACTGAACAAGTTCGGCAAGCTGGCAAAGGAATATGGCATCACCATCGGCTATCACAACCACACCGGCGAGTTCTATCAGGACAACGGCGTTTACCTGATGGACACGCTGATTGAGAACACAGATCCCGGCACAGTGGCCTTTGAGATTGACTGCGGGTGGGCTTCTGCCGCCGGCATCGATCCTGTGGCGTATATCAACAAGTACGCCGGGCGCATCGCGGCCATCCACATTAAGGAGAACGGCGCTGTTATCGGCGCGGACAAGCCCAAGTCCCGGTATGACGCGCCTCCCAAGTTTGAAATTGGCCCGGACGGGAAGCCTGTATTCCCCCCTGAGTTCAAGAAGATGATGGAGGAACGGGAGAAGCTGAACGTGCCTACCGGCACCGGTATTGTGGACTGGAAAGCTGTGAAGGCCGCCGCTGACGCTCAGCGGGACAACGTGATCTATGTGGTGGAGCGGGAAGCCAGCTATGGCGGCAAAAGCCGCATAGAATGCTTGACAGAAGACATTGCTTGGCTGAAAGCGAACCTGTAAAAACGGAAAAGTTTCCCGGCCCCCTGCTGGCAGCAGGGGGCTGTTTTTTGGCACACACAGAAAGAGGACGGCGGCTGCCGTCCTCTTTTTTCACTGTGTAAACTATCAAAAAGCCTCACTGCTTTTCAGGCAGGCTGGACACAAACTCTTCCAGGTTTACCAGCGCGCCTCCCCGCAGGCGGGACTCCTCTGCCGCCAGGGCCATGAAATGGCTTTCCATGGAGCTTTCCAGGGTGGTGGTGCGCTGGGTGGCCTCCTTGCCGCCCAGCAGCATGTCCAGGAAATCCCCGATGATGCCGCTGTCACCGCCGCCGTGGCCCTTCAGATCCTCTGCAAAAGCGCCTGCGTCAATGGTTTCTTCCTCCTGCCCAAACCGCCGCACCTTGATAATGTTGGACTTCATGTCCGCCTCGATTTCCCCCTTGGTGCCCATGGCTTTGAAATACCGGTAGCAGTCCTGGGTGAAGGCGCACATGGTGAAGCTGATGGTGGAGCCGTCCTCCATGGTCAGCAGGGTCTGCTGGTGATCGACCACGTCGTTGTCGCAGAAATACACGCACCTGCCGTAAGGCCCGGTTCTCAAGGCTTCATAGGTGCTTTCCAGGGTGTTTTCCACGCTTAAAATGGAGGTGGCCCAGCCCTTGCCGCTTTTGATGCCGGTTTTGGGATCGGTAATATAAATCTTCTCCGCGTCAAAGATACACTTGTCCTTCACCTTGCAGCCTTCCAGGCACCGGGGCGCCGCGCCTTCCGGGGCGCACTCCTTTTTAAAAAGCCGGATGCCGCCAATGGAGGAGACGGCCTTGCACTTCTTTCCTGTAAGCCAGGTGAGGATATCCATATCGTGGCAGGACTTCTGCAATATCATAGGGCTGGTTTCCTGGGAATTGCGCCAGTTTCCCCGGACAAAGCTGTGGGCCTGGTGCCAGTAGGCCACGTTTTCATTGGCGCAGATGGACACCACCTGGCCGATTTCCCCTTTGTCCAGCAGATCTTTGAGTATGTTATAAAAGGCGGTATACCGCAGCACATGGCACACGATAACCTTTCCCGGGCAGCCCTTTGCCACCTCCAGAAGCTCCCGGCACTTATCCAGCTCTGGGGAGACAGGCTTTTCCAGGAGAATGTTATACCCTTTCCGCAGCCCGGGGATGGCATGGCCCACATGCTGCCTGTCCATGGTGGACACCACCAGCACATCCGCCAGCTTTTCCTGCTCCAGCATTTCCTCAGCGCTTGCGAAACAGCTTTCCGCCGGGATATCATAAAGCTTTTGGGCCTTTTCCACCTTTTGAGAGTTCAGGTCGGCCACTGCCACCACCTTCATCTTGTCGGGAAACAGCTTCTGCATGGAGGCATACGTGCTGCCCCTGTCCCCAAACCCTGCTATGGCAAATGTAATAGGTGCTTTCATACTTTTTCTCCTTTTCTAAGGCCTGGGGACTGCCCCGCAAGCTCTTTCAGACAGCGCCCCCGGCGGAATCAGTCCTCTGTAAAGGCAAACAGCTCCTCCACTGCCACCTGAAAAACCTTTGCAATATCCATCGCCAGCTTCAGCGATGGGTTATATTTCCCGTTTTCCAGATGGACAATGGTTTCGCGCCTTACATGCACCAATTCCGCCAGTTCGCTTTGTTTTATTCCCGCTTTTTCACGATATTCCTTGACCTTTGTTTTAAGGGCCATACCAATCGCCATGCGATACAGGACTTCCGCAAAAGGAGATGAAGCATCCGCCTTTTGCGCCCAGCATCGTTCCTTTTTCCGTATTTTTCACACTGCCATCGCGCAGAAATACCATGAACCGCGGGAGGCCTTAGAAGCTGTACCAATAGGCACCTGCACAAATCTTTTCGGGAAATTTAGCGGGCTTCAGTGTTGGAAATCCTCGAAATACGAAAGTAATTCTTGCGGTTTCCGCCTTGAACCCCACAAAATTTCCTCGAAAATCTTCGCACCAATCCTATCGGTACAACTTCTTAAACTCCCTTGCTGTCCATTACGCAAAATATGATAAACCGCACCACAGCCAGCACCAATATTGTGCCGACCAGCGCATAGCCCGCCATGGTTCCGTCTATGCATTTGACAGCACAGGCAAAGGCAATGACACTGACAGCGGCTATCATAATTTTTAACCCGACTGCGTCTGTTCTGCGCAAATTTTGAATGGCAAGCTCGTCCTTTTCTTCTTTGCTGAACATGCGGATGCGGTTTGCCTGCAGCACGAAAAAGATAATGGTGAACACCACAACCATGTTCTGGATGATGTCGTAAAAATCGTGCCAGTCCCGTCTGGCCCACATCCAGTAATAGCAGGCAAGAAGCACCGCGTAAATAATCTTGGTTCCTACAATTTCCTTTAACGTGACCTTTGACTTCATGTTCCATTCCTCCATGGGATAAATTTACAGCCGGCGTATGTTATAAATATATCACTCACCACACGCTTTGTCAAGAAAGGAGTGTGAAATATTTATAACTCTCCATACCGCCGCTTTTTATCCAGAAATGAATTCCCGCATAAAGCACCAGGCGCACGTCCGGCAGGGGCGGCGGAAAGCCGCTGCCCGCCTAACAAGGCGCACTGACAGGCCGGGCTGGGCCGCCTATGCCGTTACAATAGACTCCGCCTTTTCCAGCCGCAGGCGCTGCACCGCCTCTTCCCGCATCTTATACTTCAGGATTTTCCCTGCCGCGTTCATGGGGAAGCTGTCTACAAACTGCACATACCGGGGCACCTTGTGCTTTGCCATGTGGGTGAGCACAAAGTCTTTTATCTCCTCCTGAGAGCTTTCCTCCCCTTCCTTCAGCACCACGCAGGCCATGATTTCCTCGCCGTACTGTTCGTCCGGCACGCCGATCACCTGCACGTCCTTCACCTTGGGATGGGTATAGATAAAGTCCTCAATCTCCTTGGGATAGATGTTCTCGCCGCCCCGGATAATCATATCCTTAATGCGGCCTGTTATCTTATAGTTGCCCTCCGGGGTGCGGCGGGCAAGATCCCCTGTGTGGAGCCAGCCGTCCCGGTCAATGGCGGCGGCGGTGGCCTCGGGCATTTTGTAATAGCCCTTCATAATGTTATAGCCCTTTGCCACAAACTCGCCGTCCACATTATCGGGCAAGTCCTCCCCTGTTTCCGGATCCACAATCTTGCACTGCACCCCGAACATGTCCCCGCCTACAGTGTTCACCCGGGTTTCCAAGGAATCGGTGGTCTTGCTCATGGTGCAGCCGGGGGAAGCCTCGGTCTGCCCATAGGTGATGCAGATTTCACTCATGTGCATTTTTTCCACTACATCCTGCATAACCTTCACCGGGCAGGGAGAGCCTGCCATAATGCCTGTGCGCATGTGGGAGAAATCTGTTTTTGCAAAGTCCGGGTGTTCCAGCATGGCGATGAACATGGTGGGCACCCCGTGGAAGGCGGTTATCTGCTCCTGGTTAATGCAGTGCAGGCCCTTGCGGGGAGAGAAGGCGGTGATAGGGCTCATGGTGGAGCCATGGGTCATGGAGGCTGTCATGGCCAGCACCATGCCAAAGCAGTGGAACATGGGCACCTGGATCATCATGCGGTCAGCGGTGGACAGATCCATGCAGTCGCCAATGGCCTTGCCGTTGTTCACCACATTGTAATGGGTGAGCATAACCCCCTTGGGGAAGCCTGTGGTGCCGCTGGTGTACTGCATGTTGCACACGTCATCCTTGTGAATCCGGCTGCGGCGCACCTCCACCTCTGTGGGCGGGATGGAATCTCCCAGGCCGATGGCGTGCTCCCAGGTGTAGCAGCCAGGCTGCTTGCTGTCGATGGTGATGATATTGCGCAGCACAGGCAGCTTTTTGCTGTGAAGCTTGCCGGGCAGGCAGCGGGTAAGCTCCGGGCAAAGCTCCTTCATAATGCCTACATAGTCGGAATCCTTGAAGCCGTCGATCATCACCAGGGTGTGGGTGTCGGACTGGCGCAGCAGGTACTCTGCCTCGTGGATTTTATAGGCTGTGTTCACCGTCACCAGCACCGCGCCGATTTTCGTGGCAGCCCAGAAGGTGATGTACCACTGAGGCACGTTTGTGGCCCAAATGGCCACGTGATCCCCCTTCTTCACCCCCATGGCGATAAGCGCCCGGGCAAACTGATCCACGTCGTCCCGGAATTCGGAATAGGTGCGGGTATAGTCCAGCTCTGTGTAGCGGAAAGCATACTGGTCGGGGAACTCCTGCACCATGCGGTCCAGCACGTCCGGGAAGGTTTCGTCAATCAGCGTCTCCTTGGGCCAGACATATTTGCCGGTGCGGGCGCGGTTATCCTGCAGCTCCACCCGCTTCCGGGACACAGAGGCAAAGTAATCGTGCATAAAATTGGCAAACTGGGGGAACACCACGCCTGCGTCGGACAGGTGCCCGGCCCAGCGCTTCACCCATTCCAGGGAGATGTAGCCGTCATAGCCGATACCGCGGAGGGCGTCGAACATTTCCGGCAGAGGCAGGTCGCCCTCTCCCATCATGCGGTACTGGGCTTCCCCGCCCTCCATCACGCTGTCCTTTACATGGACATATTTAATGTACTCCCCCAGGTTCCCCACAGTTTCCGCCGGGGATTCCCCCCTGTAGCGGAAGGGGTGGTGCATGTCCCACAGGGCCTGGACAGAGGGCATGTTCACCTGATCCAAAAGGGCTTTCAGGCGTTTGGTATCCGCATACACGCCGTTTGTCTCCACCAGCAGGGTGACCCCAAAGCCCTGGGCAATGGTGCCTAAAAGCCGCAGGCAGGAGGCCACAAAGCTGTCGTCCACCTCGTCCTCAGCCTGGGGGTGCAGATCGCCCAAAACCCGGATATAGGGGGTGCCCAGCTTCTTTGCCAGCACCACATACTGGGTGATTTCCGAGATGTTTTTATCGTAGTCCTTTTTATATTTCAGGCTGCACCCGGAAGCAAGGCAGGGCACCTCCAGCCCCAGGGAGCGGAGCTTTTCAATAGTGCTGGGCAGGCGTGCGTCCGTAAAAGGCCGGGCGTTCACCGCGAAAATGTCCTCTCCCAGGCCCCGCACCTCAATGCCGTCAAAGCCCAAGTCTTTTGCCATGGAATAGATGTCTGTCCAGGAAAAATCCGGACAGGCAAGTGTGGAAAAACTAATCTTCATTGCAGCCACCATGCGGTACAGAATATGCACCGTTCCTCTCTATAATATAGTATATATGGGGGTAAGGGGTCGTTCAGCCTTTGGCCAGCCCCGTTGCCGGCAGGGTTTTCTGCTTTTTAGCCCTTTGGGCATACAGCTTCCCAGCCCTGTCCATCCGCCGGATGCGCAGCAGGAACAGCGCCCCGAACAGCAGAAGCCCCAAGCAGCCAAACACCCCGTAAAGCCCCGGTCCGGTCAGCAGGCCCACTTCCCCTTTGGCAAAGTATATCCCTGCCGCCGCCATGGCGGTTACGCCGCTGCGGGAAAGGGCGGCGGGCAGGATGCTTCCGGTGCGCAGGGTCATATAGGACAGGGACAGGCCCAGCAGGAAGTAAAACAAAAGCCCGGTAAGAAGCCCCAGGACAGGGAAGCCCTCATAAGCCCTGCCGTAAAAATACCCGTCAAAAAACAGGGGGGCATACCACAGCGCCCACACCCCGGAGCAGGCCAAAGCCGCTTTCATCGGGGCGTTTTTACCGAACAGCTCCTGGGCCTTGGGCAAAAGGTATCCCTGGAAGCCCAGCAGTTCCGCCGCTGACAGCAGGATGTTGGCAAAAGGCCCTGCCAGCACCCCCATGCCCAGCAGGGAGCTGAACATGCCGGAAGCCTGCTTCCGGGTCATGCCGCCCTCTACCAGCCCCGCGATAAAGGTTTCCCCTTGGGGATCGTACTGCTGGGGGTGCATGGTGAAAAACAGCAGCCCCGCCACCAGCGCCAGGGCTGTAGGGAACACATAGCCAAAGCCATAGGTGAGGAAATTCCCCTTAAAGTGGGGGGCCAGGCCCCACAGCTCCGGGTCAAAACCATAGCCCTCCTGCTTGCGGCAGATGAACATGGCAGCAAGGGGGGCCAGACTGCCCAGCACCAGCACAATGTCAAAATTCGCGTCTCCATACCGCTGGCCGCAGCCCCAGGCTGTGAAATATCCTCCCCAGGCCACCCCAAAGGTTATGGCTAAAAACAGGCCCGGCTTCCGCAGAAGCTTTTGCCTTTCCGACTCCCCCACGTTCCTTTCCCCCTCTCTTAAAGCTTCCGCCTGCCAATGTCCCTGCGGTACATAGCGCCTTCAAAATTCACCATGTCCACAGCCCGGTAAGCCGTTTCCAGAGCCTCCTCCAGGGTATCCCCCAAAGCGGTGAGGCCCAGCACCCTGCCGCCGTTTGTGTAAAACTTCCCGTTTTCCCTTTTGGTGCCCGCGTGGTATACTGTCACCTCCGGCATGGCGGCAATCTGCCCTTTTTCGTCCAGCCCGGCAATCTCCAGGCCCTTGGGATAGCTGCCGGGATACCCGCCGCTTGCCAGGATGACACAGGCGCTGGCCTTTTCGCTCCACTTGATTTCCAGCTCTCCCAGGCGCTCCTGGGCCACAGCGGTGATAATCTCCGCCAAATCTGTCTCAAGCCTTGGCAGCACCACCTGGGCTTCCGGATCCCCAAAGCGGGAATTGTATTCAATCACCTTAGGGCCGTCCGGCGTGAGCATCAGGCCGAAATACAGGCAGCCTTTGAATTTGCGGCCTTCGGCGTTCATGGCCTGCATGGTGGGCAGGAAAATTTCCCCCATGCAGCGTTGTTCCGCCTCTTTTGTGTAGGCGGGGTTGGGGCTGATGGTGCCCATGCCCCCGGTGTTAGGGCCTTTGTCCCCGTCATAGGCCTGCTTGTGATCCATGGAGGAGGCCATGGGGCAGAGGGTTTTCCCATCTGTAAAGGCCAGCACAGTCACCTCCGGCCCGGTGAGGAACTCCTCCACCACCACCCGGCTGCCGCTGTCCCCAAAAATCTTCTCCTCCATCATAGACTGCAGGGCTTCTTCCGCTTCCTGTTCGTTCTGCGCAATCACAACGCCCTTGCCCAAAGCCAGGCCGTCCGCCTTGATGACAACGGGATATTTCCCCTGCTCCCGGATGTACTCCAGCGCCGCGCTCTGTTCCGTAAACACCTCATAGGCCGCCGTAGGTATCCCGTACTTCTTCATCAGGTTTTTGGAAAACACCTTGCTGCTCTCAATCTCCGCCGCCTTGGCGTTAGGCCCGAAGCAGGGGAAGCCCGCCGCTTCCAAAAAGTCTGTCATGCCCGCGGCCAGGGGATCGTCCGGGGCCACAAAGATAAAATCCGCCTTGTGCTCTTTCGCAAAGGCCAGCACGCCCTCCTTGTCCATGGCCCCCACCGGCCCGCAGGCGGCGTCGCAGGCGATGCCGCCGTTGCCCGGCACGCAGTAAAGCTTTCCTGCCTTTGGGCTTTCCTTCAGCTTGCGCACAATGGCGTGCTCCCGCCCGCCGCTGCCGATTACCAGAATATCCATTGTCCAGGCCCCTTTCCAATTTTTGCACAGTAATTTTTTTGTTCCGCTGCGATTTTTATGCGTTTTCACGCATTGACTTGCTAAAGCCTTCTGCCCCGGAAGGGGGCCTGCCTAAAAGACAGGCCCTTTTAAGGCCGCAGGACTCTGTCCCGCACCCTGCAAGCCTTTTTGAAAAAAGGCTTGACCTAAAAACCGGGTTACAAAATTTTCGGGATTTCCTCCAGGCTTTGCACCGTATAGTCCGCGCCGCTGTGAGGGACACCGGGCTTTGTTATGTGTATGGCCCCCCACCCGGCATTTTTTGCCCCCTGGATGTCGGCAACAGGGTTGTCCCCCACCATCCAGATGCGGGCCGGGAAGTTCGCCGCCTCCTCCGCCCTGCGGAAAATGCGGGTGTCAGGCTTGCACACCCCCGCTGTGCCGGAATTTACCACCCCGGCAAAGTAATGCCGTAGCTTCAGCCTGTCAAGCAGCCCTTCCCATTCCGGGAAATTGTTGGTGAGGATGTAGTTTTTGTATCCCTTAAAGGCACAGGCCATCAAGGCCCCCGGCGCTTCCGGGCGCACCCGATACAGCCTTTCATCCTGCACAACCTCCCGCACCCGCCCCGCGGCCTCCTCCACCAGGAGGGACGGCACGCCCTGGGCCTCATAGGCTTCTGCGAATTTTGCTGTTAAGCACTCCCAGAACGCCTCTCCAGTCAGGGTCTGGTCGCCATCCGGGTGCCAGGGAAACCCGTTTGCCAAAAAGGGCCGCAGCTTGTCCTCAATCACGCCGTATTTCGAGGCGGATTCCCCCAGCGCCAGCACCAGGCACCTGCGCCAAGTGGGCTGTCCGTCTGTCAGCGTCCCGTCAAAGTCCCAGAAAATAGCTTTCCGCATCCCACACCCCTTTTCCCTCAGCCGCTCCGGAAGCCCGTTCCTGCACGCCCACAAGCGTATGCCCACCCCTGCCCCGCAGCGGGCAAAGCCAGCTCCCCGCGTCCCGGGTCCAGCGTCACGCTGGTTAGTGGTGGAACAGGCGGATGCCTGTGAAAGCCATAGCCATGCCGTATTTGTCGCAGGTGGCAATGACGTTGTCATCCCGGATGGATCCGCCGGGCTGGGCAATAAACTCCACGCCGGATTTACGGGCGCGCTCGATATTGTCCCCAAAGGGGAAGAAGGCATCGCTGCCTAAGGCCACGCCGCTCATGGTGTCCAGCCAAGCCCGGCGCTCTTCCCGGGTGAAAGCCTCCGGCTTCTCGGTGAAGAAATTCTCCCACTGGCCGTCTGCCAGCACGTCCATATACTCGTCGCCAATGTATACGTCAATGGTGTTGTCCCGGTCTGCCCGGCGGATGCCCTCTTTAAAGGGCAGGGAAAGCACCTTGGGGCACTGGCGCAGATACCAGTTGTCCGCCTTATTGCCTGCAAGGCGGGTGCAGTGTACCCGGCTCTGCTGGCCCGCGCCCACGCCAATGGCCTGTCCGTTCTTCACATAGCACACCGAGTTGGACTGGGTATATTTCAGGGTGATAAGGGAGACAATCAGATCCCGCTTGGCCTCCGCTGTGAGGGTTTTGTTCTGGGTGGGCAGGTTTTCAAGGAGGCTTTCGTCAATTTTCAGCTCGTTGCGGCCCTGCTCAAAGGTGATGCCAAACACGTCCTTGTGCTCGGTGGGGGCCGGGGTGTAGGCAGGGTCTATCTGCACTACATTATAGCCGCCTTTGCGCTTTTTCTTTAAAATCTCCAGCGCTTCCTCCGTGTAGCCGGGAGCGATCACGCCGTCGGAAACCTCCCGGGCCAGCAGCCTGGCTGTAGAGGCGTCGCAGGTGTCGGAGAGGGCGGCCCAGTCGCCATAGGAGGACATGCGGTCTGCCCCTCTGGCGGCGGCATAGGCGCTGGCAATGGGGGAAAGCTCCAGATCGTCTACAAAATAAATCTTTTTCAGGGTGTCGGAAAGGGGCGCATACACAGCGGCCCCGGCAGGGCTTACATGCTTGAAGGAAGCGGCTGCGGGCAGGCCGGTAGCCGCTTTCAGTTCCTTTACAAGCTGCCAGCTATTGAAAGCGTCCAGAAAATTGATGTAGCCCGGCTTGCCGTTTAAAACCTGTACGGGCAGTTCCCCGCCGTCCTTCATAAAGATGCGGGAGGGCTTCTGGTTGGGGTTGCAGCCATATTTTAACAACATTTCGTTTGCCATCTAACGCACAACCTTTCTGCAAAAAGAAAATTAGTTTTCGGGTCAAACCCTTTTCCAAAAGGGTTTGCAGGGTTTGGGACAGAGTCCCAAGGTCTTGCCCTTCCAGCAGCGCGAAACGCTGGAAGGGTAGAGGGGACGTGCCAGCGGCACGTTCACTCGCAGGGGAACCAGCGTAAGTGTTCCCCTGGAGGATTTTGCAAAGCAAAAGCCTGTGGCCGGAAAGAGCTTGAGAGAACCGCCCCGCAAGGGGTGCTCTCAAGGCGGGCATCAGCCCGCCCCAGGATATTGCGCCATTATATCACTGGTTCTTGTTCACAATCCGCGTTTCCATAGCGCCGCTTTCCAAATCTATAAAGCGCACAAACAGGGAAACCTTGTTGTCCTCATTGAGGCTTTCCCACAGGCCCTGTGTGAACCCGTCAATTTCGCTGGGGATTTCCACCGGAGTGGGTTCTCCCGCAAAGGAGGGCACCGGATCGCCATCCCCTTCATAGGTGTGGATGAAATGGCCCAGGCCGGGCTTTGCCTCATAGGAGAAGAACTGCCGCTGGGCAAAGTCCCCGTCGCCGTCTGTGCTCTTTAAAATGGACAGCCAGTAGTTGCCCTTGTCCTTTAAGTCGATAATGCCGGAAATCCGGGGGGTGAGGATGGGGGGATCCGGCTCAAAGGTGCGGGTAAGCAGGGCGCGGACAAAACAGCCAGGGGCCGCGCAGTCCGGGTGCTTCTGAATCCTGTCGTAGATGGTGTCGGTCTGGTCGCCGTTTGTCACAATCATGCCGCCGTCGAACATGCGCACGGGGAAATAAATCACCAGGGAGGGATCGGAAAGCAGGGCGGGATCAAAGGCCTGGGTGCGCATATCGTCCCCCTCTGCCACGAACACCCGGTTGCGGGAGTTCACGCTGCGGCCCATAATGAAATAGGCTGTAACGGCGCATTTGCCGTCCCCGCTTTTGCCGATGACAATCCCCCTGCCGGGATAGGAATTGCCCCGCAGTTCTTCATAAATGCTGACTGGCTTCATCTGTCATTCCCCTTTCTTCTGTTCCGCTAAGATGTTCACTTTCCCGTCTTTGACCTGTAACCTGCCCTCGCAGAACAGGCTGACGGCCTGGGGCAGAAGCACCCATTCCGCTTCCTCCATCACACGGCGCTGGAGGGTTTCCGGGGTGTCCCCGTCTTTTACCTCCACCGCCTTTTGCAGGATGATAGGCCCGCCGTCGCACACCTCGTTGGCAAAGTGGACAGTGGCCCCGGTCAGTTTGCAGCCCCGGGCCAGCACAGCTTCGTGGACATGCAGGCCATAGAACCCTTTCCCCCCAAAGGCGGGAAGCAGGGCGGGATGCACGTTCATAATGCGGTTTTCATATGCCTTTATGAAATTATCCCCTGTAATGGTTAAAAACCCTGCCAGCACCACCAGATCCACATCCCGGGCCTGCAAGGCATGGATAAGGGCTTCGCTGTAGCTTTCCACGTCGGGATAGTCCCTGCGGCACAGGACAATGGCCTCTATGCCCGCCCTTTTGGCCCGCTCCAGAGCAAAGGCGTCTGCCCGGCTGGCAATCACTACCCGGACAGCGCCGTTTTTAATTTCCCCAGCCTGCTGTGCGTCAATCAGCTTTTGCAGGTTGGTGCCGCCGCCGGAAACCAGCACGCCTATGTTCAGCACAGCACAACCCCCTTCTCCCCAGATACCACCTGGCCGATAATCTCCGCCTGCTCCCCGGCGCCCCGCAAAGCTTCCAGGGCCTTTTGGGCTGTGTCTTTGGATACAGCCAGGCACAGGCCAATGCCCATGTTGAAGGTGTTATACATGTCCCGCTCCGGGATGCCGCCTGTTTTGGCGATTAAATCGAAAATGGGCAGAGAGGGCAGGGCCGCCTTTTCCACCTTGGCGGTAAGCCCCTCCTTCATCATGCGGGGGATGTTTTCATAGAAGCCGCCGCCGGTAATGTGGGACACAGCCTTCACGTCCGCCGCCTCTATCGCTGCCAGCAGGGGCTTTACATAGATGCGGGTGGGGGTCAGCAGCGCCTCTCCCAGGGTGCTGCCCAGCTCGTCCATGTGTTTTTCCACAACCGCCCCTTCGTCCCCTATGCCGAACACCCGGCGCACCAGGGAAAAGCCGTTGGAATGCACGCCGGAGGAGCGCACCCCGATAAGCGCGTCCCCGGCCTGGAGCCTGCCGCCGTCTATGACCTTTTCTTTATCCACCAGGCCTACGGTGAAGCCTGCCAGGTCGTAATCGTCCTCCGCCATCATGCCGGGATGCTCGGCAGTCTCCCCGCCGATAAGGGCGCAGCCAGCCTGCACGCAGCCCTCCGCAACCCCCGCCACAATCTGGGCGATTTTCTCCGGGAAGTTCCTGCCGCAGGCGATATAATCCAGGAAGAACAAAGGCTTTGCGCCGCAGCACACCACGTCGTTGACGCACATGGCCACCGCGTCGATGCCAATGGTGTCGTGCTTGTCCATAAGCATGGCAATTTTCAGCTTGGTGCCTACGCCGTCTGTGCCGGACACCAGCACCGGCTCTTTCATGCCCTGCACCGGCGGGGCAAACAGCCCCCCAAAGCCGCCAATCCCTGAAACCACGCCGGGAATCATGGTGCGGGCCACATGCTTTTTCATCAACTCCACCGATTCATACCCCGCAGTCACGTCCACGCCCGCGGCTTTGTAGCTGTCGCTGTAGCTTTCCATAGCGCTGCCTCCTTCTTTTTCCTCAGGTTTCCCTGCCTGTCCCACATTTTCTCGTTTCCATGGCCTGTCTGCGGCTATTGTGCCATAAGCGCGAAGCGCGCTGGTACTGTGTCCATCCCCCGCCTGACCAAAGGGAAGGCCAGGGCGGGACACATTTGAACCAGGTATAATAACCGCTTTGCGGCTATTGTACCATATTTGTCCTGCCCCGTCAATTGACACACTATACAGAGCAGGGCCTGTGCTAGAGTCTGTTTTAAAACCAGAGGAATGCCAGGATTTTTGTTCAGGGCGGACGGTTTCAAGGCGAAAACCGCAAGAAAGGCTGTCGCCTTTCGAGGATTTTTAACACAGAAACCGTTTGTCACTGGACAAAAAGACGATTTTCCGGAGTTTTAAGACAGACTCTAGGAGTTTTAGGACGCCCCGCCAGCCTTATAGAGGTAAGCCCGGCCCTTTTTCCCCGCCAGCTCCACAGCCCCCACTGTGCGCAGCACATTTAAGGCGGCCTGGGCCTTCTGCCGGGAAAGCTTTGCGGGGCGGGTGAAATCCTGCACGGTAAACTCTCCGGGAAGCCCTGGGGGCAAAAGCCCGCTGTAATCCGCCGGGCGCTCCAGCCATAAAGCGTCCAGCAGCCGGATGGGCATACGCTCAAAGCACACTGTGCGCTTACGGCCCACCTTGATTTCCGGGCGCTCCAGCCGGAATTCCTCTGTTTCTAAAAGCAGCACGCAGAACCGCAGCCCCTCCCGGCCCAGAAGCGGCTTTATGCGGTACAGCTCCGGCAGGATTTCGCAAAACCCGGGGCGCTTAGGGCTTTTCCGGCGTGTCCCGGCTGTGCCGTCCTCCTGCACCCTGACAAGCCATTTCACCGCCGGGACCGGGTATACCACCGTCACCGGGGCGGCTTGGAGGAAATAATCCAGCTTGTCCCGCAGGCGGTCAAAGCCCCGGGTCTGGATTTCCACAATGCCCTCCGGCCCAAAAACGTCTGCCACATACGGTCCCACCCGCACCTCCCGGCTCTCTGGTTCCGGCCCGAAAAAGCGCTTGAGCACCGCGTGCTGGGTCTTTTCCCCCAGGGTGCCAATGCCTGCCCGCAGCCGTTCTTCCCCCATTTCCTCCCGGCAGGCCTGGAGGAAGGCAGACTGGCTCAGCTCCATCATGCAAGCCCGAAAAGCCTGGCGAAATTGCCATAGAGGATGGCCCGGTTTTCTTCCTCAGAAAGCCCCAGCCGGAAAAAACGCTCCAGCTCCTCCTTGGGATTCCACATGGGGAAGTCTGTGCCAAACATGGTGTGATCCGCCCCGAAATGCCGGATGCTCTCCAGGGCCTTTTCCGGCTCCACCAGGAAGAGGGAGCTGGAAGTGTCAATATACACGTTGGCGCCCTGCAGTTCCCGGCGGGCTGTGTCCCACTCGCTGTACCCCCCTAAATGGGCGGCAATGCAGGTGAAGCCCGGAATTTTTTCCAGCACCTTCATCAGCCGCCTGGGAGAGGAAAAGTCCATCCGGCTGTCTCCTGTGTGGAACAGCACAGGCAGGCCCCGGCGGGTTGCCTCCTCATATACGGGAAGCATCCGGGGATCGTCTATCTGGAACCGCTGGAAGTCCGGGTGCAGCTTAATGCCCCGAAGACCCAGCCGCTGGATTTCCTCCATTTCCCCCTGGATATCCGCCACATCCTGGTGCCAGGCCCCCAGGCCCACAAACTGGGGATATTTTTCACACTTCTCCGCGATGAACTGGTTGATGGAACGCACCTGCTCCACTTTGGTGGCCACAGAGCACACCAGGAAGCGGTCTATCCCCGCTTCCCCGCCCCGCTCTGCGAGCACATGGGGCAGGCCCACGTTCTGCATGGGGATATGGTAAAAATCCCCCACTGAAGCCGTTGCCTTTTCCGCTATCTTCCCCGGGTATATGTGGGCATGGGCGTCCGCCGCCCTGTACTGTATCCCGTTATGCTCAACCATTCTGCCTCTCCCCTTCCTTTTCCGCGGGCCGGCCGGCGCACATCCTGCTGTAGACGCACCCGCAGTAGTTCTGCCTGTACAGGCCGTATTCCTTGGAGCGCTCTATAGAGCGCTTGTACCCGTCTTTTTTCTTAAAGTCGCTGGGCAGGTGGGCCACCCCGTATTTTTCCCCCAGCTCCTCCCCAATGGCGCCCAGGGCCTGAGCGTTTTTCAGGGGGCTGATGGAAAGGGTGGTGGTGAAATAGTCAAAGCCCTGCTCCTTTGCCAGCTTTGCCGTGTAGGAAAGCCGCAGCCGGAAACAGGCCATGCACCGGGCGCCGCCCTCAGGGGCCTCCCGCAGGCCCTGGGCGGCAGCCTCAAAGGCTTCGTTGTCATAGGCGCAGGGCAGCAGCTTCACCGGGTTTTCCAGGGGCATTTCCGATATCAGCCGCTTCACTTCCTCCAGCCGCTTTTCATATTCTTCCCTTGGCGCGATATTGGGGTTGTAATACACCAGGGAGGTGTCGAAAAACCTGGCGGCATATTCCAGCACGCCGCTTAAGCAGGGGGCGCAGCAGGCGTGCAGCAGCAGCCTGGGCCGCTCTCCCCTTTGGACATGCTTTTCCACCAGCTTTTCCATTTCCCTGGCATAATTTCTCACTGGCTGCGCCATCATAATACCGCCTTTCCGTTTTAGAACCTGTATTCATAATCGAAATTGCCGGATGAGCGAGGATTTTTGGGGCCAATCAAGGCAAATTTCCGCAGACATGCTGGCGCATGGCAAGAAAATTTAACATAGAGTGGCTCCAAAAAGGCCGCTTAGACGGTGGTTACAGGTTGTGAATACAGGTTCTTACAGGACAACAAAAGATTTCAAGTAGAAATTTTATCACATGCGCCCCAGGATTGCAAGACGCCCCTGCCCCGCTGGGAAAAATACGTAAAATTCCCCTTCCGGCAAAGGCTTAAAGCCTTTTTGCGGGAATCTCTCCTCCCGCCGCGATTTCCATATTGACAGGGCAGGCAAAAAAATATATGATACTCTATGAGCAATAAAAAAATCCCTGCGTTTCATAAATTATATCCTGCGGCTGTCTTATTTCCGTAAGAGCCTGCGGACAGGCGGTAAAACCATGAACCTCTCCTTTTTCTTATCCAACCCCCTTATTAATGTAAGCGTTATTTCCTGGCTGGCAGCCCAGCTTTTGAAAACCCTGCTGGACACCATCAAGCACAAGTCTTTCGACCGCCACCGCCTGGCCGGGGCCGGCGGGATGCCCAGCTCCCATTCGGCGGTGACCTGCTCGGTGCTGCTCACCTCCTATTATCTTTACGGCTTCAACCACCCTGTGTTCGCCCTGGCCTTTGTGCTGGCCCTTATCGTCATGTATGACGCAACAGGCGTCCGCTGGGCCGCGGGCCTGCACGCCCGGGCCATCAATCACATTGTGGAATACCTGGAGGCAAGCGACGACGAGGCCAGCAGAAAGGCCCTCCACGACCTTATCCCCCGGCTCAACGAATCCTTGGGGCACCGGGTGCGGGAGGTTATCTGCGGCGCGGCTTTGGGCTTTGGCATTGCTTTTGTTGCCCATTTTCTCCGCACCCCTTCTTAAAAAACAGCTTCAAGCCTATACAAAAGAGGAAGCCTGCGCAGCACGCCGCAGGCCTCCTCTTTTTATAATGATACTCGCTTTTTCAGGTTCAACTGCTTTTTATTGCCGCTGTATCCCAAAGAGCGGTAAAAGGCATGCGCCTCTGTGCGGCCCTCTCCGGATACCAGCCGCACTGCCTCCGCGCCTGTTTCCCTGGCCCAGTCCTCCGCCGCAGTCAGCAGCTTCCTGCCGATTCCCATGCGGCGGCAGGAGGAGGAAACGGCAATGCCCATGATATTTTTCATGTGATCCGCATACAGCACATCATAGTCGTTCAGGTGGACATACCCGGCAACAGTGCCGTCCAGCTCCGCCACAAGGATTTTGTCCTTCCCGCTTTCCAGCAGCATGGCAAGCTTCTCTTTTGTCTTGTCCACAGGGTAGCCATAGCCCATTTCTTCCCGGTTCAGCCGGGCCAGGGCCTGGGCGTCCTCTGCCCGCGCCTCCCGGATGGTGATATCTGCCATAAACCCGCTCCTTCCTGGAGGGATTCCCCCATAAAGGCCCTGCTGCTCCAGCCCCCCGCCCCACGCGCCAGGCTCCGCCTGGCGGCGCGCTTCGCGGGCGGCAAGGCCCCCTTCCCCGGGGGGCCTTGCCCGTGGGGCGGGAGGCCCGGCGGCTTCCGCAAACTTTATTTCCCCAGCACTTTCTTCACAGTGGCTTCAATGTTTTCCGCACTGAGGCCGAACTCCTTGAGCAAATCCACAGCCGGGCCGGAGTGTCCGAACACGTCGTTTACGCCGATTCTGGTGACAGGCACAGGGCACTCCTCGCACAGGCAGGCGCAGACCGCCTCTCCCAAGCCGCCGATAACGCTGTGCTCCTCCACAGTGACAATGCGCCCTGTCTCCTTGGCCGCTTTGATAAGCAGCTCCCTGTCAATGGGCTTGATGGTGTGGATGTCGATGACCCTGGCATGGATGCCGGATGCCTTCAGGGCCTCATGGGCTTTTAGGGCCTCCCCCACCATCAGGCCGGTGGCCACAATTGCAATATCGTCCCCTTCCCGCAGGGTGCGTCCTTTGCCCAGCTCAAAAGGCTCGGCAACATCTTCTGTGCAGCTTTCCACCGCAAGCCTGCCCAGGCGCAGGTAAACCGGGCCTTTATAGGCTGCGGCTGCCTTCACCGCGTCCACCATCTCATAATGGTCGGCAGGGTTGAGCACCACCATGCCGGGGATGGCGCGCATCAGGGCAATATCCTCGCAGCACTGGTGGGTGGCCCCGTCCTCTCCCACAGAAATGCCCGCGTGGGATCCGGCAACCTTCACGTTCAGGTGGGGATACCCCACAGAGTTGCGCACCTGCTCGAAAGCCCTGCCCGCCGCAAACATGGCAAAGGAAGCCGCAAAGGGGATTTTCCCGCAGGCGGCAAGGCCCGCGGCAATGCCTATCATGTTAGACTCCGCTATGCCGCAGTCAATAAACCTCTCTGGGAACTCCTTCTTGAAAATATTGGTTTTGGTGGCCTCTGCCAGATCCGCGTCCAGCACGATAATATCCGGGTTATCCTTCCCCAGCTCCACCAGGGTTTCCCCGAAGCTTTCCCTGGTCGCTTTTTTAACCTTTTCAGCCATTTACACAGCCATCCTTTCTAGTAAAAATCCCAGTTAAAGCGCCCCAAAGGCTTCCAGCCGGCCTTCCACTTCCTTCACAGCGGCCTCATACTCCTCCTTGTTGGGAGCTTTTCCATGCCAGCCCGCCTGGTTTTCCATAAAAGAAACGCCTTTCCCCTTTATGGTTTTGGCGATGATGGCAAAAGGCTTGCCCTTACAGGCTTTGGCGGCCTCCATGGCCTTCTCGATTTCGTCGAAATCGTTGCCGTCGATGGTTATGGTTTCAAAGCCAAAGGCCTCGAACTTCTTGTCTATAGGCTCCGGCCCCGCCACCTCGGCCACAGGCCCGTCTATCTGCAGGCCGTTAAAGTCTACCAGCACGCAGAGGTTGTCCAAGGCGTGGTGCCCGGCGAACATGGCGGCCTCCCACACCTGGCCTTCTTCAATCTCCCCGTCCCCTAAAAGGGTGTACACCCGGTAGGAAGCCTTGTCCATTTTGCCTGCCATAGCCATGCCCACAGCAGCGGAAATCCCCTGGCCCAGGGAGCCGGTGCTCATATCCACGCCGGGGGTGCCCTTCATGTCCGGGTGGCCCTGGAGCATGGCGCCGATGTGGCGCAGCTTCTGCAGCTCGCTTACGTCAAAATACCCCCGCTGGGCAAGGGCGCCGTACCACCCGGGGGCGCAGTGCCCCTTGGAGAGCACGAAGCGATCCCTATCGGGGGACCGGGGGTTCTGGGGGTCGATGCGCATTTCCTGGAAATACAGATAGGTGAAGATTTCAGCCGAGGAAAGGGAGCCCCCCGGATGGCCTGATTTCGCATGGAAAACGCCCTCTAAAATGCACCGGCGCACCTTTTCCGCGGTAATCTGAAGCTCCTTGCGTTTTTGGACATCCATGATTTGCAAAACCGTCCTTTCGCTGTGTTTGAACATATCATAAATTGGGAATGAAAGAGCCTGCTCAGTATCAGAGCGTGTACGGGCAGGGCGGAAACGCGCCGTCAAAACAGGCGCGGGAGGATGCCGAGCGGCTCTCGTGCTTACGGATAAAATTGTATCGTATTCTGCTGAAAAAAGCAAGCGGGATTTTGTATAGTCCTTGTACCTCCCGTGGCTTTTATGTTATACTGTATGTATAGGGCCTGTTTGAAAAATCGCAAACCCGTCTTTTTGCCCCAAACAAGCCCTTGTATGGAAAACACAAAGGCAAGGAGGAAACATTTTGCAGTATCCCTGGCTTTATGACGAGCTTATCCAAAAACCCGGCGCAGTGCAGGATTTCAAGGAGGAATGGCAGTGGACCCGCTTCCAGGTGGGAGGCAAGCTTTTCGCCGCCATCTGCAAGGACGAAACCGGGCAGGACGCCCTGCTCACCCTGAAGCTGGAGCCTCAGGAGGGACGCTTTTTCCGGGAGCAGTATGAGGACATTATCCCTGGCTACTACATGAACAAGGAGCACTGGAACTCCATCAGGCTGGAAGGGTCTGTGCCGGCGGAGCTTATACGGGAGCTGGCGGAGAAATCCTATCGGCTGGTGCTTCATGGCCTGTCAAAGAAAAAGCAGAAGGAGATCCTGGGGGAAGGATGAGAGGGTATCGGCTGGGTTTCGACCCCTGGGCCTTGTGCCTGTTCCTGGCCTTGATGGCCCCAAACTTTTTCTGGTCCGCTGTCCCCGCCCCCTGTGACGTTCTGCGCGGAGAGTCCGCCACCCAGGCCCTGGACTCTTTCGCTTCCCTATGCCAGGTTTTATCGGTAGGGCTTATGTGCCTGCCCCTTTATAAAGGGCAGCGGGAAAAGAGGGCTTTTGGCCCCTGGGCCAAAGCTGCCCTGGGCTGCCTGTGCCTGTATTATCTGGGCTGGGCTTTCTATTACAGGGGCCTTGCTGCCTTTTGGGTTATCCTCCTTCTAACCCTGCCCCCCTGCCTTGCCCTGCTGTCCTATATCCTGCACCGGAAAAATTGGCCCGCCGCCCTGCCCGCTGCCCTTTTCACGGTGTGCCATATCGTGTACGCGGCAGTGAATTTCCTGCTCCCACCAGGGTTTGTTTGAAAAACGAGAACGCTGCCTTTTCCTCTGTTTTCAAAGAAGCCCTAAGCAGGGATGGCAACTGCGTTTTGAAAGCCCTAGCCTTTCCGCCTGCGCCTGGGCTTTACCTGGACAGCTTCATTGAGATACCGCTCCGGAAAAATGAATGCCTCCGCCGGAATATGGTACAGCGACACCAGCACCCGGATTTCCTTCAGGCCCGGCATGGTTTTCCCCGTCTCATAATAGGTGTAAGTGGAACGGTTTATTTGCAGCACCTCCGCCACCTGGCTCTGGGTCAGTTTCTGCGCCGCACGCGCGCTTCTGAGCATCCTTGAAAAGTCTTCCCGAAAGTTTCCCATTTCCTCATCCCTTTCTTTCGTGCATATGTCAGCAGCGTTTCTATCTGTTTTAAAACCCTGTTTATACCATCTATAAAGAGAAAAGACACCGGGTCTTGGGCAAGACCCGGGCTGGTATGCGCTGCAAGCCGATGTGGCAAGATTTCCCGCAGAACAAACAGGATGCAGGTGCTTTTTTGTGGCTATATAGCAGGAAAAGCCAGATAAAAACCCTGAAACCCCTGAATAATATTATAAAATGCCCTTTTGTTTCCCGTCAATAGTAACACGCCAATTCCCATAAAATACCGCGGCAGGAAGCTTTAACAATATCACATATTTTTAACATAAATTATAATATATAAATCACCTTCTTGCAACCATAAAATATGTTTACAAGGAGGTGATTTCCCATGGGAAACCGGGACTTGATTATCAAGCCCAAAAAGGCGAAAGGCGAGGATGGTTACAAAGTTTTTTCCATCCGTATCAGGGAAGAACTGGTAAGCCGGCTGGACACCATTTCAGCCCAGTCCGGTCACAGCCGCAATGAATTGATCGGCATTTTCATTGAATTTGCCTTAAACAGGTGCCATATAGAAGAAAGCGGGAAGAAATAAAAAATAGTAGAATAATCTGCTCACCACGCCGCGAAAAATGAATACCAGAAACGCCGCAAAGCCGCATAAACACTATGTTTTTGCGACTTTGCCCGTTCCTGTGGCTGCGGTATAAAAATCTGTTTTGACGCCCATTTGACGCCCTAACTCGACGGACAGATATAAGCCGCCATAAGAAATAGTAAAAAGATACGCCCGTCAAAGCTCTAAATCAGTGCTTTTTTTCTTTGCCCTGCCCTTTGCTTTTTTCGGCTCGGCTTCCTTTGCTTTCGGCGGGTCTGCTTTCCCTACTGCGTCATGGTATGCGTCAAGCACTTCTTTCTTCCGTTCAAGCCGCACGTCCACATAACGCGCTGTGACTGCTTCAAAGTTCATAGACAGCCCAAGCGATACGCCGATACCCGCAAGCGTATGTCCCAGGACTTCGCCCACTGTGTAGAAGTCGCCTGTCAGTTGGTGCATATTCGTAGCCGCCGTATGCCGTTACGGTATAATAACGACAAACGGAAAAAGCCTTGATTTTCAAGGGGTTTGAGCGTTTGCCGTCATTTATTCAATTCCTTTTCCAAGTTGAAATCTGACGAGAAAAATATCGAAAAAAGGAGGCTGTTTCATTAACGACAAAATTTAATAGCGCCAGCGGTCCGGTGTATTGCCTGGCCGCTGATTGCCGTGGGCGTTTCACTTTTATAGGTGGGCGTCCTTTTTTTGTACTCATTTTCAGGAGAAAGGAGATTCACATGGAACTGAACGAAATGGAAAAGCGCCTGATATTCCAGACGGAGGGCTATGGGAAATCAGATGTCACATATGAGCTGCGCATGTGCCTCCCCTATATACCGGACCCGGTAAGGAGGAAAACGGCGGCGGAGCTTGTGCGAAAGCTGGATGCCATGCCGGAAAAAGACTGCCTGGCTCTTATTCAGGATATTCGGAAAAACTACCGGATTCCGGCAGGGCCTAAGACGATGGGGGAACTACTGGTGGAGGCCAGGCAGAAATCCGGTGCGGAGAAATTGAAGGGGCATGACATCATGGCCCTGGAACGCTTCGACCCGGAAGTAAAGCACATTACCGTAGCGGCCTAGAGCGGCTGCTGGCATTTCTTCTCTGCGCAGTATGCGTCTTTGGGCTGATCCCTACTCAGGCGTTTGCGTTTTCGCCGGGACAGAAAGCAAGCTCCTGGCTGGGCGACCAATATGTGGGGTCTGACGGGCAGCATTATTATGCGCCGGCGCCTTACACCTACCTTGTCTACAATTCTGACGGGACGATGGATGTGCGCGCCAGTTCCGGGGGCAGCGCTTACCGGCATTATATGCTGACAGCTTCGGACGGGAGCAGCCAGCAGGTCTATTGTGTGGAGAGCGGCATTGCCTATAATACTTCTGACAATACCTATACATCGGAAAGCGGTACGAACAGCAATTACTTAAACCTCCTTCCGGCAGAAGCACGCCGGGGCATTACCCTGACGGCGATCTACGGCTGGAAACCCGGCGCTTCCCTCCCTGTGTCCGGCATTAACGAGGACGATTATAAAATGGCGACACAGATCATCCTCTGGGAATACCAGCAGCAGCTCCGCAGCGACCCTTACAGCCGGCACGGGAACGGCCAGGCAAAGGCAGACCAGTATTTCAGCGTGATTGCCGGACGTCCTGCGGAAAAGGCATATAACTGGATTCTTTCGCAGGTCGCCTCCCATTCCACAGTCCCCTCCTTTACTTCCACGAAGAAAAGCGAAGCCCCGGAGCTGGAGCTGAAATGGGACACGGAGAAAAAAGTCTATACCCTGACCGTCACGGACACCAATAACCTGAAAATCAACCTGGAGACCTTGAAGGGCAGCGGCGTTTCCGTCACAAGGAGCGGGAACAAGTACACGTCAACTATCTGTTCTTACTGAAAGCCATTGTAAAGGAGGGACATACCAATCAAACGGATTGAAGTAAAAATATTAAACTGCCAGACGGCCAGGGAGGCCGAGAAAAACATGGTCTTTGCCGCCCGGCTCACCCAGAGGGGACATAAGATCTCCACAATGGACGACCTGATGGCCCTTTATGAAAAATCGTTCAGTGATGATACTGTGGCGGCCATCAGCGCCCTTCCCCACCCGACGGTCCAGAAATTTGCGGTAATTACCATTGCCGTTGTAGGGGCAAGCAGGCGGTTCCTTTCGCAGATCACCCGGCACCAGAACGAAGTAAAGTTTATGAGCGCGTCTTTGCAGTACAGCAATTATGCGGGGCAGGCGGATTTTGCCATACCTTATGAGATTATAACCGCCACGGCTGCGGTCCGGGAACTGTACTTAAAAAGCTGCCACGAAGGCATGGGCTGTTACGAAAAGCTGTGCGCCGAGGGGATCGGCCATGACGCGGCGGGATATGCCACACCCCAGGGACTTCGGAATGTGCTGGTTATCAGCGCCACGCCCTATCAGTGGAAACACATCATCGGCCAGCGGGTATGCCGGCGCAATACGGACGAGACCCGGATCGTGCTCTTAAAAATCTGGCAGGAACTTTATACTTTAAGCCCGGTGCTGTTTGCCCCTGATCTCACAGGCCCTTTCTGCCAACAGGACAAATGCCTGGAGGGGAAAATGACCTGCGGAAACATGCTGAAAGCGGATATGACGCCTGGAGATATTCTGAAAACGGACTATCCGGCGCTTTTGGAAGGAGGCGGCGCATGATGATCAAACTGATCGACTTTGGCGTGCCGAAGGATCGCCGCCCTTTCCGTCCGCATGGGAACGATGCCGGCGCGGATGTCTACATGCCCTATGACTGTACGTTACAGCCGGGGGAGATCGCAAAGGTCCCTCTTGGGTTTGGGATTGAAGTGCCGGACGGATATGCGGGCTATGTGTTTCCACGCACCAGCATGGCGGTAAAAGGGCTGGTCTGTGAGCTGCCGCCGGTGGATTCCGGCTACCGCGGGGAGATTCACGCGATCATCAGTAATGTAAGCAGCCAGACCCAGGAGCTTTCCAAAGGCTCCCGCGTGGGCCAGCTTGTAATTACTCCGGTTGTGATCGCAGATTTTGTTACAGAACTTGGCGAGCAGCGCGGCACAGATGGGTTTGGAAGTACAGGAAAATAAAAAAGTGACATTCCGGGAGTGATTCTTGGTTTATCGCCGGTAGTGGGATTGGGCATATCAGGAGGATTGCAGGATAAAATAAAAGAAAGGCAGCAAAAAGCAGTACGCCGTCATAGCGTACCGCCCCGCTGCTTAAAATTGCCTTAATATGTCGTGATGCCCTACGTCTACCAGGATAATCATTTTATCGCCTTCATAATACCAGATAATGCGGATGTCCATGTTGACGCTGCACTCGAAAAGGTCCGTGGTGCCCTGGATGCGTTTGGTCCGCAGCGACGGATGGGAAGGATTTTCAGCCAGAAGTTCCAGCTTGTTTTTAAGCTGCTTCTTCTCCTGGGCGACCAGACCCTTGAAATGCTTTTGGAAACGGGGCGTAAAGGTAAACTCATACGCCATTATTCTGCCTCCAGTCTGTCAAACAGGGCGTCCACGCTGTCAAAGACCGGCTGTTCCCCGGATGCGATTTTTGCTTTTACCCCGTCAATTTCTTCCCGGAGCTCATTCAGGGTGTTCTTTGGATAGACCACCACCGGCATGATGCAGATGGAACCGTCTTTCTCGAAAATGTCCAGTTTGTCGCCTTCTGACAGGCCGAGCTTGACAATGATTTCTCTTGGTATCGTGACCTGGGCTTTTTGGCGTAATTCTGCCAGCATAGAATCATCTCCTTTTTAAGTTTGAAAGTTAGAGGTTCTTACTTTCTTACTTATAGTATATCCACTTTGGGGGATTTATGCAAGGGGGCACGAAAAAAATTTACAGAATAGTAAAAGCGGCCAACACCCTGGCCGCCTTAGCGCTTGCTGTTCAGTTCTTTCATAATGCCGAGGATATAACCCATTGACCGGGAATCCAGTTTTTTTGCCTCTGCGATAAATTCCTTTAAGGCTTGCGGGGCCGGGTTCCCTTCGTCAAAAAATTCCTGGGGCGTCACTCCCAGATATTCACAGATGTAAAGGAAGGACTGCATGGAGGGAAGGGACTTTTTATTTTCAATGTTGTTAATGTAGTTATTTGCCTGTCCCAATGACAAGGACATATCGCGTGCAGACACGCCTTTCTGTGTCCGCAGCTTTGCCAGCCGTTCCGGGACGAAATCTTCATACATCGCCTCTGCCTCCTATTCTGTAATAGATTGTACCTTACACCCTTCCCTTATTCGCAAAATAAAAAAGGGTGTTTACATTGAAACGCTAAAATGAATCTATTATAATTTCGAAAGTGAAGAATACTAACTATTGGATGGAGGAAAAGACAGATGAAAGGAAAGACATGCTGTGTCACCGGGCACAGGGATTTACCGCAGAAAGAAATCAACCATGTAAGCTGTCCAGAAGAATGACGCCCGCAGCCTTGGCAAAAATCAATTTCGCCCGGAATCACAAAAAGGTTGCTTTAACCCTGGCGAGTTTGGGGTTCACCGGGATTTTCCTCATGTGCGCATCTACGATTTTGACATCTGCTGATCCTGTGGACATTGCAAGGCAGAATTTCCTCGGCGGTTATGAAATGAAAATCTCCTTAAATTTAGAAGGCAATGATTCAACGGTTACGGATGCCGAAGCATTTGACCGGGTGCAGCGTAACAATCCGCTGAACGATGAATTGAAGGCGCAGTTGCTTGACAATCCGCAAATAGAATCCGTGACGGCCTTGCAGAGCTGCACCGCAAGCGTCTACCTTCCCGGCAATACCAATGTGGAAGGGATTCCTTACTTTGATGTGGTCGGCCTTTCAAAAGAGTTTTTGGAACAACACCAGGACACACTCCTGACTGGCAGTATGAATTATGAGGAATTGGTCGCTCAAAACGGAATTTTAATGGATGATAGCTCTGGAATGGTAGCCAAATTCGGAAAATATAACGCCGCCGTAGGTGATGTCATAGAGATTGAAACGGACACGGGGGAAAAGGTCAAGTTTACCGTCATGGGATTGATAGACCTGAATCTCCGGGAATATGCGGGTTTTTATCTCTATATACCACAGGAATTGCTGTCTGTGATCAGACCTAACACCACCAATTTTAATTCGCAATATTTGCTCGACATAGACTTAGAACAACTCTCTGAGGCGGAAGATTTTGTCTATCAATTGTGTGGAGATAATCAAGCTCTTGGGATTCAAGGCATGGAAAGCGCAATATCCTTTTGCAAAGAAACACTGAAATTATGGCAGACACCCCTCTACGCCCTGGTGATTTTCATCGGTCTGTTCGCGTTGATTAACCTGATTAACACCCTGATGACCAACCTGATTTCCCGCCAGCAGGAGTTTGGCGTGATGCAGTCCATTGGCCTGTCTGGCAAGCAGCTCACAAAAATGCTGCGGGTGGAAAGTGTTTACTATGTGGCGGGAGCAATGGCGATCACCCTGACGCTGGGAACAGCGGCGGCTTATGCGTCCTGTCAGATGTTCAGTCAGGTAGGGATATTGGGAACACTGAACTATACATTCCCTGTCCTGCATATCGCCATCTTCTTTGCGGCGCTCTGTGCAATCGCGGCGGTCTATTCTGTTTTGGCGATTCGCTATTGCAGAAAGCAATCGCTGGTAGACCGCATCAAGACAATGGAATAAGGCTTCTCACTCTGGCCGGAGCGGGCTTTACTGTTCCGGCTGTTTTTTTAAATATCTATAAATGAGCAAATATAGAAATTTGCACAAAACTACCCTACCAATTTCAAAACAGCTTCAAGTGACGCACCATTT
>NZ_QWEO01000026.1 GCF_009936035.1 Neglectibacter sp. X58 | reverse complement strand
GCTGTCTATGGCTTCCGACGCAGCGAGGTGCTGGGCCTGAAGTGGGAGCATATCGACTTTGAGAACCGCACCATAACGGTCACGGAAACCCTCCAGCAAGGCGCAAACGGCGATTATGTGGACACACCCAAGACCAACAGCAGCTACCGCACCCTGCCTATGACGGACAGCGTGTACAGTCTGCTAAAGGGGCAGAAACATCGCCAGGAGCGCCTGCAAGGGGCTTTGGGTGCCGGGTACATACAAAATGACTATGTGTGTACTTGGCCTGATGGGAACGTGATCTCGCCTAACTACCTGACCCGGACTTTCCACAACGTCATCGTCAAGAGCAGCCTGCCGAACATACGCCTGCATGACCTCCGTCACAGCGCGGCGTCAAATCTGCTGAATATGGGCTTTTCCATCGTCCAGGTGCAGCAGTGGCTGGGCCACGGCAGTGCCTCCACCACGTTGAATTTTTATGCCCATGTCGATAAAAATTCCAAACTGGATATGGCGGCAGCTATGGAAAAAGCGCTGAAACAACCACATGCGACGCCAGAGGGGTGATAGAAAATTGATAGAAAGCCCCCAAACTGCTGATAGAAAGAAAAAAGAAAAAGCCCGGAACCCGCATGATTCCTGGCTTTTTTGGCAGGGGCAGAAGGATTCGAACCCTCGGCACGCGGTTTTGGAGTGGATGCGGAAAAGGCATCAGCGGACATACAACAGCCAGTTTTCCGCATCGTTGAGCCACAAGTTTCTCAAAAGCACACGCCCCAAAAGATTTTGATGCTTTATTGATGATATTCGAAATTTTCAGCCCAGAAACCAGACGGTTTTTACCCCTTGAGTAGAGGTGAATATAGTTGTTAAGGCCTCCAGCGTTGCAATGGTAACATGGAAATAAAGATTTGTCAAGTCAGCAAGGCCCTCAAAATCTGCGCCGCTTAACAAAGAAGAACGGATTTTGGAAGAAAATACAGAAAGTAATCTACACTTTCAGAAACTGGCAATACCCAACAATATTGAATATCATCCCCCACAAAAGCAGCACTTGAAAAAGGCCAAAACAATCTGCTTTTCTGTCCAAATCCACACGGCACACCGCGGCAAAAACTGCCGGAAGGACATCGATTACATACCGGTTCCCATAGTGGTATCCGCCCAGGGTTTTATGGCTTACAAGCAGAAGTATGTGGACAGCTACGCAGGAAACCGTCAGCAGGTTGCATGGTGTGAGCGCTCTGGTTTTAATGGAACCGACCCCCCACCATAGCAGGATCGGAAAGCAAAGGAAGATGTTCATCCCATTAAATTCGGGAATGCTCATTTTCGTTTCAAAATGGAAGCCGGGCAGCCTGACCAAGTTATATAAATTTTGCGAAATGTAGCTATAATGGAATTGCCCATGCTCGGAATTGGTGAACTCCGGCAGGTAGTTATGCCCGAATTCCAGGATATTCCCAAACCTGAAATAATTCAAGAGCGCATAGGACATTGCCAGCAAAACAGCGGGAATAAAGACATAGGCTTTTACCAACAAATAATCCTTCAGCGCAGTCTCCTCCGGCTGCGAATCGTGGATGTAAATATAGATTATCAAGGGCAGGTATATGACTTGAAACGGGCGGCATCCCGACGCGCAGCACAACAAAAACAGGGACAGCCCTTTCCGTCCTTTTTTCGCATAATACAGGCTCATGAGCGAAAAGGTGAGCGCCATATTTTGCGCAATGAACCACACGCCGTTTGTGAGCGCAATGGGAAACACAGCGTTGCCTGCGTACAGGAAAACAGGCAGCATGGCGGCATATCGTTCGCTTACGTTATATTCCGCCGCTATGAGGGCACAATAGCTCACCCCAGCAAGGGCCACCAGGACATTCAGTAGGCTCTCTGGATTGTTTTCCCCGAAAATCAGCACAAAGGGCAGGAACACATAGGAGGGGAAGGGCGGGAAACTCACGTAATATTTCCCCTCAAAAATGGCCAGCTCCAGCCACGCATAGTCTTGCCCCAAATCCAATCTTCCGCTAAGCCATGCGATGCACTGCTTTGTGTAGGAGTTGTACGGGTTCTTCGACAGGATTCCATCGCAATATAAATACAGGATGATATAGATTCCCAGCACGGCCAGCAGCGGGTACGCAACAGTTCGGATTTTTGCAATCCCCCTACCCACGCGGCACCCCACTGGTAACAGGCATCTCCGGCTGAGGTGCCTGCGCCTGCAAACGGGCATACTCTGTTATGGACTGATGCGTAAACCCTTCTTCCAGATAGCTGTCGGTAACGCGCACGTTGCCTGTTTCCAAATCAACGGTGAATTCGCCAAAGGCCGCAGACCCGGCGGCGCGGTCGGCAGGCGGCTCTTTATAGACTGTAATGACGACCGTTTTCGTGCCCTCCGGCGGGCCAACGAAGGTGCACTCCTGCAAGGCGGTGTCTCCGAAGGAGTAGCGGCCGTCGCCGAAATCGCCGCCGCCGTTTTCATGGGTGTCCTCGCCCAAATCCAACCCGCCGTCTGTGCGCGCATGGGCATAGACTCCTGCAATATCAAAATAATGATAGGCCAGAGTAACACTCAGTTTGCTGGGGGAGCAGCCCCAGTTTTGCAGCTCCAGACCGCCGATTTCGACGTTTTGCACCTGTTCCTGCTGGTTATAGCGGGTGTTCATCGCCATGTCAAAGCAAAGGGAAACCGGGTCGGTAGAAAGAACCTGTCCGCGCCCGTAGAGGTTCCCCATAAACGCCTCTACCTGAATGGTTTCCTCTGTCCCCATCCCTTCCGGCAGATTGACCCGGATGGCGTTGCTCTCAAAATAGGAGCCCTTGCGGGTGAAAACCGGCAAGTCATATCCGGGCGCGCCTTTCCCATTGATAGAAATGCTCCAACCGGGAGCGTCGTGCCCTTCGACCGCTTCTTCTGTATAGAGTGTCTCCATTTTCAGCAGCTTTGTGTCCTTGACCTGCAAACGGAGGGCAAAGAACACGTAGTCCCCGTCGCAGTAAGCCTCTGTGACTGTAGCCTCATACTGGTCATTGCCGGCGCTTACGCCGATGCCCTGCACCACGCCCTCGTAACTAGGCGCGTTGGAGCCTATGGAGTTCAGCTGCCGGAATATTTCTCCAACCAGCGGCAGGCTCTCGGCAAAGGCCGGGAACGCAGCGTTGATGGAAAACAGCACCGCTACCACAAACAGGAAAGCCGCAGCCAAAGCGCCCGCCTTTTTCAACCATATAATATGGGCTGGTTTTCTTTCAAGAGGCTTATTTGCCTCCTCAACAAACGCCGGGTCGATATAGGTGATGCCCTCGAACAGACGGGTTTTATCGATTTCACACATAAAAATTCCCCTCCCTTTCCAAAAACGTCTTGAGACCCTGCCGCAATCGGTACATTTTCTGCGCCAGCTTTTTAGCCGGGATGCCCGATTCCTCCGCCAGCTCCTTTAAGGGGATATCGTACCAGTACCGGCGCACAAACAGCACCCGGTCGTCGCGGGCAAGCCCTTGCAGCCACTTGTCTATGATTCGCCCCAATTCCGCGCTTTCAATTTCCCTCTCCACCCGGACGGGGGACGGCACCGCTTCTTCCAGCTCGCTTAGGGTCTGTTCAAGGCCGCTGTATCGCTTTTGTCGGTGGTTTTTGCGCCACAGGCTTATGGAAATGTTCCGCACGATCCTGCCCAACCAAGGGCGCAGTTTTTCAGGCCGCTCCGGCGGGATTAAATTCCACGCCTGAAAAAACGTCTCGTTGACGCACTCTTTGGCGTCTTCCCCGTCCGATAAAAGACGCATCGCCACTGTCAGGCAGAACGCGCCATATTTGCACTCGGTCTGTGCAAGGGCAGTCTCGTCCCGCTGCCAGTACAGTTCGACAATTTGCTGGTCGTCCATCTGCGCCCTCCTTCCCTTACGAATCTTCGAATTGGCGGATTCTCCCTGCCACCAGTACAGTCCGGCAATTTGTGGATTGTCCATCTGAACCCTCCCTCTCTGACAGATTTTTGAAGGCCCTCTATATATTAACTCGTCGTTTTGGGGAGGATATTGTTCGCAGGGAGAGTTTTTTTCCAAAAACCCGTACTGCCGTATAAAGAGAGGCAGGCTCAAATTGGGACAGAAAGATGTGTCGGATAAAACAGCAGGATAAATGCAAGCGCACTGCACACCGGCAACGTCGTGAACCTCAAGATCTGCGCCGCTAAACAAAGAGAAGCCAGCCTAAAGCCCAGCCAGCTTCTCCCGCAATTCGCTATCCGACAGCTTACCTTGTTCTGCCAACTCCTTCCATTCCTGAGCCTGCGCCACCTTCTTGTTCCACTCATCATTTGAGATTTTCTTGCGGTTCTTCCGCACCTTCAATCGGTTATAAGCCTTCCGATATTCCCGCTGTGCCGGGGTCTCGGAGGCTTTTTCTTTCTCGGCTTTATTGTGAGCGCCTACCTTACGACAGGTGCGGGAAGTCTCACCGGGAGCAATGTTGTTGCAATAGCAGGTGTTGTAGCCAGCAGTCAACAGAAAATACTTGCCGCAGTTGTGGCAGCGGCGTGGGCAGTTCCCGTGAATCAGGCCACGATAAAAATCAGCATAGAGGAAGCTGACCAGGCTGTTGAATTGCAGCTTTTCTGCAATCACAGGCCGATGTGTCTCATCCAAGTTGTTCACGGGCACAAACTCAATAGCCACCTCTGTGCTCACTTCCCAATCTGCATCAGGCGAAAAGATGGGCGCCTTTTTCAATGCGTCCATGTACCAGTGGGTGAACGCAAAGCCGTATGCGTCCTTGGTTCTCTTACCCAGCGGCTCAAAATAGAGGGTGAGCGTTGCATCCACCTGATTCAAAAAGACCAGTAGGTTTTGTGAAAGTCCGCCCATCATGTCCAGAAACCAGTCAATATGCTTGCGGCCACCCGTGCCTGGAGTGGTGGCTTCCTGCCATTTTTCAGAATCGCTTACCAGCACGGGGAACAGATGATAGGCTGTCCTTATGTCCAAACTTATGTCGCGGTAAGGCGGCAGCTCAAGCAGCAAATCCCAAACCGCATTAAGCCTCTCCTGCACATTAAGAGCGGCTTTTTCATTTTTGCTTTCGAGCATTTCACGGGCGGCAGGCACAAAGTTGTCCGTACACTTCTGCAACTCGACAAACCATTCGTCTTTCAAATTCAGTAATTCCGTGGTGATTTCTCCCAGCGGGTAAGTGCGCCTGCCAGCAATCAGCTTGTCGCCCGAAAAGAATATTGAGAACCTGTCAAAGCAATCCATGGCCCCTCCTGTTACCGATACGAAATTTGCATTTACCCATCATGGCCGTTAGCTATTGAAAAACCGAGTAAGCTCTGCTAGACTATTGTAACAGACAAAGGAGAATCTGTCAAATAGAATTAGGAAGTGTGTTTGATGGAATGCTACGAATTTAAGAATAAGGATAAGCCTAAAAACTTTTTCCCTCTACCCAATGCTGTGTTTTACTTAGGGCTTAGTACGGGCGCACTTGCCGTGTATGCCTATCTTCTTTTTTGCGAAGATAGGAAAACGCACAAGTGCTACCCCAGCTATAAAGCCATCGGCAGAGCCGTTGAGATGAGCGTGAACACAGTTCGGAAGTATGTATCTGAGCTACTGGAGAAAGAGTTAATCGAGGTGGAGCCGACAAAGGTTTACACAAAGACAGGCCGGGTCTGGAACGGAAACCTGATGTATAGGATTTTGCCAATCCAGCAAGCAGTGGACTGCTACAACGAAAGCCAGCTGTGGGGCTTTTGAGGGCTATGCTGGGCAGGTAAGTGAGACACCAAGGGTGGAGTACAAGCTGAGGGAGCCAGGACACCCTGTAGGCGATTTTGGAAGAAGTTACCGGGCGAAACCTATTTTTCATTTGAAGCAGAAATTTCCCGGTTGCCAGTGCGGCTTGGCAGAAGAAAATCCTGCCTTTTAGGCAGGCAAGCATAGCACCCGGCTATACGCCGGTCGCAGGAGCCGGGTAATCCCGGCCCCTCCCCCCGCCCCCTAAAGGGGGAGTTTTAAGGACAAGGACTCATAAAAGGAGAGCGAGATTGAAGGGAAAAACGAAAACAGAAATTATCACAGCAAGGCTTACGCCGAGTGAAAAATCAGCTATACAAAAGCGAGCGCGGAAGGCTGGAATGACGGTAACTGCCTACCTTGTCCAGTGTGGACTTGGCAAAAAAATTGTACAGGTAGATGGTCTACAAGAAGTTTTGTCTGAACTGAAAGCACAGGGCAGAAACATCAATCAACTGGCTGTGCTGGCGAACATGGGCAGAATCAGTAGCTTGCAAATAGAAGATTTATTGAATGCTTACACCAAAGTTTATTCTGCTTTGGAAAAGATTGCAAGAGAGGTGAGGTAGTATGGCGACGTTTGTAGCAATCCGAAACAAGAAGCAGACAGTAGGTGCTCTGGCAGGAGTGCTGAAATATGTGGCTCAAGAACGCAAAACCAGACAGGGAGATTTGAAATTTGTATCAGGTTATAATTGCGTGCCCCAGTGCGCTTACATAGAAATGCTTACTACTAAAAGGCAGTTTCGCAAGACTGATGGGCGGCAATTTTACCACTTTGTACAATCCTTTTCCGATGACGATTTCTTGACGCCACAGGAGGCCAACGCCATAGGTTTGGAGTTTGCAGAGCGGGAATTTTCTGATTTCGAGGTGATGATTGCCACTCACCTCGACACGGGCCATCTACATAATCACTTGGTAGTGAATTCTGTTAGCTGTGTCGACGGCAGGAAACTTCATCAGAACGCCGCAGACTTGCAGGCTCACCGAAATGAAACGATTTGATTTGTCAACGGCACGGACTTTCTGTTCTGAAAAAAGCGAAAAGACATGAGTCGAAAAAGAGCATAAAACCCGGAGAATATCAAGCTGGCTTGCGGGGTGAGAACTGGAAACTGGATTTACTCCTCGCCATCAACGAGGCTTTGGAGTACGCAGACGATCGGGAGTCCTTCATCGAAAATATGGAGCAGGAGGGGTATCAAGTCCTGTGGACTGATACTCGAAATCACATTACGTTTATCACACCGGAGGGCCGACGTTGCCGCGACAGCAGTTTGCACGACGAGACTTTCCACAAACAGAACCTGGAAATGCTGTTTCTTTACCGCCAAGCCTTTGGATTCTCTCCAGCCACTGAGGAACCAGAGGAAGGATGGCTTGGCGAGTTGGCAGAAGATGCTGTTCGCTTCGGCAGATACTTAGAGCAGGCGTTTGACACGCCAGACTTGCCGCCCATTCCCACTTGGTCAGAGAGCAAGCAGCGCAGCCGCGAGGCGCTGAAGAAACTGGCGCATGGGCAGAAACTCACTAACGAGGAAAGCTATGGGTACGATTTTGGCTGGTAAAACCGGGCGCAGATTTTGCGCCGCTAAACAAAGAAAAGCCCAGAAATTTCTCTGGACATAGCTCAGCACTATGTGGTAGTGTTGGTGGTTAAAGAAGGGAGGCCCGCATATGGCACAAAAGAAATTACTCACAAACGGCAAGGCTTTCAAGCGCTCAGACAACCGCTGGGGCGGTACCGTCTGGTATATGGACGAAAAGGGAGAGCGTAAACGAAAATGCTTCTCAGGAACCACTAAGGCTGAAGTTACCAAGAAAATGACAAATTACGTTGTTGCTTTCAACGAGCAACTGTTTGCATCCGATGAATCCCAGCAAACACTTCGGGAGAGCATGACGCACTGGCTCCATGTGTTCAAGTTTCCTTCGGTAGAGCGTACCACTTACGATAGATGTGAATGTACAGTAGAGCATCAAATCTTTCCTCTGCTTGGAGAAAAGGTAGTAGGCGATATCACCGCCGCTGACCTCAAGGAAGTGCTGAATTATTGGATGAACCAGGGCTACGCTTACACTACAGTCAAGAAAGTATACATCGTCCTCAACGAATACTTCCGCTACCTGACCCAGCAGGAAATCCTTGCCAAGAACCCCATGAACAGTGTCCCCATGATAAAGAAGTCAAACTTCATGGCGGCACAAAACAAAGAGGATCTACCTACGCAGGAAACGGTCACGGTGTTCACGCCGGAGGAAATCGAGAAATTCAAGGCCGAGGCGTTCAGCAAGTTCAGTAACGGCAAGCCGAAATACCAGCAACCAGCGGCCTACATCCTCATGCTGAACACCGGCCTACGCACAGGTGAGTTGCTGGGCCTGCTCAACAGCGACATCAACCTGGAGGGCAAATACCTGGAGGTACGCCAGAACGTGAAAGAGGTGTGCAGGCGCAAGGGGACGGATTACGTTCCCGGCAGAGAGGTAAAAGTCGGCAAAACCAAAACAGCCACCAGTAAGCGTCGTGTGCCCCTAAATGGGGCCGCAGAGCAGGCGGTAAGGGAGTTACGCCAGGAGCGCGATTTCGGCCCCACAACGCCCCTCGTGAGCGACGAGAAGGGCGACTACACCCGACCGGTCAACTTCCGCAAGAGGTACTACCGAATTCTCAGGGCAGCGGGGATAGAGCAGAAAGGTCTCCACAGCCTAAGACATCATTTCGCCACCCAACTGATAAACGGTGTGAAACAGCCAGACGGCACAATTCTCGCCTTATCGCCCCGCCAAGTGGCCGACCTCCTGGGCCACAGCACTTCGCAGATAACCGAAATGTACTATGTCAAGAAAGATACCGCCCGCCTACAAGGAATCACAGACGGGTTCAATTTTTGACAGGGGACAGTGAAACAGGAGAGGGCACCCCGAAATTTTGATGATTTATTGATGATGTGCCAGACGGAAAGGTTAGAAACGGATGCGACCAGATGCGAAAAAACAGCAAAATGCACGCCATAGTGAGCGACTCCAAAGACCGCATACCACCACCCCAAAACACGAGAAAAGCCCGGGATTCCAAGGAATTCCGGGCCATGTCTGTGGCAGGGGCAGAAGGACTTGAACCCTCGGCACGCGGTTTTGGAGACCGCTGCTCTACCAGCTGAGCTATACCCCTATCTGACTACTTCATTATTCTATCACTTCTGGGTTCTGCTGTCAACTGTTTTTTTGTAGTGAAGAAGCATTGGCGGATGTCATAATTGTTTTAGACACTTTGAGAAAGGCGTCTAAAACAATTTTTTATTTACAGGCAGTGTGAGAGGCAGACAAAACCAACAGAAAATGGATTGCACAGAAAGATCTGTTTCAGGCTAGCAGGTGAATATCCCACACATGGGTAAAACTTCCGAAATTTGGGGCAGGGGCTAAGTTTGCGGAGGGAATCGCAGGATTGTTTTAGACACTTTCCGGAAAGGGA
>NZ_QWEO01000025.1 GCF_009936035.1 Neglectibacter sp. X58 | reverse complement strand
GTCCGCCAAAAGGATAACCGGGCCGGAAACAGACGAGCGGTCCACCATGGCACATAAGGCCGCTTTCTCGTCTTTTTCGCGTTCTTTCTGGACAATTACGTCAGTATAAATGCCATTTTGTAAATCATAAAGCGCATTCAAATGCCAAAGATTCCAACCGTGCTGACGCGCTGTCCCAGGCCGGTAGGAGGCGGGATCCCCGGGATACGCGGCGGACTTCAGATCAGATCCGTCCGCCGCCAGCAGACGGTATCCCTGAAAATGCCCCGTGGGGCGCAGGCAGGCGGTAAACCGCTGGAAAAGCGTCTCCAGCGCTGCGGGCAGCAGTTTCTCCCGCTGCTGGACCAATGCCGAGGCAGATGGTGTGTTCTCCATGCTCTTAAAGCGCTTAATCAAAGCCTTTCCCACGCTGTTTTCGCTCATGGTGAGCAGCAGGGATATCACCGTCTCAAAACGCAGTGTTCGGGGCCGGGTGAAGTCTCGTCCGGGCCGCCGAACAAACTGTTCCGGCGTCTCCCCCAGTTTCCGAATCAGCGAATGTAGGACCTCCCGTAATATACCTGGTGTGTATTTCATGTGCATCTTCCTCCTGAAAAGCAATTTCACTTTTCAGGGCTCCGCCGCACATTTTTTCCCATTTGTCAAGCCTTTTTTATGCTTTTTTCTTATTTTGCTCTTTTATACCTTTAACTTAATGACATTGGATTGTTTTAGACACTTTCCGGAAAGGGGGAGGGAGGGTATGAAGCAGTATTTCATGGAGTACGAGAGCGACAGGAAAGTGTGCGGCGGGTATTCCCACGTCTGGGGCTTTGCCAGCAGCATTAAAACTGCGAAAGGGTATATCGCCAGGTGCAGAAAGCGGGAGGCGGGGCACAATCCCCGGAATTTCCGTATTTATGATGCCTGGGCGGACTGCCCGGAGGGAGAACATGTCCCCTGCGTGTACCGTGAAGCGTGACGAAAGGAGGCTCCATGGCAAAAGCATTTAAAGAACTGACGGAGGAAGAGCGGCAGAGACAGCAGCGCCGCCAGGAGATCGCCCGGCTTTGGGCAGAAGGGGAAAGCTGCCGAGCCATCGGGGAGCGGTTCGGCCTGACCCGTCAGGCTGGCGGAGCTGCACCCCTTCAAGGGCCACCCGTTCCACGTCATGGACGATGAGAAAATGCGGGAGATGGCAGAGAGCGTCTCTCAGCATGGGGTGCTGGTGCCGGGAATTGTGCGCAGGCGTCCGGAGGGCGGGTACGAACTGGTTTCCGGACACAGGCGCAAACGGGCCTGCGAGCTGGCGGGGCTACCCGCCATGCCTGTGTTTGTACGGGAACTGGACGATGATGAAGCCACCCTCATCATGGTGGACAGCAACCTCCAGCGGGAGAAAATCCTGCCCAGCGAAAAGGCTCTTGCCTACAAAATGAAGCTGGAGGCTATGAAGCGACAGGGGAAACGGAGTGATTTAACTTCTGGCCCAGTGGGCCAGAAGTTATCCAGAGATGAATTGGCGGAGAATAGTCCAGACAGCGCAAGGCAAATCCAGCGATATATCCGCCTGACGTACCTCCACCCTGCCCTGCTCCAGCCGGTTTTCCTCGCCGCCCTGCTGGTAAAAATCACGCACCTTGTCTATGGTGCTCATGGGTTCCGCCTTTTTACCAGTTCTATAGCCTCCTATTACAATAAGATTTACGGTGAGAGGCACGGCAGCCAGCCGTGTCTTTTTCCACATCGTTGCCAAAGCTGTTAGAATGGGAGTAATTGGTCTGACGCTAGCCTCCAAGGACCAACACGTCCGCAGGGAAGTCCGTCAGCCAGCCTCTCATTCGCAGTGTTCGATTTATGCAGGTAGAGCCGCCTCGTCCGGGCTATTGCCCCGGCCCGGTGCGTCCGTGTCATCCAATAGATAGAATCGGCAATGATGGAAAGGCTGGTCGCCAAATCAATATAGGCGATCTTTCCAGACACCCGGCCTGCGTGGGGGTGGACAGGCTCACCCTGTGCAAGGCCCTGTACGCGGAGATGGAAAAAGCGGGAGTAGACACGCGGGAAACGAAGGGCGTTATACAAAGCTATGAAGCAAAGGCGCGTGTGGCGGCGGGAGAAATCCCGCCGTTTTTCTGTAAGGAAGTAGAGCGGTATGAAGCCGCGGAAGCCAAGGCGGACGGGACTTTTGGAGCAGGAAAAGCCCCCTGTACGGGACGATGGGCCGGGCAGGTGAGAAATCTTAAATAACAGAGGAGCATAAGACTATGAAGAATATTTATATAAATTTAGCCGGCGTGCTGGCAAAGCCGGATCTGGAACTGGAAAGCCTGGAGGAACTGTTCCAGCCGGGATATTTTGCAAACCTTGCCCCGGAGTGGAGCATGATAGAGGCCGCAAGGCTGCTGGCAGGGCAGGAGGGCTGTCAGGTGTACATTCTGGCGCCGGCGTTTCCCGGCCCTTACGCTATGGAGGAGCAGCAGGCGTGGCTTGACCGGTATCTGCCGGAAATCCCCCAGGAAAACAGACTTTTCGTGCCTTTGGGACAGAGT
>NZ_QWEO01000024.1 GCF_009936035.1 Neglectibacter sp. X58 | reverse complement strand
GCGGTTGCCCGTGATTTTTGGCCTTGGCGAGGTTCGACCTGGGCGGACAGGGAACAGTTTTCGCTGAAGGAGCGGGAGCGGATCGGAGATTGCCTCTCTGAGGAAAAGGCAGCAGGCAAAAACAGCGTCAGAGAAATTAACGCGGCAATGATACTTGGATGTGTTTTTAGCGGTATCTACAGTCCAGATAGACGCCTGGGTAAAGTTAAAGATGAGAAAACTGGCGAAAATCTCCTGAAGGACGAGGTTCGGCTTCTTGGCATGAAGATGGATGAGGCCAACGGCGTATTTCAGGCTGCGGAAGGAAGTCTCGATCCCCCAACGCATGGCGTAGAGGCGTTTTAAGGCGGCGGGCGGGAAGCACTTTGAATCCAGGTTAGTGATGAGAAGCTCGGTATCACCGTTTTCTGTTTCAATACGGACAATTCGGAAAGAAAGGGCAGTAAAACTAATGCTTTTCGGCTCTAAATCGTCGAAGGTCATCTGGGGTGGGACACGGTAATAGGAGGCTGGAACCACAAGGCCCATCTGCTCCATCTGCCGCGCTGTCTGCCGGCCCAAGGTGATCTGGACAGGAATATCGAACTGCGCTGTATCAGGGAGTTTCTGTCCGTACGCGACGGCTCGGTTTTTGTCCCGGAGGCGGATGAGGTAGTTCCAGCCCTTTCTCTCCAGGTGTGCAAGGTTATTGCAGGCCTCATACCCCCGGTCCGCCAAAAGGATAACCGGGCCGGAAACAGACGAGCGGTCCACCATGGCACATAAGGCCGCTTTCTCGTCTTTTTCGCGTTCTTTCTGGACAATTACGTCAGTATAAATGCCATTTTGTAAATCATAAAGCGCATTCAAATGCCAAAGATTCCAACCGTGCTGACGCGCTGTCCCAGGCCGGTAGGAGGCGGGATCCCCGGGATACGCGGCGGACTTCAGATCAGATCCGTCCGCCGCCAGCAGACGGTATCCCTGAAAATGCCCCGTGGGGCGCAGGCAGGCGGTAAACCGCTGGAAAAGCGTCTCCAGCGCTGCGGGCAGCAGTTTCTCCCGCTGCTGGACCAATGCCGAGGCAGATGGTGTGTTCTCCATGCTCTTAAAGCGCTTAATCAAAGCCTTTCCCACGCTGTTTTCGCTCATGGTGAGCAGCAGGGATATCACCGTCTCAAAACGCAGTGTTCGGGGCCGGGTGAAGTCTCGTCCGGGCCGCCGAACAAACTGTTCCGGCGTCTCCCCCAGTTTCCGAATCAGCGAATGTAGGACCTCCCGTAATATACCTGGTGTGTATTTCATGTGCATCTTCCTCCTGAAAAGCAATTTCACTTTTCAGGGCTCCGCCGCACATTTTTTCCCATTTGTCAAGCCTTTTTTATGCTTTTTTCTTATTTTGCTCTTTTATACCTTTAACTTAATGACATTGCCCAAGTTGGGACGCATTTCTTTTTGTCCCGAGGAACCTTGAAAATTGAATAAGGCGAACCAGATACATTCCCTGTGTGGGGAGCTATGCTGTACGGCGCGCGATGATACCTTTGTGGAGCGATAAAGCCTGACAGTAACCCGTATCCAGCAATATGGCCCAGCCATGAGCCGCATCAGGGGGATAATGATACTTGCGCCGGCTGTCCGTCACGGGACAGGGCGCCCCGCCACAGGCATGGGGGGAGTAATAGTTGACCGCGTTAACTATAAAACTATGGAGCGGCCGCTGACCCGACGTCTGCATGAGCCTATCATTTTTGTTTAGGAGAATGAGTTATGCAAAATATATTACCCGAAACAGGTATAACCTTTGTGGACAAGCCCCACAATACCATCTATTTGAGTGTAGGCGGCTGTCAAGTTACTGTCGCCTGTTCCGAACAGGATAACCCGGACTTGTACGGTAAAGTGAAAGACATCCTGGTGGATTCCTTCTTTCATCAGCCCATGCCTGTCCGTGAAGATTTGAGTGCCATCCCATAAATGACAAGATAATAATAGAAAAAACTTTGTCTTTCCTGGTACACGCTTGCAAACCGGCCTTAAAAATAGTATACTATAGGTAAAGGAAGTGGTTCCCATGCCAATCAAGCCCTTTAAGGATTTAAGCCTTGTGGATGATTTCATGTTTTCGGAAGTCATGCGCAGGCCGGAGAATATCAAGCCTTTTCTGGAAAACCTGTTGGAAAAGAAAATCCAGCGGGTGGTAACTATCGACAAGCAGAAGGACTTGAAGGATACCTGCGATGCTCACGGCATCCGGCTGGACGTGTACCTGGAAGATGAAAACCATACCAAATATGATGTAGAAGTACAGGCCCGACTGCACCGCAAGCTGGAAAGGCGCATACGCTACTATACCAGCGGGATAGACCGGCGCAGCCTGGAAATAAACGCGGACTATGAGGAGCTGTCGGACAGTTTTGTGATTTTCATTTGCGTGGAGGATTATTTTGGCGCTGGCCTGGCTGTCTACGAGCGGGAAAGCCATATCAAGGGCGCGCCGGATATCCCCTATGAGGACGGTTCCCATGCGTTCATCCTTAACGCGGATTTCAAACAAGGGAACGGGAATCCTGCCGTGCTGGATTTTCTGCGGTACATCCGGGCAGGCTACCGGGGGGAGCACTACGATATTTCTAAATCCAGCTACTTGAAACAAATCGACGAGGCTGTTTGTGGAATCAAAGAGGACAGCGGAAGGGAGATGGAATACATGACGCTGGCTATGAAGATGATGGATGAACGCAAAGAGGCTTTTGAGCAAGGCGAGGCCAGAGGCCGGGCAGAAGGCCGGGCAGAGGGCCGGGCAGAAGGCGAACGCGCCAGTCAAACCAAGACTATCAAGCGTATGCTTGCCAGAGGGTTGAGCCTTGAGGATATCAGTGATATGATTGGCGTGGATTTACCCGAGATCAAAAAGCTGGCAGAACAGGAATAGGCTTGCCTTTTATTTGTTGAGCACCCCGAAAAGGGTGCTTTTCTTTTGTGAAATTTGACAGAATACACATAATATGAGATAACATATAGGGGATATCCCCTATATGTGGTATAGGCATAGAAGGATTGCAAAGGTTTACACAAACTCCGGCCTATGCCGCGTACCCAGTACCTTGACAATTTCATATGGGACTATGCTGGTCTGTCATTTTTCAATTATCAAAGAAAAAGGATGGACTGTATATGGATAAAACAAGCATTATCCCGAATCATGTTTCTGACAATTTCGTTTTCGATAAAGATACCGGCTGGCGGCTGGATCTTCCCTCTTACATCGAACCGGGAACAAAGGTATTATGCCTTTACCGCGTTTCCACAGATAAGCAGCTATACCATACGGATAATAACGAGGCCGACATCCCCATGCAGCGGAAACGCTGCCGGAAATACTGTGAATCCATGGACTGGACGATTGTATGCGAATTACAGGAGGAAGGGGTCTCCGGGCACAAGGTTCGAGCTGAAAACCGCGATAAGGTACAGCTTATCAAGGAGTATGCCAAGCAGAAACCAGCGGTAAGGGCCGACGGCGGGCAGATGGAACGGATGAGATCCGTATGCGTTACACCTGCCAGACAAAAAGCCGCACTCATGGGGATTGTGATGGGCAGACGGGCTACACGGTACCCTGATCGTCTGCGGCAGCGTTGTGGACGAGGATGTGAAAAACGATATTGCGGTTGCCGGGCGGCTGGGCATTGCGGCGACCACACTGGAAGGGGTGCTTGCCGTGAAGGGACATGGTATCCCGGGCCATGCCGGACATTAAGCTGGGAAGCCTTTTTGACGGGATCGGCGTGTTCCCTCTGGCGGCTTCCCGTTGCGGTATCCGTCCGGTATGGGCCAGCGAGATTGAAAAAGCGCCCATCTCCATAACCAAAAGGCACTTTCCCGACATGGTGCATTTGGGGGATATTACGAAGGTGGATGGCGGGAAAATCCCGCCGGTTCATGTAATTACCTTCGGTTCCCCCTGTCAGAACCTTTCTCTGATCGGCAACCGCTCCGGCCTTGCCGGGGCAAAATCAAGCCTGTTCTATCAGGCGTTTCGTATCATACAGGAAATGAGGGATGCTACTGATAACCTATATCCAGCTATCGCTGTTTGGGAAAACGTCATGGGAGCGTTTTCTACAAATGACCGGATGGACTTTAGAGCCGTCCTATCCGCCTTCTCGGACACCGAAGTTCCAATGCCTCCTTCGGGAAGATGGGGAAACGCCGGAATGGTGCGAGGGGGAACGCCTGATGTGTGCTGGCGGCTCATGGACGCCCAGTATTGGGCAGGCACCCGAAGGCTGGCACGAAGGCAGCGGATTTTCGTCGTGGCGGATTTTGGAGGCAGACGTGCCGCAGACATACTATTTAAGCCCCGTCCAATGCTCCCACTTCCTCCGCCTTGCGGAGAGGGCGGGCCGCCGCCGAAGGAGATCGAACAGCTTCTTTTGAAACAGGGCGGCAGATACCAGTCATCCACCCCTTTCAGTGCTTCCGTATGCGGGGAGCGGCAAAAAGGCAGGAAGAAACGGCCTTCCAAAACAGCTTCGGATTACCAACTGACCCTTTTCCCACTCTTTTAGCCAGTGACGTGACGCCCTTCGCCTTCTGGTATGAGGGCGACCCGGAGGGCGGCTGTATCCGTTTTCTGACGGAAACGGAAAGCGAACGGCTGATGGGGCTGCCGGAGGGCTGGACAAAGTACGGGGCGGACGGCGTGGAGATCCGGCCTCTGCAACGCTACAAGGCGCTGGGAAATGCGATTGCCCTCCCTTGCGCCGATTACATTATGGCTGGGATTTATGAGGTGCTGGCTGACCGGGCCGGAAAGGAGGAATGAGCCCATGTTTGAAGCCTATATAACCAATACAGCCCTATACCCCTTAATGGGGATTGAGGTAGGGACAACGGTACATTTCCCCATGACGACACAGGAGTTGCAGGCCGCCCTTGCCAAAATCGGGATAGACGGGAAACGGTACAGCGAAGTGTTCTTTATCAGCTTTGACAGCGATGTGCTGGGGCTCTACGATCATCTCTACGAATGTGAGGACATCGACGAGCTGAACGAGCTGGGCCACGCCCTGCTGGAAGTACGGGATAAGGGCGGACTGGAAACCTTTGAAGCCGCTCTTGTCTTGGGAAACCACACAAGGAGCGTGAAGGATTTGATAAACCTGACGCAGAACCTTGACCTGTACCGCTTTTACCCGGATATTTCCGATGATGAAGGGCTGGGCCGTCTGTACGCCGACGAGCTGGGGACTATCGACATACCGGAGCACATTCAGAACTACTTCGATTATGAAGCATACGGGCGGGATGTGCGTATCAACGAAGGCGGCGTATTCGCTCCCGGTGGGTATGTGTCGGCAGTCCCGGAGGGCTTCAAGGAGTATTATCACGGACCGCAGGACATCCCGCCGGAACACCGGATATTTGCCTATCCCGAAAAGGCCGAGCCTGTCCACTCCATTCTCGCCGCACTCAAACGGTTTCAAGAGGCCCCGCCCGCTCCGAAAAAGGACAAGGCGGGGCCTTCCCATGAAGAACGGTAAGACTTCGGGCCAGCATGGCCCGAAGCATGAAGGAGGTGCATACCATCAACTATTACCCTATCAATGAAGGGACCGCCCGCCGGGCAAAAGAAATGAACAGCTTTTCCGACTACAAGGAAGGGAGCGCAACGGCGGAATACCGGGCAATGGTGGACAAGGCCGCCGCCATAGCGGAAAAGCAGAAATCCCGGGTGGACCCCATGTACCATGAGAAGATCGACCATCTGTTAGACACCTACGCCCGCAAGCTGGCCGAAAACATGAACCAGGGCTTTGCCATTGACGCAAGGGTTCCCTCTATGATGATCGCCGGACCTGCCAATTTCCCGGTGGGAAAGAAAGAAAAACAGAACCGGGCCCGGGACAGCAACATGGAGGAATGGCGGTATATTCAAGGGCTGCTGGATAAGATACGCAGTACCGGCATGGGCGGGATCAGCGCCGATGACCCGGCAGCGATTGAAAAGCTCCAGAAGAAGCTGGACGGGCTGGAACGCTCCCAGCTCATTATGAAGGAGGTCAACGCCTATTACCGCAAGCATGGCAAGCTGGACGGCTGTGCGCTGCTGTCGCCGGACCAGATTGAAAAGCAGAAAGCAAGCATGGCGTCAAGCTGGCGGAGCGACCCGAGGCCCTTTGAAAGCTACCAGCTTACCAAGCTCTTTTTCATTCATGGAGTTTAGCAGCACATGATGGATGCTGCTGCCGTTGAAGCAGAGCTGCGCAGGCTGCGGGAAGTCTCGGAGAAGATTGGGATGGCGGTAGCGGGGGAGTATGACGGGGACGAATAGAAAATGGTGGCCGAATATTTTTCGGTCACCAGAGAAAGGACGTGACGGCGAAGAGCGCCGTCACGTTGCACTTTCCTCTTGCTGAGGCCATGGCGTTTCGCGCCGTGACCTCTTTTCATCCAAAATATAGCAGTCTTTCAAAGCAACGTCAACGTCGCGGAAAAATGTCTGCAGCGAAAATAGTCCATCCATCGGTTTCAAGTGAAGCATGCCCCAGGAAAAAGAACAAGTAAGCCAGAAATGCACCTCTGCTCTACTGACTGGTTGCAGACAAAAAGGCCATGACCTTCCCTTAATTCCGAAACGAACGTCCAGCACACTTTTGACCACAAACTCTGTCTTGAACCCCGCCGCCTTATCTGGTGTGAGCTGAGAGACGGCTATGATTAAGCGCCATGGCTGCTGAATTTGAGAGCCAGTTGACCGATTCTTCTTACAAAGACCTGAGCTTTGCGGAACGCCTGGACCTGCTGGCAACTGCCGAGTGGAACCGCCGCCAGACCAGCAGGGTGAACTGGTTTATCTGCAACGCCAAGTTCTCCACACCCTCTGCGACTGTGGAGAAGATTGAATATTATGAGGACCGGCAGTTGGACAAATCTCAGATGCTTCGGTTCTCTACCTGCCAATATGTTAACGATGGGTAGCACATTATCCTCAAGGGAGCCTCTGGAAACGGAAAAACCTACATAGCCTGCGCGCTGGGGAATGCTGCCTGCCGCCGGTTTAAGTCTTTCCTTTACATCCGTATGCCGGAACATCTGGACGAGCTGAATATTGTCAAGAGCAGCGGCGAGCTGCAAAAGCTGCTGAAATCATATAAAAAGGTTGCGCCTGGGATTAAGCTTTTTCTTTCATATCCTCTGTTCCAAAAAATTCCAAAATTTCTCTATATGCCGCCGTTACATTTTGTTTTCTAAAATCAATCAGATAGTCGGCGCACTCTTGTATGGAGTCTAGGCCGTTTTCAGCATCTATCAGCAGAATACCAGCTTTCTCCAGTGGTTTTATCCATTCAGATAAATTTTCGAATGCAGTGTAAAGCACCATCCTTGTTAAATCTGTTTCGCTTCGGGAAGTCAGTAATGCTGCCTGATAGCTTTCTTTTTGGAGCAATTCCAGCAATTCTTTCATCTGTTGTAATGGGCCGCATAATGCAACAACTGGCATAGGCCATTCGCCTACCTTTTTGGGGGAATTACAGCCTGCCCACATAGGCAGATCAGCCAGCGTCAAGTCTTTTGACAGCATTTTTCCCAAGGCATATGGAGCAGCCATACTGTTCGTGCGGCGCTTGAAAAAACTGTTTTCTGTAGCAAGCTGTTCCAGTACAGGGGCAGTAAAATCGCCCACAATAAGGTTGCTGCCAATGGGAGAGTTTTTTTCCTGATAAAGGCAAGGCATTCCCGGTTCATAACGGACACCTGTCACCCATGGGTATGCCGCTGGAAAAACAATATGTCCGTTGTTGGCACAGGCGGCAAAAATACGGGTACCCTTATCTGCAAGCTGTTTTGTCAGCTTCCCCAGTTCCTCCGTTTCCAGCCAGTTTTCACTGCCTATGCTCATGCAAAGATAATCGGGTGATTTTTTTAGGTTATCTTGAAGGGCCATACAGACTTTCTCGAGTGCGACTTTCCCATCCCTGCCGGAGCAAGAATATCCAATTAAATGAATATGTCGTGACATGGCTTCTGCCAAAATAGAAGCGCATATTGTGCCATGGGATCGGATTCCCTGAAGTGGCGATATTTCTACCCAAGCAGTGTCATCGTTCTCATATATCAGAATATAATTTCCAGATAAATCATATACGGCCTGAGATGAAAAATCATTATCTATAATGGATACTAAATAATTCTTTCACAAGCCTCTACCCTTTATATTTTCATCCTGTTGGCGATAAATCCCTCCATACGTATCTAAAACGCCGGCTGTTCTATCCGAAAGATTTTTTGAGTGATTCGCTCCACACAGTACAACAGACCTATCGACCACAGCACAAGGGCGCACCCGAAGAGAGCGCCGGGCAGAATGTGAGAAATGATGTGCAAAGGGAGGATGAACGACTCCGTTCCCTCCCGGATAAAAGGCTCCTCCGTATAGGTCAGAAGGAAAGGATGCACTGTGTCAAGCACCCAGAACAGCAGGGATACGCAGGCCGCGATATGCACCAAGTATCCCCTGCGCAGTATGTAACGGCAAAACGCCAAGGCAAGCAGCGTCAGCAGGAACAAAATACCTAGCCCGATGATCCACACATAATCCATCTCTGTTATGATTCTGTCCTGAGTAAACTCCCATTCGGGGTGCTTCAGGCGGGTTTCAATGTCCAACCAATAATTTTGAACAGTGCAAAGGACATAAATTGAACTGCCTATGCCGCAGAGGATGAAAAAACTCCTCAGCCCTTTTTCAAGAGGGGCAAACCAGTTTGGCAGCGCCCTTTTCTCTCGCTTATTCATCTGTTTGGATACCTCATGTTCAGGCTCATCGCTTTTCAACCCTTTCCTAAAATCCCGCACCCAAAATCCCACGCTTCAACCATGTTTTACTGTATATAAACCGCTTGTGCAATTTTCCTGATCTATCAGCATGACTATAAGCCGCATTATTCCCTCAAGTAGATAAACGCCATATCCTGCATCTGTTGGGCGCACTCCTCCGCGGTTAGCAAGTCCCGCATGTACTGGCTGCAAATTTCGTTAAGCTTTTCCAGCAGCTCCCGGCTGCGGTCATAGAAAACCACTGTGTCCACTTCCCCGCACCACTTGTCAATAGCCTGGATTTCTTCCCCTTGGTCCTTCCCATAGTAAACCTCCATAGCCCGCTTGTTTACGTCACGGTTCACAGGGGCAAAGGCTGTGCGCAGGTAGTTTTCTGGATCCAGCTTCCGCTCGCTGTCCAGCACAAATTTTAAAAAGGCGAAAGCAGCTTCTTTGTTTTTGCAGGATGAAGCAACTGCCAGGCTTTTGGCTGTATACAGCCTGCCCCCTTCGTCTGTCTCCAGGGCCATCATGGGCGTGACGCTGGGGGAATCCAGCATATCCAGATAGTTTCCGGCAAACATCTGGTTAGCCGTCCAGAGGTTGACTATGCTGCAAAAGCCGCCGAAAAGATTCCCGTCGTCCGGCATCAGGGAGGCCCCTATCTGGGCATTTTCGCTGTAGCGCAGGGCTTTCATGGCAGTGAGATACTGGATAAAGCTGTCGCTGTCAAGATCCGCTGTTTTCTCGTTTTCGTTTATCCGGGAGGAAAGCTCCGCAAAGTTGAAGCCGTCCCACAGGCAGTAGCCCAAAACAGGCAGCTCCGCGTATTCCGGCAGTTCATTGGCCAGGGCCGCAAGCGCCAGCACCTCTGAAACCTTGATAGGTTTCCCTGTCTCATATTCCGCTTCCAACGCGTCCGCCGCCTTTTTGTCCAGGCGTATGCCCACAGGGGCAAACTCATAGGGCATGGCATACAGCTTGCCGCCGCAGCGCATGCCGTCCAGCACATTGGTGTAATACTTGTCCCCGGCAAAGTCTGGGTCAGCTTCCATCAGGCTGTCCAGTTCAGCTAGCACGCCGCTCATGGAATACCGCTGGGCGGGCAGCCACTCCATGTCCAGAATGTCTCCAGCCTCGCCGCTCATCAGTTCCACCGTGGTGCGGGTGATATAGCCGGACACATCGGAAACGGCTTCGCTGTCCTTCACCTCAATGTGGATATTCGGGTAGGTTTCGTTAAACTCCCGGATGTAGTCCTGCCATATTTCCACCGTCGCGTCAGAGGTGTAAGTGCACAGCACCAAGTCAGCCTCCAGTTTCGTGTCCGGCTGGGGCTTTTCCTCTGGCTCTGCCCAGCCGGAAGTGGCAGCAGCTTCCTGGGAGGATAGTTCCCTAGGCCCTTCAGAACTGGAAGCCATAAGCGCGTCATAGACCTTGTCCTGTTCGCTTTGGCAGCCTGCCGCACACAGCAGCAGGAGCATGCACAACGCCATCAATAGCAGCTTTTTCATAGGAAACTTCCCTGCTTTTACACGGATTCTTTATTTAATATTTTATCCCGTCTAACGCACTTTGTCAATACTATAAATTAGAAAGCAGATATAAAGCTAGAAAAATATAATAAATATATGATTTTACGCACCGTATCTTTTTGATAAAATTTATAAGTGCATAAAAACTGATACCAATATCAAGGAACCCCTGATTTAATCTTCCCAATGGCAGGACAGGAAATGATATAATAATAAAATAGGGAAAAAGGCTGTCACGAAATGAAACAGGAAAGCTTCAGTGACATGGAATACTGCTGCCGGAAAAAGAAGACAAAGCGGGAAGAATTTCTGGAAATCATGGACGAGATTATTCCATGGGACGAATGGGTATCTCTGATTGTGCCCGCACCATCCCGCCGGGAAACGGGGCCGTCCGCCCGTTGGACTTGAAATTATGCTGCGGATGTATCTGCTGCAATGCTGGTTCAGCCTGTCCGACGAGGGCGTGGAAGACGCCATTTATGACAGCTATGACATACGCAGATTCATGGGGATCAACTTTTTTGAGCAGGATGTCCCGGGCGCCACGACCCTGCTTCACTTCCGGCATCTGCTGGAGGAGCAAGGCATCGGCAAGCTGTTTTTTGACGCCATCAACCGCTGCCTGGAACAGGCTGGACGGATGATGCATGGCGGCACGATTGTAGCCGCCACGCTGATAAGCGCGCCCAGCTCCACAAAAAACACGGAGAAAAAGCGTGACCCGGAAATGCACTCGGCGAAGAAGGGGAACCGGTGGCATTTTGGTATGAAGTGCCACACAGGTGTGGATGCCGGGAGCGGCTTTGTCCACACGGTAAAGGCTACCGCCGCCAATGTCCACAACGTCACGGTGGCGGCAGGGCTTCTGCGGGAAGATGACGAGGTAGTCTACGGGGACAGTGCCTACCTTGGGATAGAAAAACGGGAAGAAATCAAGAACAGTCCCCAGCTTTCTGCCATTACATACCGTATCAACTGCAGGCCGGGCCGGCTACCCAAGATTTCAGACAACGCCATCGACCGGGAGCGGTATATTGAGAACCGCAAATCTTCTGTACGCTGTAAAGTAGAACATCCCTGCCAAAATTGTGTTACTATGATAAAGCGTGTTCAAAATAGAGCTTTGATTCATAGAATAAGCCAATGTGGTCAGCAAATATTTGCCGCCGACCACATTGGCTTGAATAGACTATGTAAAAATTGTCATTTCCCGAACAAATCGGCGTGGGTGTCCGTGCGAACCAGATAAAGCTCATTCCCTTCACCCGGTAAATCGGGGAACCACTGAATAAATCGCGTTTGACGGCTTGGCACACATCACGCTGACATCCTTTTCCGTCATTGCACACAAAGTCTGCTTGACATACGTCAGTATGCCTGTACACCCTTTATGCACTCTGACAAAAAATCTGCCGACACGATATGTACACCAGATTTAATCAGCGCTTCCTCAGGAGCCAATCTGGAGATAGGTGGCACTCCTGGAAACCCGCCCAGTTGCCCGTGAGGGCATGGGCACGGTTGCGGGGCGGCAAGGCAACAGGGACGCGCAACGTGTTTAGCGCGTCCAGCAGAAGCTTCATATTGTAGCCGCGCCGGGCGCACAGGCGCTGGTCGCGCTTGAACTGTGCGCTGAGCCGCAGGTCAAGCATCGGCGGCCTCCCTCTCCAGCATGGCAAAGAGCTCTTCCGTGCCGCCCGTCCAGACATCCCCGCCACCATTTTCCAGCTCTTCCATGGCGGCAATAGTGGCGGCGTTAGGGGTCTCATCCTCCAGCGCGTCCGCTATGGCCTGCTTCATAGTCTTGAGCATAGCGGTCACATTGACAAGCTGGGCCTCTGTGAAATCGTCCAGCAGGGCTACACACTGTTCCTTGTTGCTCATGACCAAAACCTCCTTCTTTCCGCGTTCTCCTGCCATTAGTATAGCACATGGTGGATGGATATGCAAGGCGGGTTTCGTTTCCAACAAATTGTCAACTCCATTATAAAAACACGCCCAATTTGGCGAAACGACGCGAAACGGAAAAGTGCCGAAAACCCAGTGATACCAACAGTTTGCGGCACTTTGTATAACGATGTATAACGGCCCCATGGAACTCAATATTCATAATGGTACGGGAGTCACGGTCTACTAATTCCGCAACATAGGCTTGTGTCCAGCCCTTTTCTTCTCTGGCTCGTTTGAGAGCCGCCCCGAGGCCGTGAAAGTCAAACCTTCTTTCATCTTGGTTCATTCTCATATCACCCTATATCATTGTACATTTCGGGTTGAATTATGAGAATGTAATGAAATTTGATGTGAGGTAGTATTTTATTTCTTGTTTTCGTCTGTCTATTATAAGTTAATATATTTCTATTGGAATAACAACTTCCACGCTTAATCCGTGCGGGGCAGTATCAGAAAATTGAATTGTGCCTTGATGTATTTTCACAATCTGCCGCACGATTTTAAGACCCAGCCCATGCTCGATTTCTCCCGTTTGCTTTTGCGTACTGGAAATATCTTTGTCGTTATTCAATGTGTTTAGTTGCGGCTCACTTATTCCACAGCCATTGTCTATTACAGAAAAGGTACATGTTCTATCACAGCTTCCTACTGATACTTGTATCCTACACCCGTTTGGATTATGGACAATACAATTCCTGATTAAATTGCATAACATCCGGTTTAGTAAGGATTGATCGCCAATAATAGTGATAGCTTTTCCGGGATTATCTTCTGATAGCTCTAATTCATATTTGTCTGATAGGCCATCATTCAAAACTTCACTTACGGCTTGCCTCGCCAATTCTACCGGGACAAGTGTTTGCTTTTGCATAGGCTGCATGGAATATTCCAGTTTTGTAGTCAAATTCAAATTCTCAACTAAATTCTTTAGTTTTTCGCTATGTTTGCGGATAATTTCCGCTTGCTTTCTGGTGGTTTCCGGCAAAGAAGAAGTTTCTTCAATTTCGCTGGCATACCCTAAAATCATAGAAAGCGGCGTGCGTATATCGTGAGAAATACCCCTGATCCATTCGGCGCGGGTGTTATCTTTTTTTAGTAAGTAATCACCGGCTTTATTCAAACCGGCATTGATTTCTGCTAACTCCCCGTTTTCTTCCAGATGAACGGGATGCCCGGATGAAAGATGTCGTATGCCATTCAAAATCGGCTCCATAGCTTTTTCTATCCGGTGGGCATTTCGGACAAATAGATACAACATTAACAAAACATTGATACAGACAGCAGCTAAAAATCCAAACGCTATCGGCCGAACATATTGACTTTTGATGGAAGTGTAGTAATTCGTTACATATCCCTGCGGGAAACCAACAACTAAAAGGCTGTCTTGTCGATTCCAAATATTAACTGGATAACTGTTAAGATACCAACGGCTGAACATAGCAACGTCCGTTGTGGAATAGTGGCGCGGCAATTCTTCCGGCACATTCATTTCCCAAATTATGTTTCCATTTTCATCCAAAATCATGGCCCATGCGCAAGCATTGTTTAACATGTCCTCTGCCTGTATATCGGCATTGAATTGCCCGTTAGTTTCTGTGATATGATTTGAAAAATCTTCAATCGGGAAATTTGAGTTTTTTACATTCCCTAAATAGGCGGCTGCAAAGAAAGAGGCTACTAACAAAATATTGATGAATAGAAAGAGAATGATGATACTGACTATTGAAAATATATAGCGGCGAAAAAATCTCTCTGATTTGTTCATGTTTGCACCCCCTTAATATTCAGACGATACCCAATTCCTTTAATTGTTACAAGCGCAACTGGTTTTGAAGGATTTTCCTCGATTTTTTCTCTTAAATGTCGGATATGAGTTGCTAATGTACTTTCGTATCCTTGCCAGAAATCACCGCATATTGCTTGACATAATGCGCCTGTGGTAACGATCCTGCCTTGATTTTCATACAGTTTTTCAAAAAGTTGAAACTCTTTGGCTGTCAGCGAAATATTTTCTCCGCTTCTCTGGACGATTGCTTTTTCCAGATCAACCGTAGCAGCGTCAAAGAACACTTTTCGCTCTTTCTCCGGGTAAACGCGTTTCAATATAGCCTGTACTCGAAATAGTAATTCTTTTGGTAAGAATGGTTTTAACAGATAGTCGTCTGCACCATTTTCAAAGCCTACAAATTTATCTTCGGCCTCGCCACGAGCTGTTAGCATTAAGACAGGAATTTTGCTGGTCTTTCGTAGTTCTTTTAATGCAGCAAACCCATCCATACCAGGCATCATAACATCGAGTATCATCATATCTGGTTCTTGTTCCTCACACATTTTTAAGGCTGCCTCGCCAGACGAAGCCGTCAATACTTGTGTAAATCCTGCTCTTGTAAAAATAGATTTTACCATCTCCAACAAATCTGTTTCATCATCAACTACAAGGATTCTTTTATCGTTCATAAGGCACCACCTTTTATTTGTTGCTCTTATTATACCTCAAGATAGGTAAAATGCCTATTCTGACCTTGAAATCTCAAAGTAAACTCAAGGTTGGCTCAATGTTATCTCAAAGTTGATATGTTATGCTGAGTACACAAACAAAAAAGGAGGCATAAGTGATGAACGATTACATTATTGAAACACATAATCTGACAAAAAAGTATGGAAGTCAGGCCAGTGTTCAAAAGCAGCAGCTTTTGACGCCCTGTGGCAATCCGTAATCGGTTTTGGTATGTTGCTACTTCTTCCCTGCATTTTAGGAATTGTTGCAGCACTCCTCTTTTTTATGGAGCGAGATAACGACACCTTTAAGAACCTACGGACAATTCCGATAACAAGTTCACAGATGGTTATCGCAAAGTGCATTGTTTTATTATTGCTTAGTATTGCGTTTTGTATATCTTCGACTGTGGCCTCTATCCTTTGCGGTTTTGTCTTTTTCGGAGTGACCGATATTTTGTTTAAGGTATTGTTTTCCGCTGTTTACGGATTATTGATTGCGATTAGTGCATTACCGCTGATATTGCTGATTGTATTTTTCAGCAGATCCTATATTTTTTCCATTATGCTTTGTGTGTTTTATAGTGTATTCAACCTGCTCTCAACATTTTCTATGACAGCACTTCCAAAATGGCTTGTACTTACTCTGCCTACACCGAGCATTATGTTGTGGGGAACCCAGCAAATGTCTTCTCGTACTGCTATAAACGACACAGAGGATTTGCAGAACTTCATTCAAATGGGATTGATACCTTCTACTCCTCAACTAATTATAACTTTGGGGGTAATTGGGGCTGTTTCACTTCTTCTGGCGGTCTATCTTTATAAGAAAAGGAGTGAGTGAAATGGTAACAATTATAAAAACCGAGTTTATGAAGCTGAAAAGATATTTTATTGTCTGGATTGGCGTGTCCCTCATGGCGGGTAGCCCCGCCAGCTCGCAGGCCCGTTTGCGCCTGTGTCCGGAAACCAGTTCGTACCCGCCCTCCGGACGCCTGCGCACAATTCCCGGCACCAGCACCCCATGCTGAGAGACGCTCTCTGCCATCTCCCGCATTTTCTCATCGTCCATGACGTGGAACGGGTGCCCTTTGAAAGGGTGCAGCTCTGCCAGGGCGATTTCCTGAAATTGTTCTCCCGCTGGCTCCGCAGAGGGGCCGAATAAATCGTCGAATCCTGTCATCTGGATTTTCGCCGCGCTGTTCCTCATGCCGACACCTCGCGGGTCAGGGCAATATAAGCCTCCGATACTCTGCCGTTGGGGTCGTGGAGATAAATGCTCCTGCCCTCCGCGCTGGTTTCCGCCGCCCGGATGGATAGGGGAATGATGGTATCAAAAATCCCTGTCTCCCGGGCCAGCTCCGCAATGGAAGTGTAGCCGCTCCCTAATACCCAGTTTGCGGCGTTGGGATAGGGCCACCTCCGCACAAGCTGGGCAAAGCCTGGGGTGACTGGCCCGCCCTCCATCCGGCGCAGGATGTCATGGACAGCCTGACGGGTCAGGCCGAACCGCTCCCCGATGGCCCGGTAGCTTTCCCCTTCTGCCCAAAGCCGGGCGATCTCCTGGCGGCGCTGCTGTCTCTGCCGCTCTTCCTCCGTCAGTTCT
>NZ_QWEO01000023.1 GCF_009936035.1 Neglectibacter sp. X58 | reverse complement strand
TTTTATCGCCGCGGTACACGTCCGTTGTATCGCTATTTGGGCTGCTATCCGCACTTAATTCGTGTAGACACTATCTAGGCAGGGGGATAAAAATGACAAAACAGTAAAAAGATTACAAATAGTTTACAAAACCCCCGGTTTTTCCCAAAAACCAGGGGTTTTTTATACGGAAATTCCCATTATTCACAGTTTGTTCACAACCTGTTTTGCAAGTTTCCCTGCCTCATCCTTCATTTTTCCGCCCGCTGGAACTCTGTCATATTCTGCCAGTACCGCATGGGCATGTTGCCCCGGCGCAGCTTGGGGTTAATGCGCCCCTCCACAGCGGCAGTGTCATAATACCGCTTCCACAGCGCCTGGAAGCATTCTTCCTCCGGGGTGTGGGCCGGGAAGTCGATACGGTCGGCCTGGAAAAAACCGCGCTGGCCTCCCCGCCTGTGGAAAAAGCCGAACTGGTGGGTCTTTTCGTAAATCATAAAATTTTCTGTGTTAAAGCGCTCACAGAAATGGGGGGCAATCAGGGGCAGCACCGTGTTGTTGGGGGTGATGGTGGCCCCCAGGAAGTCCCCGTAATCCGCGAAGCGGAGGAACTCCACGTGGTAATGGGCCTCGTTTTTCAGGTAGAGCAGGGCCTTGTTCACAGCGTCCACATCGCTGTTGACAGCCAGCCGGGCAGCCCTGCCCCCCTCCTTGTAGCCCAAAAGCAAAAAGCGCAGCAGGCGCATTTCCTTTTCCTCCATACAGGTGAGGAACCCCCGGCGTGCCATGTCCCACACCTCTGGGGAAATCTTTTGGGGGACGGAGCGGGCCACCCTGTCCGCAAGGGCCTCCTCCGTCACGATTTCCCGCACCGGGAACAGGGTGGCCTGTGGCTCGTCCAGAGGCTCGATTCCCAAAGGCAGGGCTTTGTCGAAAAAGCACTGGGCCACGCAGCACAAAAAGCCTGAAAAGCTGCCGTCATACCGATATACAACTCCCTGTGCCATCCTTATCCCTCCTTTCTGTTCCGGTTCTTAGCGGGCGGACGTCTGCCCTAAATCTGCCCTGTCAGCCGCTGCACCTTATCCACCGGGGTAGGGGCAAAAAGGGAAAGCTGCTCCGGGGCGGAAAAGGCTTCCCCCTGCCAGCTTTGCAGGGAGGCGGCGTTTTGGGCAAAGCCCCGCTCGCTGATGGCCCCGGCTATTACCGCCGGGTTGTCCATGGGCAGGGGGGAGATGCTTTTGCCCTTGCAAGTGATGAAATACCGGGCGCGCTTGAGCACCACCCCCAGCTTTTTCAGGCCCTCAAAGTCAAGCTGGCAGTACCGCCGGGCCGACCGGATGCGCATGGCGCTTTTCACCCCAATGCCCGGCACCCGCAGCAGCATTTCATAGGGGGCCTTGTTTACTTCCAGGGGAAAATGCTCCATGTGGTTTACGGCCCAGTTGCATTTGGGATCTAAAAGGGGGTTGAAGTCCGGGTGGGCGTCGTCCAGGATTTCCCCGGCGGCAAAGCCATAAAACCGCAGGAGCCAGTCTGCCTGATAGAGCCTGTGCTCCCGCAGAAGGGGCGGGGGCGTGGAGCGGGCAGGCAGCAGGCTGCTGTTTTCCACCACAGGCATGTAGGCGGAAAAGAACACCCGCTTTAAGCTGTACTTTTTATAGAGGCCCTCGGTGAGGCTTAAAATCTGCCTGTCGCTTTCCGGCGTGGCCCCGATGATCATCTGGGTGGACTGCCCCGCGGGCACAAAGCGGGGCGCGCCCCTGTACACTGCCAGGTCGTGGGCATTCTCCTGGATGCCGTCCCGTATCTGGCCCATGGGCTTTAAAATCTTCTCCTTGCTCTTTTGGGGGGCCAGCAGGGAAAGGCTTTTCTGGGAGGGCAGCTCAATGTTCACGCTCATGCGGTCGGCGTAAAACCCCAGCCGCTGGGTTAAAAGGGGATCTGCCCCGGGGATGGCCTTTACATGGACATACCCCCAGAACTTTTCCTTTTCCCGCAGCATCTGCAGGGTTTGCAGCATCAGCTCGCAGGTGTAATCCGGGTTTTTTACCACAGCAGAGCTTAAAAACAGGCCCTCAATATAGTTGCGGCGGTAAAACTCTATGGTGAGCCTGCACAGCTCCTCCGGGGTGAAGGTGGCCCGGGGGCTGTCCGCTGTGCGGCGGTTCACACAGTAGGCGCAGTCAAAGGCGCAATCGTTGCTTAAAAGCACCTTTAAAAGGGAGATGCACCGCCCGTCTGCCGCGAAGCTGTGGCAGATGCCCGCCTTCACCGCGCTCCCCAGCCGCCCGGGCACTGCCGGCCTGTCCACCCCGCTGGAGGTGCAGGCCACGTCATACTTTGCCGCGTCTGTCAGCACCTCCAGCTTTTCCATCAGGTTCAAACGTCCTCTCCCCTTTCCTTCTGTTTTGTCTCCCCCATGGCTTCTGCTTCCCTGCCCGGACGGTGCATTTCTTCCTTTAAGGAAGAAATGTGCAGGGGCGAAGCCCCGCAAAACCGGCGCAGCCGGTTTCACCGTCCGGGGGGCTGCTGTTTATCGCGCTCCAGCCCCAAGGCCCGGCCCACGCTGTCTTTCCCGAACCGGGCGCGCAGAACGTCCACAGCAGTCTCCAGCTTTTCCCGGCGCTCTGTGCCGTCCTCCTGGGAAAAAAGGCTGAGCTGGGCCTCCCCCGCGTCCACCAGATGCCCGGCCCGCAGGCCCAGCAGGCGCACAACCCACCGCCTGTTTTCCTTGTGGTACAGGGCAAGGGCGGCCCGGTATAAGGACTGGGAGTCGCACACAGGGGCGGGAAGCTTCTGCTGGCGCTGGTACTCTTCAAAGTCCGCGCTGCGCACTGTAATCTGCACTTCTCCGGCCTTCAGGCTGTGCTTGCGCAGCCGGGCCGCCACAGTTTCAGCCAGATCCAGCAGGGTGCAGCGGATCTCGCTTTCTGTGGTGATATCCCGGGGCAGGGTGGTACTGTTGCCGATGGACTTCACTTCTGTCTCCCTGTCCACAGCCGCCACCGGGGCATCGTCCAGGCCGTTGGCATATTTCCACAGGGTATCCCCCAGCTTTCCCAGCATTTGCCGCATGGCGGCAGGCTTCATGCGGGCAATGTCCCCGATGGTGTGCAGGCCGAACTTTCCCAGGGTTTTCGCCGTCTGAGGCCCCACAAACAGCAGATCCGTACAAGGCATTTTCCAGATAACCTCCTCCATGGCCTCCCTGCCGAACACTGTCACCGCATCGGGCTTTTTATAATCGCTTCCCAGCTTTGCGAACACCTTGTTGTAGGAAACCCCGATGGAAACCGTCAGTCCCAGCTCCTCCTTCACAGCCCGGCGGATGCTGTGGGCAATCTGCTCCCCGTCCCCGAAAAGGCTGCCGCTGCCGTACACGTCCAGCCAGCACTCGTCCAAGCTGAAGCTTTCCACTCGGTCTGTATAGCGGCAGTAAATCTCCTTGGCGAGCCTGGAGAAGCGGGCGTACCGCTCGTGATGGGGCGGCAGGATTTGCAGGCCCGGGCACTTGCGCTTTGCCTGCCAGATAGGTTCCGCCGTTTTCACGCCTTTTTCCTTTGCCAGCATGTTTTTGGCCAGGATAATCCCATGGCGGCTTTTTTCGTCCCCTGCCACTGCCATGGGCACGTCCCGGTATTGGGGTGCAAAGAGGCACTCCACAGAAGCATAGAAATTGTTCATATCCACGTGCAGAATCCCGTTTTCCATGGCCGCGCCCCTTTCATTTGCTTTCTACAGCCTTTATTATAGAACATATATTCTTAAAAAGCAAGGGTTTTCCGAAATTTTGTTCTCACCTTCTTTCCCCCCGGGGGACCGGACAGGCCGCGGAAAAGTTCTTTCAAAATTTCACAAAAAGTGTTTGCGTTGCACCCCAACATATAGTATAATTGGGGCAAGGGAAGATCCCCTGAATTTCTTTTGTGAAGGAGTCATGTTTTATGTACTATCTTGGCATCGACCTTGGCGGCACCAACATCGCCGTGGGCATTGTAGATGAGGAAAATAAAATCATTGCCCGCGCCAACAGCAAGACCCAGACCGAAAACGCGGAGCAGGTGGCGGACGCCATGGCGGAAACAGCCCACAAGGCTTTGGAAAGCGCCGGGCTGACCCTGGCAGACGTGCCCTGGATAGGGGTAGGCTCTCCCGGCACTATCAACAAATCCACCGGCATTATTGAGTTTGCCAACAACCTGCCCTTTAAAAACACCCCCATGCAGGAAATGCTTTCCCAGCGCCTGGAGGGCAAGCAGGTACTGATGGAGAACGACGCCAACGCCGCAGCTTTCGGCGAGTACATGGCGGGCGCCCTGAAAGGCTCTGACAACGCTATTGCCATCACCTTGGGCACTGGCGTTGGCGGCGGCATTATCATCAACCACAAAATCTATTCCGGCAGCAACTTCGCCGGCGCCGAGCTGGGCCACACCGTTATCGTGGTGGACGGCCGCCCCTGCACCTGCGGGCGCCACGGCTGCTGGGAGACTTATGCTTCCGCTACCGGCCTTATCAAGACCACCAAAGAGCATATGGCGGACGCTCCTAAGGACTCCCCCCTGTGGACGCTGGCCGACGGCAGCATGGACAATGTAAACGGCCGCACCGCTTTTGACGCCATGCGCCAGGGCGATCCTGTGGGCAAGGAAATTGTGGACGAGTATATCCACTATTTCAGCGTGGGCCTTATTGACATGATTAACATCTTCCAGCCCGACATCCTCTGCGTGGGCGGCGGCATCAGCAACGAGGGCGAAACCCTGCTGGCCCCTGTGCGGGAGTATGTAGAGAAAGAGCAGTATGCCATGAATTCCACCAAAAAGACCACTATCTGCCGGGCAAAGCTGGGCAACGACGCAGGCATCATCGGCGCGGCCCTGCTGGGCAAGATGGAGGACTAAAATACTCCCATGCCTATTTCTGTAAAAACTTTTGGCACTTTGCCTGACGGCAGGGAGGCAAAGCTTTACATCCTGGAAGGCCCGAAGGGGCTTACTCTGGAAGCGACGGATTACGGCTGCCGCGTTCACCGCCTGTGGGTGGCGGACAAGCTTGGAAACCCGGGAGACGTGGTGCTGGGACACCGCACCCTGCCCGAATATTTCGGGGCGAACTTTCAGGGGGCCGCGGTGGGCCGGTATGCCAACCGCATTGGGAACGCGCTGTTCCATCTGGAGGGGAAAGCTTATCCCTTAGCCAAAAATGATGGGGAAAATTCCCTGCATGGCGGCCCTGAAGGCTTTCACCAGGTGCTGTGGCAGGCCAAAACCCAGGACGGGGAGGAGCCGCAAATCACTTTCTCTGCGGAAAGCCCGGAGGGTGAGGAGGGCTTCCCCGGCAGGCTTTCCGTGACGGTGGCTTACACCCTCACAAGGGACGGGGCGCTGCGCATGGAGTACAGCGGCACAGCGGACAAGCCCACGCCCTTTAACCCCACCAACCATTCCTTCTTTAACCTTTCCGGGAATCCCCAGGCGAAAATTTTTGACACCACCCTGCAAATCCATGCCGGGCAGGTGACAGAGGTAACAGACGATCTCATTCCCACAGGGACGCTTCTGCCTGTACAGGGCGGGCCGCTGGACTTTACTTCCCCCAAGCCTTTGGGCCAGGATATGTTCGCGGACGACCATCTGATCCAGGTGTGCGGCGGCTTTGACCACAATTTCTGCGTGGACGGGGAGGGCTTCCGGAAGCTTGCCGAGGCCTTTGAGCCGGAAAGCGGGCGGGTGATGGAGGTGTGGTCGGACATGCCCGGCGTGCAGCTTTACACCTTTAACAAGGTGCCGGAGCCTTTAACCGGCAAGGACGGCAAGGCCATGGAGCCTCACACCGCCTTCTGCCTGGAAACCCAGTTCTATCCCGATTCCCCTAACCAGCCGGGCTTCCCCTTTGCCTTCTTAACCCCGGGAAAAGCTTTTGCTACCAAGACCGAATACCGTTTCTCCATACGGTAAATCCTTGTACTGTACCGGGCCGCCTGGGCGGCCCGGTTTTTCACAGCATGGAGGTGACATGATGAAACGCATAGCCGCTCTTTTGACATTGCTGCCCGCCCTGCTCTTTGCTGCCTGCGGCGGGAAAGATATCGCCCTCACTATCTACGTGCCCCCTGGCAGCGGGGAGGAATTCGCCTATTCCCACGAGGAAATCTCCTCCGATGGGGGCAGCATCACCCTTTCCTGCGGGGAGGGGCTGGGGGACACAGAAGTGGCCCTGCTGCCTGTGGACGACACCCGGCCCCCAAAGCCTTTTTATCTCACCCCGGGGATGCCTGTCACCATGAAGGTGGAAAAGGGCAAGTGGTATAAGGTGGGCGTAAGGATGGAAAACACCGGGGACAAGGATGCCAGCGTCTCTGTGCAGGTGCAGGGCGCAGTGGCGCGCATTGAATAACCCCCCCCTTGGAAAGGAGCCGGAACATGAAAAAAGAAAAGTCCTGCGGCGCCATTGTCTACCGGCAGCGCGACAGCTGGGTGGAGGTGCTGCTTATACGCCACAAAAACGGGGGCCACTGGGCCTTCCCCAAGGGCCACGTGGAAAAGCAGGAGACAGAGGAGGAAACTGCCCTGCGGGAAATCCGAGAGGAAACCGGGCTTACGGTGAAGCTGAACACCGCTTTCCGCCACATGGTCACCTACAGCCCCAAGCCGGGGGTTTTAAAGGATGTGATTTATTTTGCCGGGAAAGTGTCCGGCGGCGACCAGAAAGCCCAGGAAGAGGAGGTTACCGGCATGAAATGGGAAACCCCTCAGCAGGCCCTCGCCAGCGTCACCTATGAAAACGACCAGGAAACCCTCCGGGCCTTCCTGCGCTGGTGGGAAAGCCAGCCCTTGTAATACACCCCCGCTTCTGCCCCGCGCCCTGTGCGCGGGGCTTTTTTTGCCTTCCGCGGTTCCCGGTTCTAATCCCCCGGCCTGTCCCATAGATATAGACAGAACGGGAACAGGCGCACGAAGGTTTTTGGAGATTCGTAAGAACTTTTTCCTTAAAAAAGGTTCTTACGCCGCCGGAGCCATGTACATCAAGAAAGGGGGAAGCCGCATGGATACCATGGGTTTTGACAGGATTGCCAGGGAACTGCCTGCCTACCGGGACAGGCTTTTGCATGTGGAGGACAGCGTAAAGGCCCAGGCCTTTGACATACGCTTCTGCTTGGGCCAGCCGGTAAGCCTTTGCGGCAGGGACGGCATTTTCTTCCTTACAGAAGGGGGCGGCGCCACCCGGGCGCTGACAGGCGCTTTGCCCGCTGTGACAGCGGAAGAGCTGCAGGCGTTGTTTTTACAGGTGTGCGGGCACTCGGTGTTCAGCCACGAGGAGGAGATCCGCCAGGGCTATGTGTCCTTTGGGGGCTTCTGCCGGGCCGGGCTGTGCGGCACTGCTGTGCTGGAAAATGGGAAAATCAAAACCCTGCGGGACATCACCACCCTGGTTTTCCGCATCCCCCGGGAGCGCCAGGGCTGCGGGGACAGGCTCTTTCTGGAAACCGGAGGGCTTACAGGCGGGGTGCTCATAGCCGGGGAGCCTTCCAGCGGCAAAACCACCCTTTTGCGAGATATTGCCCGGTCTTTGTCTTTGGGGAAATTTGCCCCGGCTAAACGGGTGGCGGTGCTGGATCAGCGGGGGGAAATCAGCGGGCCATGGGACTTAGGGCCATGCACCGACGTGCTTAGGGGATGTCCCAAGGCGCTGGGGCTGGACATAGCCCTGCGGATGCTCTCCCCGGAGGTGGTGGTGTGCGACGAGCTGGCCCCTGAGGATTTCGCCCCCCTGCAAAAGGCGGCCTTTTCCGGGGTGGCCCTTATCGCCTCTGTCCACGCTGCCCCGGGGGATCTGCTGCGCCGCCCGCTGTGCCGCCGGCTTTTGGGCACGGGGGCCTTTTCCCTGGCGGTAACTTTGGCGGGCCGCAGCCATCCGGGGGAAATTGCCGCCATAGAAAGTATGCAGGGCTTTACAAGCCCCTGCGCGGAGGATTCCAGATGAAGAAACACGAACATACCGCAGCCGGGCGTACATGCCCCGGCTTCCGGATATGATGAAGCTTTTGGGCAGCGTTTTCCTGCTGCTGGGGGGCCTGCTCTGGGGCTTTTCCAAGGCCCGGGAGCTTTGGCAGCGGGAACGGCTGCTGGGGCAGTGGCAGCGGCTGATTGAATCCCTGAAAACCGGCGTAAGCTTTGCCGCCCGGCCTTTGGGGGATCTGATACGGGAGGACGGCTCTCCCTTCTGCCGGGAAGCCGCCGCCTCCCCCCTCTTTTCCCAGAACCCCCAGCAGGCCCTTTTGCAGGCGGGGAACCGGCTTTTGCCCCGGCAGGGGGACAAGGCCCTGTATCAGGGCTTTGCCCAAGGGCTGGGGGCAAGCGACGCCGCCGGGCAGCTCCGGCACCTGGAGCTGTATGCCTCCCTGGTGGGCCAGGCCCTGCTGGAGGCCCGGGAGGAGCGGGACAAGCGGAGCCGGCTTTACATCTGCCTGGGGCTTTTCGGCGGGCTGACCCTGTGCTTACTCTTGCTTTAGGGCATGCCCGCTCAAAGCCAAAGCATCCCGGGGAAAGGAAGGAACAGGAACGTGGAAGTAGACCTGATTTTTAAAATTGCGGCTATCGGCATTATTGTGGCGGTTTTAAACCAGCTTCTCATCCGCTCCGGCAGGGAGGAGCAGGCCATGATGACCACTTTGGCGGGGCTGATTGTGGTGCTGATGATGATAATCAATGAGATAAACGCCTTGTTCCAGGCCGTGAAGGCCATTTTTGACCTATGACCGCCTGGGCTGTCTGCGCCCTGTGCGCCGCGGCCTTTGGGGCTGTCCTGAAAAAAAACAACCGGGAGCTTTCCCTGCTGCTTACGGCGGGGGCGGCGGCGCTGCTGCTGCTCTCCGCTTTAGAGGGCCTTGCCCCTCTTGTTTCCCGGCTGGAGGACACAGCGGCGGCCCTGCCGGGGGAATATGGCAAAATCATGCTGAAGGCGGTGGGCATTGCTGTGACAGGGCAGTTTGCCAGCCACACCTGCAAGGACGCCGGGGAATCTGCCCTGGCCTTTGCCGTAGAGCTTTCCGCCAAGGCCGCCATCCTGGCGGCGGCCTTTCCCCTGATTACCCAGCTTTTGGGATATGTGGGGGAAATTCTGGGGGCATAGGCAGAGCGCTGGCACGCCCCGCAGCCCCTTTTAAAAGCAAGGGAAGCATTCCTTTGGGAATGCCTGGAGTCTCTAAAACAAAGGAAAGGAGGGCGCCGTCATGGAGCGAACCGCAAAAACAAAGCTGCTGGCTGCCGCCCTTTCCTGCCTGGTGATGTTTGTCCTTCTGGGGGCAGGCACAAAGGCCCAGGGTGCAGAGGCGGAAAGCCTGCCGGAGCAGATTGCGAAAAAAAGCGGCCTGACAGAAGCCATGGACAGCCTGGACAGGGGCACAAAGGCCCTGTTAAACCAATGGGGGGCAGATAATCTGGGGGAAGAGGGCCTGGATGGCGGGAGAATCTTTCAGGCCCTGTGCGCCCTGGTGCAGGAAAAGCTGACAGGCCCCTTAAAAGCCTGGGGGGCTGTTCTGGGCGTTCTGCTGCTGTGCCGCCTTGCCGGATGCATGGAGGAAGGCTCCCTCAGCCCTATGGTTCCTCTCATCGGGTGCCTGGCCTGCGCCGCCATAACCCTGCCTGCCATCCTGGCCCTGCTGGCCCAGTGCGCTGTTACGGCGGAAAGCGCCTCTGCCTTCCTCCTGGCCAGTATGCCCGCCTACGGGGCCTTGCTTGCCGCTTCCGGCAGCGTGGCGGCAGGCAGCGCCTACACCTTTCTCACCCTGGGGGCGGGCAGCGCCCTGCCCCTGCTTTCCTCCGGCCTGCTGCTGCCCCTGCTGCGGATATATCTGGCCCTGGCTGTTTCCTCCGGCGTTTCCGGCATGCCGGTGCAGAGGCTTTCCGCCAGCCTTTACAGCTTCATAAAGTGGATGCTGGTGCTGGCGGTTACCCTGTTTTCCGGCATCCTCTCCATCCAAACCATCCTTAACACCCACATAGACGCTGCCGCCGGAAAAACCGTGAAGCTGATTGCCTCCTCCGCCATCCCCATTGTGGGCGGGGCCTTGGGGGACGCGGTGGGGGCCATCCAAAGCAGCGTGCAGGTGGTGCGCTCCGGGGCCGGGGCCTTTGGGATGCTGGCGGCGCTGTGCATTTTCGCCCCGTCCATAATAGAGGCCTCCATCTGGGCCGGGGTGTGTATTCTGGGGCAGATAGCCGGGGAGCTTTTCGGCGTTCCTGCCGCCGCCGGGCTTTTAGGCTCCTGCGCCTCGGCGGCAAAGCTGGTGCTGGCAGTGCTTGCAAGCCTTTGTGTGGTGTGCCTCACCTGCGCGGGAGTGGTGCTGTTTGCGAAAGGAGGATAAGCGTATGAAAAACACAAAAGAAAGGAAAGATACCGGGCACAAAGCGCCGCCTTTTCATGGCTTTTTGTGCATATCCTGTATCCCGAAATGATTATGGCTCAAGTTTTAGAAGGGGCTTCCTGGCTGTGTACGGCCCTTATCGCCATTGGGGCCATAGGAAACCTGTGCCCCCAGGACAAAATGGTGCGCTTTGTCCAGTCCCTCATTGTCCTCACCCTGCTGGCCTCCATTGCCTCCTCCCTGCTCACTGCCCGGTGGGATTTTGCCCTGCCAAAGGCCCAGGCCCAGGAAACCGGGGCAGATCTGACGGCTTTTTTAAACAGCCAGTATGAGCAGGCCACAGAGGAGGAAGCGGAAGGGGCTGTGCGGGGCCTTTTGGGGGCCGCAGGGCTTTCCCCGAAAAAAATTCACGTAAGCATAACTAGTTCGGCGGATTCCGGCATAGTATTAGCGAAGGTAAGCGCGGCCTTTTCCTATCCGGCAGAGGCGGAGAGGGCCAGGGCGCTGCTGGGAAATGTGCTGGGGGACGGCGTGATACTTGAGGTAACAGCAGATGGATCTTAAAAAAGCGGGAGAATGGGTGAAAAAAGCCCTGCAAAAGGAAAACGCCCTGCGCTGGGCTGTGATTTTAGGCATATGCGGCATCGCTTTGCTGGCCCTATCAAGCCTTGATTTGCAAAAACCCCAGCCACAGGAGCAGCAGGCAGAGGAAGCAGAGGACGGCACTGCCTATGCCAGGGCGCTGGAGGCGGATTTGTCCCGGATTGTCACCGCCATCACCGGGGAGCACAGCCCCGCGGTGATGATAACCCTAGAAAACAGCGGCAGGCGGGTATTCGCCGCAGACAAGCGGGAAAGCGGGCAGCAGGGCGGGGATGGGGCCTGGGAAAAGGAATCGTCCCATGTGCTTGTGGAGGATGAAAAAGGCTCTCAGCGGCCCCTGACCGTTACGGAAACCCAGCCGAAAATTCAGGGGGTGGTGATTGTCAGCGCCAAGGCGGGGGATCCCGCTATCCGGGAAAAGCTGGTGAACGCCGCCAAAACCGCCCTGGGCGTGCCCTCCTCCCGGGTGTGCGTTACCTGCGGGGGGTGAGGGGATTTGGAGGAAAACATAAGCCACTGGCAAACATATAAAAACACACTGGAGGTATCAGCATGAAATTCGGCAGAAAGCAATTGGTTCTAGCGTCCCTGGTTCTGGCCCTGGGAGCAGCGGTCTATCTCAACTGGCAGTTTGCAGGCACCAACAAACTGCCTATTGGGGACGGGGAGGACACCAGCAGCCAGTTGGGCGCGGCCCAGCTTGTGAACAACGCCTACGTGGAAACCGTTACCGACGACCTGCAGGCCAAGGCTGGAACAGACATGTTCGCTGAGGCCCGCTTAAGCCGCCAGAACTCCCGGGACGAGGCCCTGGAGCTTTTAGACGGGGTGCTGGAGGATGTGGACGCGGACAGCGAGGCCAAGAAGGCCGCTGTGGAGGAGGCTTCCGCCATGGCCCAGAACATCCTCAAGGAGACAAATGTAGAAAGCCTCCTCAAGGCCAAGGGCTACGAGGAAAGCGTGGCCTACATCACAACGGAGGAGTGCAGCGTGGTGGTGGCCGGGGATTTGCAGGACAGCGACATGCTTATTGTGCAGGAAATCGTCATAGAGCAAACCGGCCTGACAGCGGAGAAAATCAAAATTATCGGTACAAAATAAAAACAGGGGAAATGGCTTTTATAGGAAACGCGGTTCCTATAAAATTGCCATTTCCCCTGTTTTTGGCATTTCCCGCCCGACAAAGAAATTTAACACAGAGTGGCTTCAAAAAGGCCGCTCAGATGGTAATTACAAGGTTATGAATACAGCTTCTTAAACCTGCTGGGCCGGGAGCCTGTTCTCTAAAGGGCCAAAGGGCGGCTTTTGGGATGAGTCCACCTGGATAACCGAGCAGGGCGGGCCGCTGTTCTGGGGAAACCAAAAACCGCCCAAGGCCACTGCCAGGGCGGCAAGAAGGAGCAGCACCAGCCGTCCTGTTTTCTGTTCCTTTTCTGTCATACGGATCCCTCCCGGCGCAGTTTTTCCAAAAATGCCTCGAACACCGGAGGCACCGGAGACGCAAACTCCATATAATCCCCTGTGGCGGGATGGAGGAAGCCGATTTTTCCCGCGTGCAGGCACTGGCCCTCCAGGGCTGTTATCACCTTTTTGGGGCCGTATACCGGATCCCCCGCCACAGGATGGCCCAGGCTTGCCATGTGGACGCGGATTTGGTGGGTGCGGCCGGTTTCCAGCCTTAGGCGCAGATAGGTAAAGCCTGGAAAGCGCTGCTCTACAAAATAGTGGGTGACCGCGTGGCGGGCAGAGGGGGAATCGGGCCGCACAGCCATTTTTTTCCTATCCGCCTGGTGCCTGCCCAGGGGCCTGTCCACCGTACCTTCGTCCTGCTTCACCCTGCCATACACCACGGCCCTGTACTCCCGGGTGAGGCTGTGGGCCTGTATCTGGCTGGCTAAGGCCTGGTGGGCCTGGTCAGTTTTTGCCACCACCAGCAGGCCGCTGGTATCTTTGTCAATGCGGTGGACAATGCCGGGGCGCAACACGCCGTTGATGCCGGAGAGGGAATCCCCGCAGTGGAAGAGCAGGGCATTTACCAGGGTTCCCCTCTCGCTGCCCGGAGCCGGGTGCACCACCATGCCTTTGGGCTTATTCACCACCAGCAGCTCCCCGTCCTCATACACCACGTCCAGCGGGATGTTTTCCGCCTCTGCCAAAAGGGGCTTTGGCTCTGGCAAAGACACCTCCAGCAGCGCGCCTGCCGGAAGCCGGGCACTTTTTGCCAGGGGCTTCCCTTCCCGCGTCACAAGTCCCTCTGCCAGCAGGCGCTGTACCCCGGAGCGGGTGACGCCTGGCAGGGCCTGGGCCAAAAGCTTGTCAAGCCTTTGGCCCTCTTCCTCCACTGTGACGAAAACCCTTTCCCCCACAGCTCAGCCCTCCCCGGCGGCTTCTTTTTCCGCCTTCTCCCGCCGGGCCGTTACCAGGTAATGGCAGAAAAAGCACACCACGCCAATGGTTACGCAGCAGTCTGCCACGTTGAAGATATAGGGAAAAAACAGCACATGGATGAAATCCACCACAAAGCCATGGGAAAACCTGTCTATAAGGTTTCCAAGCCCGCCTGCCAGCAGCAGCATGGCGGTGATATAGCTGAAAACTGTGTGCCCTTTATAAAACAGGAGGGCCAGCAGGATAAACACGCACACCACGGCTGTGCAGGCTACCACCAGCCAGATAAGCCCGTCGAAAAGGCCCATGGCCGCCGCGTAATTTTCCACATAGGAAAATTCCAGCAAGCCCGGGATGACCGCTACAGGGGGCTTGCCCCGCAGGTTTTCCAGCACCAGGGCCTTGGAAGCCTGATCCCCCCCTACCAGCAGGGCCGCGCCCAAAAGCACAGCCAGGGCTGCCCACCACTTTTTCTTCGTTTCTGCCACGCTTTCCTCCTTATTTCTTCCGCTTGCGCCCCTTGGCGTCCAGCTCTACCCCGTCGCCAAATTCCAGGTTGCTGTAATGGCTGCTCTTTTCCCGGCGCAGGGTTTCCGGAATGCTGCTGTAGGTTTGCAGGTCGATGCCCACGTCAGACAGATCCCCGGCCATATAGTCGCTTTCCGGCACAGAGGGCTGTAACTGCTCCTGGACATAGCTTACCCGGTCATGCAGCCCGGGGGCCTCCTCCGCCTCCTGCCGCTGGCGCTGGGCTTCCCGCTGCTGCTCAAGCTGCCGCTGGCGTTCCGCCTCCCGCTGCTGCTCTAACTGCCGCTGGCGTTCCGCTTCCCGCTGCTGCTCGAGCTGCCGCTGGCGTTCCGCTTCCCGCTGCCGTTCCAGCTCCCGCTGGCGCTGGATTTCCCGCTGCCGCTCCAGTTCCCTTTCTTCCTCCATCTGCCGCTTCTGCTGAGCCTGCCGCTCCTCTAACAGCCGCTGTTCCCGCTGTACCTCAGACTCCTCCTCCCGATGGCTTTCCTCTGTTTCCTTCAGACGGAAAGAGGGGATGTGGTCGATACACTCCAAATGCTTTTTATACATTTCCAAAAGGGACACCCGGAAGGTGGATACCTGCCGCTTGATTTCCTCCAGCTCCGCCTTTTTGGACTCTGCCTGGGCGGCATACTCCCCGGCGGTTTTAGACGCCTCTGTTTTGGCGTCATCCAGGATTTTTTCCGCCTCGTCCTTGGCATCCTCCAGCATCAGGGAGGCCTTGTCCCGGGCCTGCTGCACAGCCTCCTTGCCCATGCGCTGGGCGCTGATGATGGCCTCTTTAATGCCGTCCTCGTCTGCCCGGTAGGACTCGATTTTCTGGGCCAGGATGGAGAGCTTTTTCTGCAGCTCCCCGTTTCTGGCGTTTAGATCTTCGATTTTCCCGGCAAGGGCCGCGTTCTGCTGGCTAAGCTCCTGAAGCTGCTGCCGGGCGGCGTCCCGCTCCTGCTCCAGTTCTGTGAAAGAAGCCGCCACCTCGTCAATAAAATTATCTACATCCTCCGGCTTATAGCCGGAAAAGCCGGCCTTTCCAAAGCTTACCTCGTTAATTTCCTTTACTGTCAGCATTGGTTCGGTATCCCCCTTATTCATATTTCCTGCATTGTACCGAAAGCCGGCCCTTTTGGGTTAAGGGTCCCAGCCGGTCTATAATATATTTCCCATGCCCCCGGATGGAGAGCACGTCCCCCTCCGCCACCCGGGCGCTGGGGCTGCAAATTTCACGATGGTTTACCTGCACCAGCCCCAGAACCACCATGGAGGCGGCTTTTTCCCGGCTGATGCGGGCGGCGAGGGCTGTGAGGCAGTCTAAGCGGCTGGAAGCCGCCACGCCTTTTATCTCCTTAAAGGTGTGGCCCACAGGCAAAGGCTCTTCCGCACCCAGCCGGGCCTTCACCCCCACCCGGCCTATTTTCGGAAGGTTCTCCGCGAAATAGGGCGCAAGCTCCGCCTTCACAAAGGCTACGCAGCGGCCCTCCCCGATGAGGATGTCCCCTACCACGCTGCGCTCCACCCCCAGGCCCAGCATGGCCCCCAGGAAGTCCCGGTGGCCGGGCTTGTCGGCGGGGCGGAAGGAGAAGGTTACCGCCTTTATGGGGAAGGCCTGGGCGTCTGCCTCCATATAATCCGGAAAAAGCCCCAGCATGGCGCGCTCCGCCTCCGGGAAGCCGCCCCAAAAGGCAAAGGAAACATCCCGCCTGCGGGAAAGGGCTTCTGAAAGGACTGCCCTGCCGCCCTCGTCCAGGAACCCTAAAAAGGCCGGACGGCCCCGGGCCTTGCGCAAACCATCCTCCAGCTTTCTCAAAAGCAAATCGGCATCGTATCCCACAGCCTGCCCCTAGAAATACATGCCGCTGCTTTCCAGCTCGTCCAGGATTTCGTCGCCGGAAATATCCACGTCATAGGGCGTGATGATAAAGGTGCTGGTGGCAACCCGCTGTATTTTCCCGTTGTTGGCATAGGCCACGCCGCTTAAAAAATCTACAATGCGCCTGGAAACGTCCTTCTCCGTCTTTTCCAGGTTCAGCACCACTGTGTGCCTGCGCAGAAGCTCGTCCGCAATGGTTTTGGCCTCCTCCCCAAAGGAAACCGGCCGGAACAGCACCACCTGGGGCCGCTGCTTTGCATGGAAATCCACCACCTTGCCTGTGTCCCGCCCGCTCCAGGAGGAGCTGGAACGGGTGGAAAAGGTGTCGAAGCCGTAGTCTGTACTGCTGCGCCTGGGTTCCCCGTAGGATCCGCCGCCGGAGGGCTGGGGATCCTCTTCCTCCTCCCCCTCCTCGTAGTAGTCGTCATATTCATATTCGTCATCCGGCGGATTCCACATCCGCTGCAATTTTTCTTTTAAGCCTGCCATATCAACCGCCACGGGGCGCGGGGCCTCTGCGGGGAAAGGCCTTTTCCCCTGCCGCCCGGCACCGTTTCCTTTCTTCCGTATTTTTCACCCGGCCGTCTTTCCGCCGCTTCCCCTTTTTTCACACATACTGGCGCGCCCCGAACAGGGAAGAGCCTACCCGCACCATTGTGGCCCCGCAGGCCACAGCCAGGGGGAAGTCTGACGACATGCCCATGGAAAGGCTGTGCATATTAACATTATCCAATTTTTTAGCCGCTATGTCAACATAATATTTGCGCATGGCGGAAAAATAGCCCGATAATACAGTTTCTTTGTCACAAACAGGGGGAATTGCCATCAATCCGTTTACAGAAATGCCCGGAAATTCCCTGATTTGGTCGATAAACCCGTATAAGGCGTCGGGGTCCACCCCGCCCTTCTGCTCCTCCCGCCCGATGTTCACCTGCACCAGCACCTTGGTTACAAGGCCCTGGGCGGCGCTGAGCCGGGCGATTTCCCTGGCAAGCTTCACGCTGTCCACCGACTGGATGCAGCTTACCTTTCCTATCAGGTATTTCACCTTGTTGGTTTGCAGCCGCCCGATAAACTGCAGGTCGCAGGCCTCCCTTTCCAGTGCGCCATACTTGTCCAGAAGCTCCTGCACCCGGTTTTCCCCGATGTGGAAAAGCCCCTGGGAGATGGCGTACCGGATGGTTTCCGCGGGAACGGTTTTGGTGGCTGCCAGCAGGGACACTTCCCGGGGATCCCGCCCGGCCTTTTCCGCCGCCCGGGCTATTTCCTCCCCCACTCTTTTAAAATTCTCATCAAAGCTTCTCATGGCTTCTGTTGCCAGGCTTCCCACACGAATCCTCCCTTTCTCCCGGGCAGGGGCTAACGCACCACTTTCCCGTCATACAAATCTGTCCCGCTCACAACCACCTGGTCGTAAAGCTGTACGGTCTGGTCTGTGACCATGCTTTTCTTTTCCTCGTCTGTCAGGTTTGTGCGGCACACAGCATAGCCGTTCACGTCCTTTTCCGTAAACACCTGCACAAACCGCAGCCGCCCCGCATACTGGACATACACGCCTTTTACGTTTTCCCGCACCTTGGTAACCGTGTTCCCGTTTTCGTCCGTCTCCGTATACTCCACGTCCTCAAAGCGCAAGGCCCGCTCGCTGACCAGCACACCTTCATAGGTTTTCACGCTGATATGCACCATTTCGTTTCGCACAGCGGCCAAGTCCGCGTCCATGTAGGCGCATTCAAACACCACCGCCGTTTCCCCTGTGTTGGGATCCCGGTTTTTCGCCGCAACCCGGGCCGGGATAGTCTCGGCGCTTGCAAAGGGGATGTCCAGGGTGACGGCGTCCACCCCTTCAAACTTCACCATCTCATCGTCCGGTATGACGCATACCAGCTTCCAGGTGAAATCGGCGCAGATTTTCCCGATGGATCCCGCCGGGGCGCTCCAGGGGCCTTGCTGCTCTAAAAGCTTCTTTGCCTGGGAAACTGTGATGTTCTGCACCTTGTCCGGCTCCATCACGCTTTCCAGGCCGTCCACGCTGTCAATAAAATATCCGGCCCTGGGGGCTTCCACCACGCCCACTGCCCGGCTTCCCCTTGCTTCCAGGGCGGCAAGCTCGCTTTCCAGGGCTTCCACCCGCTCTTCATAGTCCTCCGCGCTTTCTTCCCCGGCAATCACCTGCTTGCGGCTCAGGGCGTTTTGCAGGGAATCCTTAAGCCTGCCTATCTCGGAAAAGTTGTTCTGCCGGATTTCCCCGGAAATATCTCCCAGGGCGTTATAAATCTGCGCGCCAATCATGGCGGGGTTTGACACAAAGAGATCCGAGGGCTTTGCAAGCTGCCGGAGGCTTTCGATTTCCCGGTTCAGGCTGTCTATCCTGTTCTGGGCGGCGGCGTCGTTTTCGCTTTGGTACACCTCCGCAATCACCCCGCCCTGGGACACCCTTGTGCCGCTGGCCACCCGGTAATTGAGCACGCCGCTGAAGCTTTCCTCCAGCACCTCCTCGTCCCGGATGGCAAAGCCCTGGGCCTGGAGGGTGTCCGACACCTGGCCCCGCATGGCAGGCTCTGTTACAATCCCGTCCTGGGTGAAGGAATCTGCCTGTCGGTTTACAAAATAAAATCCCACATAGAGGAGAATCAGAATGGCTATGCTGGCAGCCGCCATAGAGCGCACCTGCTTCTGGTTCAAAAGCTCCCGCCTCCTTCCTGCTTCCACGCTTCCGCCATTCCTATGGCCTTTAAAAGGGCTTCCTCCGGCGCAAGGCCGTCCAGGTAAAGGGGCCGCGCCCCAGGCTCCCGGGCAAACCAGGTGATCTGCCTTTTGGCATAGCGGCGGCTTTCCTGCTTTATCCGCTCCACTGCCTCCGAAAGGGGAACCTCCCCCTGGAAATAGGGGAAAAGCTCTTTATAGCCGATGGCTTGGGCCGCGGTGGGCGGGAGATCCATTTGCCGGCAGCGGCGGAAAAAGGCTTCTGCCTCCTCTAAGAGGCCCGCTTCCAGCATGGCGTCCACCCGCCGGTTTATCCTGTCGTATAAAAGCTGCCTGTCTTTGTAAACCGGGCAGATCAGCAGCGCCCGGTAGGGGCTTTCCGCCTGGCGGGAACGGGCCGCCTGCCGGGAGAAAGGCTTCCCTGTTAAAAGGCAGTATTCCAGCGCCCGCAGCACCCGCTTCACGTTGCGGGGGTGTATCTCCCGGGCAGCGTCCGGGTCAAGGGCCGCAAGCCGCCTGTGGGTTTCCTCCGGGCCGTCTTCTTGGGCCTCCTCCAAAAGCCTTGCCCGCAGGGCCTCATTCCTGGCTCCTTCTTCAAAGGAAAAGCCGTTTAGAAGGGATCGCACATAAAGCCCGGTGCCCCCCACCAGAAGGGGCAAGCGCCCCCGGCCCGCAATATCCGCAATGGCTTTTCCCGCAAGCCCTACATAATCGGAAACGCTGAAGGGCTTTTCCACCTCCAGAAAGCCCACCAGATGGTGGGGGGCCTGGGCCTGCTCTGCCGGGGTGGGCTGGGCGGTGCCGATGGGCAGGTCCTTATACACCTGCATGGAATCGCAGGAGACGATTTCCCCCTGATAGCGCCTGGCAAGCCCAATTCCCAAGGCTGTTTTCCCTGTGGCGGTAGGCCCGGCCACTGCCACTACAGAAAGCTTTTTGTCCATCTGCTTGCCTCCTTCCCAGAGCGTGCGTATCCCCTGCATTACACCCGCCCAAACTGCTTTTCAATCTCCCGCCGGGGCAGCAGCACATACACCGACCTGCCATGGGGGCAGTAGCGCACCTGGGGGTTCTCCTCCAACTGGCGGCACAGGGCCGCAAGCTCCTCCGGGTGGGTTACGTCCCCGGCCTTGATGGCGGCCCGACAGGCCACGTTGTGGTATACCCAGTCCATGTGCTGGGTGGTGAGGGTGGCTTTCTGCTGGGCCAGATACCCCGCAATCTCCATCAGCGCCGCTGCCCCGTCCCCGCCGTCCAGCAGCAGGGGCACAGCCCGCACCAGCACCGTGCCCGGGCCGAAATCCTCCACCTCAAAGCCTGCTTCCCGCAGCCTGGAAAGGTTTGCCGTTACGGCGCTGTACTCTTCCTTCTCCAGGCTGACGGGCACCGGCTCCAGCAGGGCCTGGGCCTCCCCGTTTGGCCCCTGGGCCTTCAGCCTTTCGTAAATCAGCCGCTCGTGGGCCGCGTGCTTGTCAATGAGCATCAGGGCCTGGGGGCTGTGCTCCACCAGGATATAGGTGCCAAAGGCCTCCCCGATGATTTTCCCATGGAAGGCCCTCTCTCCCAGCAGGGAGGGGGCTTCCCCCTTTTCCTCTGTCTGGGCCGCTTCCAGGGGGAGGGGGTCAAAAACAGGCTGGGGGCTTTCCTCCAGGGGGATTTCCGGCAAGGGAAGGGGCGCGGCTTCTGCCTGGGGGGATTCTGCCGCCGGGCGGTTTTCCAGGGCATTTTCTACCAGCGGGGTGAAGCCCTCCGGCTCCCTTTTCACGGCAGGCAGCTTTCCATCCCCGTATGCCCGGGAAAGCCGGGGCACGCTGATTTCCGGCTCCGGTTCCGGCAAAAGGGAGGGCGGCGCTTCCGGCTCCGTCTGGACGGAGGACGGCTCTTTCGTCTCCGTCTGGACAGTCGGCGTTTCCGCCGGGACGGGCTGCTCCGGCGCGGAATCCTTTAAAAGCAGGGGGCGGCCCGGCTCTTCCTCCAATCCTCCCGAAGGGCTGATACTGGTGATGGGCACCACCTTCCGGGGGGGCATTTCATAGCTGCGGGACTGGTTTAACCCCATCACCTTGGGGGAATCCCCTTCCCGCAGGGCAGACTTCACCCCGTAATACACCGCGTCAAACACAGGCTGCTCGTTTGCAAAACGTACTTCCATTTTCGCCGGGTGGACGTTTACATCCACCGTTTCCTTTCCCAGCTCCAGGTGCAAAGCGCAGGCCGGGAACTTCCCCGCCATTACGGCTCCCTTGCAGGCCTCCTCCAGGGCCACAGAGGCAGTGCGGCTGCGGATATACCGCCCGTTGATGAAAAAATTCTGCATGGATCGGTTGGCCCGGCTGGCAGCGGGCTTGCTGATAAAGCCCTTTACCCCCACGCCCTGCAGGTTATAGGAAACGGGGATGAGGGAGGCGGAAAACTCCTTGCCGTATACCGCGTACAGCGCGGAGGAAAGCTTCCCGTCCCCCGGGGTGTGGAGCACCTCTTTGCCGTCCCGGATGTAGCGGAAGGAAATTTCCGGATGGGACAGGGCGATTTTATCTAAAATACCCGCAATGGCATTGCCCTCCGTCACATCCTTTTTCAAAAACTTCATCCGGGCCGGGGTGTTGAAAAACAGATCCCGCACAGTGATGGTGGTGCCCTGGGGGCAGCCCGCCTCCTCTGTCTCCGGGTGCAGCCCGTCCAGGCAGCTATAGCGCAGGCCCAATTCCGCGTCTTTTGTGCGGGTGAGCATTTCAATGCGGCTTACCGCCGAAATGGCGGCTAAAGCCTCCCCCCGAAAGCCCAGGGTGCCGATGGCGTCCAGGTCTGCCTCTGTGACAATTTTGCTGGTGGCGTGGCGCAAAAAGGCTGTGGGCACCTGCTCCGGCGGGATGCCGCAGCCGTTGTCCGTTACGCGCATATAGCTTCTGCCTCCCCGCTGGGTTTCCACCGTCACCACAGCGGAACCGGCGTCTATGGCGTTTTCCACCAGCTCTTTTATCACAGAGGAGGGGCGCTCCACCACCTCCCCGGCGGCAATCAGCTCTGCCACCTGCCTGTTGAGCACTTGAATTTCGGGCATGTCCCCGCCTGCCTTTCTAAAAATAGGGCGAAAGCCTGCCTGCAAGCAGGCCTCTCTTTATTCTGTGATTTTCCGGTACAGCCGGGCAGGGCTTTCCTCCCCGTCTCCCTGGGCCATGCAGAAAAACTCCCAGCCGTGCCGCTCGTAGAAGCTGTTGTGGTCTGTCAAAAGGTACAGGGTATTGACCCCTAAAGAGGCTATGTCCCGGCACACCGTTTCCAGCAGCGCCCCGGCAATGCCCTTCCCCCTGTAAGCCTCCTCTGTATATACGGCGCACACGTTAGGGGCCAAATCCTTGCGGTTGTGGAAGTCGTTTTCAATTACGCCCAGCCCTCCTGTTATCTCCCCGTCCTCCAGCGCCGCATACCACTGGGGCACCGGGGACGCGCCTTTTAAGCAGTCCTCCATGCTCTCCCGGTAGGCGGCTTCGTCTATGCCCCATTTTTCATGGAACCACCGGGCCGCCCTGTTTAGCAGGCCCGGGTTCTCCCGGAGCTTTTGAATTTCAAACATAGCTTTCCCTCCTTTATCCTTTGGCTGGCGGCTTCCAGGGAGGCGGGCACAAAAGTGTGGTGCGGCCCACGTCCGGCAAAACGTCGTAAATAGAGCACCCCATGCGGTCTTCAAAATATTCCTTTATTTCAAAGGTGCGGTTCCACCTGTCCACGCTGTTTTCCCATATGCCATAGCGCCTTGCCACGTCGATAAAACGCTTTTCCAAAATGCAGAAGCCATAGTCTGCGGCAAGGCTGTCGCAAAGCTGGATAAGCCAGTCGTACGGGCCGCACCGGCACCCAAGGATGTATTCCTTGACGCGGGCTTCCTCTTCGCTCTCTGTCCCCTTGTCAAATTCTTTTTCCATGAGAGGGTAGGAATGGGTCATGCAGATTTTCGCCGCCTCCTCCCAGCCCTTATCCATAGTGTAGCGGTACCCCTCGTACACATGCCTGGGGATATTCACCACTCCCACCCTGCGGCCGATGTCGTGGAGCAGGCCCAGGATATAGGCCTTTTCCCCGTCAAGCCCCGCCTTTTCCCCAATGTTCCGGGCGGCGACGCCTACGTTTACAGAGTGCTTTGTCCAGGGGCCAGGGTTCATCTCCCCTGCAAGGGCCAGTTCCTTTTCAGCGGTTTCCCTGTTTGGCAGCATATTGTGCCCTCCTTCCCGTTGTTCTTAGCCTCAGCCCTTCACCGCCCTGGTGGCCCAGAAGGTGGGGATGTTGTGTTCGTGGAGAATCCCTTCCCCGTTTGTGTCCTCGTACACATGGGTGAGTGTGAGGCCCGCTTCCAACTGGCCCCCAATCTGCTCCTCTAAGGTGTGGGAAAACTGCATGCCGTCGTTTTCCGCTTCCAACTGCGCCCGCTGTTCCGGGTTTGCCACCGGGTCAAAGGGGAAAATGCTCAGCTTGTCCCGGCTGTTCTCATCCAGGAACATGAAGTTTACGCCGTTGTCAAGGCCTGAAAGCAGCGCCCCGCCGGGGGCTAAAACACGGAAGCACTCTTTAAAAATGGGCTTTACCTCCCGCACGTAGCAGTTGGAAACAGGGTGGAAGACAAGGTCAAACTCCCCGTCAGAAAAGGGCAGGGGCTTTGTCATATCCGCCCTGATGATGCGGATCTCATATCCCTCCCGCTGTGCCACCATGCGCTCGCTTTCAATCTGCTTGGGGGAGTAGTCCAGCACTGTGCAGTCTGCCCCCAGGGCGGCGAAGATGGGCATCTGCTGGCCCCCGCCGCTGGCTAACCCCAGCACCTTTTTCCCCTTTAAATCCCCAAACCAGCCATGGGGCACAGGCTTTGTGGGGGTGAGCAGCACGTCCCACTTGCCGGCCCTGGCATTTTCATAGGCCTCGTGGGTGATGGGCTTTCCCCACTCCCAGCCTTCCTCCACCCAACTGTCAATGGTGCGGGCGTTGATGTCCTGATAGCTTTCCATTTCGCTTCTCCTTTCCCTAACAGAGCTGCCCCGCCGGGCCAAATCCTGGGCAAAGCCCAGGATTTGCCGTGCGTCCGCGCGGAGGGCGCTTAAGCGCCCAGCCCGGCGGACGCCTCTTTGCAAGCCGCCTAGCGCAGCATTTTCCGCAGCTCAAACAGGATGTTCATGCACTCGATGGGGGTGAGTGCGTTTACGTCGATGGCCTGAAGCCTTGTAATCACCTGGCTTTCCGGGGAGTCCATGGTGAGCTGCACAGGCTCTTCCTTCGGCGGCAGTCCGGGCTGCCGTCCCGCCTGGGGCAGGCTTCCCTTTTCAAGCTGGGCCAAAACCTCCTTGGCGCGCCCCAGCACCTTGTCCGGCACCCCGGCAAGCTTTGCCACCTCAATGCCAAAGCTGTCGTCCGCCCCGCCGGGGATAATCCGCCGCAGGAAGGTGATGTCATCCCCCCGTTTTTTCACCGCTACGTTGAAGTTTTTCACCCCGGGCAGCTCGTCGGCCATGGCGGTCAGCTCATGGTAATGGGTGGCAAAAAGGGTTTTTGCCCCCACCTGCTTTGTGTCGTGGACATATTCCAGCACAGCCCTTGCAATGCTCATGCCGTCAAAGGTGGAAGTGCCCCGGCCGATTTCATCGAACACCACTAAAGAGTTTTTCCCGGCGCTTTTGAGGATCTGCGCCACCTCCGCCATCTCCAGCATGAAGGTGGACTGCCCGGCGGAAAGGTCGTCGGAAGCCCCCACCCGGGTGTAAATCCCGTCTACAATGCCGATTTCCGCCTTGGAGGCCGGCACAAAGCAGCCTATCTGGGCCAGTATCGCGGTGATGGCAATCTGCCGCATATAGGTGGATTTTCCCGCCATGTTAGGCCCAGTGAGAATTTGCACCCGATTGTCCCCCATATCCATGTCCACGTCGTTGGGCACAAAGGGCCTGTCCCTTAAAAGGGCCTCCACCACTGGGTGGCGGCTGTCCTTGAGATAGATTTTCCCGCTGAGGTTTACTGTGGGCCGGGTGTAGTCCCGGGCGGCGGACACCGCCGCAAAAGAGCACAGCACGTCCAGCACGGCAATGGCTCCGGCGGCTGCCTGGATATAGGGCAGCGCCCGGGCAAGATACCGCCGCAGGTATTCAAAAGCCCGGCTTTCCAGCTCCAGCGCCCTGTCCTGGGCGCCCAGAATGCGGGCTTCCAGCTCTTTCAGCTCCTGGGTAACGTACCGCTCCCCGTTTGACAAGGTCTGCTTGCGGATATAGTCTGCCGGGGCCATGTTCTTATAGGAGTTTGACACCTCTATGTAATAGCCGAAAACCCGGTTATACCCGGTTTTCAGCTTGGGGATGCCTGTGCGCTCCCGCTCCCGGGCCTCCAGCGCCGCCAGAAGCTCCCTGCCTCCGTCCCTGTCCCGCCGCACCTCGTCCAGCTCCGGCTCAAAGCCCGGGCGGATGGTGCCCCCGTCCCGGATGGAGAGGGGCGGCTCGTCCACCAGGGCCTTGTCCAGAAGGGCGGGCACGTCCTCTAAGGGATCGATTTCCCTGTCCAGGGTTTGCAGCAGGGTGGCCTGGGCCTCTTTCAGCACTGCCTTGATACCCGGCAGCCGCTTTAAGGCCTCCCCCACAGCCTTTAGTTCCCGGGCGTTTGCCGAGCCGTACACCACCCGGGTCATAATGCGCTCCAGGTCGTGGATGCCGCCAAGCTTCTCCGTTAAATCGTCTAAAAAGGGCGGGTTTTGCACCAGCTCTTCCACCGCGTTCTGCCGCAGGGTGATTTGAGCCGGGCTTAAAAGGGGCTGGGTTACCCACTGGCGGATAAGCCGCTTGCCCATGGCGGTTTTTGTCTTGTCCAGCACCCACAAAAGGGATCCCCGGCGCTCTTTGCCCCTCATGGTTTCCGTCAGCTCCAGGTTCCGCTGATCCATCAGGGACAGGGCCATAAACGCGCCGTCCTCCATCAGCTCCAGCCGGTTCATGCGCTCCCTGCCGCTCATTTTGTTGTGCTCCAGATAGGAAAAAAACGCAAAAAGAGCCAGCACTGCCAGGGGCCTGCCAGTGAGGCCCAGTTCCGGCAGGGTGCGGTTCCCTAAAAGGGAGACGACGGCTTTTTCCGCCCGCTCCTGGTTTTCATACAGCGCCGGCGGCGCTTTCTCCCCCGCGCCGCCGCTGCGCTCCCGGATAAACCGGGTAAGCTCCTCCCAGGCGGCGGCTTCCGGGTCTAAGAGGATTTCCCGGGGGGCATACCGCCCCAGCCGGTTTGTAACGGCCCCCAGAAGCTGGGCTTTGTGGGGCAGGTTTAGCTGGGCCGCGTATAACTGCCCGGTGGAAACGTCCCCCATAGCAATGCCCACAGCCCCCGGGCGGTATACCAGGGAGCAGATATAGTTATTCCGGGATTCGTCCAGCATACTGCTTTCCACCACTGTGCCCGGCGTCACCACCCGCACAATATCCCGCTTCACAATGCCCTTGGCAGCCTTGGGATCCTCCATCTGCTCGCAGATGGCAACCTTGTAGCCCTTTTCCAGCAGCCGGGCAATGTATCCCTCCGCGCTGTGGAAGGGCACCCCGCACATGGGGGCAAAGTCCCCGTTGCCGCAGGCCCTTTTGGTCAGCACCAGATCCAGCTCCCGGGAAACCCTCTCGGCATCGTCAAAAAACATTTCGTAAAAATCCCCAAGGCGAAAGAAAAGTATCTCGCCGGGATACTTTTCCTTGGTTTCCATATACTGCTTCATCATGGGGGAATATTCCATAGCCTTTTACCCCTTCCCTGTCCTTCCTGAAACGCTCCTCTTAGTGGCAGCTTCCTCCGCAGGAGGAGCAGTCCCCGCTGCAACTGGCTGCGTCATAGTCGCAGGTTTCCGGGTTTTCCCCGTCGGCGCACAGGCCGATGATGCCGGTAATCCGCTGCAGGAGGGCGTCAAATTCCACCTTGGAGTCGTTATACGCCTGCATGTGGCCGTTTTCCATAATCAAGGCGTAAGCCGCCCGGAACTCCCCGTTAAGCCGCTGGAGGGTTTCCTCATTGCGGTCGTCCTTCTGGGCCTCGTTGTTGATGGCCATGCGCTTTAAGTTAAACTCCCCGATGGCCTTCTGCAGGCCCTCGTCCTCGTCGCAGGCCTGCTGGGCCGCCCGCATTTTAATATAGCTTTCCTCCTGCTGCAACTGCTTGCCCAGCTCCCGGGTGATTTCGATGATATCCATGTTTTGTGTCCTCCCTATGAATTTTTTCTTTCATTTCTCGGTTTTTTTAAACCACTGCCCTGCTTTTTCCCGCAGCAGGGGCTTGTGGGGGGTGATATCGCTTTTGCCCTCAATCTGGCAGAAAAAGACGCCCTCTGAAAACGTGATGCCCATGTGCCCGCACCAGTGCTCGATGGTGCCCAAAATGTGCTCGCACTCCATGGGCCGCACCCCGGTGCGCAGGGCGATGCCATAGCACCGCTTGCCCGCCCGCAGCCGGGGACCGTCCGGGTCGGGGTTGGTGTCGCTGTAGGGGGTGCAGCGGTCGATAAAGGACTTGCACACCCCAGGCACGTCCGCCCAATAGGAGGGGGCGGCCAGCACCAGCACGTCCGCGGCTTCCACCTTGTCCATCAAAGCCCTCATGTCGTCCTGCACCACGCAGGCCCTGGTTTTATAGCAGGCCTTGCACCCCTTGCAGTACCGGATGTCCCAGTCCCCCAGGCACAGAAGCTCTGCCTGGGCCTCTTCAGGGGCCGCGTCCTTTAAAGTTTTTAAAATCTCCTGGGTGGCTCCATAGTTCTTGGGGCTGCCGTTTAGTAATAAAATGTTCATGCCATTCCTCCTATTTTCCTTCCCTGCTGACCATTACCTGCCCTTTGTCATCCAGCAGCGGGGTAATGCTCACAGGCCCCATGCCCACCACGCACAGGTAATGCACCCCTGTTACAGTGTCCACCAAAATGCGCAGCTCGCCTCCCGCATAGCCTTCTTTGTGTATTTCCGAAAACCGGCTCTGTTTCCCGAACATCCTATGCCCTCCTTTTTTACCCGTTGGCTTTCACGCCCCGCAAGGCCCAGCCACGGGCTTCTGTGACCTCTACTTCTGTGAATTCCCCTACAAGGCCCCCGTCTCCGGGAAAATCCACCGTAAGGCTGCCCAGGGTGCGGCCCTGCAGAAGCCCGGTTTTTTCGTTCATGTGCTCCACCAGCACCCGCTGCCTTGTGCCCACAAGCTTCTGGCAGTTGCGGCTGGCAATCCCCTCCTGCACCCGGAGAAGCTCCGCGAACCATTTTGTTTTTTCCCCGTGGGGGACGGGGTCTGGCATACCTGCCGCCTTTGTGCCCTTTCGGGGGGAATAGATAAAGGTGAACAGGTTCACAAACTCCACCTCCTCTATGAGGGAAAGGGTGTCCTGAAACTCCTCATAGGTTTCCCCGGGAAAGCCTATGATTACGTCGGAGGTGAAGGTGATGTCCGGCATCAGCTCCCGGGCGGCGCGGATGAGGGAGAGATACTTTTCCCGGGTGTATTTCCGGTTCATCTCTTTAAGCACCCGGTCGTTGCCGGACTGGAAGGGCAGGTGGATGTGGTGGGGGATGTGCCGGCTTTGGGCCATTGCCTCAAACAGCTCCCGGGAGGCGTCTTTGGGGTGGGAGGTCATGAAGCGTATCCGGTAGTCCCCCTCTATTTTGTCTATCTCCCGCAAAAGCCCCGCAAAGTTTACAGGGGCGGAAAGCCCCTTGCCATAGGAATTCACATTCTGCCCCAAAAGGGTGATTTCCTTAAAGCCCGCCTCCACCAGCTCCCGGCACTCCGCCACAACGGCCCCCGGCTCCCGGCTTTTCTCCCGGCCCCGGACATAGGGCACAATGCAGTAGGAGCAGAAATTGTCGCAGCCATACATGGCCGTTACCCAGGCCCGGCTACTGCCGTCCCGGCGCACAGGCAGGCCCTCCAGGCGGGCCTCCTCCTGGCAGCCCCGGAGGAAGGCCCGCTTCCCTTCCCCCAGCACCTCTAAAAGCATTCCCGGCAGGCGGTGGATGGCCCCGGTGCCGAAAACCATGTTTACAAAGGGGAAGCTTTTTTGCAGGCGCTCTGCCACATGGGCCTGCTCGGTCATGCACCCGCACACCGCGATAACCATTTCCGGCCTGCGCCGCTTCAGGTTCTTCAAAGCGCCCACGTTGCCAAACACCCTGTCCTCCGCGTGTTCCCGCACGGCGCAGGTGTTGAAAAGCAGGAAATCCGCCTCCTCCGGCCCCTCAGCAAACCCAAAGCCCATTTCCGCCAGCAGCCCCTTTATTTTTTCGCCGTCCGCCACGTTCTGCTGGCAGCCATAGGTGCGCACGAAAGCCAGGGGGCTGTCCCCCCAGCGCTCCCGTATCCGTATTCCCGCTTCCCGAAGCTGCTCTGCCACCTGCTGATCCAAATTTCCGCCTCCCCTTTGCCGTTTTCACGTATACTGCCAGTATTCTACCACATTTCACAGGAAACTGCAAGCTTGCTGGAAATGGGGGATGAATTGCAGGTTTCTTGAATCCCTTGCCGGAGGACGTCTGATTTGCTCATGAGGGCCTGGATCCCCTTGCTTTCAGGAACCAGACCCCCGTGGCCTAATTTTCTTTTTTTCATCTGTCTACTTGACAGGGGGCGGTTCAAAATCAAAGCCGCCGTTTCTTTAGGCAATACCGCATAAATCCTAAGCGGCATATCACAACAGGAATTTATTCATCAGCGTGCATAAAAGATGAGCAGGCAAGCTGGCGCTTGTCAAGCAGAATTTGTATGCTGTGACGGGGAAATTACCCGTGAGGTGCCGCTTAAGATGTCAGCCGCCATAAAGCACATACCCTGCCGGCAAAACCCGACGGTCATTGACATATCAAAAAAGCCCGTCCAGTGCCGGGAACCTCTCTGACCTTGAATATGAACTGCCTAAGAGTTTATGCCAAAGCTTTCCAGGCGGGGAAACTTGGGCAGAACCCATTTCTGATAGAGAAAGGCGGTGCCAAACCCCAGGAGGGCGCCCAGCAAGGCGCCTGCCAGCACGTCGCTGGGAAAGTGTACCAGCAGGAACATGCGGGAAAACCCGATGAGGGAGGCCAGCAGGAAAGCGAAAGCCCCCTCCCGCCTGTGCTGGGAGAACAGGGCCGAGGCCGCCGCAAAGGAGGCGCAGGTGTGGCCCGAGGGGAAGGAATACCCGCTGGGCGGGGAGATGAGCAGGGGGAGGAAGTCCGATGAAATATACTGGAAGGGCCGGGGGCGGCAGATAAGGTGCTTTAAAAGCCCTTCGCCCAGCAGGGTGCCCAGCAGCATCGCCGCCAGCATCAAAATGCCGGCCCGGCGGTATTTTTTCATAAACAGCAGCACCAGGCTGAGAAACGCCCAGCAGGCCCCCAGCTCCCCTAAGTAGGTGACAAAGGGGAAAAAGGCGTCTGTGACGGGGTTGTGGAAGTGCTGCTGGATAAAGGTGAGGATAGGGCCATCAAAGGGCAGGAAAAATTCCATAGTGTCTCCTTTTCGCAGTGGTGTGGCAGGCCGGGAAAGCCCGCTTACCCATTTTATCAACTGCCAGGAAGAATTACCAGCCTTTTCCCAAAGCTTCATAAACTTGTAAGAAACCGCATAGGAATAGGGGAAGGAGAACAGGGGCTGTTTCCCTGTTCCTGTGTAAAAGCGCGGGCGAGCCGAAGGAGGAAGCAAAATGGAACTGCATTATGTGACGCCCCAGGGGGCGGCGGAAAAGCTGGGCACAGACCCCCAGCGGGGGCTGTCTCCCGGGGAGGTGCAAAAGCGGCAGGAGAAATTTGGGAAAAACCAATTGCAGGAGGGCAGGAAGCGGGGCGTATTGCTGCGGTTCCTGGGGCAGTTCCAGGATTTAATGGTGCTTATCCTTCTGGCCTCCGCGGCGGTATCCTACGGGGTTTCCCGGCTGCGGGGAGACGGGGAGTTTGTAGACTCCATTATCATCCTGGCCATTGTGGTGGTAAACGCGGTTATTGGCACTGTGCAGGAGCTGCGGGCAGACAAAGCCATTGACGCACTGAAGAAGCTGTCCTCCCCCCGGGCCAGGGTGGTGCGGGGCGGGAAACGCCAGACTGTGGACAGCACCGAGCTGGTGCCTGGGGATTTGGTGGTTTTGAAGGCAGGAGATCTGGTGCCCGCCGATTTGCGCCTTATCAAAAGCGTGGAGCTGCGGGCGGAGGAGTCGGCGCTGACAGGGGAATCGGCCCCAGTGGAGAAAAACGCGGAGGATTTGTGCCCCAAGGACTGCCCGCTGGCAGAGCGGAAAAACATGGTGTTTGCCTCCACAGGCATTGCAAACGGGGCGGGGGCAGGCATTGTCACCGCCACAGGGATGGACACGGCAGTGGGGCACATTGCCCACATGCTGGAGGAGGAAAGCGCCCCCCAGACACCTTTGCAGGAAAAGCTGAAGCAGACAGGCCGGGTGCTGGGCCTGGGGGCTGTTCTCATCTGCGGAGTGATTTTCGCCATGGGGCTTTTGCAGCACACCCCGCCTTTAGAAATGTTCATGATAGCCATCAGCTTGGGGGTGGCGGCAATTCCCGAGGGGCTGACGGCTGTGGTGACCATTGTGCTGGCCATGGGCATGAAGCGCATGGCCCAGAAGCGGGCCATTGTGCGGCATATGCCGGCAGTGGAAACCTTGGGCAGCACCCAGGTTATCTGTTCTGACAAAACCGGCACCCTCACCCAGAACAAAATGACAGTGGCGGCCTTTTCCGGCGCCTATGGCCCGGAGCCTTTAGACGGGGCAGACGCCCAGTTTGCCCTGGAGCTTTGCACTCTGTGCAACGACTGCGAGGAGGAGGGGGGGAAGCTTACGGGCGACCCCACAGAGGCGGCCTTCCTGCGGGCCTGCCGCCGGAAGAAGGGGGAGCTGGAGGCGGAAAGCCCGCGCATAGGGGAAATCCCCTTTTCCTCCGCCCGGAAGATGATGACTACGGCCCACAGGGCAGGAGGCGGTGTGCGGATTATCTCCAAGGGCGCGCCGGACGTGCTGATTGCCCGGTGTACCCGGATGCTGCGGGGCCACAGCGTGGTGCCCCTGGGGCCGGGGGAGAAGGCCCGTATTCTGTCGGACAACGGGAAGCTGGCGGAAAAGGCCCTGCGGGTGCTGGGGGTGGCCTATAAGGACGTGGACGCGCTGCCCGGGGACGACCGGGAAACAGAAAGCGGCCTTATCTTCTGCGGGCTTATCGGCATGGAGGATCCGCCCCGGCAGGGGGTGAAGGCCGCTGTCTCCCAATGCAAGGGGGCGGGCATCCTCCCGGTGATGATAACAGGCGACCATGCCGCCACAGCCCTTGCCATTGCCCGCCGGGTGGGCATAGCAGGGGAAGGGGACAGGGCCATGACAGGCCCGGAGCTTGACAGGCTTACAGAGGGAGAGCTGAGCACCAAGATTATGGATGTGAAGGTGTTTGCCCGGGTGTCTCCCCAGCACAAGGTGAAAATTGTGAAGGCCTTCCAGCGTCGGGGCTATGTGGTGGCTATGACAGGGGATGGGGTGAACGACGCGCCCTCCCTCAAGGCTGCGGACATCGGCTGCGCCATGGGCAAAAACGGCACAGAGGTGGCGAAGTCCGCGGCGGACATGGTGCTGACGGATGACAATTTCTCCACCATTGTGGCGGCTGTGCGGGAGGGCCGGGGCATTTACCGGAACATCCGCAAAACCATCCATTTCCTGCTGTCCTGCAACATCGGAGAAATTCTGGTGGTGTTCGCGGCCTTCCTTTTGGGCGCTCCCGCGCCGCTTTTGGCAATACAATTGTTATGGGTTAACTTGGTAACGGATTCCTTGCCGGCCCTGGCCCTGGGCACAGATCCCATTGACCGGGACGTGATGAAAGAGCCGCCCCATCCCCGGGAGGAGGGCGTGTTTTCCGGGGGCATGGGCTTCTCTGTGGCGGTGGAAGGGTGCCTGGTGGGGGCGCTGGCCCTTCTTAGCTACACCATGGGCCGGGCCTGGTTTGACGCAGACCCTATGGAGCCTGCCATAGGCCGCACCATGGCTTTTGCGGTTTTAAGCCTCTCCCAGCTTGTACACAGCTTTAACATGCGCTCCGAGCATTCTGTGCTGCGCCTGGGGATTTTTTCCAACAAAAAGCTTGTGGCAGCCGGATTGTTCTGCGGCTTCCTTATGGTGAGCGTGGTGCTGTTCCCGCCGCTGATGGCCATTTTCCGCACAACGGCCCTGACAGGCTTCCAGTGGCTGCTGGTGGCGGGGCTGTCCCTGTTCCCCTTAGTGGCTGTGGAGGGGGAAAAGCTCCTTCTGGGCCGGGGGAAAGGAACCGGGCGAAAAAAGTAAAAGCGGCTGGAAAGCGCGGCCTTTGTTCCCTGCACTCGAATAAGATGAAAACGGTGTTTTCGATTTATTTTGGATAAATAAGCCATGGCAGTTTCCATTACAGCCCCCTTGATTCTCCCGGCCTTTTGGAATATAATAGAGAAAATCTTTTTAACAGGAGAATCGCCATGCTTTACATTGGGATAGATTTAGGCACTTCGGCCTGCAAACTGCTTTTGGTGGACGAACAGGGCCGCGTGTGCCATACCGTGACGAAAGAATACCCCCTTAGCTTCCCCCGCCCCGGCTGGAGCGAACAGAATCCGGAAGACTGGTGGAAGGCTGTCCGCACCGGCGTGCCGGAACTGCTGGAGGGGTTTGACCCTGCCCAGGTGGCAGGCATCGGCGCGGGCGGGCAGATGCACGGCCTTGTCGCCCTGGACGGGGAGGACAATGTTTTGCGCCCGGCGATCCTTTGGAACGATGGCCGCACCGCCCGGCAGGTTGACTATCTCAATGAGACTATCGGCCGGGGCAATCTGAGCCGATACACCGCGAACATCGCCTTTGCAGGCTTCACCGCCCCCAAGCTTTTGTGGATGCGGGAAAACGAGCCGGATTTGTTTGGGAAAATTGCCAAAATCATGCTGCCCAAGGACTATGTGAATTACCGCCTCACCGGCATCCACTGCACCGACTTTTCCGACGCCAGCGGCATGCTCCTGCTGGACGTAGAGCGCAAGTGCTGGAGCCGGGACATGTGCGAAATCTGCGGCGTAAGGGAGAGCCAGTTGCCCGCATTATTTGAAAGCTGGCAGGTAGTGGGCACCCTGCTGCCGGAGGCTGCCAAAGAGCTGGGCCTGCCGGAGACGGTGAAAGTCTGCGCCGGGGCGGGGGACAACGCCGCAGCGGCTGTTGGTACAGGGGCGGTGGGCGATGGCGGCTGCAACATCTCTTTGGGCACGTCGGGGACGCTGTTCATCAGCTCGGAAAAGTTCGGCGTCGACCCCCATAACGCCCTTCACGCCTTCGCCCATGCCGACGGCGGCTGGCACCTGATGGGCTGTATGCTCTCCGCCGCCATCTGCAACAAGTGGTGGTGCGAGGACGTTCTCTCTACCAATGATTATACTGCCGAGCAGGCCGCTATAGACAAGGGTAAGCTTGGCAATAACACAGTCTATTTCCTGCCCTATCTTATGGGCGAGCGCTCCCCTATCAACGACAGCGCCGCCCGGGGCGCATTCATCGGCATGGACATGGCTGCCACCCGCGCCGCCATGACCCAGGCTGTGCTGGAAGGCGTGGCCTTTGCCATCCGGGACAGTTTCGAGGTGGCAAAGGCGCTGGGGCTGGAGATCCCTCAAAGCACCCTGTGCGGCGGCGGCTCCAAAAGCCCCCTGTGGCGGGAGATCCTCGCCAACGTGCTGGGCATCCCCCTGCTGCTGCCCCAGACCGAGCAAGGCCCTGGCTACGGCGGCGCCATGCTGAGCATGGTGGCCTGCGGGGAATACGCCACAGTGGCGGATGCCTGCAAGGCTCTGGTACAGATTGCGGGCCGAGTGGAGCCGGACGCCGCCCTTGCCGCCCGGTATGAGGAGCGCTACCAGAAATTCCGGCAAATCTATCCCGCGGTGAAGGGGCTGTTCCCGGCCCTGCAATGATCAATACCACGCCCAAAGGACGTGGCATGAATAACAAGCCCTAAAAGGGGATAATACCAGCAGCGCCTAAAGGCGCACAATAAGAAACGCCAACCGCACTTAGGGTTAGGCGTTTCTTTCTTGCATTTATAAATAGCACAGCTTTCCCAAAATCTTCCCTATATCTGCCCGCAGTTTCCCGTATACCTTTTTCCTACGATACTTTGGTACCATCCACAATATGGTATTGACATTTCCATTTTGTAATGTGCAATCGTAAATGTCTTGCGATGCACTTTGCCCGTCCATTTGGACTGACCTCCTTTGATTTTGTGCGGTTGGCGTTACCCGCTTCTATTAAAGGTGGTTTTTCCTTTTATAATCAACGCTATTGCTCTCTCCCCTCTCCACCGGCTTAGCCGATGGTTGCTCATATATCATAAAATGCCCCCGGCAAAAGCGGTTTTTGCTTCTGCCGGGGGCTTCTATATCTTTATTTTACAGCAGGTTTCTGCGCAGCTCTTCCGGAGACTGGGGATGGAGGTAGCCGGGGCCGATGTCCAGCACGGTCTTGCAGCCCCGCTGGCCCTCCTGGTACAGGCGGTACACAGCCCGGGCATAGGCGGTCAGCACGCTGGCGGTAAACTCCGGGTTGGAATCCAGGGTGAGCTTATACTCGATTACGTGGCGGTTTTCCCCCTTCAGGCCGGTACAGCCTGTGCGGAACACCATGCCGCCATGGGGGATGCCCTTGTGCTCCCTGTCCATCTCCTCCTGGGAAATGAAATGAACCGTGGTGTCATATTCGTCAAAATAGTTGGGCATGGTTTTGATGGCGTTCTCAATGGCAGGCAAATCTGCCCCCGCCTCTGCCACCACAAAGCATTCCCGGGTGTGCTTCTGCCGGGTGGTAAGCTTTGGCTCTGCCCCGGAGCGCACCTGCTCCAGGGCGGCGTCTACAGGGATGGTGTACTGCCGGGCGTCCAGCACGCCGGGGATGCGGCGCACCGCGTCGGAATGGCCCTGGCTGACCCCCTTGCCCCAGAAGGTGTAGTCGCTGCCCTGGGGCAGGACAGCCTGACCGTAGGCCCGGTTCAGGGAGAAAAGGCCCGGATCCCATCCGGCGGAGATAACCGCCAGCCTGCCGCTTTCCCGGGCGGCCTTGTCCACAGCCGCAAAATGCTGGGGGATTTTCGCGTGGGTGTCAAAGCTGTCCACCACGTTGCAGTATTGCACCAGGGCCGGGGTCTGCTCCGGCAAATCATTGGCGCTGCCGCCGCAGAGGATGAGCACGTCCATTTTTTCCGCCATAGCGGGCACGTCCTCCATCCTGTAGACAGGCGCGCCTGTCTGGGTGCAGAGGGAGTCGGGGCTTCGGCGGGTGAACACGCCCGCCAGTTCCATATCCTCTGTCTGCAAAAGGGCGCTTTCCACCCCCCGGCCCAGGTTTCCATAGCCCGCAATACCGATTTTGATTTTTTCCATTTTCTTTTCCCCTTTCACTTGGCTTTTATGGTATCCGCCAAACAGCGGAACACAAACTTGAATGTTTTAGAAGGTTCTGAAAGCGGCCCTCAGTGTATCTCCCCCGAGCGCAGGGGGCGGGTGACGTAAACCTTCCCCTTATCTGTAAGGAGCTGGGCGGCGTTCCGGGCGGCGGCTTCTGTGTCGAAAACGCCGTATACGGCGGAGCCGCTGCCTGTCATCACGGCCCCCATGGCCCCTGCCCCCAGCAGCGCCTTCTTGATGTCCCGCACCTGCACCAGCCGGAGGGTTTCCTCAAAGCGGTTCTGGAGGCACTGGGCGATTTTGGGCAGCCCCCCTTTTTCCAATGCCTCCACCATGCGGGGGGTGCCGTATTTCCGGGACATGGGATATTGATCCAGCAGGGCATAGGCCCTGAGGGTGCTCATGCCCGCGGGGGGCTTGCAGATCACAAAAAAGCAGTTTGGCAGCTCTGCAACAGGCTCCAGTATCTCCCCAATGCCTGTGCAGCGGCAGGTGCCCCCCTGGAGGCAAAAGGGCACGTCCGCCCCCACCCGGGTGGCAAGCTCCCGCAGGGTTTCCATGGGAAGGTTCGCGCCGTATATGCTGTTCAAGGCCCGCAGCACTGCCGCCGCGTCTGTGCTGCCGCCCCCCATGCCCGCCCTGCTGGGGATGCGCTTGTGGATGACAATGCTCAGGCCCTCGTCCTTCAGCCCTGTTTTCCGGAAAAAAAACTGGGCGGCCCTGTAAGCTGTGTTGCCGTTGTCCACTGGAATATAGTCCCGGCTGCACTGCACCCGGATACCCGGCAGGCCGCCGGGGGTAAGCTCTATTTCGTCCCAGAGGGACACGCTCTGCATCACCGTGTCCAGGGTGTGCAGGCCGTCCTCCCGCCTGCCGGTTACGTCCAGGGTCAGGTTCACCTTGGCGTATGCTCTAATCTTCATATATCACTATCAAACTCCTTTTTACCACTGGAACAAACCCAGCCGTTTAACGCCTACCACGTGCCGGGGGCACATCTCATGGCAGCAGAAGCACCGGATGCAGGCTTTATAGCTGATAACGGCCCTGCCCCCCTCCATGGAGATGGCCTTCTGCGGACAGCTTTCCGCGCACTTGCCGCAGCCCACGCAGCCTTTCTTTTGTACGCGCGGATAAGGCGTGCTCAGCTTTTTGGCTGCCGGGCGCAGAAACCCGGGCAGGCGGTCTATAAAATCTGTGCTGGAGGCCCTGGCCCGCTTGAAATCTGCCACCTGAAGGCCTTCCGGACTTTCCCCCAGCAGCTCTGTTTCTGTAAAGGATTTGGGGCCTAAGCCCCGGCGGGCGCTTTCCGCCAGCATGGGCAAAGAGCCTTCCGGAAAGCCCAGAAGCCCTGCCATGCATACGTCCAGGGCATAGGGGCTGCGGGAAGCCCCTATAAAACCGATATCCCGGCGCAGCCCCCCTGTGGGGCCGTCCCCCTCCATGGCCCAGACGCCGTCCATCAGGCTGAAATCCGGGCGCAGGAAAGCGCAGATATCCACTAAGGCTTTGGAGAAATCTTCCTTTTCCGGGAAGCGGCAGTGCAGCTCCGGCTTCTGGAGGCCCGGCACCGCCCCGAACATGTTCTTCACCGCCCCGGAATATCCCACCATGCAGTGGGTTTTCAGCTTTGGCAGGTCAATGAGGAAATCCCGCTCCAGAAAAGGCTCCACAATGGAAACCCGGCGGCACCTCTCCCCTTCCGGCAGGGAAACCTCCCGGCTTTTGCAGTCTGTATACAGGGAAAAGCCGCAGCTTTCCGCCATATCCGTATAGCCGCAGTTTCTAAAAAACGCCTTCATCACAGCAGGGCTGTAAGGCCCGCCGGGGCTTTCGGCAATGAGCACCTTTCCCCCTGCCCGCTGCACGCATTTGCCCACAGCCTGGGTAAAGGCCGGGTGGGTGCAGATGGCGGCCTGGGGCTTGGAGCTTTGTATCAGGTTGGGCTTTAACACCACCGTCATGCCAGGCTTTATGCTGTCATAGACGCCCAGGGCCTCAAAGGCCCCGCTTATTTTCTCAAAAAGGGCTTCCCCGTCATAATCCGGGCAGCGGCCCAGCCACACCCGCTCCCTCATAGCTCCCGGAGGAACGCCTGCATACGCTCCAGGGCTTCGGTGATGTGCTTGACGGAATAGCAATAGGAAATGCGCAAAAAGCCCTCGCCGCAGGCTCCGAAAGCGTCCCCGGGCACCACAGCCACGTGCTTGGAATAGATAAGCCTTTCGCAGAACTCCCCGCTTGTCAGCCCCGTACACTTGATAGAGGGGAACACGTAAAAGGCCCCTTCCGGTTCAAAGCACTTGAGGCCCAGGCTGTTTAAGCCGTCCAGAATCAGGCGGCGGCGCATGTCATACTGCTCCCGCATGTAAGCCATATCCTCGTCCCCGTTTTTCATGGCTTCAATGGCCGCGTACTGGCTGGTGGTGGGGGCGCTCATAATGGCGAACTGGTGCAGCTTTGTCATCAGGGCTATCAGTTCCTTCGGCCCCGCCGCATACCCCAAGCGCCAGCCTGTCATGGAATGGGACTTGGAGAAGCCGTTGACTAAAACTGTGCGCTCCCGCATTCCCGGCAGGGAGGCAATGGACACATGGCCTTCCTCCCCGTAGGTGAGGGAAGCGTAAATCTCATCGGAGAGCACCAGCAGGTTGTGTTTTTCCACCACCCGGGCCACGGCCTCCAGATCCTCCCGGCGCATGACGGCCCCGGTGGGGTTGTTGGGGTATGGCAGCACCAAAAGCTTGGTTTTGTCTGTAACCTTTTCCTCTATCTCCTCCGCTGTCAGGCGGAAGCCGTTTTCCGGCTTTGTCTCAATGATGACGGGCACGCCCCCGGCCATGCGGGCAATAGGCTCATAGCACACAAAGCTGGGCTGGGGGATTAAGGCCTCGTCCCCGGGGCACAGCACGCAGCGCATACACAGGTCGATGGCTTCCGAGCCGCCCACCGTTACCAGTATGTCCGTTTCCGGGGCATAGTCCACATGATAGTGCCGGGAAATGAATTTCGCAATTTCCTCCCGCAAAACTGCAAAACCCCTGTTGGGGGTATAGCGGGTGCGGCCCTTTTCCAGGCTCTCAATGCCTGCCTCCCGGATGTGCCAGGGGGTGTGGAAGTCCGGCTCCCCTACAGAAAGGGAAATCACGTCCTCCATCTCGTTGGCGATGTCGAAATATTTCCGGATGCCGGAGGGCTTTATCTGCTGAATGGTGGGGTTCAAAAGGGAATTAAGCTCAATCACACAAATTACTCCCTCTCTCGTCGATTTCCTCGTAGTCGCTGTTAAACACCACGCCCCCGTCCTTATATTTCGTCAGCACGAAATGGGTGGCAGTGGACAGCACCCCGTCGATGGTGGACAGCCGCTTTGCCACGAACATGGCAATGTCCTGCATGGTGCGGCCCACCACCGTCACCGCCAGGTCAAAGCCCCCGGACATCAGGTATACGCTTTCCACCTCGGAAAAGTTCATAATGCGCCCGGCAATCTCGTCAAAGCCCGTATCCTTTTTGGGCGTAACCCGCAGCTCAATGAGGGCGGCGGCCTTCTGGCCCTCTGTGCGCTCCCAGTTGATAAGCGCGTGGTAGCCCTTGATAACCCCTTCTTTTTCATAGCGGGCGATGGCCTTCTTCACCTCGCCCTCCTCCTTGCCTACCATCACCGCCAACTGCGCCGGGGTAAGCTGCGCGTTGTCCTGCAAAAGCTCCAAAAGCTGTTCCATTGCCATATTGATACCATCCTTTCTTAACAGTAGCGGGGCTACCGGTCTCGCCTGCCAGCTCGGTCGGTTCGCAGATTGTCTGCCACAGGCAGACGCTCACCCCAAGCCCTGCCTTAGGAAACTTTTTTGGAAAAAAGTTTCCTAAGAACCTTCAAAAAACTTCATCATTTAAGTTTTATAACTCTTTATTCCAGCGGCAGCATCCGGGGCTGTCGCTTCTCGTACACTGCAAACTCCGTAAAGCCCGCCTCTCTCACCACGTCCATACCTTCCTCAATGCCCTTTCCCAAGTCTGCTGTGGAGTGGGCATCGGAGCCTAGGGTGACAAGGCGCCCCCCCAGCTCCCGGTAGCGCTTTAAAAGAGGCAAGTCCGGCAGGGTGCGCCCGATTTTCTGCCGCAGGCCCGAGGTGTTCACCTCCAAAGCCTTGCCTGCCTGTATCAGGGCGGAAAGTACCCCGTCAATGGCCTCCCGGTGCCTTTTCAGGTCTACAGGAATGCCATGCTCCCCTTCAATGTAGCGCAAAGGGTAGGTCAGATGCCCCAGGGAATCGAAATCCCCCCAGGCGATAAGCTCCAGAAGCTCCTGCCAATAGGTTTCCAGCAAAGAGTCGATATAGCCGGCGGGAGCATCCTTGTACTCTAAAAAAAAGAAATCCTCATAGTCCCGGATATTGTGGACGGAGCCGATGACAAAATCATAGGCCCGGCCTGCCAGAGCGGCCCTGGCAGAGGCTGTGTCCTGGTTGGGCTGGCCCAGCTCAATGCCCCGGTAAAACCGCAGGCCCTCCGGGGGCCGGACAGCCCCCATCTGTACCCAGGCGTTTTCCACCCGCTCCCGGTAGCGCTCCTCATATTTCTGGCACTCGCAGTGATCCGTAAGGGTGTAGGCGTAAAGCCCCAGCTCCGCCGCCCTGGCGCACATGGCGGCAATGGCGTCATGGCCGTCCGGGGAGCAGGCAGAGTGGTTGTGGCAGTCGCTGGCAAATTTGTATTTCATAGGAATCATTCCTTTTCCGGTTTGCGCGTAGTGGCAGAATCATTTAGCAAAGCACAGTAATTATACCATAAACCCAGCCCCCTTGCAACACCGTGCATCCCGCGAAAATTCAGGAATTGCCGGGATTCTTAACGCCGCAGATTGAGCGCTGGCGGTAACAAGTCAGCATCAAGCCTTTTGCCTGCCTGTAAGGTATAAGCATGACGCTGGTATATCACGCAAAAACCGCTGGGAATACCAAATAGTTTCTGGATATCTGTGGTGGATATATTTTTTGAAGAGACCTTTTCGCATGGCGGTCTTCAAATAATATGGGAACAGAAACAGGAGAAAATTAAACAGCCTGTTCTCCTGATCGGCATCAAACTCTAAGTCCACGATGTTAGATAGTGTCTACACAAGGTAGAGGAATTGTGATAGAATGGAAACATCAAAAAAGACAGGAGAGGAAAAGATGGAT